>NZ_WQRE01000010.1:0-104066 GCF_009758445.1 Klebsiella sp. 10-1
CCAGTAAGAAGCCCATCCGCGAGGATGGGCTTTTTGCGTTTTGGGCTATTCATCTTCATCGATATAGAGTTGCCTGAGCGCGCTCATATTCACGATTAAAATCTTGCCGTATTTTGCCTCGATCCATCCCAACTTTTCCCATGCAACCAGACGCTTATTAATCGTCTGACGGGTGGTATTGATAATGGTTGCCAGGTCGTCCTGGGTTAAGTAAAGGTTGATTAATACGCCTTTCTCATGCCATTCGCCATAGCCTTCCGACAAGCTCACCAGACGTTTCGCCAGACGGGCTGAGACGGATAAAAGCGCGCTGTCATGGAGCATCGTGAAGGCGTTGCGCACCACTTTACACAGCAGTAGTGCCAGAAAATGGTGGAGGATGGGATAGTGCTGCAAAAGCGACTCCACGTCGCGCGGCTTCAGCGTCAGCAGTATTGTTTTGCCAAGAGCTCTGGCATCGTGGGTACGGACTGATTTGTCGATCATACCGATTTCACCAAACCAGTTGCCGGGCGAAAGATAGCGAAAAATACACTCTTTGCCATCGGCTGAGACGGAGCTGACTTTGACGGATCCGGTAATGACCGCATACAGCGCCTGTGATTCATCTCCGCGATAGTGGATCACTTCACCGTTTTCATACTGATAAAAGCTGGCACGGGACAACATCTGCCCACTAAGATAATCAGGTAGCGCCCGGAACCAGCTACTGGTCAGCAGGATCGCCTGGATCTCATCCTGCTGAAGATTCCATTCATGTGACTCCTGTGCTACGGCCAATATCTTAACCATCGTTGTTGCTGTCCTGATGTTGATTATTGTCGCAGCACTGTATCATTTCCGATTAATCAGAGTGCCGGAGATATGTCGCCTCACCGGATTTCATGGCGTGTGCCGGGGAGGGTATCGTCTGCGCTTTATCAATCCCAAACCGTCGCAATGCCAGAATCATCAGGCTACCTGATGCCGTGACCAGCGCGAGGAAATAGAGCCCTGCCTGCGGTGAGTTGAAGGAATGCTCTGCCCAGACGCGTAGATTTGGGGCGACGAAGCCTCCTAAATTGCCCATTGAATTAATGAGAGCGATCCCCGAAGCTGCGGCTGCTCCGCCCAGGTACGATGAGGGAAATGTCCAGTAAAGTGGCTGCATGGCAAGGTGTCCCGCAGCCGCAACGCATAGGGCGACAATCGCGATGAGCGGTATACTCGCAGCGAAGCCAGATAACGCGATGCCCACGGCTCCGCACATGAAAGTGACAGCTGCAACGTAGCGGCGTTCCTGCAGTTTTTCGGCGATCCGTGGCACGTAATATACCGCAATGGCGGCACACAACGGTGGGATAGCGGTGACAAAGCCAACCAGCAGACCGACTTTCGTGCCCATCAGAGTGGCGATCTGGGTTGGCAGGAAGAAATAGATCCCGTAACCGCAAACCTGGACGGTGAACCAAATCAGGCATAGGTAGAGCACGCGTACATCCAGTAGGGCCTGCCACACGCCTTTTGGACCATGGGCCAGTTTCATCTGCTCTTCATGATTAAGCGTCTGGCTTAGCGCCGCTTTCTCTTGCTGCGTTAACCACCTGGCGTCGTCAGGACGATCGTCCAGATAGAAAAAGACCCAAATCCCGACGGCTGAGGCCAACAAACCTTCGACGACGAACATCAACTGCCAGCCATGCAGGCCGAATGCCAGCGTCGTACCTTCCAGAGAAAGCAGCGAGCCGGAAAGCGGGCCGCCGATGATAAAGGCCAGCGGTGCGCCAAACAGAAAATAGCCGGTAACACGTGCGCGGATATGTTGCGGGAACCAGAAAGTCAGATAGAGAATGACGCCGGGAAAGAACCCTGCTTCACTCACCCCCAGCAGAAAACGTAAGAAGATAAACATCGTTTCGGTATGTGCAAACATCATTGCCGCAGAGACCAGACCCCAGGTGATCATGATCCTCGCCAGCCAGACCCGGGCGCCAATGCGGTAAAGCAGAATATTACTTGGGACTTCAAAAATGGCATAACCGATAAAAAAGATGCCGGCGCCAAAGGCGTAGGCTGCATCGCTTAGCCCTGTGTCCAGCTGGAATTCTTGTTTTGCAAAGCCGATATTTGAACGATCCAGATAGGCCAGAATAAACATCAGCGTGACCATCGGGATGATCCGTCGTATGGATTTACGTATTGCCTGTGATAAATCAAGATCGGTAGGGGCGGGCATAGTTCACCTCTTGGTATTTGTCATTATTTTTTGTCGTCCAGACGATGTACCTGTGAGGGTTATCTGACGCTGAAACGCTCAAGGGCTTCCCGCCGCAGCGTGGTGCCTGCGCCTGGCGCCGTGGGGAGAGAATAGAACCCCTCTTTCACTTCTACCGGATCGACGAAACACTCCAACGTCCAGGGGATGAATTCCAGCAGCGAGCAGGCCGGGTGCGCGATGACCAGATGCAACTGAGCCTGCATCATGTCACCGTGATGCGGTGTTACCGGCAGGTTAAATGCCTGCCCGAGGTCGGCAATTTCCCAGACTGCCGTCAGTCCACCGCAGCGCGTGGCGTCTGGTTGTAGGTAATCGACCGCCCCAGCGAGTACAAACTCTTTAAAAGAATCAAAATGATATAGTAGTTCTCCCAGGGCGAGAGGTGTGCTGATATGCTTGGCCAGCGCGCGGTGACTGGATACATCGTCATGCCACATCGGCTCTTCAAACCAGGTAATGTCAAAATCAGCCAGCCGTGAACCATACTGTTTGGCAGTGCTGATATCCCATTTGGCGTTCGCATCCACCATCAGATTGACGTCATCGCCGATCGCTTTTCTGACGGCTTCAATCCGCCTGAGGTCTTCTCGCGGGTCTGGCTTGCCGATTTTCATTTTGATGGCATTAAAGCCCTCTTCAAAAATCATCTTCTTACAGTCATCGACCAACTCGGCGGTCTCCCTGACTAACCAGCCACAATCGGTGTTATAGGCGGAAATGCGAGTGTGCTGTGAGCCGCCAAAAATTTTCCACAGCGGCTGTTCAACCATCTTGGCTTTCAGATCCCACAGCGCAATATCAATGGCAGAGAGCGCCATCTGCATCAATCCTCCGCGTCCTACCCAGATATTGGTTGAACTGCGGGATAATTTACGGTGCAGGTAACGAACTTCATTGGCATCTTCCCCGAGTAGCATCGGACCGAAAACATCGCTGATAATGGTGGTGAGCAATCTGTCGGTAGCGATATCAGCATGGGTACCCGTATAACCGTAACCGACCAGCCCGTTGTCCGTCTCAATCATGACGCCGGGCATGCCCCAATGTGTAATGCTGTGTGTAGAATCGCCGATGATATTTTTGGTTACCGGCACGTGCATAATAAATGTCGTCAGTTTGGTGATTTTCATGCTTGCTTCCTGTGGCTGTAAGACCTGATGGATTGCCGCAATGTAGCAATGGTCTTTCGGGAAGGCTGTCAAACGGTTTACACATCACCAGCGGCTGGCGAGATTAATTAAAATATTTGATACGGATCGCGAATTGCTCACATCCTCCTGGCGGGGATGGCCTTTTTATCTTTTTTATTCTTTGCTAAGCAGTAACGGATAGACACGGCTCGGGCCGTCAACCTCACAACGTCTCGCCACGTTAAACCGAATGGGGTTGAAACTTTTTCACCTTCTACGTGCAGACTCGACATTTTATTTATTCCTGGTTATTGTTAGCTGTCTGGATGTCTAAACGTTTATACGTATGCTATGAGGTAATAAAGTTATGCCTATTCGGGTGCAGGACGAGCTACCGGCCGTCAATTTCTTGCGTAGTGAGAACGTCTTTGTGATGACGACAACGCGCGCAACGACCCAGGAAATTCGTCCGCTGAAGGTGCTTATCCTCAACCTGATGCCGAAGAAAATCGAGACTGAAAATCAGTTCCTGCGGCTGCTATCAAATTCTCCGCTCCAGCTTGATATCCAGCTGTTGCGTATCGACGCGCGTGAATCCCGCAACACGCCAACCGAGCATCTGAACAACTTCTACTGCAACTTTGAGGACATCTGCGACCAGAACTTTGATGGCCTGATCGTCACCGGCGCACCGCTGGGGCTGGTTGAATTCAACGATGTGGCCTACTGGCCGCAGATTAAGCAGGTGCTGGAGTGGGCAAAGGATCATGTGACCTCGACGCTTTTTGTCTGTTGGGCCGTACAGGCCGCGCTCAATATCCTTTATGGCATCCCCAAGCAAACCCGCACTGAAAAAATCTCCGGCGTATTTGAACACCATATTTTGCACCCGCATGCGCTACTGACCCGCGGTTTCGACGATACCTTCCTCGCGCCACACTCGCGCTATGCCGATTTTCCGGCCGCATTGATCCGCGACTATACCGATTTAGAGATCCTGGCAGAAACCGAAGAGGGCGATGCCTATCTGTTTGCCAGCAAAGATAAGCGCATTGCCTTCGTCACCGGGCATCCGGAATACGATGCCGGTACCCTGGCGGGCGAGTTTTTCCGCGATGTGGAAGCGGGACTCAGCCCGGAAGTTCCGACCAATTATTTCCCGCATGATGACCCGCAAAACAAACCGCGGGCCAGCTGGAGAAGTCACGGAAACCTGCTGTTTGCCAACTGGCTGAACTACTATGTCTACCAAATCACGCCATACGATCTGCGGAATATGAATCCGACTCTGGATTAATCCTCCAGCCAACGCGATCCTAAAGCGTTTCAGCATTTTGCCTCTGGCACCTTCGGGTGCCTTTTTTGTTTCCGAAATTCAATTCATACGCGGAATAAACTTTAATTTTAATGTTATCAATATGTTGAATTGATATTAAAATTAAAATGGAAATTGTTTTTGATTTTGGAAAAATAATGCGTAGTCTTAATTGTGTTGAGCGAAAACCAGACAACGATCTTTCACTCGCGCCAACTGGATCAACCAAGAGGAGCTGCACAATGACGCAACAGGCGACAATCACTGACGAACTGGCCTTCGGCCAGCCTTATGGCGAGCAGGAAAAGCAGGTCTTAACGCCCGAGGCGGTGGAGTTCCTGGCGGAACTGGTGAGCCGCTTTACGCCTGAGCGCAATAGGCTGCTGGCGGCACGTATCCAGCAGCAGCAGGACATAGACGACGGAAAGCTGCCAGATTTTATTTCGGAAACGGATTCCATTCGTAACGGTGACTGGACGATTCGCGGTATTCCGGCTGATTTACAGGATCGCCGGGTGGAGATCACCGGCCCCGTTGAACGCAAGATGGTGATTAACGCCCTGAATGCCAACGTGAAAGTATTTATGGCTGACTTTGAGGATTCGCTGGCGCCTGACTGGAACAAAGTTATCGACGGTCAGATTAACCTGCGCGATGCGGTCAACGGCACCATCAGCTATACCAACGAAGCGGGGAAAATCTACCAGCTGAAGCCCGATCCTGCGGTGCTGGTTTGCCGGGTGCGCGGCCTGCATCTGCCGGAAAAGCACGTCACCTGGCGCGGGGAGTCGATTCCCGGCAGCCTGTTTGATTTCGCGCTCTATTTCTTCCATAACCACCGGGCTCTGCTGGCGAAAGGAAGCGGCCCCTATTTCTATCTGCCGAAGACGCAGGCCTGGCAGGAAGCGGCCTGGTGGAGCGAAGTTTTCAGCTACACCGAAGATCGGTTTGAACTGCCGCGCGGCACCATCAAGGCGACGCTGCTGATTGAAACGCTACCGGCCGTGTTCCAGATGGATGAAATTCTCCATGCGCTGCGGGACCATATCGTTGGCCTGAACTGCGGGCGTTGGGACTACATTTTCAGCTACATCAAAACCTTAAAAAACCATGCTGACCGTGTTTTACCCGACCGCCAGGTGGTGACGATGGACAAATCGTTCCTCAACGCCTATTCACGCCTGCTGATAAAGACCTGTCACAAGCGCGGCGCGTTTGCGATGGGCGGCATGGCGGCCTTTATCCCCAGCAAGGACGCCGAACGGAACCGCCAGGTGCTCGGCAAAGTCACCGCCGATAAAGAGCTGGAAGCCAAAAACGGCCATGACGGCACCTGGATTGCCCACCCGGGCCTCGCGGATACGGCGATGGAGGTTTTCAATCGCGTGCTGGGCGAACGGACCAATCAGCTGGGCGTCAGCCGGGAACAGGATGCGCCGATTACCGCCGAGCAGCTGCTGGAGCCCTGCGACGGCGAGCGCACCGAAGCCGGGATGCGCGCCAACATTCGCGTGGCGGTGCAGTACATCGAAGCCTGGATCTCCGGCAACGGTTGCGTACCGATTTATGGCCTGATGGAAGATGCGGCCACGGCCGAAATCTCGCGCACCTCTATCTGGCAATGGATCCATCATCAAAAGACGCTAAGCGACGGGACGCCGGTGACCAAAGCGCTGTTCCGCCAGTGGCTGGGCGAGGAGCTGATGGTTATTCAGGACGAGCTGGGCGAGCACCGCTACAGCAGCGGCCGCTTTGACGATGCCGCGCGGCTGATGGAACAAATCACTACCTCAGACGAACTGATTGATTTCTTAACGTTGCCTGGCTACCGCCTGCTGGCGTAATTCACCCACTCGTGACCCTATGGAGCATCTGCACATGAAAACTCGTACTCAGCAAATCGAAGAATTAAACAAAGAGTGGACACAGCCGCGTTGGGAAGGCATTACCCGCCCATATAGCGCAGAAGAAGTGGTGAAATTACGCGGCTCGGTCAACCCGGAATGTACCCTGGCGCAGCTTGGTGCGGCCAAAATGTGGCGACTGCTGCACGGTGGCTCGAAGAAGGGCTATATCAACAGCCTTGGCGCGCTGACCGGTGGGCAGGCGCTGCAGCAGGCGAAGGCGGGGATCGAGGCGATTTATCTCTCCGGCTGGCAGGTGGCGGCGGATGCAAACCTGGCTTCCAGCATGTATCCGGATCAATCGCTGTACCCGGCCAACTCGGTGCCGGCGGTGGTGGATCGGATCAACAATACCTTCCGTCGCGCCGATCAGATCCAGTGGTCTGCCGGCATTGAATCAGACGATCCGCGCTATACCGACTATTTCCTGCCGATCGTGGCGGATGCTGAAGCCGGCTTCGGCGGCGTGCTGAATGCGTTTGAGCTGATGAAATCGATGATTGAGGCCGGTGCAGCGGCGGTTCACTTTGAAGATCAGCTGGCGTCAGTGAAAAAATGCGGCCATATGGGCGGAAAAGTGCTGGTTCCGACGCAGGAAGCTATCCAGAAGCTGGTGGCCGCTCGCCTGGCGGCAGACGTCATGGGCGTACCGACGCTGGTCATCGCCCGAACCGACGCCGATGCTGCGGATCTGATCACCTCTGACTGCGATCCGTACGATCGTGAATTTATTACCGGCGATCGCACCAGTGAAGGCTTTTTCCGCACCCACGCCGGCATTGAGCAGGCGATTAGCCGCGGCCTGGCCTATGCGCCGTACGCTGACCTGGTGTGGTGCGAAACGTCTAAGCCGGATCTCGAACAGGCTAAGCGCTTTGCCGACGCTATCCACGCGCGCTTCCCCGGCAAACTGCTGGCCTATAACTGCTCGCCGTCGTTTAACTGGAAGAAAAACCTCGATGACGCCACCATCGCTCGCTTCCAGCAGGCGTTGTCCGATATGGGCTACAAATATCAGTTCATTACTCTGGCGGGCATTCACAGCATGTGGTTCAACATGTTCGACCTCGCCCGCTCCTATGCGCAGGGTGAGGGGATGAAGCACTACGTTGAGAAGGTGCAGCAGCCGGAGTTTGCCGCCGCAGCGGAAGGGTACACCTTCGTTTCCCACCAGCAGGAGGTGGGCACCGGCTACTTCGATAAGGTGACCACCATTATTCAGGGCGGCGCTTCATCAGTCACCGCCCTGACCGGCTCAACGGAAGAAGAGCAGTTCTGATTGTTTCCCCCTCTCCCTGCCGGGGAGAGGGCTGGGTGAGGGGGAAGGTATGACGCGTGGCCTGGAACTACTGATTGCACAGACTATTTTGCAGGGCTTTGACGCCCAGTATGGCCGTTTTCTCGAAGTCACCTCGGGCGCGCAGCAGCGCTTTGAACACGCCGACTGGCACGCCGTTCAGCAGGCGATGAAGCAGCGTATCCACCTCTACGATCATCACGTCGGCCTGGTGGTTGAACAGCTGCGCTGTATTACCGAAGGAAAAAGTACCGACGTCGATTTTTTACTGCGGGTGAAAGAGCACTACACCCACCTGCTACCGGATTACCCTCGCTTCGAAATTGCGGAGAGCTTTTTCAATTCCGTCTATTGTCGGTTGTTTGACCACCGCTCGCTGACTCCCGAGCGGCTTTTTATTTTCAGTTCGCAGCCGGAGCGCAGCTTCCGCTCAATTCCCCGTCCGCTGGCGAAAACGTTTTTCCCCGAGCGCGGCTGGGAAACGTTATTAAGCAAAGTGTTATCCGATCTCCCCCTGCGGCTGGCGTGGCAAAATAAGGCGCGGGATATTGGCTATATCACGGCCTGCCTGGTGGAAGCTCTCGGCAGCGAGATGCTGTCCCGCTCCCATCTGCAAATAGCCAACGAACTCTTTTATCGCAATAAGGCGGCCTGGCTGGTAGGCAAACTGGTTACGCCGGTGGCTACGCTGCCTTTTTTGCTGCCTGTCCATCGCAGCGATGAAGGCGAGCTGTTTATTGATGCCTGTCTGACCACCCATGCTGAAGCGAGCATCGTCTTTGGCTTTGCGCGCTCCTATTTTATGGTTTACGCCCCGCTGCCCGGCGCGCTGGTTGAGTGGCTGCGCGATATCCTGCCGGGGAAAACCACCGCCGAGCTCTATATGGCGATTGGCTGCCAGAAGCACGCAAAAACGGAAAGCTACCGTGAATATCTGCACTACATTGCCCGCAGCGACGAGCAGTTTATCGAGGCGCCGGGCATCCGCGGGATGGTGATGCTGGTCTTTACCCTGCCGGGCTTCGACCGGGTATTTAAGATCATCAAGGACCGCTTTGCGCCGCAAAAGGAGATGACCGCCGCCCACGTCCGCGCCTGCTATCAGCTGGTTAAGGAGCACGACCGCGTCGGGCGCATGGCCGATACCCAGGAGTTTGAAAACTTCGTGCTGGATAAGCGGCAAATCGCGCCGCAGCTGATGGCGCTGCTGCAGTCGGAAGCCGGGGCTAAAATTAGCGACCTCGGCGATCGGATTGCCATCAGCCATCTCTATATCGAGCGGCGAATGGTGCCGCTGAATATCTGGCTGGAGCAGGTTGACGGCCAGGCGCTGCGCGATGCGGTCGAGGAGTACGGTAATGCCATTCGCCAGCTGGCCGCCGCCAATATATTCCCCGGCGATATGCTGTTCAAAAACTTTGGCGTGACCCGCCACGGCCGGGTGGTGTTCTACGATTACGATGAGATTTGCTACATGACGGAGGTCAATTTCCGCGAGATCCCGCCGCCGCGCTATCCGGAAGATGAGCTGGCGAGCGAGCCGTGGTACAGCGTGTCGCCGGGGGATGTTTTCCCGGAAGAGTTCCGCCACTGGCTCTGCGCGGACCCGCGTATTGGGCCGCTGTTTGAGGAGATGCACGCCGATTTGCTGCGGGCCGATTACTGGCGGGAGCTGCAGACGCGCATTCGTAACGGCCACGTGGAGGATGTCTATGCCTATCGCCGCCGCCAGCGTTTTTGCGTGCGCTATGGCGCGATGCAGCAGGCGGGTTAGCGGCTCAGGAGGAGTGCGTATCGGCGACCTCGATCAGCGCGAACTCTTCGTAAACCAGCTCCATCTCCGGTGACCAGGTCCCTTCACGCTCGAAGAACGCCCGGTGAGCCTGCTGCCAGTAGCGCAGGCTCAAATCGCCTTCACCCTCCAGCGCGGCAAGTTCCGCGGTCATCTCATTAAAGCGAATCATTCTGAGTACCAGGGTGCGGATGACGCAGACCGGCTCGCCCGCCCCGTTGAGCACGATATGCCAGGCGCCAGGGATTACCGGCGGATCTTCCTGGCGATAGCTGGCAAGAGACCCGCAGGTGCCGCGCTTTTTCCCGGCGATAACCAGCGCCGCCAGCTCATCGGCCAGCGCGGGGGAATCGCCAAATGACCAGCAAAAGGCGCCGGGATAGCGCTGCTGCCAAAGGGATTTCAGATCGATCATGTTAGCGAACCCCGCCGTAAGCCAGGGTCACCTCTTTCGCGGCTTTAATCACCAGCGCGCCCAGCTCGGTGACGCGATCGTCGGTCATCCGCGAGATGGGCCCGGAGATGGAGATCGCCGCAAACGGCTCGCGGTGCTCGTCATAAATGCAGGATGCGACGCAGCGCAGACCCAGGGCATGCTCTTCATCATCGAACGAATAGCCGCGCTTGCGCGTCTGGGCCAGGTCCTCTTTCAGATGCACCGGCGATACCAGCGTGGCGTGGGTGTAGGCGTGCAGGCCTTTACGGTGCAGAAGGCCGGTGACCTGCTCTTCGCTCAGCTGTGACAGGAAGGCTTTACCCGCCCCGGAGGCGTGCATCGGCAGCTTGCCGCCAATCGGCGCCGACATGCGCATCAGCTGCGTACACTGCACCTGGTCGATGATAATCGCCTGGTGGTCACTCTGATCCAGCACCGCGAGATTAACCGTTTCACCTGACTCTTCCATCAGCTGGCGTAAAATAGGGTGCACGATGGCCAGCAGGTTGCGGCTTTGCAGAAAGCTGCTGCCGACCACAAAGGCGTGAGCGCCTACGGACCAGTGCCCGAGCTCGCCCACCTGGCGCACGAAGCCCAGCTGCTGCATGGTCGTCAGCAGGCGGTGCGTTGTCGAGTTCGGCAGGCCGGCCTGCTGCGCCAGCTCGGTTAACGCGACGCTGCCGTGTGATTCAGAAATCCATTCGAGTAATTTTAGCCCACGGGTAAGCGACTGAACTTGCCCGCTGGCCTGAGGGGCGGCGGGAGTCGCGGGTTTTCTGCCGCGCTTTGCGGGAACGGGAGTGGCCATCGCAGATTCCTTTTTTCTGTATCGTGGAAATAGTTTTCGTTTTATTTGCCCATTTTGCAATCACAACCGGACTGATCGGATGAGTGAAGCTGAACATGTCTCATATTGCCCGCCGCTCTCTTTCCCGACCCTGTGGTTTATGCCAGTATGGTCATACACTTCATCCTTCAAACTGCTTCTGCGTTGGCTGCTCTGGTTCACCCCGGTTACCTGCTTGTAAAAGCGCCTGGGGGCTGGCTCGCGTGCCGCCTTGACCCAGCTTGAATGATTTTGTGTATTTCTGGGGTCTGGTTGAGCGTTGTCGGGAGCGAGTGTGAGCAGCAAAGTTGAGCAACTGCATCAGCAGTTAAAAAAACGTATTTTGGTTCTGGATGGGGGCATGGGCACCATGATCCAGGGCTATCGTCTGAGTGAAGAGGAGTTCCGCGGCGCGCGCTTTGCCGACTGGCCCTGCGATCTGAAGGGCAATAACGACCTGCTGGTGCTCAGCAAGCCGGACGTGATCCGCGCCATTCACGACGCCTATTTCGAGGCCGGCGCGGATATCATTGAAACCAACACCTTTAACTCGACGACTATCGCGATGGCGGATTACCAGATGGAATCCCTGTCGGCGGAAATCAACTTTGCCGCGGCACAGCTGGCGCGCGCCAGCGCCGATGCGTGGACCGCCCGGACGCCGGAAAAACCGCGCTACGTCGCGGGCGTTCTCGGCCCGACTAACCGCACCGCCTCCATCTCCCCTGACGTCAACGACCCTGCCTACCGCAACATCACCTTCGACGGGCTGGTGGAAGCCTACCGTGAGTCAACGAAGGCGCTGGTGGAAGGGGGCGTCGACCTGATTATGATTGAGACGGTATTCGACACCCTGAACGCCAAAGCGGCAATCTTTGCGGTCAAAGAGGAGCTTGAGGCGCTGGGCGTCGATCTGCCGATCATGATTTCCGGCACCATCACCGATGCCTCCGGCCGCACGCTCTCCGGGCAAACGACCGAAGCCTTTTACAACTCGCTGCGCCACGCCGATGCGCTCACCTTCGGCCTCAACTGCGCGCTGGGTCCGGACGAGCTGCGCCAGTACGTGCAGGAGCTCTCGCGCATTGCCGAATGCTACGTCACCGCGCACCCCAATGCGGGCCTGCCGAACGCCTTTGGTGAATACGATCTTGATGCCGATACTATGGCCGCGCAAATTCGCGAATGGGCTGAATCCGGATTCCTGAATATCGTCGGCGGCTGCTGCGGCACGACCCCGGAACATATCGCGGCCATGTCGCGCGCCGTTGCGGGGCTGGCGCCGCGCGCGCTGCCGGAAATCCCGGTGGCCTGCCGCCTCGCCGGTCTCGAACCGCTGAATATTGGTGACGACAGCCTGTTTGTTAACGTCGGCGAACGGACTAACGTTACCGGCTCTGCGAAGTTCAAGCGACTGATTAAAGAAGAAAAATATAATGAAGCGCTGGACGTTGCCCGCCAGCAGGTAGAGAGCGGCGCGCAGATTATCGATATCAACATGGATGAGGGGATGCTCGACGCGGAAGCGGCGATGGTGCGTTTCCTCAACCTGATTGCCGGCGAGCCCGATATTGCCCGCGTGCCGATCATGATCGACTCCTCGAAGTGGGAGGTCATCGAAAAGGGGCTGAAGTGCATTCAGGGTAAAGGCATCGTCAACTCTATCTCGATGAAAGAGGGGATCGAGCCGTTTATCCATCATGCTAAAAAAGTGCGCCGCTACGGCGCCGCCGTGGTGGTTATGGCCTTCGACGAACAGGGCCAGGCTGATACGCGCGCCCGCAAAATCGAGATTTGCCGCCGGGCGTACAAAATTCTGACCGAAGAGGTGGGCTTCCCGCCGGAAGATATTATCTTCGACCCCAATATCTTCGCGGTGGCGACCGGTATTGAAGAGCACAACAACTATGCGCAGGACTTTATCGGCGCCTGTGAAGATATCAAACGCGAGCTGCCGCATGCGCTGATTTCCGGCGGCGTCTCTAACGTCTCGTTCTCATTCCGCGGCAACGATCCGGTACGCGAGGCGATTCACGCCGTCTTCCTGTACTACGCCATTCGTAACGGCATGGATATGGGGATTGTTAACGCCGGGCAGCTGGCGATTTATGACGACCTGCCTGCCGAGCTGCGCGATGCCGTCGAAGACGTGATCCTCAACCGTCACGACGAGGGCACCGATCGCCTGCTGGAGCTGGCGGAAAAATATCGCGGCAGCAAAACGGACGACTCCGCCAACGCCCAGCAGGCGGAATGGCGCAACTGGGACGTCAAAAAGCGTCTTGAATACTCGCTGGTGAAAGGGATCACCGAATTTATCGAGCTCGACACCGAAGAGGCGCGCCAGCAGTCGACCCGCCCAATTGAGGTGATTGAAGGCCCGCTGATGGACGGCATGAACGTGGTGGGTGACCTGTTCGGTGAGGGCAAAATGTTCCTCCCGCAGGTGGTGAAATCGGCCCGCGTGATGAAGCAGGCGGTGGCCTACCTTGAGCCGTATATTGAAGCCAGCAAAGAAAAAGGTTCCAGCAACGGCAAGATGGTGATCGCCACCGTCAAAGGCGACGTGCACGACATCGGTAAAAACATCGTCGGCGTGGTGCTGCAGTGTAATAACTACGAAATCATCGATCTTGGCGTGATGGTTCCGGCAGAAAAAATCCTCAGAACCGCGCGCGAGGTCAACGCTGACCTGATTGGCCTCTCCGGGCTGATTACCCCGTCGCTGGATGAAATGGTCAACGTGGCGAAGGAGATGGAGCGCCAGGGCTTTACCGTGCCGCTGCTGATTGGCGGCGCGACCACCTCCAAAGCGCATACGGCGGTAAAAATCGAGCAGAACTACAGCGGACCGACGGTCTACGTGCAGAACGCCTCGCGTACCGTGGGCGTGGTCTCAGCCTTGCTCTCCGATACCCAGCGCGATGACTTTGTCGCCCGCACGCGCAAAGAGTACGAAACCGTGCGTATCCAGCATGGGCGCAAGAAGCCGCGCACTCCGCCGGTCACCCTGGCGGCCGCCCGGGATAACGACCTGGCGTTCGACTGGGAAAGCTATACGCCGCCGGTGGCCCATCGCCTCGGCGTGCAGGAGGTCGAAGCCAGCATCGAAACGCTGCGTAACTATATCGACTGGACGCCGTTCTTTATGACCTGGTCGCTGGCCGGGAAATATCCGCGCATCCTCGAAGATGAAGTGGTAGGCGAAGAAGCGCAGCGGCTGTTTAAAGATGCCAACGATCTGCTGGATAAGCTGAGCGCGGAGAAGTCGCTGAACCCGCGCGGGGTGGTGGGATTATTCCCGGCTAACCGCGTCGGTGACGACATCGAAATCTACCGTGACGAGACGCGCACCCACGTTCTGACCGTCAGCCATCATCTGCGTCAGCAGACGGAGAAAGTCGGGTTTGCCAACTACTGCCTCGCCGATTTTGTCGCGCCGAAGCTGAGCGGCAAGGCCGACTATCTTGGCGCATTTGCGGTTACCGGCGGGCTGGAAGAAGATGCGCTGGCCGAGGCTTTTGACGCTCAGCATGATGATTACAATAAAATCATGGTCAAAGCGATCGCTGACCGACTGGCCGAAGCGTTTGCGGAATATCTGCACGAGCGGGTGCGTAAAGTTTACTGGGGCTATGCCGCGAACGAGAACCTGAGCAACGAGGAGCTGATCCGCGAGAACTATCAGGGGATTCGCCCGGCGCCGGGCTATCCGGCCTGCCCGGAGCATACCGAAAAAGCCGTTATCTGGGAGCTGCTGGACGTGGAGACGCATACCGGCATGAAGCTGACCGAATCGTTTGCCATGTGGCCGGGAGCCTCGGTCTCCGGCTGGTACTTCAGCCATCCGGACAGCAAGTACTACGCGGTGGCGCAGATCCAGCGCGATCAGGTGGAGGACTACGCGCTGCGCAAAGGAATGACCCCAGGCGAAGTTGAGCGCTGGCTGGCGCCGAACCTGGGCTACGACGCGGACTAGCCGCAGCCTGTCACAAATCCGTCATCTTATCTTACAACTTACAGGGCGCTCCGAGGGCGCCCTGTCTCTTTATTGCTGCTAAACCCTTATACTGGGGTATTGATTCAGAATGCCCGGACTATGTAGCCTGGCTACGCGCAGCGTCGCCGGGGGAATTCCTTATGGGGTTACCTGCATTTATCCGTCGGATAATAAGGAGAACAAGAATCCGTGTTAACTCTGCTGCACCTGCTTTCTGCCGTCGCCCTGCTGGTTTGGGGTACCCATATTGTTCGTACCGGCGTGATGCGCGTCTATGGCGCACGCCTGCGCGCCGTCCTCAGCAGTAGCGTCGAGAAAAAACCGCTCGCCTTTTGCGCCGGTATTGGCGTAACGGCTCTGGTTCAGAGCAGCAACGCCACCACCATGCTGGTCACCTCGTTTGTCGCCCAGGATCTGGTCGCGCTGGCGCCGGCGCTGGTGATTGTGCTGGGCGCCGACGTGGGGACCGCGCTGATGGCGAGGGTGCTGACTTTCGACCTCTCATGGCTCTCGCCGCTGCTTATTTTTATCGGCGTTATTTTCTTCCTTGGCCGCAAGCAAACCCGCGCGGGACAGCTGGGGCGGGTCGGTATCGGGCTGGGGCTGATTTTATTAGCGCTGGAGCTGATCGTGCAGGCGGTGCATCCCATCACCCAGGCCAACGGCGTACAGGTTATTTTCGCCTCGCTGACCGGCGATATCATGCTGGATGCGCTGATTGGCGCCATGTTCGCCATCGTTAGCTACTCCAGCCTCGCGGCGGTGCTGTTAACCGCAACGCTTACCTCCACCGGCGTGATTTCCTTTCCGGTCGCGCTGTGCCTGGTGATCGGGGCGAACCTCGGCTCCGGGATCCTGGCGATGATCAACAACAGCGCCGCCAACGCCGCCGCGCGCCGCGTCGCGCTTGGCAGCCTGCTGTTTAAGCTGGTGGGCAGCCTGATTATCCTGCCTTTTGTCCACCTGCTGGCCGATGCGATGCACAAGCTACCGTTACCGGAAGCGGAGCTGGTGATTTACTTCCACGTCTTCTACAACCTGATCCGCTGCGTGGCGATGGTGCCGTTCGCGGAGCCGATGGCCCGGCTGTGCAGGCGCTTGATTCATGAGGAGCCCGATCACGATCTGCACCTGAAACCGAAGCATCTGGATACCTCGGCGCTGGATACGCCGGCCCTGGCGCTCGCCAATGCCGCTCGCGAGACGCTGCGCATTGGCGACGCCATGGAGCAGATGCTGGACGGCCTGCGTAAGGTAATGCACGGCGAGCCGCGGGAAGAGAAAGAGCTGCGCAGAATGGCTGACGATATCAACGTGCTCTATACCGCCATCAAGCTTTATCTGGCGCGGATGCCGAAAGATGAGCTGGCCGAAGAGGAGTCTCGCCGCTGGGCGGAGATTATCGAAATGGCCCTCAACCTCGAGCAGGCTTCCGATATCGTCGAGAGAATGGGCAGCGAAATCGCCGATAAGTCGCTGGCCGCGCGGCGGGCATTCTCCATTGAAGGCTTGAAGGAGCTGGACGGCCTGTACGATCAGCTGCTGAGCAACCTTCAGCTGGCGATGTCGGTCTTCTTCTCCAGCGACGTCCCGAGCGCCCGGCGCCTGCGCCGCAACAAGCATCGTTTCCGCATCATGAACCGCCGCTACGCGCATGCGCACGTCGATCGCCTGCACCAGCAGAACGTGCAGAGCATTGAAACCAGCTCGCTGCATCTGGGGCTGCTGGGCGATATGAAGCGTCTCAACTCGCTGTTCTGTTCGGTCGCCTACAGCGTGATGGAGCAGCCGGACGAAGATGACGAGCGGGATGATTATTAAGCGATAAGGCCGCGCCGGCCGCAGCGCCCCGGGAAAATCCCGCAGGCGCTGCGGCCGGCCGGGCTAACGACTCTTCCCGGCGGGAAGAGGAGGAGGGCGGTTAAAACCGATGGCCGGCTTCGACAGGTACCGCTTCTTTTCCGGCAGTAAACACCAGCGTCGGGTTTGGGCCGCCGAGAGTGGCGTGACCGTCGGCAACCTGAATCCAGTTTCCTTCCGGCAAACCGATAATCACCAGCTCTGGCGCCACGACCAGCAGTTCACGGATCCGCTGTTCGCGGGTCTCGCCTTTATGTCCTTCCGGCAGGGCGTTGGTGAAGTGTGGGTTAATTTGCAGCGGGAACAGCCCCAGGGCGTCAAACCCCTGTGGGTCGACGATCGGCATATCGTTAGTGGTGCGGATGGTCGGGCAGGCGAGATTCGCGCCGGCGCTCCAGCCGATATACAGCGCGCCGCGCTTGACCACGTCCACCACCGGCGCCAGCAGGCCGCGCGTGCGGCACTCTTTGAGCAGCTGGAAGGTATTGCCGCCGCCCACGATGACCACGTCGGCGGTCTCAATCGCCGCGACAGGATCCGCGACGCTGTGAATACCCGTGACGCTAACGCCCAGAGGGGCAAAAACCGCAGCGGTTTTTGCCGTGTAATCATCCCAGGTCTGCGTGACGCCGGCAAAAGGGATAAACACCGCCGAACGGCGGCCGTTCAGCTGCCCGGAAATGACCGGCAGCGCGTGTTCCAGCCATGCTTTGCCGGGTAGCGTTGAGTTACTGAGTAGCAGTAGTTCCATCTTTTCTCCGTGATAACCACCGTCATTCAGGCTATTTGCGCATTGGCGGAGCCGCAAAATGCGCCACTGCGCCTGAAGTCCTTTGGTATAGCCATAATGACAAAGTCGGTTGGCGATCCTACCACCGCTTGCCTCCGCGCTCGCTGACATGGCTCACGATGTTGTCAGGTTGCGGCACTCCACGCCGCCGCAACCTGCGCATCACGACTCGCGTATCTCCGGGCGCCGCTGGCGTTTAGCCCGCGCGGGCAAACGCTGCCGCTTCTCTGACCAGCTCCTCGTCCGGGCGTACGCCGGTGTACAGCGCAAACTGCTCGACCGCCTGCAGGGCGATCACTTCCGCTCCGCTGATGGTGCGTTTTTCCAGCCGCTGCGCCAGGCGGATCAGCGGCGTTTCCGGCGGTAGGGCCACTACGTCGAATACCACGTCGGCACCTTCAACCATGTCCTGGCTGAAGGCCAGCGTTTCGCCGTACTCCCCGCCCGCCATGCCGAGAGGGGTCACGTTGACCAGAATATCCGCCGCTATTCCCTCAGGCTGCGGCTGCCACTGGAAGCCGTACTGTTTTGCCAGCGCCAGGCCGCTATCGCGATTGCGGGCAGCGATAATGACATCGCGGAAGCCAGCATCGCGAAACGCGGCGATGACCGCCTTCGCCATGCCGCCGCTGCCCTGAATCATCACCTTCGCCGTGCGCGCCAGCTGGTGGCTGTCGATCAGGCTTTTCACCGCGATATAGTCGGTGTTGAGGCCGGTCAGCCTGCCGCTATCGTTGACGATGGTATTGACTGAATCAATCACCTTTGCTGAAGGGTCGATAGCGTCGAGAAACGGCATGCAGCTCTCTTTAAACGGCATGGATACCGCGCAGCCGCGAATGCCCAACGCCCGAACGCCTTTTACCGCCGCCGCAATATCCTGCGTCGTAAAGGCCTTGTAGATGTAGTTCAGCCCCAGCTTTTCATACAGATAGTTATGAAAACGGGTACCGAAGTTACCCGGGCGGCTGGCCAGCGACATGCAGAGCTGAGTATCGCGATTAATCATGGGTAATATCCTCCGCATGGGCCAGCAGATACTGTTCGGCTTCGCCGGACCAGATCCCGTGATGGCGCTCCATAATTGCCGCCAGCTCCGGATCGGCAATGCTGCCCAGCGGGGTCAGCGGAATAGATTTCCCGGTATAAACCAGCTTCTTGCCGCCGCCGACGGCCGGTAAATCGAGGGTGGTTTCGCCCGCCGCATTGAGCCCAAGAATATGGGTCACCACTTTCGCGGCCTGCACCTTTTTCGCCTGCATCAGCGCAACGGCGGCGCGCATATCGTCAGTGTTGCCTCCCGAGGTGCCGACGTAGTGGGTAAAGGCGTAGTGGACGTCGTAAAAGTTAACCGGCGCGCTAAATTGTTTATCCTGCGGGCCGGCGAAGAAGTTCAGGCAGCCGTCGGGGGCCAGCAGCGAGGAGGCCATAGTGATGAGCTGCTCATTCGGCACGAAAACGAAAATATCGTCAAACCCGTGGCCGCCGGTCAGCGCCATCAGCGTCTCCCGGCTGGCGTCACGGCCGTCCAGGTAGTGGATCAGGGTTTGCGGCTCTGAAGGATAGTGCCGGCGGGCGTAGCTCAGCTTGGGTTTATTGGTGTCGGTGACCACCAGCAGAGAGGGGTTGATCGGGCCGTGCAGAGCATAGTCAATGGCCAGCAGGCCCATCGGACCGGTGCCGCCGAGGATCAGCGTGCGCCCCTGCGGACGGATGCCCATCGTATGGTTATAGGTGCCTTCCTGCAGGTGATAGTTGGCGTTGAAGGCGCCGATAACGCAGGACAGCGGCTCAACCAGCGAGCCTTCAAACCAGGTATCGCCCTCCCAGGAGAGCAGGCAGTCCTGCGTCATCACCTCATCGGGGATCACCACGTGGGTAGCTTCGCCGCCGATCCACTGGAAGGAGTAGCCGGGGCAATCCGGGCGATCCGGCAGCTGCAGGTTGGCCTGGATGACGTAGCGCTGGCCGGCGTGAAATTTATGCTGCCACTTTTTGCCGACCGCGAGGATTTCGCCGCAGAACTCATGGCCGATGATGATCGGATTGACCGCAACATCGTCCGGGACCTTTTTGTGGTCCTCGCCCTGATTGGCCTCTTTCCATGAGGAGAGACACAGGCTGTCGGTGACCACCCGGGCGAGAATCTCATCATCCGCAATGGCCGGGAGTTCGAAGGTTTCCAGGCGCAGATCGCGTTTGCCATAAAGACGTAGAGCCGTAGTTTTCATATTTACCACCTCATCCCCTTTATCTTACGGGGTCAGTTTATTGAAGACGCCCCGACGGCAGCGCCGGGGCGAAAGATCAGGACAGGAAGCCCAGCGCGTTACCGATAATCCCCAGGCCAAACAGGGCGAAGATCAGCCAGACCGGGTTCACCTTCTTATTGAGCAGGCGCACCATCAGCAGGGTCAGCCCCAGCGCCAGCAGGCCCGGGCAAAGCTGGTCGAGGATGTTCTGTACGGTCATGGTGACGGTGGCGCCGTCAGCGCCCGGGGTTTGGGAAACCACCAGCGGCACGTTGATGGTGGTCCACTTCGTCACCAGCACGCCCATTACAAACAGGCCGAGGATTGAGGCGCCCTCGGTGAGTTTTTGCAGCAGGTTGCCGCCCATATCGCTGACGATATTGACCCCTTTACGGAAGCCAAGCTGCAGGCCGTACCACTTCATAGCCAGACGTACCGCGTTGAAAATAAAGAAGAACAGCAGCGGACCAAGAATATTGCCGGAGAGCGCCAGCGAGGCGCCGAGCGCGGCGGTAATCGGACGCAGGGTTCCCCAGACCAGCGGATCGCCGACCCCGGCCAGCGGACCCATCAGCCCGACCTTGATGCCGTTAATCGCGCCGTCGTCAATCGCCGCGCCGTTGGCGCGCGCCTCTTCCATCGCGGCGGTGACGCCCAGCACCGGGCCGCAAACCGCGGGTGTGGTATTGAAGAACACCAGGTGACGCTTGAGGGCCGCAACCTGATCCTCCTTCAGCGGGTACAGGCGTTTGATCGCCGGGATCATGTCGTAGCAAAATCCCAGGCCATGAATACGTTCGAAGTTAAAAGAGGCCTGCTGCAGGTTGGAGCGCAGAAACATGCTAACCAGGTCGCCTTGCGTGAGTTTTTTCTGTTCCATGGTCTGCTCCATCAGTCGTCAAGTTGGTCAAGGGCGGTGGAAGAGGCGGCGGTAGCCTGGGGTTCAGGCTTGCGCCACTGCGGATTGAGCTGGATATAGATCAGCGCGATGATGACCCCCACGCCGCCGAAGGCCAGCAGGCTAAAGTTGAGGTAACCGCCGGCGAGAAAGCCGAGGAAAAAGAAGGGCATCAGATATTTCACGCCCATCATGCGCAGGACCATGGCGTAGCCGACCACGACGATAAAACCGCCGGCAATTTGCAGGCCGCGGGTAACGAACTCTGGAATGGCATTCAGCATGCTGCTAACCATATCGGCGCTGACGAACATCGACACCACCAGCGCCGGAATGGCGACGCGTAATGCCTGAACGCCAAGCGCCGAGACGTGCAGCAGATCGATGGTGCGAAAGCGGGCCTCTTCGGCGGCTTTATCCGCCGCGTGCTGGAAGACCACCGTAATAGTGCGGGCAAAGACGGTCAGCACCTGTCCTGCTGCGGCAACCGGCAGCGCGATGGCGATACCGGTCGCGATGCTTTGATGGCCGACGATGACTAAAATGGCCGAAATGATGCTGGCTAAGGCTGAATCCGGAGACTGCGCCGCGCCGACGTTCATCCAGCCGAGGGCGATCAGCTCCAGCGTGCCCCCGAGCATAATTCCGGTTTTTAAATCACCGAGAATCAGACCAATCACCGTACAGGCGATTAACGGGCGGTGCGTCTGGAATTCATCCAGCACGCTGCCCATTCCGGCAATACAGGAGAAAATAAATATGGCTATTATTTGTAGGGTACTAATTTCCATAATTATAACCTTTAAAGTGTAGGGAACCCTGCCTGTTACGGCACTTATACCAGTCACATCGTTATTTATGCTGTCGGTGATTTATTTAGTGTTCGCCGCGATGCTTCCGCCATGACCGGGTATTAAAACAGGCGTTCTTATTCTGTAACGGACTGCTGAGCAAGTTTGTCGAGAATATTAATTGATGGATCGGAAGCCACTACGCGTAAATCCAGAATAACGCCGAGCTGGTCCAGCTGGCGAAATGCGTCAATATCCGTTTGATCTAATGAAACGGCTTTGGTTAGCTGTTTCTTCCCCGGTCTCCAGGCCATGCCGCCGATATTTAGCGTGGCTATTTTGACCCCCTGCTGCACCATAGTTAAAACGTCTTGCGGATTGGTAAATAAATAAAAAACGGATTCATTTTGATATTGCGGATTATGATAAACGGCAACCGCTTTTTCGAGATTAACGACGTTAACCTTCATTCCCGGAGGCGCGGCCTGGCGGAGTAAGGTCCGGCGTACCTCATCGTTATAAACATCGTCGTTGCAGATAATAATGCGCTGGGCATTGGCCACTTTGGACCAGACGGTCGTCACCTGGCCGTGGATCAGCCGGTCATCGATGCGGGCGAGCGTAATGTTCATCAGAAATCCTCCTCAACGGTTTGTGGGAGCCGCCAGACCACGCAGCACTGGCTGGCAACTGCGCTCAAATGGTCGCACAGGGCGTCGGCGCTCATGGTCTGCTGGTTATCCACCAGCTCCAGCGCCAGCGGCAGAGAGAGGCCGCTGATCACCCGCAGCAGCGGGTTTTTCATCGCCAGCCCGGCGGCGGCATTCCACGGGCTGCCGCATTGTAAATCGACGGCAATCAGCCACTCATCAGTACTGTGGGTGCTTACTAACTTTTCCAGCTTAGCGGCGATATCGCCGGCATTTTCCCCGGGGACAAACTCCACGGCGCTGACGTTGACGTCGCCATAGACCATGCGGACGGAATCCAGCATGGCGCAGGCAAGCTGGCCGTGGGCGCAGAAAATAGCGTTGACCATACGATCTCCTTAACCGCGGGTTTTACCGCCAGCAATGTTAGTGGTTACTCCGGTTATATAGCTCGCACGCTCTGAAAGCAGGTAGCAAACGTAGTCCGCAACCTCGCTCAGACGCCCGGAGCGGCCGATGGGAATCGAGTTTTTGCTGTAGCCCTCGCGCAGCTGTTCAACGGTGATGCCGCGCGTCCAGGCCAGCGCTTCTTCATACTCCGGCGTGCGCAGCCCGGTTTTTTCCAGAATGCCCGGCGCGACGCCCACCACGCGGATACCGTGTTTTCCCAGCTCTTTCGACCATGAACGGGTGAAGCTATTCAGCGCCGCCTTGGTGGCCGCATAGCAGCTCTGGCCCTCAGAGCCTTCCAGCCCGCTTTCTGACGAGACGTTAACAATCACCCCCTCGCGCTGTTTCACCATCTGCCGGGCTACCGCCTGCGACATTAAAAAGACGCCTTTTTGGTTAATGTTGACCATTTTCTCAAAAGCCGCTTCATTCAGCTCATAGCGGCCGGCGGGCGCCTTTTCATCAACTAACAGCCGGGGAAAGTTAACCCCGGCGTTATTCACCAGGCCGTCAATACGTCCGCAGCGCTGAATAATCTGCTCGACGCTGTGATTCACTTCGCTGGCGCTGGAAATATCGGTCGGCCAGAACGTATAATTTTCACTATCATGATATTTGTCGCCGCCGTGAATATCTGCCATGTGCACGTTGGCGCCTTGTTTAATTAATTCATCGACAATAGCCAGCCCGATCCCGGAGGCGCCACCGGTGACAATAACTATTTTATCTTTGAGGTTTAACCATGTTTTCATCATCGTAGTCTCGTTATTTAGATAAAGGGAGTCCGCGCAGCACAGGCTGCGTGAATAGATATTCTTATTTTATTTCAGTAATAACTCAGCCGTTTCTCTGTTAGTGACCAGGCAATTAATGTAGCCGCCGTTCAGGGCGCCGACGATCCCGCTATATTTTTCCTCGCCGATGGCGATGCCCACGGAATAGCGCGCGTGCTTCAGTTTGGCGATATCAATAGAGAGGGTTTTTTCGTTCATATTGGTTTCAACGACGCCGCCGTTGATATCGTAAAAACGCGAGCAAATATCGCCGGCGACGTGACGGGCGTTGAGATCGTCGCTCTCTTCGCTGCCGTAAAACGCATGCCAGTTAGCGCCGTCGCGGATCGCCGGTGAACCGATGCCCACCAGCGCAATATCCAGATTGTCCCAGTAGGACGAGATGGTCTGAAAGTGCCTGGACTGCATGATACCGTTACGGATCAGGGTATTTTCCAGCAGCGCCGGGAAGTCGGCGAGATGCGACTCGGCCTTCAGCTTCGCCGCCGCGCTATAGGTCAAGGTGTTGACGTGGTAGCGGCTCTCCAGCTTACCGGAGGGGCCGCCGATAATCGGTACGCAGATCGCCTGCCGCGACTGGCTGGCCTGCGGCAGCGTTTCTACCAGCGCCCGCACCGCGCGTCCCCAGGAAAAGCCGATGATATCGCCGGGCTCCAGCAGCCGATCGACCAGCTGAGCGCCGTGTTGCCCGATGGTATTGAGCTGGTCCTCTTCCTGCGCCGAGCTACAGGAAGCCACCACCGCTTCTTTAAGGGCAAATTTTTGCTTCAGCTGCTGCTCCAGCCACAGATTTTCGTTGTAGTCATAGTTGATGGCGATAGTGACGATACCCTGCTCGCGGCCGCGTTTTAGCAGACGGCTAATCGTGGTGCGGTAAATCCCCAGCTCGCGGGCAATCTGCGCCTGGGTCATGTCCTGCTCATAATAGAGCTGGGCAATTTTCACGATTAAGCGGATGTCGTCGCTATTTTCGGTGGTCATCTGCGGGCTCCTGCACATTTGTGCAAATCACGTTATTGCTGCCTTGATCTGATATAACCCTATCAACGGCCGACCACAAAGCAATTTTCGCCCATTTCATTACGATATGTCGGGCGTTTATATTGCACATTTGATTATCAGCCCGTCGGCGGCTGGCACCTTTGTGCTGGATTGCCTAATCGCTTGATTCTGCTTATTTTCGCTGGGCAAAGTTGCAGGCGGTTCCGTAGGACACTTTTGTGTAGAAAGACGCGGCAGATCACATTTAGCGGCAGCGCGCCGGCGCGTGATTATTTTCGATTGCTCGCCGGCTGAGGTATATTTCTCGTTTTAAACATACAAGCATTCAAGTTTTATCAAGGCGGCAAGAGAACGAACTCCCGGCAGCATAGAAATCTATGTGGCTGGGATGAGTGAGCGTAGCCAACACGGAGACAACTTGAAGGATGAAGTGTTTCAGGAGACGTTATGCTGCCCGACTCATCAACCCGACTCAATAAATACATCAGTGAAAGCGGAATTTGCTCGCGTCGCGAGGCGGATCGCTACATTGAACAAGGTAACGTTTTCCTCAACGGCAAGCGCGCCACCATTGGCGATCGGGTCGTCCCAGGCGATGTGGTGAAGGTCAACGGTCAGTCGATCGAGCCGCGTGAAGCGGAGGACCTGGTGTTTATCGCGCTGAATAAACCGGTGGGGATCGTCAGCACCACCGAGGACAGCGAACGCGACAACATCGTCGATTTTGTGAACCATAGCAAACGCGTTTTCCCTATCGGCCGGCTGGATAAGGACTCTCAGGGGCTGATCTTTCTGACCAATCATGGCGATCTGGTGAATAAGATCCTGCGCGCCGGAAACGATCACGAAAAAGAGTACCTGGTGACCGTCGATAAGCCGGTTACCGACGAGTTCGTGCGCGTGCTGGGGGCGGGCGTACCGATCCTCGGCACGGTGACGAAGAAGTGCAAAGTGAAAAAAGAAGCGCCGTTCGTCTTCCGCATTACCCTGGTTCAGGGGCTTAACCGGCAGATTCGCCGGATGTGCGAACATTTTGGCTATGAGGTGACTAAGCTTGAGCGCACGCGGATTATGAATATTGGCCTGTCGGGATTACCCCTCGGCGAGTGGCGCGATCTGACGGATGATGAGCTGGTTGCGCTATTTAAGCTGATCGAGAATTCGTCCTCTGAGGCCAAACCGAAGGCGAAAGCGAAGCCGAAAACGGCGAGCATCAAGCGCCCGGTGGTGAACGTGGAAAAGAACAGCGAGAAAGGACGCCCGGCGGCAAACGGGAAACGTTTTAACCAGCCGGGACGTAAAAAGAAAGGGCGTTAGCGCCTGCCGCGCGTCGGCGTGCTTGCCGACCAGGAGAATGACGCGTCGCTGTCGGGTTTATAGGCCTGCTTTTTCTTTAACTGGCGGGCCTTTTTTGCTTCAGCTTCGCGCAGCACCATCAGCTTATCGATGTACTCTTTTTTTACGGCGTTGGTTTCTGCGTTGGTCAGCAGACGGCCGTGCGCGATTCTCGCCCGGTCAAGCAGCGTTTTTAGCTCGCGCTGCTCGCGCTCGGTCATGTCTTGTTGCGTAATGCGGGGAAGTGCCATAGTAGAACCCTCAGTCAGCCGATAATTCAGTGTACGGCAATACGGGGTCGACTGACAGTCTGGTTACCGCGCTAAGCGCTGAGAGGGCGGGAAAACGCCCGGCCAGGCACGGTGAGCGGCCTGGCCGGGCGACGAAGGCGTGGCGCTACTCCTCTTTCCTCTCCGTCGGCTTAGCGGACCAGTAGCCGGCCAGCAGCGATCCGGAAAGGTTGTGCCAGACCGAGAACAGCGCGCCGGGCAGGGCGGCAAGAGGACCGAAGTAGATTTTCCCCAGCGCCGCCGCCAGTCCGGAGTTTTGCATCCCTACCTCAATGGCCAGCGTGCGGCAGGTCGACTCATCAAAACCAAACAGCCGTCCGCCCCAGTAGCCGCCGAGCAGCCCGATGGCGTTATGCAGGATCACCGCAACAATCACCACCAGGCCAACGGAGGCAATGTGCGAAGCGGAGCCGGCCACCACGGCGCTGATGATCGCCAGAATGCAGAGCATGGAAAACGCGGGCAGGAAAGGCTCGACCGCCTTCACCACCTTCGGCAGCAGATGATGAATGAAAAGCCCCAGCGCAATCGGGATAACCACGATTTGCAGGATGCTGAGCAGCATGCCCGCGACGTCGACCTGAATATGCGCATCGACGTACAGACGCGTCAGCAGCGGCGTCGCCACCACGCCAACCAGCGTAGAGACGGAAGAGATGGTGACCGAGAGCGCCACATCACCTTTCGCCAGGTAGATCATTACGTTAGATGCCGTACCGCTGGCAACGCTGCCCACCAGCACCATCCCGGCCGACAGCTCCGGCGGCATGCGGAAAAGCAGCGCCAGCGCCCAGGCGGCGAGCGGCATCACCAGGTAATGCAGGAAAATCCCCGCCGCAACCGGCGCCGGGCGCGACAGCACGCGCTTAAAATCTTCCAGCTTCAGGTGCACGCCCATCCCGAACATGATGAGCATCAGCAGGGTGGTGACCCAGGGGCCGATGGGGGTAAAGGTGGCCGGCGTGTAATAGGCCAGAACGGAGAGCAGCAGCGCCCAGAGCGGGAACAGCCGTGTCAGCATAGCGAGCATGTTGGTTTCCTTGCAATTGGCTCGTCATCTTCCAGGCTGGCTGCGCCTGCTGCCCGAACGATTGCGAGTAGGTTGTGTTGATATAGTTATAAAAAAGCCGGGTTCGAGCCCGGCTATAGGTAATATTTATCGCGTGGAGGAATATTATTCAAACAAATTATGATGCAGCTTCTGCACGACCTTCTCAGCATCTACGCCCGGCACCAGGAAACAGAGGTTATGGCTGGATGCGCCGTAGCAGATCATGCGAATGTTGAACGGCTCCAGTACGCCGAAGACCTCTTTGCCGACGCCGCAGGCTCTCGATAGATCGTTGCCGATCAGCGCGACCAGCGCCAGATCCTGCTCCACTTCTACGCGGCACAGGGAGGAGAGCTCGGTCAGCAGCGCCTGGGTGAGCAGCGTATCGGTGGCTGAGGTTGAGCCGGTGGTATCCATAGTCAGGGCAACGCTGACTTCTGACGTGGTGATCAGATCCACGGAGATATTATGGCGCGCCAGAATGCCGAACACTTCGGCCAGGAAGCCGCGGGAGTGCAGCATATTCAGGCTGTGCAGGGTCAGCAGCGTCTGCCGACGGCGCAGCGCCAGCGCGCGGAACAGCGGTGGGTGTTCGGTTTTATTGCACACCAGCGTGCCGCCGGCTTTCGGTTCTTTACTGGAGCCGACGAAGACCGGAATATCGCTACGCACTGCGGGAAGCAGCGTGGCCGGATGCAGCACCTTAGCGCCAAACGTCGCCATCTCGGCGGCTTCGGCAAAGGCGATAACGTCGATCCGTTTTGCCGCCGGGGCAACGCGCGGGTCGGTGGTGTAGATGCCCGGGACATCGGTCCAGATATCGACGCGGCTGGCGTTGAGGGCTTCACCCAACAGGGCGGCGGTGTAATCACTGCCTCCGCGGCCGAGGGTGGTGGTGCGGCCTTTCGCTTCGCTGCCGATAAAGCCCTGGGTGACCACCAGACCTTCGGCAAGGCGCGGCGTCAGCTGCAGCTGGGTTAGCTCTGCCAGGGCGGCGACATCGGGCTCGGCGCGGCCGAAGCGATCGCTGGTGCGCATCACTTTACGGACGTCAAACCACTGGGCGGCAATGCCGCGTTCGCGAAGGATTTCGACGAACAGCAGGGTGGACATCAGTTCGCCGTGGCTGACCAGCTCATCGGTCAGCGCCGTCGAGCTTGCCAGCGCGGCGGCTTCCGCCAGGGTGGTGATGTTCTCCAGCAGGCGCTCGATCTCTTCGCGAATCACGTTGGGATAGCGCAGGCGTTCAAGAATATTGAACTGAATCTGGCGCAGCGCTTCGAGCTTATCGAAACGCTCGGTGGGTTCCAGCCCGTCAGCTAACGCGACCAGAAGATTGGTTACACCCGCAGAGGCAGACAGCACCACTACACGAGTGTTTTCATCAATCAACGCAACGTCAACGCTGCGATTCATGGCATCGAAATCGGCAACGCTGGTGCCGCCAAATTTGGCTACAACTAAATCTGTCATAACAACCTCGTGTCAGGGGGGCCTGACTTATTAAAACGATTCCTGATTGGGTTTGGGCTGGACACAACCTAACAGTAATAAAATGTCTTAATAAGCCAGGCCAAATTATTCAGCCATGGCACAAGGGAAGAGCGAAAAACAGGGTGGGCGCAGAGAGATAAACAGCTACGATGTCACCCAGAAGTGCTCCACCTTGTAGACCCGTTCCCCGACCTTTTACGTCAGTTCCTGAGTATGAAACGCCCGACTGCGAACGTTTCTGGTGACAACCCAGGGGATTCAGCCCCTGTGGCCGGTGATGAACGTACCAGACGCTCTTTCACCTCGGCGTTGCTCCCCCTCACGTATTTTCCCCGGACTGGTTCCTCCAATACGGTTACCTGGGCAACGCACCTCTTCTGGCAATTACCGACGTCTTTCACTTTGCCTGGGAGCGCTGGTCATGATAGCCCCTGCAAAACCCTTTCGCTGTAGCGTGAAATGCGCGAGCAATACATACCTGGTTATACGCAGGTAGTGCAGCTATATAAAGGCTTCGGAGGGGGTATGTCAACGCTGCGGTTATGCGGATTTTTCATGCGCGGGCGATTAACAGCAAAAAGCCTTATGATGAGCCCGGCCGCTCTCCGCCGGGCCGCCGCCCGGTGGCCGGGAGTCCGCCGCTCTGCCCGATGCCTGGGGACGATCCCCCCGCACGCTGGCGCGGGGCGCTTTGCCCGGGTTTATGTCTATACTGGTAGTGTTTTTTTACCCTGATCTGACCCTGTTCCTGACGCGCGTCAACGGCATAACACAAAAATCATCACAATTTTTTGCCTCCGGCGCTACAATCGACCGCAGTCACAATTCTCAAATCAGAAGAGTATTGCTCATGAAAAACATCAACCCAACGCAGACATCTGCCTGGCAGGCGCTACAGAAACACTTTGATGAAATGAAAGACGTCACTATCAGCGAGCTTTTCGCGAAAGATAGCGATCGTTTTACTAAGTTTTCCGCAACGTTCGACGATCTGATGCTGGTGGATTTCTCCAAAAACCGCATTACCGAAGAGACGCTGGCGAAACTGCAGGATCTGGCCAAAGAGACCGATCTGGCAGGCGCCATCAAATCGATGTTCTCCGGCGAGAAAATCAACCGTACCGAAGACCGTGCCGTGCTGCACGTCGCGCTGCGCAACCGGAGCAATACCCCAATCATCGTTGACGGCAAAGATGTGATGCCGGAAGTCAACGCGGTGCTGGAGAAGATGAAAACCTTCTCTGAAGCGATCATCTCCGGCAGCTGGAAAGGCTATACCGGCAAGGCGATTACCGATGTGGTTAACATCGGTATCGGCGGCTCCGACCTCGGTCCGTTTATGGTGACCGAAGCGCTGCGTCCGTACAAAAACCACCTCAATATGCACTTTGTTTCCAACGTCGACGGCACCCACATTGCGGAAGTGCTGAAAGGCGTGAATCCGGAAACGACGCTGTTCCTGGTGGCATCAAAAACCTTTACCACCCAGGAAACGATGACCAACGCCCACAGCGCGCGCGACTGGTTCCTGGCAACCGCGGGCGATGACAAACACGTGGCGAAACACTTCGCGGCGCTCTCCACCAACGGTAAAGCGGTGGGCGAGTTTGGTATCGACACCGCCAACATGTTTGAATTCTGGGATTGGGTTGGCGGCCGCTACTCCCTGTGGTCGGCGATCGGCCTGTCGATCATCCTCTCCGTTGGTTTTGACAACTTCGTTGAGCTGCTGTCCGGCGCGCACGCGATGGATAAACACTTCTCCACCACGCCGGCTGAGCAAAACCTGCCGGTGCTGCTGGCGCTGATCGGTATCTGGTACAACAACTTCTTCGGCGCAGAAACCGAAGCTATTCTGCCGTACGACCAGTATATGCACCGCTTTGCTGCCTACTTCCAGCAGGGCAACATGGAATCTAACGGCAAATACGTTGACCGCAGCGGTAACGCCGTGGACTACCAGACCGGCCCGATTATCTGGGGTGAGCCGGGTACCAACGGCCAGCATGCGTTCTACCAGCTGATCCACCAGGGAACCAAAATGGTGCCGTGCGATTTCATCGCGCCAGCGGTAACGCACAACCCGCTCTCTGACCACCATCCGAAGCTGCTGTCCAACTTCTTCGCGCAGACCGAAGCGCTGGCGTTCGGCAAATCGCGTGACGTGGTTGAGCAGGAGTATCGCGATCAGGGTAAAGATCCGGCAACGCTGGATCACGTGGTGCCGTTCAAAGTCTTCGAAGGTAACCGCCCGACTAACTCGATCCTGCTGCGTGAAATCACCCCGTTCAGCCTCGGCGCGCTGATCGCGCTGTATGAACATAAGATCTTCACTCAGGGCGCGATCCTCAACATCTTCACTTTCGACCAGTGGGGCGTTGAGCTGGGTAAACAGCTGGCTAACCGTATTCTGCCGGAACTGAAAGATGGCGCTGATGTCAGCAGCCACGATAGCTCGACCAACGGTCTGATTAACCGCTATAAATCCTGGCGCGCATAGTCCGTTTCGTCGCTACCTGATGCCGACCCTGGTGGTCGGCATTTTTGCTATAGCCGGCGCAAAAGCCTGGCCGGATTACCCGCCCACACGCCTTTCTCGCTAATCGACCGGGTGACCACGCTGCCCGCGCCAATCACCGCGCCATCGCAGATGCTGACCGCCAGAATGGTGGCTCCGCTGCCAATAGAGACGTCGTTGCCAATCACAATTCTTCCCCAGCTCTCGCGATCGGCGTTGGGCTTACCGTCGCGGAACATGTCGTTGGCAAACATCACGCCGTGGCCGATAAAACAGCGCTCGCCGAGGGTGACGTACTCGCAGATAAAGGTATGGGACTGGATTTTGGTGTCCGCCCCGACCGTCGTATTGCCCTGAATCTCGACGAACGGCCCGACGAAGACGTTATCGCCGAGGCGACAGTTGTAAAGGTTGGCGGGCTGGTAGATCACCACATTTTCGCCGCTTTCGACGTTGCGAACGCCGGTATCACGAAGCGTGTGCATCATTATTCCTCTCCGATCCGTTTGGCCAGAATATGTAGGGTGCTTTGCTGGGTGGCGGAGCGGAAAACGGTGTCTTTAATATGCCGCATGCCCTGGCGCTCATAGAAGCGCCGGGCGCCGGTATTCGCGGCCAGCACTTCCAGCCACAGCCAGCGTTCGCCCTCATCTTTGGCCCGCGCTTCGACGGCGCTAAAAAGCTGTTCGCCGTAGCGGTGCCCCGTTTCGCCGGGTAGCAGATAGAGCTTATGCAGCAGGGTGCCCTGCGGGCCGTCGGGCTCAATCTGCTGACGATGTGTGTATTTGGCGAATCCTACCGGGCGCTGCGCTTCGGCGATCAGCCAGCGGCAGTTTGCCTCGGCCAGGCTGCGCTGCAGGGCCTCGGCGGCATACTCCTGCTGGATAAAGCGCTCCAGCTCGCTGGCGCTGTGCCAGAGGTGGGCGAAGTGGTGGCGATAGCTGGCGTTGCCCATTTCACCGAGCAGGGGAACGTCCTGCCGTTGCGCCGTACGTATTGTCAGCATGGCTGTCTCCTTTTTAACCCGCCAGTTTGGCAAGTGATTGTTACATTTGGCGCAACAGACGCAAAAAGTTAACAAATAATATCGATCTGGATCACGTTTTTGAGTTATACAGATCGGCAGGAATAATGAATATAAGAGGTGTGAGTATGCCGTCGGTCTATCGTCCGCTGGTTAATTTTGTTGCGACGGCCATGCAGGCCGTTCTGAATCTGGCGCTGCTGTGCCTGGGCGTAATTCTGGTGGTCTTTCTCGGCAAGGAGACCTTCCATCTGGCGCACGTGCTGTTTACTCCGGAGCCGGTCAGCAAGTACAAGCTGGTGGAAGGGCTGGTGGTCTATTTTCTCTATTTCGAGTTTATCGCGCTGATTGTGAAGTACTTTGAGTCCGGCTTTCATTTCCCGCTGCGCTATTTCGTCTACATCGGTATTACCGCGATTGTGCGCCTGATTATCGTTGATCACGAGTCGCCGATGGCGGTGCTGATCTATTCCGCGGCAATCCTTCTGCTGGTGATTACGCTGTGGCTGTGTAACTCCAATCGCCTGAAACGCGAATAAAAAAAAGCGGCCTCTAAGGGCCGCTGACCAACAGTCACAAATTTAATTTATGTAGGGTCCAGTTGAGGATAGCAGTGGCATTTACCTTACTTTTTCAGCTGAGGGCGGTAGTTGCCGTACCCGGTTGGGGTTCGTGTACAGCAACTAAGTCACCGTCCCTCCTCTGAAATTTGGGGCGGGTATAACGATGAAACTTAACCTTTCACCCCGCCTGCCGTCAGGCCGTTCACCAGCCAGCGCTGCGCCAGCAGGAAGACCACGGTAATCGGGATAGCAGAGAGCACCGCCGCCGCGGCAAAGTCGCCCCACAGGTAGTTCTGCGGGTTGAGGTACTGCTGCATTCCAACCGCCAGGGTATAGCTGTTCACATCACGCAGCAGCAGGGACGCAACCGGGACTTCGGTAATCGCGGCGATAAACGACAGAATAAAGACCACCGCCAGAATCGGCACCGACAGCGGCAGCAGAACCAGACGGAAGGCCTGCCACGGCGTCGCGCCGTCCAGAGCGGCCGCTTCTTCCAGTGAACCGTCGATGGTTTCGAAGTAGCCTTTAATGGTCCAGACGTGCAGCGCGATGCCGCCCATATAGGCGAAGATGACGCCGCCGTGGGTATTCAGGCCGACAAACGGCAGATACTGGCCGAGGCGGTCAAACAGGGCATACAGAGCGACCAGCGACAGCACCGCCGGGAACATCTGGAAAATCAGCATCCCTTTCAACAGGGTGGCCTTACCCGGGAAGCGCATACGGGCGAAGGCGTAGGCGCAGGTGGTGGAGAGCGCCACGATACCGATGGCGGTGATCCCGGCAACCTTCACCGAGTTCCACAGCCACAGCAGCACCGGGAACGGCGGCGGCGTCACGCGGCCATCCGCATGCTCAACGCTAAAGCCGAGCGCCAGACGCCAGTGTTCCCAGGAGATCTGATCCGGGATCAGGCTGCCGGTGGCGAAGTTACCTTCGCGCAGGGAGATGGCGATAACCATCAGCAGCGGGAACATAATCGCCGCGATAAAAATGAGCAGCAGGAGGTGCGTGGTGAAGAGACGCAGCTTCTGAGATTTGGGTTGTACCATAGCCATAATATTTTTATTCCCCTTGATACCGCTCCAGGCTATCTCACTTGCCATTTTGAACCCGGGCAGTGCTCATCATCCTCACGTACTACGTGTACGCTCCGGTTCTTGCGCGCTGGCCGGGCCCAAACTGGCTGCGTCAATGACGCCTGGCCATTCCAGTTAGTCGAATTTCATTCGTGTGGCTTTCAGGTTAACAATCGCCAGCACGCCTACCAGCAGGAAGATCAGCGTAGCGATAGCCGCCGCGAGGCCGAAGTCCTGGCCGCCGCCGCCTTCGAAGGCGATACGGTAGGTGTAGCTCACCAGCAGGTCGGTATAGCCGGCCGGCGTGGTGGTGCCGAGGCGATCCGGGCCGCCGTTGGTTAACAGCTGAATCAGGACGAAGTTGTTAAAGTTAAAGGCGAAGCTGGCGATCATCAGCGGCGTAAGCGGCTTGATCAGCAGCGGCAGCGTAATTTTAAAGAAGTTCTGGAACGGACCCGCACCGTCCATTGCCGACGCTTCATACAGGTCGTCAGGAATGGCTTTCAGCAGGCCCATGCACAGGATCATCATGTACGGGTAGCCCAGCCAGGTGTTGACGATAACAATCATCGAACGCGCGGTCGTCGGGTCGCTAAACCAGGCCGGCTTAATGCCGAACAGCGCGCTGAGCATCATGTTGATCTCACCGAAGCTCTGGTTGAACAGCCCTTTGAAAATCAGAATCGAGATAAACGACGGTACCGCGTAAGGCAGAATCAGCAGTACGCGATAAATCGCTTTCCCTTTCAGGGACTCCCACTGCACGAGGCAGGCGAGGATCATGCCGACCGCGACGGTCAGAATAACGGTCAGTATTGAGAAGACCACCGTCCAGACGAAGATGGCGAAGAACGGTTTCTGGATACCTTCATCGGTAAAGACGCGGGTGAAGTTATCCCAGCCAATGCTCACGGTGTAGCCCGGGCTGAGCTTCTCGCCGCTCCAGCTGCCGTCGGCATTGATTGACTGATAGAAGCCGACTTTATTATTCGGCCGGTATTTGACGCCGCTCTGGTTGTTGGTCAGCTCGCCGTCGGCCGCCAGCGTATACAGCGGCTGGGTGCCGGAGAACTGACGCAGCGAGCTCATAATGACCTTGCTGTCGTCAGGCAGCACGGCGGTCAGCTGGTTCAGCGCGGTACGGTTCTGGGTAATCACGCGCAGGTTAGCACGCTCGCCTTCCGGCTGAGCATCGGCTTCTTTCAGGGCCAGCTTCTGCACGCCGCCGAGCTTAAACGCGTCGGAAACATAATTTTTGCCGCTGTCGCCATCGGTCAGCGCCAGCTTCCACTCATCTCCCGCCGGGTACAGCGAGAAGTTGTAGGATTTGCCGGCCTGGAAGGAGCGATCCAGCAGGACTTCCTGAGCGCGCTCAAAGGTCAGCTGGTTGGTGCTGCTGTAGTTGGTGAAAGCGATAGCGATGGTGCAGATCAGCGGAAACAGGACGAACAGCCCCATCCCGGCGAGACCCGGATAGACATAGCGCCAGGCATAGGCCTTGCGGTTAGAAAAGATATACAGGCCAGCCGAGCTTAAAATCAGCGTCAGGATGGCAAACAGGTACTCCCCCTGGGCGTACATCAAAACAACAAGGTAACCCACCAGCAGGCACAGCAAGCCAATCACAGACCATGTCAGCTGCGGGCTTTGCCACCAGTGTTTCTTTTTAACGACATCCATGGGGATCATCCTCTACAACGTATTTTGTTCTCCCTCTCCCCTCAGGAGAGAGGGCCCGGATCGGGCGGCTGTTCGCCGTCCGGGTTCCTGACCCGCTCCCGAGAAGGGGGAGGGGACTAGCAGGGTTACTTAGTGATACGAGCCTGTGCGTCTTTCAGCGCGGCGTCGACGGTCTGACGACCGCTAGCTGCGTTGATAACCGCGGTGCGTACGGCATACCAGAAGGCGGACATCTGCGGAACGTTCGGCATGATTTCGCCTTTCTGGGCGTTCGCCATAGTGGCGGCGATACGCGGATCTTTTTCCAGTTTCTCCTGGAAGGATTTCAGCGCAACGGCGCCCAGCGGTTTATCCTTGTTCACTTCATCCAGACCCTGATCGGTCAGCAGGTAGTTTTCGAGGAACTCTTTCGCCAGCTCTTTGTTCGGGCTGGCGGCGTTGATACCGGCGCTCAGTACGCCGACGAACGGTTTAGACGCCTTGCCTTTGAAGGTTGGCAGCAGAGTCACGCCGTAGTTAATTTTGCTCTTATCGATGTTCGCCCACGCCCACGGACCGTTGATGGTCATCGCGGTATCGCCCTTGTTGAACGCCGCTTCAGCGATGGAGTAATCGGTATCAGCATTCATGTGTTTGTTCTTGATCAGATCGACCAGGAAGGTCAGACCCGCTTTCGCGCCAGCGCTGTCCACGCCGACATCTTTCACATCATATTTGCCGTTTTCAAGCTTGAACGCATAGCCACCGTCGGCGGCGATCAGCGGCCAGGTGAAGTACGGTTCCTGCAGGTTGAACATCAGCGCGCTCTTACCTTTCGCCTTCAGCGTTTTATCCAGCGCCGGGATCTCTTCCCAGGTTTTCGGCGGATTCGGGACCAGGTCTTTGTTGTAAATCAGCGACAGCGCTTCAACCGCGATTGGGTAAGCGATCAGCTTGCCGTTATAGCGTACCGCGTCCCAGGTGAACGGATAGAGTTTGTCCTGGAAAGCTTTGTCCGGAGCGATCTCGGCCAGCAGGCCGGACTGCGCGTAGCCGCCGAAGCGGTCGTGTGCCCAGAAGATGATGTCCGGGCCGTCGCCGGTCGCCGCAACCTGCGGGAATTTCTCTTCCAGCTTATCCGGGTGTTCGATGGAGACTTTAATCCCGGTGTCTTTTTCAAACTTTTTGCCCACTTCAGCGAGGCCGTTATAGCCCTTGTCGCCGTTAATCCAGATAACCAGCTTACCTTCTTCAATTTTGGCGAGGGCAGAGGCGGAAAACATCATCGTGGTCAATGCAGACAGCGCGAGGATGCGGGCGCCGGTTTTGATTTTCATATACCAGTCCTTTTTGGTGATGTACTCGTGGATACACTTAGGTGGCTTAACGGTGATGAGTTTCCTTTTTTAACAACCCCTTTCCATCCTCCCTATGTCTACGCCCCACCCGTAGTTTGTGTGATCTGGCTTGCAGAAACGCCGGTATTGGGGCGTGGAGCACATAAAAAGGAGGCTATTTTTGCAACCTGCGTCACGAAATTGACTTTGGCGCGCCATCCCCCGCAGTGAGAGGCAATCTCTCATCCTCCCGTCTCCTCCCCCATAAAAAAGCCGGGGGTGGAGGATTCACCAGGTTAATGAATGCCGCATAGTCAGCCCATCTTGAATGTGTCTTTAAGTGACAGGTTGTAACGAAGGGAGATGGGCATGGCGAGCGTACAGCTGCGAAATATAACGAAAGCCTGGGGCGACGTGGTGGTATCGAAAGATATCAATCTCGACATCCAGGAAGGGGAGTTCGTGGTGTTTGTCGGGCCATCGGGCTGCGGCAAATCTACCCTGCTGCGTATGATTGCCGGGCTGGAAACCATAACCAGCGGTGATTTGTTTATCGGCGAAACCAGGATGAACGATATCCCCCCCGCAGAACGCGGCATCGGCATGGTCTTCCAGTCTTACGCTCTCTACCCTCATCTCTCCGTCGCGGAAAATATGTCTTTCGGCCTGAAGCTGGCCGGCGCCAAAAAAGATGTGATCAACCAGCGCGTCACTCAGGTGGCTGAAGTGCTGCAGCTGGCGCACCTGCTTGAGCGTAAGCCGAAGGCGCTATCCGGCGGCCAGCGTCAGCGCGTGGCAATCGGTCGTACCCTGGTGGCGGAGCCTCGCGTATTCCTGCTGGATGAACCGCTTTCAAACCTCGATGCCGCGCTGCGCGTGCAGATGCGTATCGAAATCTCCCGTCTGCACAAGCGGCTGGGACGCACGATGATTTACGTGACCCACGATCAGGTTGAGGCGATGACTTTGGCCGACAAGATTGTGGTGCTGGATGCCGGTCGCGTAGCGCAGGTAGGGAGACCGCTTGAGCTGTATCACTACCCGGCCGATCGCTTCGTTGCGGGCTTTATTGGCTCGCCGAAGATGAACTTCCTGCCGGTGAAAGTCACCGCAACCGCCATTGAGCAGGTTCAGGTGGAGCTGCCAAACCGCCAGCAAATTTGGCTGCCGGTGGACAGCGCCCGCGTTCAGGTTGGGGCAAATATGTCCTTAGGCATCCGCCCGGAACATCTGCTGCCCAGCGATATCGCCGACGTGACCCTTGAAGGGGAAGTGCAGGTGGTTGAGCAGCTTGGCCACGAAACGCAAATTCATATCCAGATCCCAGCCATCCGTCAGAACCTGGTCTACCGCCAGAACGACGTGGTGTTGGTAAAAGAGGGAGCCACATTCGCTATCGGTTTGCCACCGGAACGTTGCCATTTATTCCGTGAGGATGGCACGGCGTGTCGTCGGTTGCATAAAGAGCCGGGCGTGTAAGGCTTCCCATTAAAAAAAAACGCGAACCCCTTAGCGCTGCAGCAGCAGGCAGAACAATGGGCGAAGTGTTCAAAGAAAAGCAATGATCTCAGGAGATAGAATGATGATTACTCTGCGCAAACTTCCACTGGCGGTCGCCGTCGCAGCAGGCGTTATGTCTGCTCAGGCGATGGCCGTCGATTTCCACGGCTATGCTCGTTCCGGTATCGGCTGGACCGGCAGCGGCGGTGAACAGCAGTGCTTCCAGGCAACCGGTGCTCAAAGTAAATACCGTCTTGGTAACGAATGTGAAACCTATGCGGAATTAAAACTGGGCCAGGAAGTATGGAAAGAAGGTGATAAGAGCTTCTACTTCGATACTAACGTCGCGTACTCCGTATCGCAGCAGAATGACTGGGAATCAACCAGCCCGGCATTCCGTGAAGCCAACGTGCAGGGTAAAAACCTGATCGACTGGCTGCCAGGTTCCACCATCTGGGCCGGTAAGCGTTTCTACCAGCGTCATGACGTTCACATGATCGACTTCTACTACTGGGATATTTCAGGTCCTGGTGCTGGTATCGAAAACATCGATCTGGGCTTCGGTAAGCTGTCTATGGCGGCAACCCGTTCTTCTGAGTCCGGCGGTTCTGCCACCTTCGCTGACCGCGATGCGCTGGGCAACCGTATTTATGACAACATCGTGCCGAACGACGTCTTCGACGTGCGTTTAGCGCAGATGGAAATCAACCCAGGCGGTACCCTGGAGCTCGGCGTTGACTACGGTCACACCAACGTTCCGGATAACTACTACCTGCAGCCGGACGCGTCTAAAGACGGCTGGATGCTGACCGCTGAACACACCCAGAGCATGCTGAAAGGCTACAACAAGTTCGTTCTGCAGTACGCCACCGACGCGATGACCTCCAACGGTAAAGGCATTCCGCAGGGCGGCAGCATCAACAACGACGGCTCCCTGTGGCGCGTGCTTGACCACGGCGCGATCTCGCTGGGCGATAGCTGGGATCTGATGTACGTCGGTATGTACCAGGATATCAACCTGGACAACAACAACGGCACCAAATGGTGGACCGTCGGCGTGCGTCCGATGTACAAATGGACGCCGATCATGAGCACCCTGCTGGAAGTTGGCTACGACAACGTCGAGTCGCAGAAAACCGGCGACAACAACAACCAGTACAAAATCACCCTGGCACAGCAGTGGCAGGCTGGCGACAGCATCTGGTCCCGTCCGGCAATCCGCGTATTCGCAACCTACGCCAAGTGGGATGAGAAATGGGGCTACGCGAACGGCGATTCCGGTGCTGGCTACACCTCCGGCGTGGCGTATAACGACACCTCCGCGAAGACCTTCAGCCGTGGCGATAACGACGAGTGGACCTTCGGCGCCCAGATGGAAATCTGGTGGTAATCCAACCTGACCTGTTATGAGCAAAAGAGGGGCGTAAGCCCCTCTATATCTTAGGCCCAGCGAGCTATTGCCTGGCTACCGCTCGGCCATCGGAATTGAGGTGATAACAATGAAAATGAATAAAAGTCTCGTTGCCCTCTGCCTGTCCGCCGGCCTGCTGGCCAGCGTACCCGCAGTCAGTTTTGCTGATGTGAATTTTGTGCCGCAGAACACCGCTGCCGCACCGACGATCCCTGCCTCCGCGTTACAGCAGTTAACCTGGACGCCGGTCGATCAATCTAAGTCCCAGGTCACCAACTTAGCGACGGCAGGACAGTCGCTGAATATCTCCGGTATCACCGGGCCGGTCGCCGCCTATAGCGTCCCGGCGAATATCGGTGAGCTGACCATTACGCTGACCAGCGAAGTCAACAAGCAGACCAGCGTTTTTGCGCCTAACGTGCTGATTCTTGACCAGAATATGACGCCATCTGCGTACTTCCCAAGCAGCTACTTCACCTACCTGGAGCCGGGCGTGATGAGCTCGGATCGCCTCGAAGGGGTGATGCGTCTGACGCCGGCGCTGGGCCAGCAAAAGATTTACGTCCTGGTCTTTACCACGCCGCAGGATCTGCAGCAGACCACCAAATTAATCGATCCGGCGAAGGCCTACGCCAAAGGTACGGGTAACGCGGTCCCGGATATTCCGGACCCGATTGCCAAACATACCACCGAAGGTACGCTGGGCCTGAAAGTGAAAACATCGTCTGGCTCCAGCGTGCTGGTTGGCCCGCTGTTTGGCTCCTCCGGCCCGGGTCCGGTCACCGTCGGCAATACGGCCGCTCCGGTATACAGCGCGCCAGCCGCCGCCCCGGCCGTTGCTCCGGTCGCCGCGCCGGCGGCGAAGAGTGAGCCGATGCTGGATGATACGGAAACCTACTTTAACAACGGCATTAAGCAGGCGGTTGCTAAAGGAGATATCGACAAAGCCCTCAAATTGATGAACGAAGCTGAACGCCTTGGCTCGAAATCTGCCCGTTCCACCTTTATCAGCAGTGTAAAAGGCAAGGGGTGATCGTCTCCCCACAATGCTGATGTTTAGGCACAGCCTTTAGGTGCGTCCGCCTGGACGCACCTTTTTTTCTCGCGCGCGGCTTCTGTTGCATGGCTGTTGCGCGGAAGATCGTATCTTGATGTTTGCCCGCCCCGATCGGCCTATTCTGCGATACAATGCCTTTACGTTATGTATCGGAGAATCAGGCATGTCACATCCTGCGCTTACGCAACTACGTGCGCTGCGCTATTTTGCCGCTATGCCCCCGCTGGAACCCTCGCTGCGCGACTGGCTGTTGCTGGAAGACTCAATGACCAAACGCTTTGAGCAACAAGGGAAAAAGGTTAGCGTTATGCTGGTCAACGAAGATTTTGTCGGACGCGAAGCGCTGGTCGGTGAAGAAGCGTTGCTGCCAGATGAAGAGCGCTACTGGCTGCGGGAAATCATTCTCTGCGCCGATGATGAACCCTGGCTGGCCGGGCGAACTATCGTGCCGGAATCGACGCTGAGCGGTCCCGAACTGGCGCTGCAGCAGCTTGGGCAGACGCCGCTGGGCCGCTATTTGTTCACCTCGTCGACGTTAACCCGTGACTTTATTGAAATTGGGCGTTATGCAGAGCTTTGGGGGCGTCGTTCCCGCCTCCGGCTGAGCGGTAAACCGCTGCTGCTGACAGAACTGTTTCTGCCTGCATCGCCGCTGTATTAAGAGGAAGAGAAAATGGAGTGGAGTCTGACGCAGAATAAGCTGTTGGCGTTTCATCGCCTGATGCGTACTGACAAACCGATCGGCGCGCTGCTGCTGCTGTGGCCGACGCTGTGGGCGCTATGGGTGGCGACGCCGGGTGTTCCGCCGCTGTGGATTCTGGCCGTTTTTGTCGCCGGAGTGTGGCTGATGCGCGCCGCCGGCTGCGTGGTCAACGATTATGCCGACCGCAAATTTGACGGCCACGTCAAGCGCACCGCGCGTCGTCCGCTGCCGAGCGGGGAGGTGACGGAGAAAGAGGCCCGGGTGCTGTTTGTCGTGCTGGTGCTGCTCTCGTTCCTGCTGGTGCTGACCCTCAACACCATGACCATTCTGCTGTCGGTGGCGGCGCTGGCGCTGGCGTGGGTCTATCCATTCATGAAGCGCTACACCCATCTGCCGCAGGTGGTGCTGGGGGCGGCGTTTGGCTGGTCGATTCCGATGGCCTTCTCCGCGGTGAGCGAATCGCTGCCGCTGAGCTGCTGGCTGATGTTCCTCGCCAACATTCTGTGGGCGGTGGCTTACGATACCCAGTATGCGATGGTTGACCGGGACGATGACCTTAAAATTGGCATCAAATCAACGGCGATTTTGTTTGGCGAAAACGATCGCGTGATTATCGGTATGCTGCAGATCGCGGTGCTGGTCCTGATGGCGGCGGTAGGGTGGCTGAACGGCCTGAGCTGGGAATATTACTGGTCGCTGTTTATCGCGGCGGGGCTGTTTTTCTGGCAGCAGAAGCTGATTTTCCGTCGTGAACGCGACGACTGCTTCAAAGCGTTTTTAAACAATAACTACGTTGGGCTGGTGCTGTTCCTCGGCCTGGCGATGGGCTATATGGCGTAGTTTTCCCTGGCAGGGTCCTGACTCCCCGGCTTACGTAGCGCAAGCCGGGGCAAGTCTCAGGCGCTACGCTTCATCCTGCGCGGCGCTTTCAATCGTCAGACGCACGTCCGATGTAATCAGGTTCGCCAGCATCTGGTAAACCTTCAGCGTCTCTTCCGGCTCGGCATCGCCGGTATCGCTAATATAGCCTTCGTCACGCAGCGTCAGTACCAGAGTGCTGAATACCGCCTTATCGAAGAACTCCGGCGCGTTGATGCCGTGCAGAACCGACAGGCGCTGGGCCATCGTACGGCTCTCTTTCTCCAGCGAACTGCGGTTAATCGAGGGATTAGCGCTCAGCAGCCAGAAGGTGATGGCATAGCGCTGGAGCGTTTCGCGCGCCCCGGCGGCCAGCAGCTGCAGCAGGCGGGAGTGCGACGGGTTGATGCTTATCTCGTCCTCGCTCAGCGCCAGCAGGCCCTGGCGCTGCATCTCAGCGGTCAGCGCATCGATAACGCTCGCCAGCTCTTCTTTTTCCCAGCGCAGGAACAGCTCGGCCTTCAGCAGCGGATAGAACATCTCGACGTGACGCAGCACTTCCGTGCGGGTGATCCGTCGATGCTGGGTGACAATCGCCGCCAGCAGCGAAGGCATCATCAGCATATGGGCGATGTTGTTGCGATAGTAGGTCATCAGCACCGCCTGCTCGCGCGGCAGAATGATGATGTCGCCGATGGTGTCTTTTTCGACCTCGAACTTATTCATCTTCAGCGCGTGGTCAATCAGCTCGCTGGCGGAAGCCGGCGGCGTGGTCGCATCCGGAGAGTAAGGCACGTTACGCAGCAGATCGAGATAGCACTCCAGCTGCTGGGTCAGCTGCTCGCGGGTCAGCGAACGCTGGCGCGATGCCAGCAGAGCGGTACAGCACAGATTCATGGCGTTCGCCGCGCCGGCGTTGTTGATGCGGACCATCAGATCGGAGGCGATGCTGTTTACCGTCGGCGTTAGCCACGACGGGCGAATGGCTTCGATAGGATCGATAGACTCGCGCCACTCCGGAACGTGCTGGTTGAGCCAGGTCATCAGCGGCAGCGGTTCGCCGAAGTTAACGTACCCCTGGCCGAGGTTACGCAGCTTGCTCAGGCCGCGCAGCATCTGCGGCAGGCTCTCTTTCTCTTTCGTCGCGCCGCGCAGCTCTTTGGCGTAGGTCCCGACTTCCATCACGTGCTCGTAGCCGATGTAGATCGGAACCAGCGTAATTGGTCGGGTGCCGCCGCGCAGCATCGCCTGGATAGTCATCGACAGGGTGCCGGTTTTCGGGTCCAGCAGGCGCCCGGTACGAGAGCGCCCGCCCTCCACGAAGTACTCTACCGAGTAGCCGCGGCTGAACAGTTCGCCAAGATATTCGCGGAACACCGTCGAGTAGAGCTTGTTGCCCTTAAACGTACGGCGAATAAAGAACGCGCCGCCGCGACGGAAAATCGGCCCTGCCGGCCAGAAGTTGAGGTTGATGCCGGCGGCGATATGCGGCGGCACCAGGCCCTGGTGGTAGAGCACGTAGGAGAGCAGCAGGTAGTCCATATGGCTGCGATGGCACGGAACGTAGACGATCTCGTGCCCTTCGTGCGCCAGCTGCCGCACGCGCTCGGCGTTATGAACGTTAATTCCCTGATACAGGCGGTTCCATGTAAAGCCCAGCACGCGGTCGGTCAGGCGAATCATCTCGTAGGAGAAGTTTGCGGCGATCTCTTCCATCAGCGCGATAGCGTTTTGCTGCGCCTTCTCGTGGGAGATTTTCTTGCTGCGGGCTTCGTCTTCCACCGCGCGGGCGATGGCTTTTGACGCCAGCAGCTTGTTGAATAGATCCTGACGCGCCGGCAGACGCGGGCCGACCGCGGCCAGGCGCTGACGGGCGAAGTGCATACGCGCCACGCGGGCCAGCTTCTGAGCAATGGTTTTATCGGTTCCGTGCTCGGACGCCATTCGGCGTAGCGACACCGGCGGCGAGAAGCGCACGAAGCTGTCGCGGCCCAGCCACAGAACGGCGAAGAATTTCTGAATACCATTAAGCATGCGCAGCGGCGGATTGAGCTCGCCCTTTTCGCGCCCTGGCGCGCGACCAAACATCACTGAAACCGGCACCATTTGCACGTCGAGGTCAGGGTGGTTGCGGTGCAGATCCAGGTAGTCGTGGAACAGCTTGATGGATTCTTCTTTCGGCGTGTAGTAGGTAAATACGCGCGGGCCGCCGTGGATAAAGACGTAGCGCGGCAGCAGGGTGCCGTCGATTTCTAACGGTTCGAGCGGATCGGGTAAATCGTGCTCCAGGCACTGCGCGCGCAGCGTCAGCAGGTCTGCCTTCGAGTTATAGGGCAGAACGTACATAATCGGACGCGAGGTATCCAGCCCTAATTCCTGAGCAGGCTCTGCGGGAATAGACTTGCTTTTTACCAGCAGCCGTAATGGTAAATTCAGTAATTTATAGTAAATTCGTTGCCAGCCGGACATAAACGATGTGAAGCCTCTGGTTAATCATGCAAATGCGCGGCAAGAATAACAGAAAGTGCGCAAAATTTCCGTTGCCACGCGGCAAACGCGTACACTCATTGACGTCATTTACATAAAAAGGTTCTTTTGATGGCCAATAATACCACCGGGTTAACCCGAATCATTAAAGCGGCAGGGTATTCCTGGAAAGGTTTTCGTGCGGCATGGATAAATGAGGCCGCCTTTCGTCAGGAAGGTATTGCCACCGTTATTGCCATTGCGATCGCCTGCTGGTTGGATGTTGACGCCATTACGCGCGTGCTGCTGATAGGCTCGGTCCTGATAGTGATGATAGTCGAAATTCTTAATAGCGCGATTGAGGCGGTGGTGGACCGGATTGGCTCCGACCACCATGAGCTTTCCGGACGCGCGAAGGATATGGGCTCTGCGGCGGTATTTCTGGCGATCGTCATTGCGCTGATCGTCTGGGTTACGCTGCTGTGGGCGCACTATCGCTAAGGGTCTGTAGCATCAGACTATTTGGTTTGGCGTCCGCGGGCTGGAGGCCGACCAACCTCCCTCCACGCGGCCTGTTTTGCGTCGTGTGGAGCAGAAACGCTCCGCCGCAATCCCCCTGCGTTAGCTGGCCGCAGCGCGCGGCAAACGAAAAGAATCTCCTGATTTTTGTGTGAAATTTGATTCCAAAATCACCGTTAGCTGTATATACTCACAGCATAACTGTATATACACCCAGGGGGCGGAATGAAAGCGTTAACGACCAGGCAGCAAGAGGTGTTTGATCTCATCAGAGATCATATCAGCCAGACTGGCATGCCGCCGACGCGTGCGGAAATTGCTCAGCGCTTGGGGTTCCGTTCCCCAAACGCGGCGGAAGAACACCTGAAAGCGCTGGCGCGTAAAGGCGCAATCGAGATCATTTCCGGTGCCTCCCGCGGTATTCGTCTGCTGACTGAAGAAGAGCCCGGCCTGCCGCTGATTGGCCGCGTGGCTGCCGGTGAGCCGCTGCTGGCGCAGCAGCACATCGAAGGCCACTTCCAGGTCGATCCGGCAATGTTCAAGCCGAGCGCCGACTTCCTGCTGCGCGTCAGCGGAATGTCGATGAAAGACATTGGTATTCTGGACGGCGATCTGCTGGCGGTACACAAAACTCAGGATGTGCGTAACGGGCAGGTTGTGGTCGCACGTATCGATGAAGAAGTGACGGTTAAACGCCTTAAAAGGCAGGGTAACGTCGTCGAACTGCTGCCGGAAAATAGCGAGTTTTCACCAATCGTGGTGAACCTACGCGAGCAAAACTTTACCATTGAAGGTCTGGCCGTCGGCGTCATCCGCAACGGCGAGTGGCTGTAAGCGCCTTCTCTTAACGCAGCATCGTCTGATGCATGATGCTGCGCTGTCTCTCCTCGCTCAGGCTTTCCCTCATGCTTTTTAATGCCGCTGATAAGGCCCTGTGGCGCCTGGCGCTACCGATGATTTTCTCCAATATCACCGTCCCGCTGCTGGGCCTGGTGGATACTGCGGTTATCGGCCATCTTGATAGCCCGGTTTACCTGGGCGGCGTGGCGGTCGGGGCTACGGCTACCAGCTTCCTGTTCATGCTACTGCTCTTTCTGCGAATGAGTACCACCGGCCTGACGGCGCAGGCGTTTGGCGCAAAGGACCCCGTGCGCCTGGCGCGAGCGCTGGTGCAGCCGATTGGGCTGGCGCTGGCCGCCGGTCTGCTGATCGTTCTGTTTCGTATGCCGCTCATTAACCTGGCGCTGCATATCGTCGGCGGCAGCGAAGCGGTGCTGGAACAGGCCCGGCGTTTCCTGGAGATCCGCTGGCTGAGCGCCCCGGCATCGTTAGCTAACCTGGTGCTGCTGGGCTGGCTGCTGGGCGTCCAGTATGCCCGTGCGCCGGTGATCCTGCTGATTGTCGGCAACCTGCTGAATATTGTCCTCGATCTGTGGCTGGTGATGGGGCTGCACATGAACGTGCAGGGCGCGGCGCTGGCGACGGTGACCGCCGAATATGCCACCTTTATCATTGGCCTGCTGATGGCGAAACGCGTGCTGACGCTGCGGGGCGTGTCATTCTCTATGCTGAAGGACGCCTGGCGCGGCGATCTCCGGCGGCTGCTGGCCCTCAACCGCGACATCATGCTGCGTTCGCTGCTGCTGCAGCTCTGCTTTGGCGCGGTGACCGTTTTCGGCGCGCGTCTGGGGGGCGATATCGTGGCGGTGAACGCCATTCTGATGACCATGCTAACCTTCACCGCCTATGCGTTGGACGGCTTTGCCTATGCCGTGGAGGCCCACTCCGGGCAGGCCTACGGCGCGCGCGATGGCAGCAAGCTGCTGGAGGTGTGGCGTGCGGCCTGTCGGCAGTCAGGCATGGTCGCGCTGGCTTTTGCGCTAATCTACAGCGTGGCGGGAGAGCAGATTATCGCTCTGCTGACCTCGATACCCTCGCTCCAGCAGCTCGCCGACCGCTATCTGCTGTGGCAGATGATTTTGCCGGTGGTCGGCGTCTGGTGTTATCTGCTGGACGGCATGTTTATCGGCGCGACGCGCGGCAGTGAAATGCGCAACAGCATGGCGGTGGCCGCCGTGGGCTTTGCCGTAACCCTGCTGACGCTGCCGGTGCTCGGTAACCACGGCCTGTGGCTGGCGCTGACGGTATTCCTGGCGCTGCGAGGTCTGTCGCTGGCGCTGATCTGGCGACGGCACTGGCGGCGCGGCACCTGGTTTTCATAACGTCTTTTGGTGTGAAAATGGTTAAAGATTCCGAATAATAAAATTAACCCAGAATTCTCATCTATAGTTAATCATACGTCCGGCACACAGCGGGCTGTTAACTCACCGAACGATGAGGACTGAATCATGAATAAAGACGAAATCGGCGGTAACTGGAAACAGTTAAAAGGTAAAGCGAAAGAGCAATGGGGCAAGCTTACCGACGATGATATGACCGTCATCGAGGGTAAGCGCGACCAGCTGGTCGGTAAAATCCAGGAGCGTTACGGCTACGCTAAAGATCAGGCAGAAAAAGAAGTGTCTGACTGGGAAACCAAAAATGACCATCGCTGGTAGCGACGAGATGTAGAGCGTTAACCCTTTGTTATTGCCTGCCTGAACGGTACAAGGATGTACTAAAAATCCCTGATTCCCGCTGCGGCCAACGCCTCAGCGGGCTTTCTTTTTAGTCTGGATGGTGTGGTCATGGTGGCAGTGCCCCGGCGTGTTGCAGGCCTCTACCTCGACGCAGCCCGCGCACAGGCCGTGCGCTTCGATCACGTTATGGCGCAGGGCGAAGCCCATTTTGGCCGCCAGCGTATGCATGATGTCCTCTACGCCTTCCGCGCACTCTTCTTTAACCACCCCGCAGCGATCGCAGATAAACATCGCTGAACTATGGGTTGGCTGATCGAACAGGTGACACAGCACGTAGCTGTTGGTTGATTCCACCTTGTGCACGAAGCCCTGCTCAAGCAGAAACTCCAGCGCCCGGTAGACCGTCGGAGGCTTAGCCTGCGGCTCTTTACCGCGCAGGAGATCGAGCAAATCGTAGGCGCTGATCGCCCCCTGCTGTAGACTCATCAGGCGCAACACTTCAAGGCGCTGCGGAGTCAGGCGCACGCCCCGCTGCGCGCAGAGCTTTTCAGCATGCGCTAACATGTCTTGCGAAGTGGACTTATCCATGAGCATCCTCTGGTTGCGTAACGATGAAGTTGTTACTTTATCACGATCCAGGCAAAACGCCGAGAACCCACGGTTTGTGCTATACCTGATGCATCTCATTTTCGGGAGAAAACGATGAAACGACCTGATTGCATTCGACATTGGCGCGAGATGGAGGGGCCGGATGATGCCACCTATCCCGACAGCAGCGAGCTCTTTTCCATCGGCGCACCGCTGGCCCGTGGTTTAAGGCTAAACCGGCTGGGGATCCATCATGAGCGCCTGCCGCCAGGGCGTCGTACCTCTTATCCGCATGCGGAAAGCGATGAAGAAGAGTTCATCTACGTGCTGGAGGGGTATCCGGAAGTGTGGATAAACGGCTATCTGTGGAAGCTGGAGCCGGGGGATTGCGTCGGTTTTCCCGCCGGTACCGGGGTATGCCACACCTTCCTGAATAACACCGAGGAGGAGGCATGCCTGCTGGTGGTTGGCGAAGCGAATAAAAAATTTAACCGGATCTACTATCCGCTTAACCCCAGCTATGCCGCGACGCGTCAGGATCGCTGGGTCGACCATCCGCCGCAGTTCTTCGGTCCTCACGACGGTAAGCCGCGCAGGAAATAGCGTTTTTTTCCAGCGCAGGATACGGCCATTGGCGCTATGCGCCTGTGGTTTATCTTTGTGCTATAGTAGCGCCCCTTTTTACCCGGATGCCTATTTATTCGCCATGATGCCAGAATCAACGTCTACCGCCTTTGCTGCCCACCGTTTTTCTATCGCCCCGATGCTCGACTGGACCGACAGGCACTGCCGCTACTTCCTGCGCCAGCTGTCGCGCCATACGCTGCTGTACACCGAAATGGTGACCACCGGGGCGATTATTCACGGTAAAGGCGACTATCTGGCCTACAGCGAAGAAGAGCATCCCGTTGCGCTACAGCTGGGCGGTAGCGATCCGGCCGCGCTGGCGCAGTGTGCGAAGCTGGCTGAAGCGCGCGGCTATGATGAGATCAACCTCAACGTCGGCTGCCCGTCTGACCGCGTGCAGAACGGGATGTTTGGCGCCTGCCTGATGGGCAATGCGCCGCTGGTTGCCGACTGCATTAAAGCGATGCGCGACGTGGTCTCGATTCCGGTCACGGTAAAAACCCGAATCGGCATTGATGACCAGGATAGCTATGCGTTCCTGTGTGATTTCATCAATACCGTATCCGGGAAAGGCGAATGCGATATGTTTATCATCCACGCCCGCAAAGCCTGGCTTTCCGGCCTGAGCCCGAAAGAGAACCGCGAGATCCCGCCTCTGGACTACCCGCGCGTCTATCAGCTAAAACGTGATTTTCCGCATCTGACGATGGCGATCAACGGCGGGATCAGGTCGCTGGAAGAAGCGAAGCTGCACCTTGAGCATATGGACGGTGTGATGGTGGGGCGCGAGGCGTACCAGAATCCAGGCATGCTGACCTCCGTTGACCGGGAGATTTTTGCGGCCAATGGCGCGGATACTGACCCGGTTGCCGTGGTGCGCGCCATGTATCCGTATATTGAGCGTGAGCTGAGCAACGGGACCTATCTTGGCCATGTGACCCGCCATATGCTGGGCCTGTTCCAGGGGATCCCCGGCGCTCGCCAGTGGCGTCGCTACCTGAGTGAGAACGCGCATAAGGCCGGTGCCGATATCAACGTCCTGGAACACGCGCTGAAGCTGGTCGCCGATAAGCGTTAACGTTTCGCTGTTTCGCTAAAATTTAGTCAAATACGCCACGCCCTGAAATAAAAATCATGGCATTTTTCTTTAAATTCAATGGATTATAATTGGCACGCTTCTTGTAATGTCTGAGTACAAAGGGCTATTGCTTGGGAGAGAAGAAGATGCTGGAACTGCTATTTATCATTGGTTTTTTTGTCATGCTGCTGGTAACCGGCGTATCGCTGCTGGGCATTATTGCCGCCATTGTTGCGGCGACGGCGCTGATGTTCGTTGGCGGCCTGTTTGCGATGATGATTAAACTGCTGCCGTGGCTGCTGCTAGCCGTTGCGTTGGTATGGGTGATTCGGGCGATAAATACGCCAAAAATCACCCACTACCGTAGCAACAACCGCTGGCGTTATTAAGGTAGTGAGTGGTAGGTCACAACCTGAGGAATTTTGCATAAAACGGCGTAGGTTTTGCTTATTAAATCTGTCACTATTAGCGCGTTAATGAATTCATCGCGCTGTACCCTACATACAGCCGAACTAAAAAAAGTCAGGGCTTCCATATGGAAGCCCTAAACTTTTCCCCCTCCCGTCATACTTCAGACTACAGGTGCGTTGGCAGCGTTAACCTTGCCTCGACTTACTCGTTACGGCAGCAGAAGGCTTGAGCCTTCGGTGGCGCGGCTCTCGAGAACCTCGTGCGCGCGTCGCGCGTCGGCCAGCGGATATTTTTGGCTCTCCGCTACGTCGACGTTTATCACGCCGCTGGCGATCAGCGAAAAGAGTTCGTTACTGGCTTCCACCAGCTCTTCGCGGCTGGTGATATAGCCCTGCAGAGAAGGGCGGGTCACGTACAGCGAGCCTTTCTGATTGAGGATCCCCAGATTAACGCCGGTAACCGGTCCGGAGGAGTTGCCGAAGCTGACCATCAATCCTCGGCGCTGCAGACAGTCGAGCGAAGCTTCCCAGGTGTCTTTGCCCACGGAATCATAGACCACGAGAACTTTTTTCCCCTCGGTAATCTCTTTCAGCCGCTCGGCGATATTCTCTTCACGATAGTTGATCGTCTGCCAGGCTCCGGCCTGCTTCGCGCGCTGCGCTTTTTGCGCGCTGCCGACGGTGCCGATGAGCCTGGCGCCCAGCGCTTTTGCCCACTGGCAGGCTATCAGCCCGACGCCACCGGCCGCAGCGTGGAACAGGAACGTCTCGCCGGCTTTGATTTCGTAGGTTTTACGCAGCAAATAATAGACCGTCAGACCCTTAAGGAAGGAGGCCGCGGCCTGCTCGAAAGAGATGGCCGCAGGTAAAATTGCGGCTTTATCGGCGGGGACATTATGCACCGAGCTGTAGGCGCCCAGCGCCGACTGGGCGTACACGACGCGATCGCCGGCTTTAATATGCGTGACGCCGCGCCCGACCTTGCTTACTACGCCGGCGGCTTCGGTACCTAATCCGCTCGGAAGCGAAGGGGGCGGATAGAGGCCGCTGCGAATATAGGTATCGATGTAGTTGATACCAATAGCTTTGTTTTCTACCTGTATCTCGTGTTCTGCCGGATCCCCTGCAACAAAATCCACCACCTGCAGAACTTCCGGGCCACCGTGCTTGTGAAATTCAATACGTGTTGCCATGCTTCCTCCTGAACTATGTGGTAACCTTTCGAGCCAATTTCTATAGCGGGAATTCCATTCAATATGGCAGGAAATAAACCCTTCAACAAACCCCAGACTGAACCCCGAGTCCGCGATCCTCAGGTAGCCGGGTTGAAAGTCCCGCCGCACTCGATTGAAGCGGAACAGTCGGTGTTGGGCGGTTTAATGCTGGACAACGAGCGCTGGGACGACGTCGCCGAGCGCGTTGTTGCAGAAGATTTTTACACGCGTCCGCACCGTCATATCTTTATTGAAATGGCCCGCCTGCAGGAAACCGGCAGCCCGATTGACCTCATTACGCTCGCGGAATCGCTGGAGCGTCAGGGGCAGCTGGACAGCGTAGGCGGCTTCGCCTATCTGGCAGAACTCTCAAAAAATACGCCAAGCGCGGCGAACATTAGCGCTTATGCCGATATCGTGCGTGAACGTGCCGTTGTCCGGGAAATGATCTCGGTGGCGAACGAAATTGCCGAAGCGGGCTTTGACCCCCAGGGCCGCACCAGCGAAGACCTGCTGGATCTGGCGGAGTCCCGGGTCTTTAAGATCGCCGAGAGCCGCGCGAATAAAGACGAAGGTCCGAGAAATATCGCCGAAGTGCTTGATGCGACCGTTGCGCGTATCGAACAGCTGTTCCAGCAGCCGCACGACGGCGTCACCGGCGTGAATACCGGCTATGACGACCTGAATAAAAAGACGGCGGGTTTGCAGCCGTCGGATTTGATTATCGTCGCGGCGCGTCCGTCGATGGGTAAAACGACATTTGCGATGAACATCGTCGAAAATGCGGCGATGTTGCAGGATAAGCCGGTACTGATTTTCAGCCTTGAGATGCCATCGGAACAGATTATGATGCGTACCCTGGCCTCGCTGTCGCGCGTCGATCAGACGCGTATTCGTACCGGCCAGCTCGATGACGAGGACTGGGCGCGGATTTCGGGCACCATGGGCATTCTGCTGGAAAAGCGCAATATCTATATCGATGACTCCTCCGGCCTGACGCCGACGGAAGTGCGCTCCCGCGCCCGGCGTATCGCCCGCGAACACGGCGGGATTGGCCTGATCATGATCGACTACCTGCAGCTGATGCGGGTGCCGTCGCTCTCCGATAACCGTACGCTGGAAATCGCCGAAATCTCCCGCTCGTTGAAGGCGCTGGCCAAAGAGCTGCAGGTGCCGGTCGTGGCGCTGTCGCAGCTGAACCGCTCGCTGGAACAGCGCGCGGATAAGCGCCCGGTAAACTCCGATCTGCGTGAATCAGGTTCTATCGAGCAGGATGCCGACTTAATCATGTTTATCTATCGTGATGAGGTTTATCACGAGAACAGCGACCTGAAAGGCATCGCCGAAATTATTATTGGTAAGCAGCGTAACGGCCCAATTGGTACGGTACGTCTGACGTTTAACGGGCAATGGTCGCGCTTCGATAACTATGCCGGCCCTCAGTATGATGATGAGTAAATCTCCGTCGTCCTTCACGTCGCAGGTGCGTTGACTCGCCCGCCCGCCTCGGTCACTTAGTTTATTAAGCTTCCGGGGCCCTCTGGCCTGTCGCCTTCCCGCAGCGCGATGGATACGGGCGATTCTTTTATTAAGGAATTTAAATGCAAGCGGCAACTGTAGTCATTAACCGCCGCGCTCTGCGACACAACCTGCAACGTCTGCGTGAACTGGCACCCGCCAGCAAGCTGGTTGCAGTCGTGAAAGCGAACGCTTACGGACACGGTCTTATCGAGACCGCGCGAACGCTCCCTGATGCCGACGCCTTTGGCGTCGCCCGTCTTGAAGAAGCCTTACGCCTGCGGGCGGGCGGCATCACTCAGCCTATCCTGCTGCTGGAAGGTTTTTTTGCGGCCACCGATCTGCCGGTTATCGCCGCCCAGCGGCTGCAAACGGCGGTGCATAGCCCCGAACAGCTGGCAGCGCTGGAAAGCGCGGAGCTGAGCGAACCGGTCAGCGTCTGGATGAAGCTCGATACCGGCATGCATCGGCTGGGCGTCCTGCCGGAACAGGCGGAGGCGTTCTACCAGCGCCTGAGCCGGTGTAAAAACGTCCGCCAGCCGGTGAACGTCGTCAGCCACTTTGCCCGGGCGGATGAGCCGGAATGCGGGGCCACCGAGCGGCAGCTGGATATCTTCACCACCTTCACCGATGGCAAGCCGGGACTGCGCTCTATCGCCGCCTCCGGCGGGATTTTGCTGTGGCCGCAGTCGCACTTCGACTGGGCGCGTCCGGGCATTATTCTCTACGGCGTGTCGCCGTTGGAGCATCAATCCACCGGGGCCGATTTCGGCTGCAGGCCGGTGATGTCGCTGACGTCGAGCCTGATTGCCGTTCGCGAGCATAAAGCGGGTGAGCCGGTGGGCTACGGCGGGACCTGGATTAGCGAACGCCATACCCGGCTGGGCGTAGTGGCGATGGGCTACGGCGATGGCTATCCGCGCGCCGCGCCGTCCGGTACGCCGGTGCTGGTTAACGGTCGGGAAGTGCCGATTGTCGGCCGCGTGGCAATGGATATGATCTGCGTGGACCTCGGCCCCGAGGCGCAGGATAAGTCCGGCGATCCGGTGGTGCTGTGGGGGGAAGGTTTACCCGTTGAACGGATTGCAGAAATCACAAAAGTAAGTGCTTACGAACTTATCACGCGCCTGACTTCTCGCGTTGCGATGAAGTACGTCGATTAATCCTGATTTGCCGCAACGTTCCCCGGTGGCGCTACGGTTACCGGGACCGGGGCGATACGCGACAGCCCGGCTACGGCGTTAACGCCGCGAGCCGGGGAAAAGCTCCGGTTGCGCTCGGTGGGGCGATCGACGTCGGCTATCCGCCAACATCCTCTCGACCTGCCACGGCTTCCGGTTTATTGTGTTATTACCTGCCTTTTGTAAACCTGGAGAAACATCGCGTGTTTCAGAAAGTTGACGCCTACGCTGGCGACCCCATTCTTTCCCTGATGGAGCGTTTCAAAGAAGATCCGCGGAGTGACAAAGTAAACCTCAGCATCGGTTTGTACTATAACGAAGACGGAATTATCCCGCAGCTGCAGGCGGTGGCGGAAGCGCGTCTTAACTCGCAGCCGCACGGCGCCTCGCTGTATCTGCCGATGGAAGGTCTGAATCCTTACCGTAGCGCCATTGCGCCGCTGCTGTTTGGCGCCGAGCATCCGGTACTGCTGCAACAGCGCGTCGCTTCCATTCAGACGCTGGGCGGTTCCGGCGCGCTGAAAGTGGGCGCGGATTTCCTGAAACGCTACTTCCCGCAGGCGCGCGTATGGGTCAGCGATCCGACGTGGGAAAACCACATCGCCATCTTTGAAGGGGCTGGCTTCGAAGTAAGTACTTACCCCTGGTTTGATAATGGGACCAACGGCGTGCGCTTTGACGCGCTGCTCGAGACGCTGCGGACGCTGCCTGAAGGCGACATCGTGCTGCTGCATCCGTGCTGCCATAACCCGACCGGCGCCGATCTGAGCCATGCCCAGTGGGATGAAGTCGCAAAAGTGCTGAAAGCGCGCAGCCTGATCCCTTTCCTCGACATCGCCTATCAGGGCTTTGGCGCGGGAATGGACGATGATGCCTGGGCGATCCGCACGATTGCCAGCGCCGGCATGCCGATGCTGGTCAGCAACTCGTTCTCGAAAATCTTCTCCCTGTACGGCGAGCGCGTCGGCGGTCTGTCGGTGGTTTGCGAAGATTCAGAGACCGCGAGCCGCGTACTGGGACAGCTGAAGGCGACCGTACGCCGCAACTACTCCAGCCCGCCGAGCTTCGGGGCGCAGGTTGTCGCCGCCGTGCTGAACGACGCGGAGCTGAAGGCCTCATGGCTGGCGGAAGTCGAAGAGATGCGCACGCGCATTTTAGCGATGCGCCAGGAGCTGGTGAACGTCCTGAAAGACGCGGTACCCGGCGTTAATTTCGACTACCTGCTCAAGCAGCGCGGTATGTTTAGCTACACGGGATTCAGCGCCGCTCAGGTCGATCGCCTGCGTGAAGAGTTTGGCGTCTACCTGATTTCCAGCGGCAGGATGTGCGTGGCGGGTCTTAACTCGCGCAACGTTCAGCGCGTCGCACAGGCATTTTCTGCAGTGATATAATACCGCAGTAATATCCGGCCCTTTCTGGTGTTAAGGAGAGGGCAATTCCCTTCCTGAAGTGTGATCATTCTCTTTTTCTATGACATCCGAGCAGAAACCTCTTTTCATCACCGGATGCGGAGGTTAAGGTCATGGTGAATTTATAAGCATCCACATTATTGAAAATTATAATGATTCGATTATTTACACACGCAATCATGCAAAATGCGTCAAAGCCCCAGGGAGCGTTCGTCTAACCGTGGCCGTCAAAGAGGCAGTTTGAATGATGACGTTTACAGGGATAAATATGCGCAAAATCACTCTGGCCTTCGGGGCCGTCTGCCTGCTGTTCACGCTAAATAGCGCCGTCGTTGCCCGCGCGTCTACGCCGCAGCCCCTCTCTACGGGGACCAACGTCGCTAAACTCGCTGAACAGGCGCCGATTCACTGGGTATCGGTGGCGCAGATTGAAAATAGCCTGCTGGGGCGCCCGCCGATTGCGGTGGGCTTTGATATTGACGATACCGTGCTGTTTTCCAGCCCAGGATTCTGGCGCGGCCAGAAAACGTTCTCTCCCGGCAGCGATGCTTACCTGAAAAATCCCGAGTTTTGGGAAAAAATGAACAACGGCTGGGATGATTTCAGCATGCCGAAAGAGGTCGCGCGTCAGCTGATTGCGATGCACGTTAAGCGCGGCGATAGCATCTATTTTGTGACCGGACGCAGTCAGACCAAAACCGAAACGGTATCGAAAACCTTGCAGGATGATTTCCTGATCCCCGCGGCAAGCATGAATCCGGTTATTTTTGCCGGCGATAAGCCGGGGCAGAATACGAAAACCCAGTGGCTGCAGGAGAAAGATATTAAGGTCTTCTACGGCGACTCGGATAACGATATTGGCGCAGCCCGTGAGGCGGGCGCGCGAGGCATTCGCATTCTGCGCGCCTCCAACTCCTCCTACAAGCCTTTACCGATGGCCGGCGCACAAGGGGAAGAGGTTATTGTGAACTCCGACTACTGATCGTCTGCGGGCGAAATGATAGCGAGCAACAGCGGCAGCCAGCGGGCTGCCGTTTTTTTGTACAAAATCCGCCCCGGAAGGTTTTACCTTTTCGCTTATTGCTGCACACTTAGAAAGATTCATTCGCAGCATGAATGGCTTATCTGGCATCGACAGCCGGGCCGCGGTATGGCTCGCGGAATATCGCATTCACGGCGGTTCGCGCTATCGCGTCGCTCATGGGGGAATATTAGATGACAATATCGGAGTTATTGCGCTACTGCATGGCTAAACCTGGCGCGGAGCAAAGCGAACACAGCGACTGGAAGGCTACGCAGATTAAAGTGTCGGACGTGCTGTTTGCGATGGTCAAGGAGGTGGAGGATAAGCGCCCTGCGGTGTCGCTGAAGGCCAGCCCGGAACTTGCCGAGCTTCTGCGGGAGCAGCATGTTGACGTTCGCCCTAGCCGGCATTTAAACAAGGCCCACTGGAGTACGGTGTTCCTTGATGGTTCGCTGCCGGATTCGCAGATTTACTACCTGGTCGACGCCTCTTATCAGCAGGCGATTCGGCTGCTGTCGGAGCCGACCCGACAGCAGCTTTCGCAGTGATTAGCCCAGCAACGGCTTGAGGAAATGCGCGGTGTACGAGGCTTCGCACTCGGCAACCGTCTCCGGGGTCCCGGAGACGAGAATTTCCCCGCCGCCGCTGCCGCCTTCCGGCCCGAGGTCCACAATCCAGTCCGCGGTTTTGATGACGTCCAGGTTGTGCTCAATGACCACGATGGTGTTGCCCTGATCGCGCAGCTGATGCAGAACGTCCAGCAGCTGCTGGATATCGGCGAAGTGCAGACCGGTCGTCGGCTCATCGAGAATATACAGCGTCTGCCCGGTTCCGCGCTTCGACAGCTCGCGAGCCAGCTTCACGCGCTGAGCTTCACCGCCGGACAGCGTGGTCGCCGACTGGCCAAGGCGGATATAGGTCAGGCCTACGTCCATCAGGGTTTGCAGCTTACGCGCCAGCGCCGGCACGGCATCGAAGAACTCGCGCGCCTCTTCGATGGTCATATCCAGCACTTCATGGATAGTCTTGCCCTTGTACTTAATCTCCAGCGTTTCGCGGTTATAGCGCTTGCCCTTGCACTGGTCACACGGAACGTAGATATCCGGCAGGAAGTGCATCTCGACCTTGATCACGCCATCGCCCTGACAGGCTTCACAGCGGCCGCCGCGAACGTTAAAGCTAAAGCGCCCCGGCGTGTAGCCGCGTGAACGTGATTCCGGCACGCCGGCGAACAGTTCGCGTACCGGCGTAAACACGCCGGTATAGGTTGCCGGGTTAGAGCGCGGCGTGCGGCCAATGGGGCTCTGGTCGATATCGATAACCTTATCGAAATGCTCCAGCCCCTGCACATCGCGATACGGCGCCGGTTCGGCGATAGTCGCACCGTTGAGCTGGCGCTGGGCGATCGGGAACAGCGTATCGTTAATCAGCGTTGATTTACCCGAACCGGACACGCCGGTAATGCAGGTAAATAAACCGACCGGCAGCGTCAGGGTAACGTCCTTCAGGTTGTTACCGCGTGCGCCGGTCAGCTTCAGCACCTTTTGCGGATCGGCGGCTACGCGCTGTTTCGGTACTTCAATCTTGCGCTTGCCGCTCATGTACTGCCCGGTCAGGGATTCAGGCACCGCCATAATATCCTGCAGCGTGCCCTCTGCCACCACCTCCCCGCCGTGCACGCCAGCGCCGGGACCGATATCGATCACGTGGTCAGCGGCGCGAATAGCGTCTTCATCATGCTCAACGACAATGACCGTATTACCCAGATTACGCAGGTGAACCAGCGTCCCGAGCAGGCGTTCGTTGTCGCGCTGATGCAGGCCGATGGACGGCTCATCGAGAACGTACATCACCCCGACCAGCCCGGCGCCTATCTGGCTTGCCAGGCGGATACGCTGGGCTTCACCGCCGGACAGCGTCTCTGCCGAACGCGAGAGCGTCAGGTAGTTCAGGCCGACGTTGACGAGGAATTTCAGGCGATCGCCGATCTCCTTCAGCACCTTTTCAGCGATTTGCGCCCGCTGGCCGGAGAGCTTCAGGTTGTTGAAGAAGTCCATCGCGTGGCCAATGCTCATATCGGAGATAGTGGGCAGCGGCGTATTTTCGACGAATACGTGGCGCGCTTCGCGGCGCAGACGGGTGCCATCACAGCTGGTACAGGAGCGGTTGCTGATAAACTTCGCCAGCTCTTCGCGCACCGCGCTGGATTCGGTTTCTTTGTAGCGACGTTCCATATTGTGCAGAACGCCTTCGAACGGATGGCGGCGTACGGAGGTGTCCCCGCGATCGTTCATGTACTTGAATTCAATGTTCTCTTTGCCTGAGCCGGACAGAATCACTTTCTGCACGTCGGCATTGAGTGTGCCCCACGGCGCTTCGATATCGAACTGGTAATGCTCAGCCAGCGACTTCAGCATCTGGAAATAATAGAAGTTACGCCGATCCCAGCCGCGGATCGCGCCGCCAGCCAGCGACAGCTCCGGGTTTTGGATAACCCGTTCGGGATCGAAATACTGCTGCACGCCAAGGCCGTCGCAGGTTGGGCAGGCGCCGGCGGGGTTGTTGAAGGAGAACAGCCGAGGTTCCAGTTCGCGCATGCTGTAGCCGCAAATCGGGCAGGCGAAGTTGGCGGAGAACAGCAGCTCTTCCGCTTTCGGGTCGTCCATATTGGCGACAACGGCGGTCCCTCCGGAGAGATCCAGCGCGGTCTCAAACGATTCGGCCAGCCGCTGGGAGAGATCGTCACGCACCTTGAAGCGATCGATAACCACTTCGATGGTGTGTTTCTTTTGCAGCTCAAGCTTTGGCGGATCGGAGAGATCGCAGACTTCGCCGTCGATCCTCGCCCGGATATAGCCCTGGCTCGCAAGGTTTTCCAGGGTCTTGGTATGCTCGCCTTTACGCTCTTTAATGATTGGCGCCAGCAGCATCAGGCGCTGGCCTTCAGGCTGGGAAAGTACGTTGTCGACCATCTGGCTGACGGTTTGCGCCGCCAGCGGGACGTCGTGGTCCGGGCAGCGCGGTTCGCCGACGCGGGCGTACAGCAGACGCAGATAGTCGTGAATTTCGGTAATGGTGCCTACCGTAGAGCGGGGGTTATGGGACGTTGATTTCTGTTCGATGGAAATCGCCGGCGACAGCCCCTCGATATGGTCGACATCCGGCTTCTCCATCAGCGACAGGAACTGACGCGCGTAGGCGGAGAGCGATTCAACGTAACGACGCTGCCCTTCGGCATACAGCGTGTCGAAAGCCAGTGAGGATTTGCCTGATCCTGAAAGCCCGGTGACGACAATCAGCTTGTCGCGGGGGATAACGAGGTTGATGTTTTTGAGATTATGGGTGCGGGCGCCCCGAACTTCGATCTTATCCATTCACCTTTCCCGGTAGGTAGATACACGGATTGCCTGGTTTGTATGAAGAACAAACGGCGGAAACGGCTAATTATGGCACAATCCGACCTGTTTGAATATACAGTATTGGAATGGCAGCGGGGGTTGATGGTGAAAAATTGTATAGCGATAAGATGTTTACTGGAATCGACGTCCCAGCTATCTAAATGCACCTTTGTGGTGTTAGTATTACCGGTTTACACTTATTAAGAAACGTATTCAGGAGATTCGATTATGGCCAGCAGAGGCGTAAACAAGGTGATTCTCGTCGGTAATCTGGGGCAGGACCCGGAAGTACGCTACATGCCAAGTGGCGGCGCAGTCGCTAACTTCACGCTGGCGACTTCCGAATCCTGGCGCGATAAGCAGACCGGCGAAATGAAAGAACAGACCGAATGGCACCGCGTTGTGCTGTTCGGCAAGCTGGCTGAAGTGGCTGGCGAATACCTGCGTAAAGGTTCGCAGGTTTATATCGAAGGCCAGCTGCGTACCCGCAAATGGACCGATCAGTCCGGTGCAGAGAAATACACCACTGAGATCGTGGTCAACGTTGGCGGCACCATGCAGATGCTGGGTGGCCGTCAGGGCGGCGGCGCTCCGGCAGGCGGCGGGCAGGGCGGACAGGGCGGTTGGGGTCAGCCTCAGCAGCCGCAACAGCCGCAGGGCGGCAACCCGAACCAGTTCAGCGGCGGCGCGCAGTCTCGCCCGCAGCAGCAGGCTCCGGCAGCGCCTTCTAATGAACCGCCGATGGATTTCGATGACGACATCCCGTTCTAATCAACACCCGTTTTAGAATAGCGGTCTCAGAATCATAAACCCTGCTCCGGCAGGGTTTTTTTGTACTATTGTGTCCTGCTTCCTGCTTCCTGCTTCCTGCTTCCTGCTTCCTGATGCCACTGCCAGGCAGCCACGGCACCTGACATGTATTTGAAATAAATTAGTTTTTAAACAACAGGTTAATTTGTTTTTTCCGCGTTCCACAGCTTCCCTATCCGCTACTCACCTTCTTGAGAAATCGCCTCATCCCTGACCCGTTTCTTATGCGTAGTCGATCACGTTTCATCTTCATCAACGCACCAGGTTTGTGAGGATTATCTCTTTTCAGCATGCCGCCATTTGCTCATTTAGGGCATAACTAATATTTATTAGCTAATTATTATCAGTAATCAGGAGCAATGATGAAACAGCAGTGGAGCAAAGAGCAGGCGCAAGCGTGGTATCAGCAGCAGGGCTGGCTTTGCGGGTTTAACTATCTTCCCTCGACGGCGGTGAACTGGACCGATATCTGGCAGGAGGAGACGTTCGATGAGCCAACCATCGATCGCGAACTGGGCTGGGCGGCAGAGGCGGGTTACAACACGCTGCGCATCAACCTGCCGTTTATCGTCTGGGAGGACGATCGCGACGGCCTGATGGCGCGCATCGAGCGTTTCCTGGCAATTGCCGATAGCCACGGTTTTAGCACCATGCTGACGCTGATGGATGACTGCGGTTTTTCGGGCGATGAACCGTATCTGGGGCCGCAAAAACCGCCGGTACCCGGCAAGCATAACAGCCAGGCGGCGGCGAGCCCCGGACGGGATAAGGTCTGCGACCGCGACAGCTGGCCGCAGATCGAATGCTATATCCGCGACGTTATCCGCCAGTTCCGCGACGATAAGCGCGTTCTGCTGTGGGATCTCTATAACGAGCCGGGGAATCGCGGCATCTTTGCCACCGGCACGGTTGAGGTGCTGTACGACGAAAAGCTGGAAACTTATGCCCATGAGCTGATGGAGCTCGCCTTCCGCTGGGCGAGGGAAGAGGACCCGACGCAGCCGCTGACCGTCTGCGCCTGGCGCCTGTCAGAGGAAGTGGAAGGCGAGACGTTCTACCAGCAGCCGCTGGATCAGGCCGCGCTGACCCTCTCGGACGTGGTCAGCTATCACGCCTATACCAACACCGCCCGCATGACGGCGATTATCCAGCAGCTGCAGCAGCTGGAGCGGCCGATTTTTTGCACCGAGTGGCTGGCTCGCCACGTTGGCAGCACCATCGAAGAGCAGCTGCCGCTGATGTATATGGCGAAAGTCGCGCCTTATCAATGGGGCCTGGTGCGCGGGAAAACCCAGACCTGGCTGCCGTGGCCGGTGGTGATGAAGGAATCTACCGATTACTGCCGGCTCTGGTTCCACGACGTCTTTGAAGAGAACGGGATCCCGTTCTCCCGCAAAGAGATTGCGCTCATCCGCAGGCTTCGTCACATCGCCCAGCCGTCACGGGCATAATAACAATATATCCGGCGGTACGCCGCCGGGATTAGGGTACACACTATGGCAACGACAATGAAAATACCGTCTCGCGAGTTGTGGTCTTATTTTGGCTATGGTTTAGGTCAGTGTTTTAGTTTTGGTTTAGTGGGTTCGTTTATTAACTATTTTTATACCGATGTGCTGGGCATATCGGCGCTGGCGGCCAGTACGATTTTCCTCATTGCGCGCGCGTGGGATGCGGTTCACGACCCGCTGTTCGCCAGCATCATGGACACCATTAACAGCCGCTTTGGCAAGTTTCGCCATTTCCTGCTAATTGCGCCGCTGTTAATCACCGGGGTCACGCTGCTGGCGTTTTATAAAATCGAAGCAGATATGACGACCATGATTATCTACGCCGGGGTGACCTATATATTGTGGGGCACGCTGTACGCGATATCGGATATTCCGTTCTGGTCGATGTCCTCGGTGATGACCAACGACTCCGGTCAGCGCACCCGCGCGGTGACGGCGGCGATGCTCGGCGTCAATGCCGGGATTGCCTGCGCCAACATCTTCTTCCCCAGGCTTGCGGCGTTCTTTGCCCAGTACAGCGACGATAAGGGCTATTTTATGGCGGCGCTGGTGATGATGCTGGTCGGCCTGCCGCTGATGCTGAACGGTTTTTTCCAGATTAAAGAGCGCGTGCAGGCCGGTCCGGAAAAGGTCACCATGCGCGATACCTTTCATAATCTGCGGCAGAACAAGCCGTTATTTATCGTCCTGCTGTCATTCTTTTTCTGCGTATTCCACAACGTCGCCGGCGGGATTTACATCTATTTCTTTATCTACAATATGGGCGACGGCGGGCTGCAGATGGCGATCGGTATTATGGGGATTGTCGCGGCGGTGCTGTGCCTCGTGGCCCCGATGCTGACGCGCAGAATGCAGAAGCGGAAGCTGTTTATGATCCTTTGCGGGCTGGATATTCTGGTGCGCGTGGTGATGTGGTTTGCGGGCTATCAGCACGCAGCGCTGCTCTTTATTCTGCTGGGTTTAAGCACGCTATTTATCATGATGAGCAATATCCTGACCTCATCGATGATTGCCGACACCATTGAATACGCCGAATATCATACCAACAAGCGCTGCGCGGCCATTACCTTCTCCGGACAAACGTTTACCGGCAAAATGTCGGTGGCCGTCGGCGGCGGATTAATCGGCGTATTTTTGACGCTGATAGGCTACGTGCCGCAGGCGCAAATTCAGAGCGAGAGCGTGCTTAACGGACTGTTCTTCGGCATCTGTCTGCTGCCCGCATTTGGCTCACTGATCAGGATGGGCTGCATGTCGCGCTACACGTTTACGGAAGACAAGCATGCGGAGATTTGCGCTTTACTGGCGGATCGTCGGCAGGCTACGAGGCCGGAAAATGATGGCGAAGAAACGCTTAAGCAACCGCTGCCAATAAATTAGTTACGCCGTTAAAACAGGCTATCGGGTAAATAGCCGATTATATCCCCGAGCGGGAGCAGCATCCCCAGGAGAAAACATACTGACAGGCCAGCAGCTCTCTGAGCTTACGCCGTTATGGCGTGCTGGAGCCCGGGTCTGGTCGCGCAAATAATAGTGTTACTGTCGTTAATAACCCGTCTGTGACGGTGGGCGGGTTATTATTGTCATCATCGTCATGCTTTATCCATAAACCCTAAATAATAAACTTCATTTAATTAAATAATAAAAGGCTTTACCGATGAATAAAATATGGGTCGGCTGTTTTTTGACGTCTTTATTTACCCCTGTGGTCAATGCTCAGGCGTCGTTATCCCTTGAGGAACGACTGGCACAAATGGAACAACGGCTGAAGGCGACCGAGCAGCGAGCGGCCAGCGCGGAGGCGGAGATCCACGCATTAAAACGTCAGGATACGCCAACGGCGGCGGCCAGCGCCGCGCCGGCCAAACCCGCTTTAGAACTTAATGATTATGGCGAAATAAAATTTTACGGCGACGTTGAGTTTAATATGGACGGCGCCAGCCGAACCGGCAGCCTGACCTCGATAAAAACCAGCGCCAATAAAAACTGGGCTCCGGGAGATAAAGAACGCTGGGATATTAACGGACGTATTCTGCTGGGCTTTGATGGATTACGGAAAGGCGCTAACGGTAAATACGCCGGATTTAGCGTACAGCCACTGGCGGATATGAATGGCAAAATGAATCTTGATGATGCGGCATTTTTCTTTGGTCAGGAGGATGACTGGAAAATTAAAATCGGACGCTTCGAAGCCTATGATATGTTCCCGCTTAATCAGGATACGTTTATTGAGTATTCTGGCAACACGGCGAACGACCTGTATAGCGACGGCTACGGGTATATTTATATGATGAAAGAGGGGCGCGGACGCAGCAGCAGCGGCGGCAACTTCCTGCTGAGTAAAACCCTGGATAACTGGTATTTTGAAGTGAATACGCTGGTGGAGGACGGCAGCTCGCTGTTTGTTGATCGGAGCTATCACGGCAATGCGCTGGATAATCGTAAAAATGCGGTTTACGTGCGCCCGGTGGCGGCGTGGCGGTCCGGTGCCTGGTCGGTGGCGGCGGCGCTGGAAAGCAACCTCGTGAATAACGCCTACGGTTACCAGAATCAGGATGGCCGCTGGGTCGATCGGTCCAGCCGTACCGGCTACGGTATGACCCTCAGCTGGAATACGCAGAAGGCTGACCCGCAGGATGGGGCGGTGGTCAATTTGAGCACCGCGTATCTGGATGCGGCGGACGAAAAGGACTTCAGCGCCGGGATTAATGTGCTATGGCATCGCGTGGAGCTTGGCTATATCTACGCGCATAATAAAATCGACCAGTTCAATCTGTCCGGGGTGAGCGCGGAGTGCGATGGGGACTGCGCGATTCTGGCCCCGGGACGCTATGACATCCACACCATTCACACCTCGTGGCAGTTGCCGAATATCATGGATATGCCGAACTTTAATATCTACCTCGGGGCTTACGCGTCGTGGCTGGACTCGTCCGCAACGAAAACCGGCAATACCGATGAGCGCTACGGCGCGCGGGTACGTTTCAAATACTTCTTCTGATAGGGCAAGCGGCGCATATTTTGAGATACGCCATCCCGGCTGGCAAAAACCCCGCTTCGGCGGGGTTTTTATTGTCTTTTCGCCTCACTGCGCGACCGGTATGCCGCCTGTTTTAAACGAAATATCCGCGCGTCGGGCGCCGGCGGTTGCCTTCTGCCTGCGCGTCATCTCATCGACGATCAGCCGGTAGGCGATGTAGTACTTATAGATATTGCTGACGTAGGTCACGGTCTCGGAGCCGATCTTCTCTGCGGCCAGGTACTCCACGTTGCCAAACCAGATATTAGGGTCAAAACCGCGCTTTTTCGTTTCAACCCGCAGGCGGGCTATTCTCGCCGGTCCGGCATTATAGGAGGCGAAGGAGAACAGCGCCTTATCGAGCTGCGTCATCGGCTCGTCGCCGTAGTACCGGTCTATCATCCAGCGCATATATTTCACCCCGGCGTGGATATTCGGATCAAGCTTGCTGATATCGCCCACCTTCAGCTCCTTACCGGTACGCGGCATAACCTGCATCACGCCTATCGCCCCGACGTGGCTGCGCACCGACTGATTAAGGCGCGACTCCTGATAGCCCTGGGCCGCCATCAGCAGCCAGTCGACGTCGTAGCGATCGCCGTACTTACGAAAGATATCCACCATCGCTAAAAATTTACGCCGCTCCTTTTGCGCCGCCGCGTTTTTGACATATTTAGCATCTTTCAGGTAGCGCAGCAGGATGGTATTCCCCAGCCTGCTGCCCTGGCTGTTGGTCTTCACAAACTGATTAAGCGAAGCGAGCAGCTGGGGGCTCTCTTTGCGCACCGCCCAGGCGATGCTGGCATCATCGCGCAGGACGATAGTCTGGTGTACCTCGATTTTAGGGAACACCTGCTGCCAGAACAGCGCCTTATGGCGATCGACAACGGTCAGGGGGATAAGGCCGGCGTTGAGCATCTCAATCAGGTCCTCATCCTCAAGCGATTCCGGGGCTGCATCAATGACCACCGGCTGGCGCGACTCTTTCAGAAAGCGCGCGTTTAGCGCGACCAGGCTCTGGTAATAGCTTGAGGAACGGCGCACGAATACCGTCTTGCCCGAGAGCTGGTCGATATCGCTGACCGCGGGAGAGCCCGGCCCGGAAAGCAGCAGCTCCTGAACGCGGGTATAAAGCGGCGCGCTGAAGGCGACCTGCTGCTGGCGCTCCGGGGTGATGGTGAGGTTCGCGGCGACGATATCACCCTTACCGGCATTGAGCGCGTCGATCAGCTGGTCGCGCGCCACCGGAACGAAGATGATCCGCACCTTGAGGTGGCGGTGCCGGAGCTTATTCTCCTTCATCAGCTGACGATTAAGGTCGCGCTCGTACTCAATGAAAATGTCATGCGTGGCGCCGCGCTGGGTGCCCTTATTGATAAAGAAAAAGGTTTTGCTGTAGGTGGTCAATACCCGGATGGTGCGCCGCTCGAGCATGCCGGAGAAATCCCCCCGCCAGGGTTTTAGCATCTCTTCGGGATTGATCTCCAGGGTCTCTCGCGGCTCGGGCGCCGGCGGTTTTTTCTCCGCGGAAGCGGCATAAACGGAGCCAACAAACAGCATCGCGATCAGACAGGTAAAGTAAGCGATAAATAATCGCTGCAAACAGAGGATGTTCATGGCGCGGCACTCCGCAGGGGCATCCTTTCATTTTAGTCAACTCCGGGCGGTTAGCGCGTTCGCCTGGCGGCTGAACGGCGGCCTTATGCCGCTGAAATTTTACGAAACTGCGTAGGCGTGACTGAATAGTATTTTTTAAAGGTCCGATTAAATGCGCTGATGTCCTCATAGCCGGCCATAATGCAGATATCGACGATGCGAAAGGCCGGTTTTATCTGCAGTAAATCCCGACAAAGCAGCATCCGCTGCTGCCTGATGAATTCCATTGGCGACATCCGGAAGTATTGCTGGAAAAGGCGAAACAGGTGCCACTCTGAATAGCCGGAAAATACGCTTAGCGCATTCACGGTGAGTTTTTTCTCCAGATTATTTTTTATCCAGCACACCAGTTCGTGCAGCACGGCCTGTTGGACCCCATTTTTACGCTGATTCATGCCAGTTCCAGAACGATGGCGCCCGCCGCTTCATGGCGTGGGCAGAGGGTGATGTCACGGTCAGGTTCCCGCCCGGCATGGCTCTCTGCCGGGTCTCGGTGTCCAGCGCCGCCGCGGGAAAATGCCTTACCGTCCCTGGCAAGGCGCCACTACTTTGCTTTTAGATATCGCAACCGGCTTTCCATGATGCTCCCATAAGCCTCTGCGACCTTATCCTGTCATTTTGAGGAAAATATGAAGAAACAGGATTAATATATCTGGTGATATATTTTTGAGCACATTCCGTGGCGCGGACTGCATAATTTATTCAATATCTCTTCATTTTATCTGCGGCATTATAAGCTAATTTTTGCGTGTTCCTGGTCAACCCCAGAGAGCATCATTCCTAACAAGATCTTTCCCCCTTTCAACCAATGCGGAAGGGGGCTTTTTTATTTTTTATAATTAATTAAAAATGCTTTATATATTACTGCCTGACTCTCTCAGACCGAAAAAACAGGTTCGAGTTCCGCTGATAAATATTTTTATTTACGGTTCTTTAAGATCCATCTTTTCTCCATTGTTTCATCATAATTAAGTGCAATTCTGCGCCTCGCTTACGTTAATCCCAGCAGATTCATGCTATTTCTAAATCTCTCTTAAATAAAACGCCCATGCTAAAGAAAACAAATATCATTGCCGGATTATTGATTTCACCCTTAACGCTTTATGCCGCAACGTCGAACCCTGTTGATGATATTCGCTTTGAGGGCCTGCAGCGCGTTACCGTGGGAGCGGCACTGTTGAGCATGCCCGTTCATCCGGGAGAAGAGGTCTCCAATGACGATATCAGCGACGCGATACGCGGCCTGTATGCCAGCGGCAACTTTGAGAATGTGCAGATCCTGCGCGATGGCCGTGCGCTGGTGGTACAGGTTAAAGAGCGCCCGACCATTGCCAGCATAAGCTTTGCCGGCAATAAGTCGGTTAAAGACGAGATGCTGAAAGATAATCTAACCGCCAGCGGGGTTGAGGCGGGTAGCGCGCTGGATCGTAACGCTCTCAGCGAAATAGAAAAGGGATTACAGGATTTTTATTACAGCGTCGGAAAATATAGCGCCAGGGTCCATGCGGTGGTGACGCCGCTGCCGCGCAACCGCGTAGATTTAAAATTCGTCTTTCAGGAAGGGATGTCGGCAACTATTGCCCAGATTAATATTATTGGCAATAAAGTATTTAGTGAAGAAACGTTGCTCGACCAGCTTCAGCTGCGCGATCATGTTCCGTGGTGGAATGTCGTCGGTGATAAAAAATATCAAAAACAAAAAATGGCGGCCGACCTTGAAACGCTGCGCAGCTATTATCTCGATCGCGGCTATGCGCGTTTTGCCATTAATTCCAGCCAGGTCAGTATTACCCCGGATAAAAAATCGCTATATCTTACGGTCAACCTTGCGGAGGGGGAACGCTATAAGGTAAACCGCACCATCGTGACGGGGGATATGGCCACGCATGGCCAGGAAATTGATGCGCTGGCCCAGCCGCTGTCCGGCCAGTGGTATAGCGGAGCAGAGATTACCGCAGTAGAAAACGCGATTAAAAAGCGCTTCGGTAAATATGGCTATGCCTGGCCGCAGGTGGCGACGCATGCCGAAATTGACGATCGGCAGAAAAGCGTGACGTTGCGTATTAACGTTGAGGCCGGCCGCCGCTACTCCGTACGGCAGATTCGTTTTATCGGCAACGATACCTCGCGCGATGCCGTTTTACGCCGTGAAATGCGCCAAATGGAGGGCGCGTGGCTCAATGATGAAAAGGTACAGCAGGGAAAAGAGCGCCTTGACCGCACGGGCTATTTCGAGACCGTTGAGAAAGAGATAACCCCGGTTGCCGGCAGCCAGGATCGGGTTGATGTCGTCTATAGGGTTAAAGAGCGTAATACCGGCTCATTTAACGTCGGTCTGGGGTTTGGTACCGATAGCGGCGTCAGCTACCAGCTGGGAGTGACCCAGGATAACTGGCTGGGTACCGGCAACAGCGTCAGCTTTAACGGGACCCGCAATAGCTATCAGTCCTATGTTGAGCTCGGTGCGACGGACCCCTATTTTACCGTCGACGGCGTTAGCCTGGGCGGCAAAATTTTCTATAACAGCTACGACGCCTCCGATGCCGACTCCGGCAGCTATAACCAGCAGAGCTACGGCATTGGGAGCAATCTCGGCTTCCCGATTAGCGAAAATAACTCGCTGAATCTGGGCGTCGATTATGTCCACAACCACCTGACCAATATGGAACCGGAGCTCACGACCTGGAATTACCTTAACTCGCGGGGAATTTATCCGCAGGTGGTGACCAAAGATGGCGACAGCGGGGCGGAATATAGCGCCAATGATTTTTTTGTCAGCCTGGGATGGAGCTATAACGATCTCGATCGCGGGTTTTTCCCCCGCTCCGGCAACAAAAGCAGCCTGAGTGGCAAAGTGACCGTCCCGGGATCTGATAACAGCTATTACAAGCTGACCCTCGATACCACCCAGTACGTGCCGCTAAATGAAGGCCAACGCTGGGTGTGGATGGAGCATCTGAAAGCGGGCTATGCCGGCGGCCTGCAGGGTAACGCCGTGCCCTTTTACGATAATTTCTACGCCGGCGGATCGTCATCGGTACGCGGCTTCTCCTCAAATACCATCGGCCCGAAAGCGGCCTACTATCGCTGTAATGGTTCTGAAAGCAGCTATAGCGGCTGCCCGCTGGATACCTCTTCCGACGCGGTAGGGGGGAATGCGATGGCGGTGCTGAACAGCGAGTTTATTATTCCTACGCCGTTTATTAGCGACAAATACGCCGACAGTTTGCGGACCTCGCTCTTTGTCGATGCGGGAACGGTATGGAGCACCTCGTGGCAGAATAGCGCCCAAACGCTGGCTGCGGGGATCCCGGACTATAGCGACCCGCTGCATATCCGAATGTCGGCGGGGATTGCGGTACAGTGGATGTCGCCGCTAGGCCCGCTGGTCTTCTCATGGGCTGAGCCGTTTAAAAAGTACGATGGCGATAAGACCGAGCAGTTCCAGTTTAATATCGGCAAAACCTGGTAAGCGGAGGCAAAGAGCAGCCCTGCGACCACCACGCCGCTGCGTGAATGATGACGGTCGGAGTGTTATCACTCACCCAGCGGGGGGCGGGGCGGATCGACTCACATTCCCCCGGCGGTTATTTTCCCGCCAGCGGGAAAGTGAGAGCTCTGACCCGAAAATAGTCTGTTTTCCCGTTATCTCGTTGCTTAATCTGAATTCCGCCTCAATATTTTTTTGTAAAGTTATGCAGGGTTATTTTATGATTTTCTGGCTTTATCTATAAATATGTATTTGTAGGGTCTTTATCTACGTATTAAATATTAGGGTGGTTACTTGTAAATGGCTGGATCGGTTTTTACGGGGGGCCGTTGCATATCACATTATTGCGGTGAGGACTTGCGATTAATTATAATATTTGCTATCTCTGGACACATGGTTGCAGGCCAAGGATACAAGGACGAAATATGAAATGGACGGTTCTTAATACAATCATATGCCCGCATTCTGGGGTGGCGTTCTCCAGTATATGCGGATTACGGTTTTTAAAATTTATCATCTGGTATGAAGCGGATATTCTTTTGATTCCCGGCGAGTCAATGAAGCTGTATTCATCTAAGGTTCTGATAAACAATAAATACCACTTCTTTAAAGTTTATAACATTGCGACCTACAGCGATACGCAGTGGGAGGCGCTGAGAGAGCGGCCATCCTGCCCCTATGACTTCGGTGCAACGACCGCAGAGGGTTGCTGCTACCAGCCGCACTGTGTCATTAAACGATGTCCTGTCAGCTATCAACGCCAGGCTATATGCTAAACTGGCGGCTATTAAGCGCGGGTATTTTCACAGACGAAATAGGGCGTATTTGTCGACATCAATACCCACGCATCAGACTTTACCTTTATTATTTTAATAATGAAGTTATCTTCCTTGCTAATTTCTGTAAAGAATGGCGGGAAAATATCATCGAACTTTTCAGAGAATGCCGGTGAGCTGGTTCTCATGTTTGAGTTATTGTTTTTGAAAATATAGATGTTGCTCTTGTTTTTAGTGTAAGAGAAGTATTTGCGAATGATGATATTATCCCGTGCATTTCCGGAATTGCCGCTAAAGGTAATTAGACCATTACCATTTTTAGTGAAAAACGTAACTGAAAAGGAGAACACTTCATCATCATTGATAATCGAAAAGGCAGAGTTACAGTCAATGCTATCATCATCTTCGCGGAAGTTAATGTAATATATGGTACCACCGATCATCATAACAATGATTATGAGAGTTATTACTTTCTTCATTTTATATACCGATGTTGTGTTTTATTTTAAGTAGTAAGATGAGGTACAAAATGACTTCTTGCTTGATTTAAGCGGATAGCGACAAACGATCAGCGACGTTCTGCTCGACGGATAGTGATTGGTAATATATACCGTTTGCCCATCGGAACAGGTGATGTGCTTCTCCTGAAGAAAATGAATAAAAAACTCATCAAATCTTAGATCATCATTGCGAAACACCGTACAGGCACCGGGAGTGGCCAGTTCGGTATAAGAGGCGAAAGGCGCGCGAGTTTCAGTAAAATAATAAATATATACGAACAGTGCTATCGCCAGCAGGCTTGCGAAACCCGCAATTTTACATGTTCCTTTTTCTTTTCCGGCGAACCTGAGACCAGAGAGTATTCGCGGGGAGATCTTGTGTTCTTTTTCTGGCGGCAGTGACGATACGTTATCCTGAGGAGGTCCCGGGTCTTGTCGCTGCAGGTCGATGCTTTCTACTGCCGGAGGTTGGTGGAGGTTATTAACAATTTCCTCAACATTCTGTTCACTATTGCCTTTGGGCCCCGGCTTGTTTTCAATACGCTGAGCCAAAATGGCGGTCTCATCGGCAATCATAAACCCCCGTTTCGGGATCGTTTGAATTATGGTGCCGTTAACCTGCAGGCGATTTAGTGATTTGCGTAGCAGAGAGATGTTTTGGTGTAGGGTATTCGGCGTAACGTTCATCCCTCTTTCTCCCCAGGCGTTATGCAACAGCTCCGCCTGGGTGACTATTCTGCCCTGGTTTTTAATTAATAAAACAAAGCAAAGGCTTGCTGGAATTGCCAGAGTGATACGCTCATTGTTTTCTATAGAATGCAGAGTATGCGCCGTAGGGTTGAACCTGATCGTGTTCTCGATAACGTAAATAGTATCCATATATCGTTTCTTATCGTGAGAATAGTTACCGCTGCTGATATTTATCTAAGATTTGATATTGCGATACTAGCATTAAAGCTTACCCGCAGCATTCATTCATAACTAAGAATTATCTTAATCCACCAGGATGTTTGTTATAAAAGGCCTCATATTTGTTAACTTAAGGATATTTATCATTTTATTTTCAATGAGTTACGTTTTTACATAAAATCAACAAATGTGATTTCTTTACACTTCATAACTTTATGAGTAATAAAATATGAGCGCTACGACTATTATTGCTACACAAAGTTTTTCGGCGGTGACGTAACAATATTAATAAAAGGATGTGGTCGTCCTGCGATAACAATGTTAATAAATAGCAAGATCGTGCCAGGTTGTTGTTACGAGTCCGATATAATCAATAAAGAAGGCGTCGTGGAGGTGTTTTTTTCGGACTGGTTGGCCCAATGGAACAGAGGCTGGTTATTATGGCTGTACTGATTGTAACTGATAATTATTTCTTTATGCAGGGCTTGAGCCATTTGGCCGATGACTTCTGTTATATCGGTTGTGCCGGTAGTTTTGATAGTGCGAATGCCCGTGAGCAGTGTATGGCGCTGAGTGCTGAAGACTATGTGATTATCCATTTTTCACACTTAGACCATATATTATGTTTCTACAGGTACTATCTTTCTAATAGCCTGGCGAAAGTTGTTGTGGCACCGGATGCAAAGTTTGTTAGCGACGTTTCGGACATTAATGATATTTATTTTCTCTCGGCCAATGCCAGCGTCAAGGCGGTAGAGAACATGTTAAAACTTAAAAAGTATAAAATAAGAAAGAGAAGCCTGACCGCACGGGAAGAAAAAATAATGTCATTAATGATTATCGGTAATTTGATTAATGATATTTCGGAGATGCTCGGTTTAAGCATCAAGACGATTAGCTTACATAAAAGTAATACCAGCAATAAAGTCGGTTTAATTAACACCAACAACATAACGATGCTGGCCCTGATGCGATTTATTCTGCCGGCATCGAAGAGTGGGGTGCGATTTATTTAATCGGCCTGACAAGCACATCCTGTCGATTTATTAAAGTATTTGTTTTTAAGGACCCGTGGTTCTTAAAGGCGATCATTCCATAAAGAACTATGGAACAGTATGGGCCATAAAAAGCCTCTTATCTTTATCAGGTGACAAATATGAAATTGAAAATGTTGGCAGCAGCTCTGATTACTACTTTCTGTGTTGGCGCTGTTCAGGCCGCTGATGTTACGGCTCAGGCAGTAGCGACCTGGTCTGCAACCGCTAAAAAAGATACCACCAGCAAGCTGGTTGTCACTCCGCTGGGCAGCCTGGCTTTCCAGTATGCTGAAGGGATCAAAGGCTTTAACTCGCAGAAAGGCCTGTTTGATGTTGCGATTGAAGGCGATGCTACCGCAACGGACTTTAAACTGACTTCCCGTCTGATCACCAATACCCTGACTCAGCTGGACACCTCTGGCTCTACGCTGAGCGTCGGCGTTGATTATAACGGCGCGTCCGTAGAGAAATCTGCTGACACCATCATGATCGACACCGCAAACGGCGTACTGGGCGGCAACCTCAGCGCGCTCTCTAATGGCTACGACCAGACTGGCCGTACGACCGCTCAGGATGGTTTCAACTTCTCTATCGTTAGCGGCACCCTCGACGGCACTACGGATGTAACGGATTACAGCACGCTGCCGGAAGGGATCTGGAGCGGCGACGTCAGCGTACAGTTCGACGCGACCTGGACCAGCTGATTTCCCTGTAGCACAAAGCGGGGGGGAGTTCCCCCTGCTTTCTTTCACGGATTGAATTCCCATGAAAAACCGTATTCTGGCTATTGGCCTCTGTTTCTGCGCAATTATGCCGGCCCAGGCGCTGGACGTTGGCGATATCTCCTCTTTTATGAACAGCGACAGCAGCGTGCTCAGCAAAGAGATAAAAAATACCACCGAGAGTGGACGTCTGATCAATATCCATATGGAGCGCCTCTCCTCACCGCTTGATGGCGGCAGCGTCATTCCGATGGAAAGCCAGGATGAAGTTTTGCTTACGCCAGCCAGCCTGCTGCTGCCGGCGAAGAGCAGCGATGTTATTCGCTTTTTCTACAAAGGCCCGACGGATGACAAAGAGCGCTATTACCGCATCGTCTGGTTCGATCAGGCGCTAAGCGACGCGCAGCGCAATGGCGCAGCCCGCAGCGCGGTAGCGACGGCATCGGCCCGTATTGGCACCATTTTGGTCGTTGCTCCCCGCAAGGCGAATTACCGCTATCAGTACGCCAACGGAACGCTGGTGAATAGCGGAAACGCGACGCTGCGTATTCTCGCCTACGGCCCATGCCTGAAGGCGGCGGACGGCAAAGATTGCAAAGAAAATTATTACCTCATGCCCGGTAAAGAGCGCCGATTCACGCGCGTCAATCTTGCCGATAAAAAAGGACGGGTCGCTCTCTGGCAAGGCGAGCAGTTTGTTCCCGTAAAATAACAATGATGCTGACGGGATAAGCTTATGCCACGACTACGGATTTCCCCGGAGCTGAAAGCGCTCCTGGCTTACGGTATGGTGATTTTTTCTGTTCCGCTAAGCGTCAGCGCGGCCCCGGAGCAGATACCGCAAATCGGCGGCGTAATTATTCCCCGGGCGTTTAGCCAGGCGCTACAGGACGGGATGAGCATCCCGCTCTTTATTCATCTGGAAGGCAGTAAGGGAAACGAGGACGATCAGCGCCTCGGTAGCGCTTTTATCTGGCTGGATAACGGCGTGCTGCGCGTACGCCAGATCCGGCTGGAAGAGAGCGATAATAATGCCACCGTTAGCGCCCAAACCCGGCAGATGCTGTCCTCGCTGGCGAACGAGTCGTTCGACAGCGATCTGCGCATTAAGGTCACCGCCGACGCGCAGCTGCAGCTCAGCCTGCGCCAGCTTTTGCTCCAGCTGGTGGTAAAAAAAGAGGCCCTGGGCACCGTGCTGCGATCGCGCAGCGAAGATATCGGTCAGTCCAGCGTTAACGCGCTCAGCAGCACCCTGAACTATAACCTCGGCGTCTATAACAACCAGATGCGCAACGCCGGCAACAGCACTTCCAGCTATCTGTCGATGAACAGCGTTACCGCCCTGCGCGAGCATCATCTGGTGCTGGACGGCTCGCTGTACGGCGCCGGAACCAGCAATCAGGACAGCGAGCTGTATAAGGCGATGTACGAGCGTGATTTCGCCGGTCACCGCTTCGCGGGCGGGATGCTCGATACGTGGAACCTGCAGTCCCTCGGTCCGATGACCGCCATTTCGGCAGGGAAAATTTACGGCGCCTCCTGGGGCAACCAGGCCAGCTCGACGGTATTTGATAACTCCCAGTCGGCCACGCCGATTATCGCGTTCTTACCCTCCGCCGGCGAGGTGCACCTGTCGCGCGATGGCCGCCTGCTGAGCGTGCAGAACTTTACGATGGGCAACCATGAGGTTGATACCCGCGGCCTGTCGTACGGGATTTACGATGTTGATGTTGAAGTTATCGTCAACGGCCGGGTGGTCAGTAAACGCATCCAGCGGGTAAACAAGCTGTTCAGCCGGGGACGCGGAGCCGGAGCGCCTTTGGCATGGCAGGTCTGGGGCGGAAGCTTCCATATGGACCGCTGGTCAGAGGGCGGCAGAAAGACGCTGCCTGCCAAAGAGAGCTGGCTGGCCGGGGCCTCCGCAACCGGCTCGGTGGGCGCCTTCAGCTGGGCCGCAACCGGCTACGGCTACGATAGCAACGCCGTTGGCGAGACCCGGCTGACGCTGCCGCTGACGCAATCCATCAACGTCAACCTGCAAAATATGCTGGCCAGCGACAGCTCGTGGAGCAGTATCGGCAGCGTCAGCGCCACGCTGCCCGGCGGCTTTAGCTCAATCTGGGTCAACCAGGAAAAGACGATAATCGGCGACAGGCTGCGGCGCAGCGACGCCGATAACCGGGCGATTGGCGGGACGCTGAACCTTAACCCGCTGTGGTCAAAGCTGGGCACCTTCAGCATCAGCTATAACGACGATCGCCGCTATAGCAGCCACTACTACACCGCGGACTACTATCAGACCCTCTACAGCAACGCCTACGGTTCGCTGGGCCTGCGCGCGGGGGTCCAGCGCTTTAATAATGGCAACAGCGGCGCCAGCACCGGGAAATATATCGCGCTCGACTTTTCTCTGCCGCTCGGCAACTGGTTTAGCGCCGGGATGACCCACCAGAACGGCTACACCATGGCCAACCTGTCGGCGCGCAAGCAGTTTGAGGAAGGGAGCGCGATCCGCACCGTCGGCGCCAATATCTCCCGGGCAATCTCCGGCGACACCGGGGATGACAAAACCCTGAGCGGCGGCGCTTATGCCCGGTTCGATACCCGTTACTCCAGCGGGACGCTGAACGTTAACAGCGGCACCGATGGCTACGTGAACACCAACCTGACCGCCAACGGCAGCGTGGGCTGGCAGGGTAAAAATATTGCCGCCAGCGGGCGTACCGACGGTAACGCCGGGGTGATTTTTAATACCGGTCTTGAAGATGACGGCAAGCTGAGCGCCAAGGTTAACGGGCGGGTATTCCAGCTCTCGGGTAAACGTAACTATCTGCCGCTCTCGCCCTACAGCCGCTACGAAGTAGAGCTGCAGAACAGCAAAAACTCGCTCGACAGCTACGACATCGTCAGCAGCCGCAAAAGCCGCCTGACCCTCTATCCGGGCAACGTGGCGGTTATCGAACCGGAAGTGAAGCAGATGGTGACCGTATCCGGGCGTATTCGCGCCGAAGACGGCACGCTGCTGGCCAATGCGCACATTAATAACCACATCGGGCGTACCCGCACCGATGACAACGGCGAGTTTGTGATGGATGTAGATAAAAAATTCCCGACCATCGACTTCAGCTACGGCAACAACCAGCGCTGCGAAGTGGAGCTTGAGATTAACAAAGCGCGCGGGGCGGTATGGGTCGGCGATGTGACCTGTAACGGCTTGAAAACCTACGCCAGCAACCTGTCGACGGGAGAGAATTATGAAGGCTAAATGGGGTGTGCTATTGACGATTTTGCTCGCCTTGACCGCAATGACGCGGGCCTATGCGGCGGTGTCCAAAACGAACTGGCCCGATGCGGTGGCGGTGCAGTATGTGTTTGTGGAAAACAACTCTGACGATAACTTCTTCGTCACCCCAGGCGGCGTACTCGACCCGCGTCTGACCGGCGCCAGCCGCTGGACCGGGCTGAAGTATACCGGTACCGGCACTATCTATCAGCAGAGCCTGGGCTATATCGATAACGGCTACAACACGGTGCTGAACGCCAACTGGCAGTTTGATATGTGGCTGGAGAATTCGCCGGTATCCAACCCGCTGAGCGGCCTGCGCTGTATTAACTGGTACGCCGGCTGCGATATGGCGACCAGCCTGATTCAGGCGCCGGTGCTGGATGCGAGCGGTTTCTATGGCGCGACGGTTACCACCGGCGGGGCTAAATGGATGCACGGTATGTTATCCGACGCCTTCTACCAGTATCTGCAGCAAATGCCGGTAGGCGGCAGCTTCTCCATGACCATCAACGGCTGCCAGACTTCCGTTAATTACGATGCCAGCAGCGGGGCGCGCTGTAAGGATCAGGCTTCCGGGAGCTGGTATACCCGCAAGGTCACCCATACCAAAGCCGCAAATTTAAGGCTGCTGAACACCCATTCCCTTACCGAAGTATTTATCAACACTGACGGGGTGCCAACGGTCGGTGAGGGGAGCACCAACTGCCAGCCTCAGACTATCGGCACCCGCTCCGGCCTGAGCTGCAAGATGGTTAACTATGCTCTGGAAAACAACGGCCTGAGCAATGCCTCTATCCATATTTTCCCCGCCATCAGCAATTCGTCGCTGGTCTCTGCGGTGGGCATCTATGATATGCAGTTCAGCCTCAACGGTAATACGTGGAAACCGGTAAGCGGCATCGCATACTATTACAACTTCAATGAAATGAAGTCCTCTGACTCAATTTACATTTTCTTTTCGAATAACTTCTTTAAGCAAATGGTCGCGCTGGGGATCAGCGATATAAATACCAAAGATTTGTTTAACTTCCGCTTCCAGAACACCACTTCGCCGGAGTCCGGCTGGTATGAGTTTTCTACCTCTAACGCCCTGATTATCAAGCCGCGCGATTTCAGTATCAGCATTATTTCCGATGAGTATATCAGCGCGCCGACCCGCGAGGGCTACGTGGGGCAGGGCCGGCCTTCGCTGGATTTTGGCTATATCGTCACCACCAGCGGCAGGACCGCCGCCGATGAGGTGCTGATCAAGGTTAACGGCCCGGCGCAGACCATCGGCGGGCGTTCATACTGCATCTTCAGCTCCGCGGACAATGCGACGAAAGTGCCTTTCCCGGCCACGCTGACCTTCACGACGCAGAGCGGCGGCAACAAAACCTACGATGCCGGCTGTGACGATAGCTGGCGCGACATGACCGAGGCGCTGTGGATGAGCACGCCGTGGAACGATGCTTCAGGCGATCCTGGCGTGATGAATAAAACCACGGTGAAGTTCTCCATCCCGATGAATGACGGGATCTCGCTGAAAACTATTGATGATGACGGCTGGTTCGGGGAAGTGAGCGCTTCAGGTGAAATTCGGGTTCAGGCGACGTGGCGAAATGTTAACTAATACGATACGCGCGATGGCGTGGCTGCTGGCCCTCTGCCTGCCGGCGGTCGGACAGGCCATATCGGTAGGTAACCTGACCTTCTCGCTGGGGGCGGAAGAGAGCTTTGCCGCGAAGCGGGTGCTGAATAATAACAGCAGCGCCCGCCTGTATCAGGTCTCGGTGGTCGGTATTGACCGTCCGGGCGGGAAAGAGGTTCGCTCCCGCCCGGCGGACGGCGAGCTGCTCTTCGCCCCGCGCCAGCTGACCCTGCAGGCGGGAGAGGGGGAATATTTTAAATTCTACTATCACGGTCCCCAGGACAACCGCGAGCGCTACTATCGGGTCTCGTTTCGTGAAATTCCCACCCGCAACCGCGTCGAGCGCAATACCGCTGGGGCGGCGGTGAGCATCGACCCGGTGGTCGTGGTGGAGACCATTATGGCGGTGCGTCCGCGTCAGGTAGCGTTTAAGTGGGCCTTTGACCGCCAGGCGGGCACCGTCAGCAATAGCGGCAACACCTGGTTTAAGCTGCTGATTAAGCCCGGATGTGATGCAACGGAAGAGGACGGCGACGCCTGGTATTTACGCCCTGGCGACGTGGTGCGCCAGGCCGCACTGCGGCAGCCTGGAGATAAGTACATTATTTACAACGACAAATTTATCAAAATATCCAACGACTGCCCGTAGCCATCTGCGGGCGGCTATTTGCCAGTCAGGGCCATCAGGCGCGACTGAACCTCGGGGCAGCCGGCCAGCACCAGGTTACCGCTGAACAGGCCGTCGTTGGCAAGAAAGTCGCTGCTCGCGCCGCCCGCTTCGACGATCAGCAGGATACCTGCCAGCGCATCCCAGCTGTTCATATGCTCCTCATAATAGGCGTGCACCTGGCCGGCGGCGACGTGAGCCAGCATGAGCGCCCCGGCGCCAAAGCGGCGATACTCCATGCCGGCGTCAATCACCCGCTCAAGCATGCGGGCGTAGTTTGCGGCGGGCGCCCGGCTGGATCGCCCCATGCCAATAACCACCGTTTCCGGGTCCGGCTCGCGCAGCGCCAGGCGCTTATCGTTGAGAAATGCGCCTTCGCCGCGGCGGGCAAAGAAAAATTCGTTCCGGTCCGGAGCATAGATAATTCCCAGCTCCAGCGCGCCCTGCCTGACCCAGGCCAGAGAAATACACCAGTAATCCATACCCAGAATATAGTTGGTGGTGCCGTCGATAGGGTCGATTACCCAGGTTCCCTGCTCTCCGGCCTGCAGGCCGCTCTCTTCGCCGAGAAAACCATCGTTGGGGCGGTGGGCTGCCAGCCAGCTTTTGATCTGCTGCTCGACAAAAACGTCGGCCTGCGAAACAAAATCCTGGCGCGCTTTTTTATCTACCTGCAGTCCCGAATCGCGCAGCTCCTGCGCGCGCGCGCCCAACTGGCGAATCAAATTACATAGCGATTGCTGCTGTTCTTCCGTCATAGCCTGGCTCTTATGTGGTTGATGGCGACGTGCGCCGGTGAATTAAATCGACCTTCACCCACGTGGTGCGTGAAGGCTGTAGCGGATCGCTGGCCCGCTCCAGCAGGCGGGTGAGCGCCTGGCGGGAGATCTCCGCCACGTCCTGATGCAGGGTGGTGAGCTGGTAGCTGTACTGGGCCGTTTGCGGCGTGTTATCAAACCCGATGAGCTGAAAATCCGCCGGGGCCTGTTTGCCGCGCTGGCGCATGCCGTCGAGAAAGCCGCAGGCCAGCTGCGCGTTGGCGCAAAAAATGCCCTCCAGCGCATCGTCGGCGTCGGCGGCGGCCTGCAGGCCGCCCTCATAGCCCTCAAGAGAGGCAAACAGCGGCTGAAGATCGCGCCGCGTATCGACCCCAAGTTCGGTAAGCGCCTGATAAAACGCTTCGCCGCGCATTTGTCCGGCCCAGGTAGAGTGGCGATGGTTTAACCAGCCAAAGCGGCGGCAGCCGGCCGCCACCAGCTGCTTTGCGGCCAGCGTCGCCCCGGCTGCATTATCCGAGCAGACGTAATCGACGCAGGGAATATTCGGCTGGCGGTTAATGCCGACGACCGGAATTTGCTGCTGGGCGAACTCGTTGACCAGCGACTCTGGCGGCTGGCCGGAGGTGACGATCGCCCCGGAAACGCGGAACTGCGCAAAGCGGCGGAGGGTCTGGGCCAGATCCTGCTCGCTGCGGATCTCGCTGACCAGCGCCTGAAAATCGCGGCGCTGGATCTCGCTCAGCAGCCCGTCGAGCAGGCTGCTGCGAAACGGATCGTTGATGCGGGAAACGATCACCCCGATCAGGTGGCTGCGCCGGCGGTTGAGCCCCTGGGCGAGAAAGTTGACCTGATAGCCCAGCTCTTCCGCAGCGCGCAGCACCCGCTCGCGGGTGACCGGAGAGATGCTGCCGTTATTACTCAACGCCCGGGAAACGACCGCGCGCGAGACGCCGGCGCGCTGGGCAACGTCCTGGGCGGTGATGCTCTGTTTTCGGGGGAGTGCGCTCATGCCGGGCTTTCCTCGCCGCTGCGCGGTGGCTGATGAAGATCGTATTGTAAGCCGTCGCGGCTGACGAACAACCCGTTCCAGGGCCGGCAGGCCACCCGCAGCGCCGGCAGAATCGCGTCATAGCAGTGATACAGCCCCATAGCGGGCAGCGCCAGCGTTTGAAACAGCGTCAGGCAGGCCGGGAAATCGCCGTGGGAGGCGTCATCGCTCAGCGAGGTGAGCGAAGCGCACTCCTGAAACGCCAGATCTGCGCCCGCCATCAGCGCGATCGACTGCGGCGTCGGGCGGCCGTCGCCGCTGTAGAACAGGCTTTTCCCGGCGATGGTGATGCGGATAGCGCGGTTGGTTAGCTCGTGCTGGGTTTCGGCGGTGCGGATCTGCCAGTCGTGCCACGTCCATGCCGGGGCGCTGTCGCGCCACTCAATCGCAAAGCACAGCGTGGTGTCCGGCCAGTTTGCCAGCTGCGCCAGCTGCATCAGCACCGGACGCTGCTGCGGCTGGCTGTAGATAATCAGCGGCTTATGGCGGGAAAAGCTTTTCCAGTAGTTGAGCAGCGCCGTCAGGCCGGTACAGTGATCCGGGTGGACGTGGGTGAAGTAAATGGCATCGATATCGTTAATATCGCCCCCTTGCTGCCACAGGGCGCGGGGGATAGTGGGGCCGCAATCAATTAGCCACTGACGATTTTCATCATCAATAATGCGCAGCGCAGAGGTATTTTGGCTCTCTGAGAACGCGCTACCGCAGCCAAGAACATCTATTTTCATTTACCCTCGCCAAAAAATTTTCGCACTTAATTAAATTGTCACAAATACCCGACAAAGTAGGCTCACATCATGTCGAGTCAACGTTGCATTTTTTTTACAGCCAAATGAACACGTGTTCATCCTGGCGCGAATAAATAAAAAATGCCTACAGAAGAGTTTTGGGTACCGAATATGAGCTATTTGCAAATTGCCCATCTGAGAATTAGCTACGGCGATAAGGTTGTCCTGCATAATATCGATCTGGCGGTAGAGAAGGGCGAGATGATCGCCCTGCTGGGGCCATCGGGCTGCGGGAAAACCACGCTGCTAAATGCGCTCTGCGGCTTTATCCCGGTACAGAACGGGGATATCGTCGTCGCCGGAAGGGATATCACCCATAGCGCGCCGGAGCAGCGCAATATTACGATGGTTTTTCAAAGCTATGCGCTGTGGCCGCATCTGACGGTGGCTCGCAATATCGGCTACGGCCTGAAGCTGCGCAGGTGGCGTCGCGACGATATCGACCGCCGGGTGGCGGAGCTGCTGCATATCGTCAACCTCCCGGGCCTGGCGGAAATGAAGGTGACCGAACTTTCCGGCGGTCAGCGTCAGCGGGTTGCCCTGGCGCGCGCCCTGGCGATTGAGCCGGACGTGCTGGTGCTGGATGAACCGCTCTCTAATCTGGATGCCAAAGTCCGCCTTAACGTCCGTCATGAAATAAAAGCGCTGCAAAAGAAGCTCGGCTTTACCTCATTAATCGTCACCCATGACCAGCAGGAGGCGCTGGTGATGGCTGACCGTATCGCTGTATTAAATAACGGAAGAGTTGAGCAATTAGGGACGCCGGAAGATATATATCAACGTCCGGCTACGCCTTTTGTCGCCGATTTTATGGGGGCCGATAATAAAATAAATACCCGCGATATCCGCTCCCTCGACGGCATTCATTGGCGCACCCCGACGGTATATTCAGATGCGCATTCTGAGGAGCAGGTGATTTATTTCCGCAGTACCGACGCGGCGCTCTTTTCATTAGCGGATAGCGCGCCGCAGGAGGGGCTGACGCTTGACGGTATCGTCGAACAAAGCGCCTTCCTCGGCCATTTATATCGCCACAGCGTGCGCTGTCGCGATCGCCTGCTGCTGGCGGATTCTACCCGCTGCTGGCCAGCCAGTTCGCCGGTCAGGCTGCACGTGCCAACGCCGGCGCTGCATATTTTTCCTTCATCTCATGCAAGTTGACATCATCGTGTTCATTCTGGGGATAGACCATGTTTACTAAAACAAACGTTGCGATAGCGACTGCCGTACTCCTGAGCTACGGCGCGCAGGCCGACACCATCCTGAACGTCGCGACGGCGGGCGATCAGAATATGGTGGATTACGTAAAAACCTGGCTGGGGCCAAAGTTTGAGGCCGCTCATCCGGGCGTAAAGGTGCAGGTCATCGGCACCGGGCCGGGGGACGCGGGATCGAACAAAATTATCGAAAAGCTGACGGCGCAGAAGGAGAGCGGCGCCAGCAGCTGGGATATTGACGTCGCCGTGGTGCATCAAAACGCCGGCGGCGAGCTGGTGGAAAAAGGGCTGTTAGAGAAATACCGCCCGCAGATTAAGACCGGCAGCCTGGTCACCGCCGACAACGCTAAAAACGCCCTCGGCGTTAACGTCGACGGCTATGTGATGCCGATGTTTTTAAGCCAGACCGCTATTGCCTGGAACAGCGAGGCGATCAAAGCCCCGCCGGCCTCCTACGATGAGCTGGTCGCCTGGGCGCAGAAAAACCCGCAGGCTTTCGGCTATAACGGGATTAAGAACGGCATGTCCGGGGTCAGCTTCGTTGTGGGCTGGATGTATGCTTACGGCACCGACGCGCAGCGTCTCTCCTCCCTGCCGTATGATAAAGGCGTGGAGAAGAACTGGAGCCAGGCCTATGAAAAGCTGAAGGCTTTTAATAAAAACGTCACCTTTACGCCGGGGAACGCCGGGACGCTCGATATGCTGACCCGCGGGGAGATCACGATGGGGCCGGTATGGGTGGACATGTTCTACAGCTGGAAAGATCAGGGCAAACTGCCGCCGTCGATCAAGCTGTCCCTGCTGGCTCCGGGCATGCCGGGACAGCCGATGTATTACGTAACTCCGGCGAAGGCGGCGAATCCGCAGCTGGCGCGCGAATTTATCGAGCTGGCGACCAGCCCGGAGGTTCAGGCGCAGGGGATCGTTAAGCAGTTTAACTGGTATCCGGGCATCGATGCGCAGCACGTTAAACCGCAGCTGGATGCCGGGACGTGGCAAAAGCTGTTTGCTGAGATCTCGCCGCAGGCGCTGGCGGAATATGGCAAAAGCTTCCCGATTACCGCCTATTTTGACGATATTAAAGAAGGCTACGAAAGCCAGGTCGCCAACTAATCTCTGTCGATGCCCTGGCCGACACAGCGTCGGCCCGGGCGTTTCTCCTCGCTGATATCAGGTTTGCTATGCGTATTTCGTTGAAATATCTGCTGCTGGTTGCTCCCGCCGCGCTGACCATCGCCGTTCTGTTTTTATATCCGCTGGGCTTCTCGCTGATTGCCGCCTTTACCAACGATGCGCAGCAGCTAACCCTGGCCCACTTCCGCAAAGTCTACGCGCTCTACTCCAACGATATTCTGTTTACGCTGATCGTCGTGCTGAGCTCCGTGGCGCTGCTGGCGCTCATTTCCATCACCCTTTCCGCCGTTATTACCCTGTCCTCCTGCCGGCCGATTGTGCGGATGCTGGCATTTTTATATCGGCTGCCGCTGTTTATTCCTTTTATCGTTGCGGCGCAGATGATGCGGACGTTTCTGGCTAAAAACGGCTTAATGAACAATGCCCTGGTCGCCAGCGATCTGCTAACGCCGATGGAGACTATCTCCTGGCTGGGCTGGAAGGGCATCATTATCACGTTTGTCTGGAAGCAGCTGGCGTTCGCTACGCTGCTTATCTGCGGCGCAATGGCGGCGCTTGAGCAGTCGCAAATTCTCGCGGCGCGCAACCTGGGCGCCTCTCGTCCACGGATCCTGTTCGATATTATTTTGCCGCAGGTGCTGCCCGCTATCGGCGTTGCGCTGGTGCTCTCGACCGTCACCATGATGTCGGTGCTGTCCGTGCCGCTGATGATAGGCGTCGGTACGCCGACGATGATCACGGTTGATATGGCGTTTCGCGTTAACTCCTACGGGGATTACGCCGTGGCTAATGCTCTGGGCGTCGTTTCGCTGCTTATCTGCGGCGCGCTGTCGTGGTTTTATCTGCGCCACAGCCTGCGCCAAAAAGGAGGAGAATAATGAAAGAGGTTAGGATGACACCACCTGCGACGCTGCTGGCGAAAGGGCGGAGAAAGCTGAGCGCCAGCCTGCCGCTGCAGACGCTGCTGCTGGTTCTGATGCTGCTGGCGATGTTTGGCCCGCTGCTGAATCTACTTATCTGGACGGTGGCCGAAAGCTGGTTCTTTCCCCATAGCCTGCCCAGCCAGTGGGGGCTGAAATACTGGTATCAGGTGTTCAGCCCCTATAGCGACGTCTCGGGCTCTTTGCTGACCAGCGTGCTGATTGCCGTGCTGTCGGTGCTGGTGTGCCTGCTGATTTCGATCCCCGCAGGCTATGCGTTATCAAGACGGGGAATGCCTCTGCGGGTATGCTTTATGCTGCTGTTTCTTATCCCGCAGGCGTTCCCTAATCTGACGGTGTATATGAATATTGCCCGGCTTTTCTATCAGTGGGGGCTAAACGGCACCGTGGCCGGCGTGGTGCTGGTGCACAGCGTGCACGGGCTGATGTATTCGGTATGGATCTGCGTGGCGGCATTCTCAGCCGTCGATCCGCTGCTGGCAAGAGCGTCACGTAATCTGGGGGCCGGAGCGATTTATACGTTTTGGCATATTGTTTTGCCCCAGGCATCGCCGGGGATTATTGCCGCCAGCATCTTTGTCTTTCTGGAGTCGCTGGATGAGTTCACCGGCACCTTTTTTGTCGGCGCGCCGGATATCACCACGCTGCCGCTGCTGCTATACAACGCCAGCATGTCGGGGAACTATCAGGTTTCGTCTATTACTGCGCTGATTTTGTTACTTCCGTCGCTGCTGTTTATGCTGGTTATTCATAAATTTATGCGCCCGGAAATGCTGGCAAAAATGGGGAAATAGCGCGCAGGCCGCCCGCCAGTAAAAACGCTTCCCGATGGGAAGCGTTTTTACTATCAGGTCATCATCATTGGCCACTCTGGCGGCGTCTGGCTCATCACTTCAACCATGACGTCTTTAATGTTGCCCCAGATTTTGGCTACATCCAGCAGCGTGATGCCGAGCAGACCGGTGGCAAACCAGCAGGCCGCGGCCAGCCCCAGGCAGCTACAGATGACCGCTAATCCGGCATAATCGCTTTTACGCAGCTGAATATTCATCGAGCTGGCTAAAAACATCAGCACCGCGCTCAGCAGCGGCCAGCGTAGGAGTATGACACTGGTAGTAATGGAAGCCATTAACCTGATCCTCAAAGAAAGTCGGGGGCCTTTGACAACCTGACGAGACTGACGATGACGTGGCGCTCTGGCTATCGACGGGCAAACAAACGTATAATGAAACAATGTTTCCGTTTCATTAGGATGTGTGAACTATATCACATTTGTTCTTTTATTCACCAGCCAAAAATTGCGTTTTTTATGTACTTATAAACCATTTTAATATTGTGGTTAATGGCGCATTGAGCCATAGCCATGCCCGCCATGACGGTAAAGCTGACGCTTTAATACGATGGATTCTTTTTGCCAGACTTATATCTGCGGGTTTTATTACCTGTTCGCGGTAATCATACGGATAAACCGAATCAGAAAGCGGCACCGCTCTCATTATTTCGAGAATGTTTCTCGGTTGTTCTATAAGTAAGTATTATTCATCATTATCAGGTGTGTGGTTTTTACGCCAAATAGCCGATTGCTAAATGACTGAGTGTTGTATAAGAGTAGGCATCTGCCATTGTGGACTGTTACCGTGACTAAGGCGTATCGCATGGATATAAAGCGGAAATGAGTCGTAGCGCGCCGCATAAGGCGTTGAGAATATTCGGTATTACCTTGGTCATCCTGTTGCCAGTGGTCCTGGCATCGTGGCTTGCCCAACACCGGGCAAAGGTGGAAACCGACGACCAGCTCCGCTCGTTTTCTCAACTGGCGCTGCAGAAAACCGAAATGGTTATTCATGAGGTCGAACAGGCGCGTAAAAAGGCCATGCAATATCAGGGGATAATATGTTCGCCGCAGCATCAGCGATATATGCTGGATATTGTTCGCAGCCTGCTTTATGTCGATGATTTAGTCTATGCAAAAGGCGCTGATTTCTTTTGCTCAACCGCCTTTCATCCCGACACGGCGTGGCATGTCGAGCCGGCTAATTATATAAAAAAGCCGGATATCGCGATCTATTACTATCGCGATACCCCGTTCTATCCCGGTTTTGCCATGACCTATATGCAGCGCGGTCACTATGTCGCGGTTATTAATCCACTTTCCTATAGTACGCTAATATCCAGCGACAGAGATTTAGCCTACGGTCTGTTCGATACCAAAACGAATCAGTTTTTCTCCGTCAGCAAAAATACGGATGCCGCGACCTTACGTCCGCTGATCCGCCCCGAAGATACCTTTTTTCAGCGGGATCGCCGGGTCTATACCGTTGCCCATTCGACCAACCGCCCTATTGCGGTGATCATGTCCACCTCGCGCGTTGGCTATTATCAAAATTTATATGACCAGATAATGCTTACCCTTCCGCTGGGCCTTATTTGTAGCGCGCTGATTTTACTGGTGTGGCTGCGAACCCGGCGGCAGTATCACTCTCCGCGCTGCATGCTGCAGCGCGCGCTAAGCCGTCGCCAGCTGTGCCTGCACTATCAGCCGATCGTCGATATTAAAACGAACCGCTGCGTAGGGGCCGAAGCGCTGCTGCGCTGGCCCGGGTGCGATGGCCCGGTGATGAGCCCGGCGGAGTTTATTCCGCTGGCGGAAAACGAAGGGCTGATTACGCAGGTTACGGACTATGTCGTGGATGAGGTGTTTGCCGATATGGGCGAATTTCTCGCCAGCCATCCTCAGCTGTACGTCGCGATTAACCTCTCGGCCACGGATTTCCACTCCGCGCGGCTTATTAGCCAAATTAGTGAAAAGGCGCAAAGCCACGCGGTATGCATCAACCAGATTAAAATCGAAGTAACCGAGCGCGGGTTTATTGACGTGCAGAAAACGACGCCGGTTATTCAGGCCTTTCGCGAGGCGGGATATGAAGTCGCCATCGATGATTTCGGCACCGGCTACTCCAACCTGCATAACCTCTCTTCGCTCAACGTGGACATTCTCAAGATCGATAAATCCTTTATCGATACGCTGACGACCCACGGCACCAGCCACATGATCGCCGAGCATATTATTGAGATGGCGCGCAGCCTGCATCTGAAAACCGTGGCCGAGGGCGTGGAAACGCTGGATCAGGTTAAGTGGCTACAGAAGCGCGGCGTCCGCTACTGCCAGGGCTGGCATTTCGCGAAGGCGATGCCGGTGCAGGAGTTTAAGCAATGGCTGGTCAAGGCGCCAGCGCTGCTTAACTCCTGCGCGCAAAGCTGTCAGGCGGAAATCTGATGGCGATAGTCGCTAGGCGTGCGGTCATACTCCCGGCGAAACACTCGTGAAAACGTCTGCTGCGAGACGTAGCCCAGATCCATCGCGATATCAAAGATAGGGCGCTGGGTCGTTCTGAGGGCTTCAGCGGCCAGCAGGAGCCGGCGTTGACGAATGTAATCACCCAGCGTCTGATGCGTAACGGCGCGGAACATCCGCTGGAGATACCATTTCGAGTACCCCGATTTTCTGGCGACTACATCAATGTTAAGTGGTTGATCGATATGTTCATCAATCCATTCAATAAGCGTTTGGATAATATCCTGATGGGACATAAAGCGGCCTCTCTCAATTCTCGATTCGTCGTTTTGTCTGCGGGCGAGTATAATTCCTCAAGTTAACTTGAGGTAAAGCGCTTTATGGAAAAGAAATCACCCCGAATTAAAATGCTGTTGACCCCGGGAGAAGTGGCGAAACGTACCGGCGTTGCCGTCTCGGCGCTCCATTTCTATGAAAGCAAAGGGCTTATTCACAGCCAGCGCAATCCAGGCAATCAGCGGCGCTATCGTCGCGACGTGCTGCGCGCCGTGGCGATTATCAAGATTGCGCAGCGCATCGGCATTCCGCTGGCCACTATCGGCGACGCGTTTGGCGTACTGCCCGAAGGCCACAACTTAAGTGCCAAAGAGTGGAAGCAGCTGTCGTCGGTGTGGCGGGACGAGCTGGACCGGCGTATTCATACGCTGACCGCGCTGCGCGATCAGCTGGATGGCTGCATTGGCTGCGGCTGCCTGTCGCGACGGGACTGCCCGCTGCGTAACCCGGGGGACATGCTGGGTGAAGAGGGTACCGGCGCGCGGCTGCTGGAGGATGATTAAAAAACTAAAGCGCCACAACAGGGCGCTTTAGTTGTTTTCCGGTCTTTGTCTTTCGCTCTATCCCGCTGGTGCACAGGAGGGTTTCCCCCGACGTCGGCTCACCTCAGTTTTGCGCAACAAGTTGATGGAGGTTCCGGATTGCGCCGACACCTTAATTGTGGCACATCCCCTTAAATCTACCCGTTTATTTTGGCGAATTTTTTCCGTCATTCGCCGCCAGTTCCTATAGTTAATTTGAACAAACGACGGGAGAAATCCATGCTGACGGTACATCACCTTAATCAATCGCGATCGCAGCGCGTGCTCTGGGCGCTGGAAGAGCTGCAGCTGCCCTATCAGCTTGTCTGCTATCCGCGGCAGAAAAATATGCTGGCGCCGCCGGAGTTAAAAAACATTCACCCGCTGGGCAAATCCCCGGTCGTGGAGGACAACGGCTACGTGCTGGCGGAGTCCGGGGCGATACTCGAATATCTGCAGGAAACCTACGATAGCACGCAGCAGCTGCGCCCGCAGGCGATGGCGGACAGGCTGCAGTACCGTTTTTGGCTGCACTATGCCGAAGGCTCGCTGATGCCTCTGATGCTGATGAAGCTGGTCTTTTCCCGTCTCGGCAAGGCCCCGGTGCCGTTTGGCATGCGCACGCTGGGCGGCGCGCTGGGGAAGGGGATGCAGAAGGCCTGGCTTGACCGGCAGATTGCCACCCACGCCAGCTTTATCGAAGATCACCTCTCCCGATGGCCGTGGTTCGCGGGCGAAAACCTGAGCATGGCCGATATTCAGATGAGCTTTCCGCTGCTGGCGCTGCAGTCACGTGGCGGAATTGACGGCCTTGCGCACATCGCCCGCTGGACGCAGCGTATCGAACAGCGTCCGGCCTGGCAGCGCGCCATTGAGCGCGGCGGCCCCTTCGCGCTACCGGGCGCCTGAGGCATCACCTTTTACGATGGCCGGCGCGAATTGCTATCAGCGCAAAGCCAAAATGTTAGCAGATTGCGCATGGACGATAACGTTTGCGCATCGGCTGGTTATTTCCTGAACGTCATAAGCGAAATTTAGCGAAATACGACAAACTTCAGTTGAAAAGGGCCATCTAAAGGCTGGATAATCGTTTGCCTTATTATTTTGCTCGCTATTTATCCTGCTAACAGGGGGTGAGTAAAGTAATTTTGACCACCGTATTGTATGCGCGGAGTTAAACGTTTGCTTTTTTTGCAGCCCCCCTGGCGCTGCGATATAGCACAAGGAGATCGCGTTGAACTGGCAGTGGATGGTCCACCACGCATACCGACGAATGATAAAAATTCTCAGGGGAAGTTTTCTATGTCTACGCCTTCAGCGCGTACCGGCGGTTCATTAGACGCCTGGTTTAAAATTTCGGCTCGCGGCAGCTCCGTGCGTCAGGAAATTCTCGCAGGTTTAACCACTTTTCTGGCGATGGTGTACTCGGTAATTGTGGTACCGGGCATGCTCGGTAAAGCCGGGTTCCCACCGGCGGCGGTGTTTGTCTCCACCTGTCTGGTAGCGGGCGTCGGCTCTCTCGTTATGGGGCTGTGGGCCAACCTGCCGCTGGCAATCGGTTGTGCTATCTCGCTGACCGCATTTACCGCCTTCAGCCTGGTGCTGGGGCAGCAGATCAGCATCCCGGTTGCGCTGGGCGCCGTGTTCCTGATGGGTGTGCTGTTTACCATTATCTCCGCGACCGGTATTCGTAGCTGGATCTTACGCAACCTGCCGCAGGGTGTTGCGCACGGCACCGGTATCGGTATTGGCCTGTTCCTGCTGCTGATCGCCGCCAACGGCGTGGGCCTGGTGATTAAGAACCCGCTGGACGGCCTGCCGGTCGCGCTGGGTAATTTCGACAGCTTCCCGGTGATTATGTCGCTGTTGGGGCTGGCGGTGATTATCGGCCTCGAAAAGCTGAAGGTGCCTGGCGGTATCCTGCTGACCATTATCGGCGTGTCGATCGTGGGCCTGATTTTCGACCCTAACGTCCACTTCTCCGGTATTTTTGCTATGCCGTCGCTGAGCGACGACAAAGGCAATTCGCTGATCGGCAGCCTTGATATCATCGGCGCGCTGAATCCGATAGTTCTGCCGAGCGTGCTGGCGCTGGTGATGACGGCGGTATTTGATGCCACCGGCACCATTCGCGCGGTAGCGGGGCAGGCGAACCTGCTGGACAAAGACGGGCAGATCATCAACGGCGGTAAAGCGCTGACCACCGACTCCCTGAGCAGCGTCTTCTCCGGCCTGGTCGGCGCGGCGCCGGCGGCGGTGTATATCGAATCGGCCGCAGGTACCGCCGCCGGCGGTAAAACCGGCCTGACCGCGGTGACGGTCGGCGTGCTGTTCCTGCTGATCCTGTTCCTTTCTCCGCTCTCCTATCTGGTTCCTGCATACGCCACCGCTCCGGCGCTGATGTATGTCGGTCTGCTGATGTTGAGCAACGTGGCGAAAATTGATTTTAACGATTTTGTCGATGCGATGGCGGGCCTGATTACGGCGGTCTTTATCGTGCTGACCTGCAACATCGTTACCGGCATCATGATCGGCTTCGCGTCGCTGGTGATTGGACGCCTGGTTTCCGGGGAGTGGCGCAAGCTGAACCTCGGCACCGTGATCATCGCTGCGGCGCTGGTTATCTTCTACGCCGGCGGTTGGGCAATTTAAGCTATTTTTGCTGACAACGGGCGGCTCAGGCCGCCCGTTTAATTTTTAAGCCACATCCTGTTTCCTTTTGCGTTAATCTGAGTAGCGTATCATTTCGAGACATGACGCCTCAGATGTAAAAAAAGAAAACGCAGCAAACAGGGAACACATGGAAATATTCTTTACCATACTCATCATGACCCTCGTGGTCTCTCTCTCCGGGGTGGTTACACGCGTACTGCCCTTTCAGGTTCCACTACCTTTAATCCAAATCGCCATCGGCGCGCTGTTGGCCTGGCCTACCTTCGGCCTGCACGTCGAATTCGACCCCGAACTCTTCCTGGTCCTCTTTATTCCGCCGCTGCTTTTTGCCGATGGCTGGAAGACGCCGACCCGCGAGTTCATTGAGCACGGGCGAGAGATTTTTGGCCTCGCGCTGGCGCTGGTGCTGGTAACGGTGGTGGGGATCGGCTACCTCATCTACTGGATAGTCCCAGGCATTCCGCTGATCCCGGCCTTTGCGCTGGCGGCGGTTCTGTCGCCAACCGATGCGGTAGCGCTGTCGGGGATCGTCGGTGAAGGGCGCATCCCGAAAAAAATTATGGGGATATTGCAGGGCGAAGCGTTGATGAACGACGCCTCCGGCCTGGTCTCGCTGAAGTTTGCCGTCGCGGTGGCGATGGGTACGATGGTCTTTACCGTCGGAGGGGCGACGGTCGAGTTCTTCAAGGTAGCGATAGGCGGCATCCTCGCCGGTTTTGTCGTCAGCTGGCTGTACGGGCGCTCGATGCGCTTCCTCAGCCGCTGGGGCGGCGATGAGCCGGCAACGCAGATTGTGCTGCTGTTCCTGCTGCCGTTTGCTTCCTACCTGATCGCTGAACACATCGGTTTTTCCGGGATTCTGGCCGCGGTCGCGGCGGGGATGACCATCACCCGTTCCGGGGTGATGCGCACCGCGCCGCTGGCGATGCGCCTGCGTGCGAACAGCACCTGGGCGATGCTGGAGTTCGTGTTTAACGGCATGGTGTTCCTGCTTTTAGGCCTGCAGCTGCCGGATATTCTGTCGAGCTCGCTGGTGGCGGCGGAAGCGGACCCCAACGTTGAAACCTGGATGCTGTTTACCGACATTATCCTGATTTACGCCGCGCTGATGCTGGTCCGTTTTGGCTGGCTGTGGACGATGCGCAAGCTAAGCCAGCGCTTCCTGAAGAAGAAACCGATGGAGTTTGGCTCCTGGACAAACCGCGAGCTGCTGATCTCCTCGGTGGCCGGGGTGCGCGGGGCGATTACCCTCGCCGGCGTACTGTCGATACCGCTGCTGCTGCCGGACGGCGACGTTTTCCCTGCACGCTATGAGCTGGTGTTCCTTGCCGCCGGGGTCATTCTGTTCTCGCTGTTTGTCGGCGTGATTGCGCTACCGATCCTGCTGCGCCACATTGAGTCGACCGACCATGTCCAGCAGCGTAAAGAGGAGCGCCTGGCGCGCGCGGCAACGGCGGACGTGGCGATCGTGGCGATTCAAAAGATGGAGGAGCGGCTGGCGGCGGATACCAAAGAGAATATCGATAACCAGCTGCTGACGGAGGTCAGTTCACGCGTGATCGGTAACCTGCGCCGGCGGGTCGACGGCCGTAACGACGTGGAAACCTCAATCCTCGAAGAGCAGCTTGAGCGCCGGTTCCGCCTGGCGGCGCTGCGTTCAGAGCGCGGCGAGCTGTACCATCTGCGCGCGACCCGCCAGATCAGCAACGAGACGCTGCAGAAGCTGCTGCACGACCTTGACCTGCTGGAAGCGCTGTTAATCGAAGATCAATAATCGCCGCCGCGCCCCGTCGGGGCCGTGCGGTTGGCTGATCTGTAGTTGGTAGCCCGGACCGGCGCAACGCGCCGCCTCCGGGCGTTTACTCATTCAGCCAGAAGGCCTTACTGCACTCCAGCCACGCCTGCGCGCTATGCGACAGGTAAACGCCCTCCCGCCAAATCATTCCCAGCTCCCAGCGCAGCTCGCTCTGCAGCGGTATCGTGTAAAAATGCCGGGTATCGAGGCGCTCACAAATCGGCTGCGGCAGGATCGCCACGCCAATTCCCGCCTGAACCATAGCGGCGAGGAAGTCCCACTGCCCGCTGCGCACCGCGATACGGGGTTTCACCTCGTAGTCGGTAAACAGCTGCATCAGCTGCTGGCTGAGGGCGAAATCTTCGTTATAAATCACCAGCGGATGGGCGGCGAGCTCCTGCGGCGACAGCGAGCTAACGCCCTCCCATGGCGCCGTTCGCGGTGCCAGCACGCACAGCGGATGGTTGAAAAGCGGCAGCGTCGCCAGGCCGCTCTCCTCATCGACCGGCAGCGCCGTCATCGCCAGGTCCAGCTCGCCGTTGCTGACCGCCTGCTGCACGGTCAGCCCGCCGAACTCGGCAATTTTCAGCTCCACGCCCGGATAGCGCTGACGAAACAGGCCGATAGGCTCGGCCATCAGCATCCCGACCATCGGCGGGATCCCCAGCCGCAGAATGCCCTTATGCAGATGGTTAATATCGCTAAGCTCAGATTCCAGCTGGCGAAATTCGCCCAGAATCGCCTGCCCGCGCTCGAAAACCACCCGGCCGGTATCGGTCAGCAGGAGCCTGCGGCCGTCGCGAATAAGCAGCGTACAGTTGAGCTCATCTTCGAGGTTTTTTAGCATCTTGCTGATGGTGGGCTGCGTGACGAACAGTTTCTCTGCCGCGCGAGTGAAACTCTGCTGGCGGACGACTTCGACAAAATAACGCAGCGTGCGGATATCCATAATTATTCCCTGAGACTATACCTGTGATGATTTTAATTCATTTCTGTCCAACCTGGCGGCTCACTATACTGCTCGCCTGGCTTCTTTTTCAGGAATATCGCTCATGGCCTTCGCGCCAGCTCGCGTTACCCCCTTCGTTGTGCAACGCCTTCAGGTACCGGTTCAGGTACTGGTTTATGCCGGACTGTTTGTCTGCGCTCAATATCTGGTTAACTGGCTGCACCTGCCGCTCCCGGCAAATTTAGTCGGCATGCTGATGCTGCTGGCATTAATCGTCTGTCGGGTGATCCCGCTGAACTGGGTGCGTGCCGGCGCCCGCTGGCTGCTGGCAGAAATGCTGCTGTTCTTCGTGCCGGCGGTGGTGGCGGTGGTCAACTACACCCAGCTGCTGATGGTGGACGGCTGGCGCATTCTGCTGGTGATTGCGCTGAGCACGACGCTGGTGCTGGGGGCGACGGCGTGGGTGGTGGATAAAGTTTATCGCTACGAAATCAGCAGGATGAAGCATGAGTGATCTCCTGTTGAGCATCCTGTGCCTGATCGTGACGCTGGCGCTCTATTTTGCCAATAAACGCCTCTATCGCCGCTTCCACAGGCTTCCGCTGATGCCGCTGGTCTTTACCCCGATACTGCTGGTGCTGATTCTGGTCTTTGGCCATATTTCGTATCAAAGCTATATGGGGGAGGCCCACTGGCTGCTGTGGCTGCTGGGGCCGGCGACGATCGCTTTCGCCGTGCCGGTGTATGACAACCTGGCTATTATTAAACGCCACTGGATGTCGCTGAGCGCCGGGGTGCTGACGGCCTCAATCGTGGCGGTCTGCAGCTCGGTCTGGCTGGCGCGCCTGTTCACCCTTTCCGATGAGATTCAGCGCAGCCTGGCGGTGCGTTCGGTCACCACGCCTTTTGCGCTGGCCGCGGCCCGGCCCCTCGGCGGCCAGCCGGATCTGGTCGCGCTGTTTGTGGTGGTGACCGGGGTATTTGGCATGGCGATCGGCGATGTGCTGTTTTTGCGCCTGTCGATTCGTGCAGGGATGGCGAAAGGGGCGGGATTCGGCGCCGCTTCGCACGGCGCCGGAACCGCGCGCTCCTATGAGCTCGGGCCGCAGGAGGGCGTTGTCGCCAGCCTGGTGATGATGCTTTCGGGAGTGGTGATGGTGCTGGCGGCGCCGCTGGTGCGCCTGCTGATGTTTTGATGAGCCCCGGCCGTCTGGCCGGGGTTAAGAGGCTTAATGCGCCTGGCCGCGTTCGATACCGATACCGGTCTGTGAACGGATAAACTGGGCGCGGAACAGCTCGCGTTCGCGCAGCCCTTCCGCCGAGGTATCGGTAGCAGAGAAGAACCAGATGCCGATAAAGGCGATGGCAATCGAGAACAGCGCCGGGTACTCGTACGGGAAGATCGCCTTCTCATGGCCGAGGATCTGGACCCAAATGGTCGGGCCGAGGATCATCAGGATGACGGCGGTCAGCAGGCCCAGCCAGCCGCCAATCATCGCTCCGCGCGTGGTCAGCTTCGACCAGTACATCGACAGCAGAATGATGGGGAAGTTACAGCTGGCGGCAATCGAGAACGCCAGTCCGACCATGAAGGCAATGTTCTGATTTTCGAACAGAATCCCCAGCAGAATGGCAACCACGCCGAGGATCAGCACGGTAATTTTCGATACCCGCAGCTCATCGCGCTCGCTGGCGCCCTTACGGAAGACGTTGGCGTACAGGTCGTGGGAGACCGCCGACGCGCCGGCCAGGGTTAAGCCCGCGACCACCGCAAGGATGGTGGCGAAGGCCACTGCCGAAATAAAGCCGAGGAACAGATTGCCGCCCACCGCGTCGGCGAGGTGCACCGCCGCCATGTTGTTGCCGCCGATAAGCGCGCCCGCCGCGTCTTTAAACGCCGGATTCGCGCCCACCAGCATGATGGCGCCGAAGCCGATAATAAAGGTCAGGATATAGAAGTAGCCCATAAAACCGGTGGCGTAGAATACGCTTTTACGCGCTTCGCGCGCATCGCTCACGGTGAAGAAACGCATCAGAATATGCGGCAGACCGGCGGTACCAAACATCAGCCCCAGCCCAAGCGACAGCGCCGATATCGGGTCTTTCACCAGTCCGCCAGGGCTCATAATTGCCGCCCCTTTAGGATGGACCGCCATCGCTTCGCTGAACAGGTTATTGAAGCTGAAGCCTACGTGCTTCATCACCATAAAGGCCATAAAGCTGGCGCCGCACAGCAGCAGAACCGCTTTAATGATCTGTACCCACGTTGTCGCCAGCATCCCGCCGAACAGCACGTACAGCACCATCAGCACGCCGACCAGCACCACCGCAACGTGGTAGTTAAGGCCGAACAGCAGCTGGATAAGCTTGCCCGCGCCGACCATCTGCGCAATCAGATACAGCGCCACCACCACCAGCGAGCCGCAGGCGGAGAGGGTGCGGATTGGCCCCTGCTTCAGGCGATAAGAGGCGACGTCGGCAAAGGTATAGCGTCCGAGGTTGCGCAGGCGTTCGGCAATCAGGAACAGAATAATCGGCCAGCCGACCAGGAAGCCGAGGGAGTAAATCAGCCCGTCGTAGCCGGAGGTATAAACCAGCGCGGAGATCCCGAGGAAGGAGGCGGCGGACATAAAGTCGCCGGCAATCGCCAGCCCGTTCTGGAAGCCGGTGATGTTCCCCCCGGCGGTATAGTAATCGCTGCGCGAGCGTACCCGTTTTGACGCCCACCAGGTGATATAGAGCGTCAGGGCGACGAAGATCAGGAACATGATAATCGCCTGCCAGTTTGTCGGCTGGCGCTGCACCGCGCCGGCGATCGTATCGGCCGCGTTTGCGGCAGCCGGGAGCGTGGCGGCAAGCGCCGTCAGAACTTTCTTCATGATGCCTGCACCTCTTTGAGAACGCTTTTCGTCAGACGATCGAATTCGCCGTTGGCCCGCCAGACGTAAACCCCGGTGAGCAGGAAGGAGATAACGATGACGCCAATGCCGATGGGGATGCCGCGGGTGACGCTGGTTCCCGCGTGCAGCGGCGTACCCAGCCAGCCGGGGGCAAAGGCGATAAGCAAAATGAAGCCGACGTAGATAACCAGCATGATCAGTGACAAAATGGCGGCAAACCTTTGCCGGGTTGCAACTAACTCCCTGAAATGCGCACTATTTTCTATCCGCTGACAAATTTGATCATTCATCATAGCGTCTCCAGAGGTATTCCTTTCGTCATCCACGCGCGAGACGTCGGCAGCACTTGTCCGCCCGACAGCTAACCGTCGGGAATCCGCCTGCTTACCGCTTTCCTGCTGCCTGGAATCCTTAGGAAGGTTTTATGTTGATCTCCTCTCCCCGGTAGGGGAGAGGGTGTAGGGATTCAGTACGTACTGGCTATGGCATTGCGATGGACTGCTTCTCTTCGAGCAGTTTTTCCACCACGCCAGGATCGGCGAGCGTTGAGGTATCGCCGAGGTTGCTGGTGTCGCCGGCGGCAATCTTGCGCAGGATGCGGCGCATGATTTTACCGGAGCGGGTTTTCGGTAACGAATCGGTCCAGTGCAGCACATCCGGGGTTGCCAGCGGGCCGATCTCTTTACGCACCCAGTTGCGCACTTCCGCGTACAGCTCCGGCGTAGGCTCTTCGCCGTGATTCAGCGTCACGTAGGCGTAAATTGCCTGACCTTTGATGTTATGCGGAATGCCGACCACCGCCGCTTCGGCGATTTTCGGGTGTGAAACCAGCGCCGATTCAATTTCGGCGGTGCCCAGGCGGTGGCCGGAAACGTTCAGCACGTCATCCACGCGGCCGGTTATCCAGTAGTAGCCATCCTCGTCGCGGCGTGCGCCGTCGCCGCTGAAGTACATATTTTTAAAGGTGGAGAAGTAGGTTTGCTCGAAGCGCTCGTGGTCGCCGAACAGGGTACGCGCCTGGCCAGGCCAGGAGTCGGCGATGGCGAGGTTGCCCTCGGTGGCCCCTTCCAGCGGCGTGCCTCCGTTATCGACGATCACCGGCTGAACGCCGAAGAACGGACGGGTGGCGGAGCCGGCCTTCAGCTCAATAGCGCCCGGCAGCGGGGTGATCATAAAGCCGCCGGTTTCGGTCTGCCACCAGGTGTCCATCACCGGGCATTTCTCGTTGCCGATTTTTTTCCAGTACCACTCCCAGGCTTCCGGGTTGATCGGCTCGCCGACGGAGCCCAGAATGCGCAGGGAAGAGCGGTCGGTGCCTTCGATGGCCTTATCACCCTCGGCCATCAGCGCGCGGATCGCCGTCGGTGCGGTATAAAGGATGCTGACCTGGTGTTTATCCACCACCTGGCACATGCGCGCCGGAGTCGGCCAGTTTGGTACCCCTTCAAACATCAGCGTCGTCGCGCCGCAGGCCAGCGGGCCGTACAGCAGGTAGCTGTGGCCGGTTACCCAGCCCACGTCGGCGGTGCACCAGTAGATATCGCCAGGATGATAGTCGAATACGTATTTGAAGGTCGTCGCCGCATACACCAGGTAGCCCCCGGTGGTGTGCAGGACGCCTTTCGGCTTGCCGGTTGAGCCTGAGGTATAGAGGATAAACAGCGGGTCTTCCGCGTTCATCTCTTCCGGCTGATGCTGGTCGCTGGCGTTTTCCAGCAGATCGCTCCACCACAGGTCGCGACCCTCGTGCCATTCCGTTTTGCCCCCGGTACGCTTGAGGACGACAACGTTTTCAATGCTGGTTACGTTAGGATTTTTCAGCGCGTCATCGACGTTTTTCTTCAGCGGAATAGCGCGACCGGCGCGCAGCCCTTCGTCGGCGGTGATCACCAGCCGCGAGCTGGAGTCGATGATGCGCCCGGCCACCGCTTCCGGCGAGAAGCCGCCGAAAATAACCGAGTGGATGGCGCCAATGCGCGCGCAGGCCAGCATAGCGACCGCCGCTTCGGGCACCATCGGCATATAGATAGCGACCACGTCGCCTTTTTTAATCCCGAGGCCGAGCAGGGCGTTGGCAAAGCGGCACACGTCGCGATGCAGCTCGCGATAGGTAATTTTCTTGCTCTGGCTGGCATCGTCGCCTTCCCAGATGATGGCCGTCTGCTCGCCGCGCTCCGCAAGGTGGCGATCGAGACAGTTAGCCGCCAGGTTCAGCGTTCCATCTTCATACCATTTGATAGAGACGTTGCCCGGGGCAAATGAGGTGTTCTTCACGCGCGTATAGGGCCGCATCCAGTCGAGGATTTTTCCCTGCTCACCCCAGTACGCGTCGGGATCGGTCACAGACTGTTGATACTGCGCCTTGTACTGTTCCGGGTTAATCAGGCAGCTGTCCGCAATATTTGCGGGAATAGAGTGTTTATGTATTTGGCTCATGGCTTTTTTTCTCCTGTAGGTTGTTAAATATATGTCAAATAAACGTTAATAGTAGGGGCTTTGAGAGCTTTGTTTGCTATTTGGGGGGCAGATCACGCATTAATTCAACTGAATGAAAATTAATCAAATGAAACTTTTAAGTGGAATAATTTCGCAAGTGAATTTATAGAAATGGAATCGATTAAAATTTTTTTATAACAGATACTTATGCAATGTAAGTGGGGGGAATTAGCGGCTTTATGCATAAAACCAGAGTAAAGGCCTGTTCTTAAACGCTTGCGCAGCAGGCCGTGCAAATGATACTCATATCGCGCGTTAAAAAACCCCATAGAGCAACGCAACACAATTCATACCCCTTTCAGTGGGTAACATTACCTCCGGTAATGGTGCCTTTCATTGAGGAAGTCTGTAGTGATGAAAAAAACAAAAGTCAGCCTGGCCTGGCAAATTTTGCTGGCCCTGGTGCTGGGCATACTCCTGGGCAGTTATCTGCATTACCACGCCGAAAGTCGTGACTGGTTAATCTCGAACCTCCTGACGCCTGCGGGCGATATCTTTATCCACCTGATCAAAATGATCGTGGTGCCGATTGTGATTTCGACGCTGGTGGTCGGGATTGCGGGCGTTGGCGACGCTAAGCAGCTGGGGCGCATTGGCGCCAAAACGATTATCTATTTTGAAGTGATCACCACGGTGGCAATCGTGCTGGGGATTACCCTGGCCAACGTTTTCCAGCCGGGAACCGGCATTGATATGTCGCAGCTGGCGGCGGTCGATATTTCGAAATACCAAAGTACGACGGCGGAAGTGCAAAGCCACGCGCACGGGCTGATGGGGACGATTTTGTCGCTGGTGCCGACCAATATCGTCGCCTCGATGGCGAAAGGCGATATGCTGCCGATTATCTTCTTCTCGGTGCTGTTCGGTCTGGGCCTCTCCTCGCTGCCGGCAACGCATCGTGAGCCGCTGGTGACCGTTTTCCGCTCCATTTCCGAGACCATGTTCAAAGTGACGCACATGGTGATGCGCTACGCGCCGGTGGGGGTATTTGCGCTGATCTCCGTGACCGTCGCCACCTTTGGCTTCGCCTCCCTGTGGCCGCTGGCCAAGCTGGTGATTCTGGTCTATTTCGCGATTCTGTTCTTTGCGCTGGTGGTGCTGGGACTCGTCGCACGGGTCTGCGGCCTGAGCATCTGGATCCTGATTCGCATCCTGAAAGACGAACTGATCCTCGCATACTCCACCGCCAGCTCCGAAAGCGTGCTGCCGCGTATTATTGAGAAAATGGAAGCCTACGGCGCGCCGGCCTCAATCACCAGCTTCGTGGTGCCGACCGGCTACTCCTTTAACCTCGACGGCTCGACGTTATACCAGAGCATTGCGGCGATCTTTATCGCCCAGCTGTACGGGATTGACCTGTCGCTGTGGCAGGAGATTACCCTGGTGCTGACCCTGATGGTGACCTCGAAAGGGATTGCCGGCGTACCGGGCGTCTCCTTCGTGGTGCTGCTGGCGACGCTGGGCAGCGTAGGCATCCCGCTGGAAGGCCTGGCCTTTATTGCCGGCGTTGACCGTATCCTCGATATGGCGCGTACCGCGCTGAACGTGGTGGGGAATGCCCTGGCGGTGCTGGTTATCGCCAAGTGGGAACACAAATTTGACCGTAAGAAAGCGCTGGCGTACGAACGTGAGGTGCTGGGCAAATTTGATAAGACCGCGCAATAAACGCGTAATTAAATAGCAAACCCGGCGCCATGCGCCGGGTTTTTTTATCGTAGGGCAGGGGATTCCAGTCAACGGTGGTTTGGGCGAAGGCCGTGTTTTAAGTTCCGTTCACATTCCACAGAACTTACGCTACAGCGCTAGCCACAACGCACGCCTTCGCCCAAACCACCGTAAAAAGCCATCCGGGCGCGAAGAGGCTACCCCTTGGTTATCCGCTCAAACTCCTCGCATCCGGTATCAAACCCCTCCTGACAGCTGACGTTTAGCCAGTGCAGGGCCTTCTGCTGATTGGGTTCGATAAAGCCTTTCTCCCCCTGCTGGAACATCATCCCGGCCCAGTACTCGGCGTAGCCGGTGCGGGACAGCGAGGAGCTGCGTTTAAAATAGAGCGTGGCCGCGGCGTCATCTTCCGCAATCTGCACGCCGCTGGCGTAAATCAGCCCGAGCAGCATCTGCGCGTCAACGGCGGAGTCGCTTTCCGGGTCCTGGGCCGCGTCCTGCAGCAGGGTTATGGCGTGCGAATAGTCCGGCTTGCCGGCCTGATGATTAACCAGCACCCGGGCAAGGACGATCTCCCCGGCCTTGCTGCCGGCCTGCACCGACTTTTCCGCCAGCTGCCTGGCCTGCTTGTAATCGGCGTTCTGCGGGTTGCGGATCTTCAGCTGCGCCAGCAGCGCCAGCGCATCGCCATCGCCGCTTTCCGCCGACTTCTGCGCCCAGTATTCGGCCTGCGGATAGTCGCCCGAACTGACGTAGGTATCGGCGAGATAGTACTGCGCGCGCGGGTCGCCCGATTCTGCCTGCTGTTTGTACTGACTGCCTGGTTCCGTGGCGTTTGTGGCGGCAGAGACCAGCGCCAGTAATAAATAGAGGTATTTCATTTTTTATTATCGGTAGAGAACATTGTGAGCAGTATAAAGGGAGGAGCAGGAGAAGAAAATGACAGGCACGAAGCAGGCATGATGAAAGCAGGGCGATAAATTTGTCCCTCCGGTAAGCATCGCGCCGCCGGAAGGACCGATCCGCATCCCGGAAAGGCGCTTCGTGCGCCTCCGGGAAAACGGTCTGACTTAACCCATCGCGCTTTCGCGCAGGCGGGCTTTTAGCCTGCTGTACTCATCGATCACGTACTGCTCGGCGGCCCGCTGGTCGGCAATACGCTCAACGTTAACCGCGCAG
>NZ_WQRE01000011.1:0-86273 GCF_009758445.1 Klebsiella sp. 10-1
TATGCTCACCTCAGAACATTACAGGTGCCTCAATGAAAAAAAGAAATTTCAGTGCAGAGTTTAAACGCGAATCCGCTCAACTGGTCCTTGATCAGAACTACACCGTTGCAGCTGCGGCCAGTGCTATAGCCGATCGCTGGCACCTGCTGAAGAATATCGGTGATGCGCTGGAACGAATGATGTACAGACACATGCCACTGATAAGGCTGGTTGCCACTGAGTTATCTCCCCAAAAGCAAATCCCTGAAGCGTCTCTGGTACCAGTCTCAACACTACGTCGCCCTGAGAAAATTAAACAGCAGCGGCGTGACAAGCAATATCAACGCTGGTCTGAGGTCGACGCTCTTCATAAAAAAGGTTGCGGGATCCGAGAAATATCACGCCTCACCGGGCTGTCCCGGGTGACGGTTCGTCGGTGGATACAGTCGAAAGCCTTCCCTGAAATATCAACGAAACCACCAAAACCCGGGCTTCTGGATCCGTGGCAGGGATGGCTGGAAGAACAACGAATAAACGGTAACCATAATGCCAGCCAGTTATGGCGAGAGATGGTGGATGCTGGTTTTACCGGGAGTGAAACGACCGTCAGGGATGCTGTGTCCAGGTGGCGTAAACATATCAACGCTCCGGTTGTCGCCCCGAGGCGGCTTCGCTCAGCATCCCGGGTCAGTCGCTGGTTAATGCCCTGCCGAATGATCAGAGGAGAAGAAAACTATGCGTCCCGCTTCATCGAGTCAATGTGCCAGAAAGAACCCCAACTGAAAATGGCGCAACAGCTGTCACTCAACTTCTACCGGATGCTGAAGATGAAGAATAAATCCCAGCTAAATCAGTGGTTCATTGACGTCAGTCGGAGCGGTCTCGTTGACCTTCAACGTGTTGCTGCCGGGATGGAGGCTGATGCAACAGCAATAAAACCCTCGACGAGCTCACTCCGACCGCGTACAGCAGCTTCTGAAGCGTTATCCGTGGTTTTGGCTTTACAGGGCGGGGATGGCGATAGGCAGTACCTGTCAAACAGCTGCCGGCTACGCCGGGCTTCGGCGCCACTCACTTTCCGTTCACCATTTAACATAGGCTGGCGCCTCCATGCCGCAAAGCGGCATCAAATACAAAACCCCAAAATGAATTTTGTTGACGATTCATTGAACAATAAACTGTTCACGAAACGTTACTTTTCTAAATTTACAATAATGTATAGGTTAATTATTTTATATAATAAAAACACATGCATAACTTAATTACCTGCCATTAACAATTGATTCTGACGATCAATTGTTTTTATGTGATAGTTTTTCACTATCAATTGGGTGTGTAATGATCGATATTAACCACTGTAAATACATCCTTATAAGGTCTATGGTGATTCTAACGCAGTATGCAATTTCACATCGCCATCCGGGAATATAAATATCCGGAGTGTAGTTTCACGGTAATAGCCATTTATTTAAATGGGGTATCTATGTCATTATCTATAACTGACCACATTAACCTCGATGTAATCATAGCCTCCTTATCCGGAGCCCTCGTTTATATTCTTACTCAGCATCATTTTGACAAAGGCAGACAACCATTTATTTTTATTGTCTCGTTTGTTATGGGAATTGTCGGAGCTGATACCGCACTTATGCTGGTGAATAATTTTATTCCTTCCGATTTTACCGGTAAACGTCCGGTCGGCGCTTTCCTCTGTAGTGCTCTGGCAGTTACTGTTATGATCAAAATCATTGCTTACATTGAAAATAAAGTAATTATAAAGAAAAAGGACTAAAGACCATTTAACCACGGAGCAGGACAGGGATTTTTGTGAGTATATTCTGAAAAAGAATTTTCGAGTGTTGGTAACCAGTACTCAGGATAAACGACAACCATCGGGTCAGGAGGTATATAATGAAAAGAAGAGGCGGAACACCTGCTGCGTATTGATGTCAGGGATGCCGAAGCATGTATCTCTGCGAATGTTAATGTCCCCTTGACGCAGAACCAGTTTGATGCCCTGGTCTCGTTTATATTCAATCTCGGTTGTGGGCATTTCAGTACATCAACTTTGTTGAGAAAACTGAACGCAAGGGATTACTCCGGCGCTGCTGAAGAGTTTCCCCGATGGGTGAAAGCAGGAGGGATAATCATGCCGGGTCTTGTTCGTCGTCGGCAATATGAGTACGAGCTCTTATAAGTGGCAGATAATCAATCCTTCAATGTTCGGAAATTGTTTGAAAAGAAAAAGGAAATTGTATATGTTTGTGAAAATAGATGGTAAGGGTCTTGAAGTTAAAGCTGTTCAATTAAAAAATGGAGTTTTGAATCATAAGCTTGATGTTTCAATTAAAACATCTGAGCTAACTGTCCAGATGGAACATAAAAATGCATACAGATTTTCTTTAAGTAAGGTTAAATTATCAAAAAAATCCGTATTGTTGATTGCTAATGAAGATGGTACGGATTTTGCCTCATTCATGGGGAAAAGAATCCAAGAATCAAATGATGGTGTCAGTATCACAACTCGCCCTCTTAAAGGCCATAAATTCATTTTTAAAATTATATCTCCCTTGAAAGGAGAAGATGGTTTTATTCTTGATTCATTGTCGTACATTAAAAATGAATATCTGATTAACCCAGACGAGAATGGCCAGTTTTACTCGTCTGAACTAGGTGATGTCGATCCTGGTGCCTATGAAGCGACCAGGCCTGTTGGTATTTATCATGGAGGTGTTACCGAATCAGGAACGAGTTGGATCTTAGGTAAAACAAACTTAGCTGTTACTAATAGCCACGTCATAATACCTTCAATTAATGAAAGTGGAGTATCTGCAGCCCTCGAGCTTTTACATGATAATACAGAAAATAGCATGAGTATTGATATTCAAAAAGTCCTGAAAATTGGAACTACAGACCCTGAAAACGATCCCAACAATGATTATGGTGTGGTTGAGTTGGATGAGTTTGATGTTAAATATTCCAGGTTGGCTGAACTTATCGGTGGATTATCACTTCATACAAATGATGATTCGCTACCAGGTAAAACAGTTTATATGCCAGGACATCCGGGAGGGGTGGTGCAAAAGACCTCATACTTTTCAACACAAGATATCAACGAAAGATGTTCCATCCTTGATGTGATTGAACAACAAGTCAAATCAAATTGTTTCTCAGCACCAGGCTCGTCTGGATCACCAATTATCTCTGCAGATGAAAGAAAAGTAATTGCTATGGACTGGGGGAGAGAAACTGAAGATGATGATAATGTTTATCGAGGGGTCAAAGGAACACATATATGGAATGGAATAAAAGCTTTTGTAAGTGAAGAGGACAATACTGAATCTTTAGGTTTGGCTTCTAAATATCCTTTGGTATCACGTTCAAATTTATTATCCCTTGATGAAGGATGGAGAAAATTAGCATCAATTGAATCCGTTTTTTTTCATGGGTTCACTGGAACGTTACTTCATCGTGACACATATACTGAATTCAGTGCTAAAGCTCAGGGCAATTTACTTGAATATGTAGTTGATATGAGATTTAGAATGGCAATAAAAACCGTTAATGGGTACACAAACCTTGTAACTATTCCTGATGTCAATACTGACCCTGAATTAGTTATATGCATTACACAAGAAGATAACCCTGATTTATTTAATCAGGTCGGTTACCATTATCGTTCGTGGGTAAGCTTGGAAGCGCGTACATCAAGGCCTTCAGCCGTATCAGGGTATTTTGTTTTTAATATTATAATACAGGCTTAATCCGTAATGCTAAGTGTATTTTAATTCAATCTAATATATTAAGCCTGGGTGCCCATGGAAGCTGCGCCACATCCGCGATGAAGTGAGCGAAAAACTGGAATATATCCCGGCTCACTTCGTGGTGAACCAGTATGTTCGCCCACAATATGGATGCACCTGTTGCCAGCGGGTGGTCAGTGGTGAAATGCCCGCTCATATCATCCCGAAAAGTACCGCAGAGGCCAGTCTGGTTGCGCAAGTGGTGATCAGTAAGTACCGCGACTATCTGCCCCTCTATCGCCAGCAGCACATCTTTGCCCGAATGGCTTTGTTAAATTTACCATTTTACAGGTACAGCAAAGCCGTTTCTACCTATTTCAAGGCAATCCGAACGCTGACTAGCATGCGTCATTCTAGTCATCGCTTCCCCGTTACTTTATTCATACCCATTTATAATGGGTTAGCCAGCCAGACCCGGCATGATTACTGCCCTCAGTAGTTCATGAGCCGGGGGGATGTCACCGGGTCTGGTGGGGCGTTGGTAACCGCTGATAGGGGCCTGGTCAGACACTTTTGCCGGGACCGTCTGTAACGTGGATGCCGGTACCTTCTCCCCGTGGTTATCTGGTTAACCCGTATAAACAGGGAGACAGAATGACCGAATCCAGCAATTACGAATAAGTTCAGGTCATTATTGGCGTTGATGTTGGTAAAGATACACATCACGCTGTTGCCGTTGATCGTTCAGGTAAAAGCCTGTTCGATAAGGCATTACCCATCGACGAAAACAAACTCAGATCGCTGATATCTGACCTGAAACAGCATGGTCAGATATTGCTGGTTGTTGACCCGCAGTCACCATCTGCGCATAACCCGTCGCCGTTGCCCGCTCTGAATGCGCCGCATCGCTGACTTACACGCCGGTGAAGCCAAAACCGATACCCGCGATGCGGCCATCATCGCCGAAGCGGCCCGTACCCTGCCTCACGCGTTATGCACGCTAAAACTGGCTGACGAGCAAATAGCCGAACTCTCCATGCTCTGCGGCTTTGATGATGATCTTGCCGCACAGACTACGCAGGCCACCAACCGTACCCCTGCTGCGTCATAAACATGCTTGACAACTAAATAGGAGCCCCCCGCCATTTACTCTCCCATCTGCGCATTGTAATCACCTTGCGACAGCCACTCTCCAAATATCTTCTTCATCCGTAGCATCGTCGTTTCCGCCAGTGGACGCCTGCCATTCCCAACATCTAACCGGCGGCTCTGCTCACATCAATCCCGTAAAATATAAACCAACAACTCGTTGCAATATTTTAACAAAGCTAAATTTTTGCGTTTTGTATTTGTTTTAGTTACTCGCGTTTTATATAAACATTCCATATACCAGTCGGGTAATTAGAAAGTTATATTCTGTTGCTAAATTGTTAGGGGTGTCTGTCTGGCTTAAAAATGGATGAATATTGGTTTTTGATTAAATTGTTTTAAATCAATGTGTTGTTTTTTTATTGATATCGAGTTGAACGATCGATAAGTTAAGGTGTGATAGTTTTTGACTATTGGGTTTGGGCTATTGATCGCCATTGTCGATTCTGTAAGGTTGTGTATACTCTTGTTCAACACAAGGAGATTCGGAGAGTTTTGGTATCTATGATTTTATTTTTCTGAGTAATTTACAGGGCCTCGAATGATAATGAGTAAAGGTGCGATCACCGTTAATTCAGGAGATTACATTTTAACTCGGGCGCAGATAGAGAACAGAGTCAGTGATTATAATTTCTCCGAAACAGGAGACATCCTGCGTTTTCTTTCTTGTGTCTGTGGTATGCAACCGGATGACTGTGGCTATATTTATATCCGAAGTAAACTAGGACAATGTCTTTCAAACCATGACGACTGCAGTGATTACTTTATTCCATTGCGTGAATTGGCCTGTGAGCTTGATTTTCTTGTCCGACGAAAGCTGAAAGTATTTTGTGATTAAATATTGAGATAGAGCGATTTTTTAAACATCGTCATTTTTGTCTGATGCCTGATGTACATGCTTCACCACATATCCAGACCCGGGTGATATAGACGTTTTTTCGCCAGAACTTATTTATATCGTCGGCATCACTGATCTGATATGAGTGTGTATGTTTTGGGTGTTTTACTGATTTTTCTTCTCTCTGTTGGCTTTATGGATAAGGCCAACCTGTTCGACCACAGGATGTATATAACATTTCTACCGGACATTATCCGGCAGAAATGGTTATATTTTTATTTTAATATATTTAACCTGGAGTTAATAATGAAACTGAACAAACTGGCTGTTGTTTTTGGTGCCGTAATGGCAATGTCCATGGGTGTGGCGCACGCGGAGGATGATGTTCCGACCACGCCGACCACCACCACCGTCTCCGGCGGTACTGTACACTTCCGCGGCAGCCTAGTAGATGCGGCCTGTTCTGTCAGCGCGGATTCCGCTGACCAGACTGTCACCCTGGGACAGTACACCCTGCACCACTTCAAGAACAAGGGCGACAAGTCTGCAGCCATCCCGTTCAAAATCAAGCTGGAAGACTGTGACACCTCTGTAGCTACCACGGCTGCCGTCGCCTTCTCTGGTCAGCAGGATGCCGCTCAGGCCGGTCTGCTGGCGATTGACTCCAGTTCCAACGGCAACACCGACACCGCTTCCGGCGTGGGTATTCAGATCCTGGATGAAGCTTCCAAGGCTGTCAGCCCGGATGGCTCAACTTTCTCCACCGCGCATACGCTGATTGACGGTGAGAATACCCTGAACTTCTCTGCGCAGTATGTATCCACCACGCCTGCACCGACTGCTGGTCAGGCGAACGCCGACGCCACCTTCATCATGCAATACCAGTAATCCGCAACCTGTAGCGTAACCTCCCCGGCTGGATACATGACAGCCGGGGCTTTTATGGGAAGGTGATTATATGCATTTCCGTCATTCCGGCGTGGTACTGGCCATGCTGTCAGGTCTGTCCTGTCTTCTTATGGGAACTTCCGGCGCGGAGGCCCGTAACCATGTGGTGACTGTCCGCGGAGGTGAGGTGCATTTACGAGGCGCACTGGCAGAAGGCAGCTGTGTGGTATCGGCAGAAAGCCGGGACATGCAGGTCAGCATGGGCCAGTACCGTAACGACACGTTTCACGGCGTCGGCTCCCTGTCTCCTGTACGGGTGCCATTCGCTATTCACCTGACTGACTGTAATCCGTCACTGGTCAGTGACGTGGGGGTCAGCTTTTACGGTATGACCGACCCGAAGGAAGCCGATGTGTTTCTGGTGACCTCCGGCGACGGGGCACCCACCGGCGTCAGCGGAGGTGAAGGTTACAGCGGACTGGGGCTGATGCTGTCTGATGAGTCCGGGCGACAGGTCATTCCCGATCAGGGTACCGGTACCACGGTTTCCGTGAACGCCAGCGAAGTGATTATGAATTACGTGGCTCGTTACCGGGCGACGTCCCGTGAAGTCTGGCCTGGCGCACTGCACAGCGAAGTCTGGTTCAGACTGGTTTACCCGTGACAGGGACCGGTCGTTTATTAATCCAACAGGTATCAACATCATGAGTTTCAGAATAACCGCGTCAGCGCTGATGCTGGCCGCTGCCGGAATGGCCGTTACCGGGCCGGTGTATGCCGGTGGGGTCGGTCTGGGCGCCACCCGGGTGGTTTATGCCGCCTCTGCCAGCCAGGCCTCTTTGCCTGTCACCAACAGCGACCCGCACGAACGTTATCTCATTCAGGCCTGGGTGGAGGACGAGAGTGGTCATAAGACGCATGATTTTGTCGTGACGCCGCCGCTGTTTGCCTCGGCGCCGAAAAGCGAGAACACGCTGCGCATTATGTATACCGGTAAACCGCTGCCGCAGGACAGGGAAACGGTGTACTGGATGAGCGTTAAAGCCATCCCGGCTGTCAACAAGGAGGCCATCAAGGACAAAAATACGCTCCAGCTGGCCATCCTGTCACGCATCAAGCTGTTCATGCGCCCGGACGGACTGGTGATGGGGGAAGCGGAAGCGGCCGACCACCTGCGTTTTCAGCAGAGTGGCGGTCACCTGACGATCACCAATCCGACGCCGTACTACGAGACGCTGGTTAACCTGTACGTGGGCGGAAAGAAAGTACCCAATACCATGGTGCCGCCAAAGGGACAGCAGTCCCTGAACCTGCCTGCAGGTACCGCCGGTGAGGTTCGTTTCCAGACGGTGAATGATTACGGTGCGGTGACGCCGCAGCAGACCGGGAAAACACAGTAACCAGAATCCATTGTCCGGGACCGAACGCTATGAATCCTCTTTTATTTACTCCCCGATATCTGCCCGCCGGAGTACGGGTCTCTGCCGTTGCGCTGGCTGTGCTGGGGGCCTTGACGTGCCCGTCACGCGCAGCTGACTGGTTTAACCCTGCGTTTTTATCCGGGGATGGTACGGAAGTGGCGGACCTGTCACGCTTTGAAAGCGGTGCCGGTCAGGCACCGGGCGTCTACCGGGTGGATGTCTGGCTCAATGAGGAGTTTGTCACCACACAGAATGTCCGTTTTGAAGCGGATGAAACACCGGTCGCAGACGGTCAGAGCACACCGGTTTCAGCGCACCGTGGTTCTGCCAATGAGGCTGCCGGAATGCCCCGGGATGATACAGGTCTGGTGCCTTGTCTGACGATGAAGTGGCTGAAACGACTGGGTGTCGCCACCTCCGGTGTTCCGGCCCTGCAGGGAATAAAAAGCGATGACGGACAGTGCCTGGACTTCAGGGCGCTGTTCCCGGGGGCCGGGTCTCACTACGATTTCTCCTCACAGCGTTTGGTTCTTACCTTTCCTCAGGCTGTTATTCAGAGTAGCGTCCGGGGATATATTCCGCCGGAAGAATGGGATGAGGGGATTAACGCCGGCCTGCTGAACTATACCTTCACCGGCGATAAGGGACGTGACAGTGACAGCTATTACCTGAACCTGAATGGTGGGCTGAATCTGGGGGCGTGGCGGCTGCGCCATAACGGGGCCTGGAGCTATTCGGATTATAAAAATGGTTACCGGACAAACCGGTGGCAGAGTATTTCCACCTATGCACAGCGCACGGTCATTCCGCTGAAGAGTGAGCTGATTCTGGGGGACAGCAGCAGCAGCAGTGATGTATTTGACAGTCTGGGCTTTCGTGGCGCGCGGTTGTACACCTCAGACCCGATGTATCCGGACAGTCAGCAGGGTTATGCCCCGACGGTCAGGGGGCTGGCTTCCGGTCGTTCAAAAGTGACAGTCAGACAGAACGGGTATGTGATTTATCAGAACACCGTCCAGGCTGGCGCCTTTGAAATTACCGACCTGAACCCGACGTCGTCCAGCGGTGACCTTGACGTCACAGTGGAAAGCGAGTCAGGCGATGTTCAGCACTACAGGGTGCCCTATTCGACGGTACCGTTGCTTCAGCGCGAAGGGCGACTGAAGTATGACCTCGTTGCCGGTCGCTACCGGAGCGGGATGCATGACAAGAGTTCACCTTTCTTTGCGCAGGGCACGCTGGCCCGAGGGTTTGCCGGCGGGTACACCTTGTATGGCGGTACACAGCAGGCCGGGCGATATCAGTCCCTGGCCGGCGGCATCGGGCAGAACCTCGGCACGTGGGGGGCGGTTTCCGCCGACCTGACCAGCGCCTGGAGCCGGCTGGCAGATGACAGCCGTCATCAGGGACAGTCATTGCGTTTTTTATACAACAAGTCGCTGAACGGGTTTGGCACAAATTTCCAGCTGCTAGGCTATCGCTACTCCACGCGCGGTTTCTACACCCTGAGCGAGGTGGCATGGGACGCGATGGAAGGATACCAGTACGCCTGGAAGGATGAGGGTAATGGCCAGGGGTATCGTTACGAACCGCTGAGTTATCACAACCTGCGCCGCAGTAAGAAAGGGCGGTTCCAGATGAACATCTCCCAGCAGTTGGGGGACCTGGGTTCGCTCTATCTGTCAGGAAGTCAGCAGACCTACTGGAATGCCACCGGGAAAGATTCCTGGTATCAGGCAGGATTCTCCAGCGGCTGGCACGGCATCAGCTACAACCTGTCGTATGCCCTTAACCGCAGTACCGGGCTGTCCGGGGATAACCGGCTGCTGTCGCTGAGTGTCTCTGTACCGTTCGGTAGCTTCCTGGGGCATAACAGGCCGGAACATGAGGCGCTGAACAGTCTGTATGCCACGGCACTGGCCAGCCGGGACCAGGACGGCGTGACCCGGGTACAAACCGGGGTTAGCGGGACTCTGCTGAAGGAGCACAACCTCAGCTACAGCGTGATGCAGGGTCACAGCAATGGTTCAGGTAACAGTGGCAGTGCCAGCGCATCACTGCGTGGGGGGTACGGCTCGGCCAGTGCCGGCTACAGCTACAGCCGTTACGACCACCGGGTTAACTGGGACGTGTCCGGCGGGGTGGTTGCTCACGCCGACGGGGTGACGTTCGGGCAGGAACTCGGTGACACCAATGTGCTGATAAAAGCACCGGGGGCGAAGGGGGTGCATGTGGAAAATGGCAACGGCGTGAAGACGGACTGGCGAGGCTACACGGTACTGCCGTACGCGACGATGTACCGGCGTAACCGGGTGGCACTGGATGTGAACAGTCTGGATATGCACACGGACCTGGACGACAACGTGCAAAGCGTGGTGCCGACGCAGGGGGCCCTGGTCAGGGCAGAGTACGGGACGCACACGGGGGTACGTGCCCTGTTGACGCTGATGCACAACAATCGTCCGGTACCGTTCGGTTCGGTGGTGGCAGAGAAAACGTCTGGCGTGACCGGTATAGTAAGTGAGTCGGGAGAGGTCTACCTGACGGGGGTGCCGCTGGCCGGGGAGCTTGAGGTGGTGTGGGGCGACAGTGATGCACAGAAATGCAATATGCCGTACCAGCTCCCTCAGAACAGTGAAGATGAGGCTGTGGTTACGATGACAATATCATGTAAGGCGTAATAAAATAAGATGAATAATATCCATGATCAATTTACTGCTGTATTGCTGTCAGATTTCAAGATCCCTGAATTACAAGGAGGTAATGAGTGAAAGCAATTGAAAGATATTTTCATGTCATGATTGTTTTTATTTTTTTTATTTATGGTGAATATGTAAACACAGCAAGCGCTGAATCATTTGGACCGTGCATCCCTGTTGGAGGAACGCATGTTTTTACGTACGATAATGTGAACGGCTCAGTCGATTCAGTAGGTAAAAATAAAGCCGGAGAAGTATTGGAAAATTCTTTTACCTATTCCTTAGATGGTAAATTTAGTACAACAGGTTGTAATGCCAAAGCTGCTGGATACATAACAACAACCAGTTCTCTCCCTAAATTGTCAAATGATGGTCAAAGGACCTGGTATGTTCTGAATGAATATCTGGCCGTTTCATTTGAGTCATGGGTTGGCGGGTACGTAAGCAAATATATACCAGTGCCATTCATCTCTGAATCAAATAAAACTGTTACCAGCTCCCAGTCCGTGTGGTCATCAGGGAGTAAGGGGAGGGTATCATTAAAAATTATAAAACCATTTGTTGGTTTCTCGGCATTTAGTAAAAGCGTTTTACATACTCAAATTTCAAAATCTCCTGATATTGGCGAGGCCGGACCCTATGTATCTGAACTCTTTATGTCAGGGGAAGTAGATGTTCCACAAAGTTGTGAATTAAATTCAGGGGATTATATTACAATGAGTTTCGGAGATATTGGTGCTCCGTCGTTTTCACAGGCTGGTGCCGGCAACAGGCCTGCTGGTATCAATCCTCAGACAAAAAACATTGGAATTAAATGTAAGAATATGGATGCTCAGGCTATGTTGTCCATGCGTCTTGAGGCTGACAAGGTATCTGGCAATGTCATGGTGTCGGATAATAAGGATGTGGGGTTTATTATCGCTGATGTAGACCATAAACCTCTCACCCCCAACAACATTGACAGCAAAATACCATTCAGACTGGATGACAACTTTTCTGCTACGGTTCCTGTGTCTGCCTGGCCTGTCAGTGTTACGGGAAATAAACCTGCAGAAGGTAAATTTACTGCAGCAGGTTATTTGCGTGTTGATTTCGACTGAGTAGGGCGGGAGATATATGATGAGTCTTGAAGAAAAATACGGTACGCTGGGGCTGTTAGTAATCGCGTTTTTTATCTCTTCTCTACTGGCATTCGCCCCTGCCAATGAAGTATATGCGGATGAGCTAGCTCCTGACGGAAGTGGGCTTGCGAGGATAAACATCAGGCTTACCGGCAATATCGTGGCACTGTCTTGTGAGGTCGATCCAGCCGATGTGGATAAAACTGTCAATCTGGGGGACTGGTCGATCGGGCAGCTCGCTTATCCCGGTGGACACTCCGAAGCAGTAGATTTCGCGATTAATCTTACGGGGTGTGCCGCCAGTGGTGTTAAATTGACCTTTACCGGTGATGCAGACTCCAGTAACAGCAGTCTGCTCGCACTTAATGACCAGAGTTCAGCAACCGGAGTGGCTGTGGAAATTATGGATGGTTTGCATAAACGACTACCTTTAAACGAGGCGACCGAAAGAGTTGCAGTGGATAATAATGGTAATGCCAGTCTTAATTTATCCGCTCGTTATCTTTCGACTGACGGAAGAGTGACTGCAGGTTCGGCGAATGCCGACAGTGTTTTCGCCTTGACTTATGATTGAACTCAAAGCTGATAGAGCCTCAGGGGAAAGAAACTGAGAATTCAAGCGTTATATTGCGTATTCCGATGATTCCGGTCAGTGATTCCGGCGATTTCGATCGTGCTTCCCACGCTGGTTATTTCTTACTTTAGTTTTTAACCCGTCTGATCGGTTTGCGCCAGTTTACGCATTGATTCGCCCCTGAGTAGCTCACTGATGGCCAGATTCAGCACGGCCAGCGTATGGAACACTTCATTCCGCAACCGCATCAGGATCCAGCGCTCCACTACCTGGACGGCATTTTCAACTTTGGGTTTGTCTTTCGGCTTGCGGGGTCGGGCCGGGATCACGGCCGTGTTGTAGTGCCGGGCCAGCTTACGGTAGTTCTCGTTCAGTACCGGCTCGTAGCGGTCTGCGCGGCTGACTGCCGCTTTCAGGTTATCCGGGATGAGAAGCTGAGGAACACCGCCGAAGAACTCGAACGCCCTGACGTGGGCCATCAGCCAGCTTTCCTGCCGCTGGTTTTCACAGGCTTCAACATAGGTGTAGTTTGAGGCACCGAGCGTGGCGACGAAGATGTGCGCCTGCCGTACCTCGCCCGTATCCGGGTTGATAACCGGGATCGTCGGCCCGCAGAAGTCGAGGAACAGCTTCTCACCGGCAACATGATGCTGACGCATACTGCGTTTTTGCTGCTTCAGCCACTCACCATAGAGGTTACAGAACTGGCTGTACCCGTAGGCGTTTTCGCCGGCTTCCTGTTGATATTCCTGCCAGAGCAGGATTTTGGTCATCCCTTTACGCTTCAGTTCCTGATGGCACTGCGGGAAGTCGGGCATCCGTTTATGGCTGTCGCTGGCGCGTCCGGTATAGAGCAACGCTTCGAGTTGTGATTCCGTCATCTCTTCTGGCAGGGGCCACGCCAGCTGGCTCCCCCTGAAGCGGGTGACCACATCAGATACAGTGCTGCACCCGATATTCAGACAGGCTGAGATGCTCCTGTTGGGCAGGTGACAGTCAAATTTCAGGCGCAGCAGTTCTTTAATTTTACTCATCCGCATTCTCAGTCTTGCCATGGCGACACTCCTCCGGAAGATGCGTTATCAGGAGAAAGTGTTGTCCATTGTTTTAAAAGTGAAAAGCGCGGGATTCCGACGACAGGATCACCGATTCCGACAATCCGATCACGGATTCCGGAGCCAGGATCACGGATTCCGACGGCGGGCCAAATCTGGCCGGAACAAATCGGAATTCGTGGTCGAATTAAATCGGAAAGTCCGATCGGATTAAATCGGAATCAATGGTCGGTTTGGGTCGGAATACGCACACATGAGTAACATTATTGGCAGGGCCAACTTATTGCTAACCACCTCCATAGGAGGTGGTGTTCATGCAGGGCTTAAAGAAGAATGGATGTGGCTACTTCCCGTCACAATATGATCTGAAGTTATTTATTGCTCCCTTCATATCACTGGCTTTTAGCTCAAATGTTTTACTTTTATCTCCCTCTGGAGTCCAGACTTTCACCTGTACGTCATTTTTAGCTATTTCCAGATCATGGATTAGGCTAAGAGTACTGTCTGTATCATAAGATTTGACTGTTAATGCATCAGGGGCTTTTTCGTTGAGCTTTCTGCTGGCAGTAAATTTGACCGGATGGTTATTATCTACCCGGATTTCTATATTAACCGGTGCATCCGTCGCAACATTAAGATCATTTTTCGGGCTGTAATAGGAAATTCCTCCGGGTTTTCCACCAACACATTCAAGAGCAATACCCTGGTGTAACTCTCCATTATCAGCAGTTAGTTTTCCATTCTCGGGTAAAACTGTTGCTACAGGTCTGTGGGGAGTAGCCTCTTTATTCTGCATAACTGTATCCGCAGATGCCATTTTTGCACCAGAAAACATCCCAAGAACCAGGAACGATACTTTCAACAATTTTCCGTTCATTATATTTCTCCATAATGATTACTGAATCAGTAAGACATCTGAAAACAGATTGCTCCCACCCTGATCACTACAGCTGTCATTGTCCTGTATTGACAGTCAACCGGGCATCAACGGTATCCGGGAAAGATTTCTTTGTCCACCGCGCCCACCGACACCATGGTAAGCGTACAGCATGAACCGTCTGGTCATAATCTGAAGCATCCGACAAAGTGGTGTCCACCAAAATAAGTAGTGGGAACCAAAGTGTCAGACATGCAGAAAAATATGACTCCCGGCAGGCGTAAAGGCTGCCCTAACTATTCTCCTGAGTTTAAACAGCAGCTCGTTGCTGCCTCCTGCGAACCCGGGATATCCATCTCAAAACTGGCGCTTGAAAATGGCATTAACGCCAATCTGTTGTTCAAATGGCGCCAGCAATGGCGCGAGGGAAAGCTGCTATTACCTTCTTCAGACAGCCCTCAGCTACTTCCTGTGACTCTCGATGCAGCTGCCGTACAGCCAGAACCGCCCGCAGAGGACCCGGAAACCCTCAGTATCAGCTGTGAGGTAACGTTCCGGCACGGGATGCTCCGCCTCAATGGCACTGTCAGCGAAAAGCTTGAAGCCCTGAAGCGAATCGGCGAGCTGTACGCCGTTGAGGCGGAGATAAGGGGAATGCCGGCGGAACAACGGCTTGCTGAACGTCAGCGGAAAACGAAACCGCTGCTTAGTACCCTGGAAAGCTGGTTGCGTGAAAAGATGAAAACGCTGTCGCGACACTCGGAGCTGGCGAAGGCGTTCACGTATGCGCTAAACCAGTGGCCGGCGCTGACGTACTATGCAGATGATGGCTGGGCCGAGGCGGACAATAACATCGCTGAAAATGCGCTGCGGATGGTCAGTCTGGGGAGAAAGAACTGGCTGTTCTTCGGCTCTGACCACGGTGGTGAGCGGGGAGCACTGCTGTACAGCCTGATCGGGACGTGCAAACTGAACAGCGTGGATCCAGAAGGCTACCTCCGCTATGTGCTTGACGTCATCGCCGACTGGCCAGTCAACCGGGTCAGCGAACTGCTACCCTGGCGCATCCCTGTCAATACGGCTCTCGCTGTACGCTTACCAGGATTATCAATATGACAGACAATAATAGACCCCTCCTGTGGCGTAAGCCGCTTCAGGATGGCGTGCTGAATTCTGTTGGATATCCGACGACCTTACGTCGTCGGATCGACAATGGTGCTCTGGAAATAAAAAAACCACAGCGGCAGGACACTATCTGGTTGCGTTCAATTGTCAGCTGGCACAGATGGCTCGGCAGTGATAAAAACACTATTCTCTACCTGCGACCCGGCCATGATGGTAATTATGTCTACCTGCAACGCCATATCCCGCAGCTGGACGGCCTGGTAAGCGGCGAGATTACAGAAAATTATCGGTGCGATATCTCCAGTATCGGGGGGCTGAGCTCGTCGGGAGAGGATGACCTGAACATATCTCAGCTGAATGATTTTGCGTTACAGCGTTGTTCTGAAATCACAATACCGGTCAGTTCCGAACAGCTGGCGCGAAATCTCAGTCGCTACACAGCACGGCTGTCGCAGATGGTGTTCAGCCAGTTCTCCTGGGCACCGGATCGGCTTTACTGGAACAATGTCGACGGCGCCCACCATTTTGCAGCAGCCCGTTTCCTGGCAACACAGTTGAGTCAGCCGGTTTCTCTGACAGGCCAGTTGAACACCTATAGTATAAATCCGCAAAAAATACGGCAGCTGACGGCGCAGTGGGATTTGTTCCTGGTACCGGAGGGAATTGTCTATGGCGAATTTAAAGACGCGCTATTGCGACTGAAATGCCCGTTTGGCGTATCCAATCCTCCTCACTGGGAAAATGGAGACGAGCAGCATTTCCGGGTTATCTGGCTGGAGCGGCACCAAACGGCTCCGGCGCGCGTATCACGCCTGCTGGCGCAGGCAGGATTTCCGTCACTCAGTCAGCAGTTGAGTGAGCTGAAATAGTCCAGGGCACGAGTAAAAGTTACTTTTACCAGGATAAACACAGGGGCGAGGTCGTCGCCCCATCTTTAGTCTATTTCACAAATTTCCATACACCAGGGGGGATTTTGTCATACAATTTCCCCATTGTCAGCTCTGCCAGGCGATGATCCACGGCAGCGTTAAAATGCTCAAGTTCAGAATCTGAAAGCGAATACTTATTTTTTTCAATAACCTTTTCCAGCGTTTCCCCTGAAGTACAGCGCCTCAATCGTAAAATCCATTCATTTTTGGTCATTTTTTCTCTGCAGGTTCTGTGTACTGTTTGAAATTCTAATATTCTAAGTATTAAAGTCAGTCATCAACGGACTATTATCTTTGTACTCTTTTACGAACAAACCATTTTGCGTATATGAGATAAACCACAGAAGTTAGAACTGCGGACAGACTATATATCCACATAACAGGAATCTCTTTATAAAAATTTATCAACTGGCCGCTGTTATCTGCCAGATCCAGAAGTCCTTTAACATAGTTAGTAACCTGAAATAATTGGTAGAAGGGTTCCATCAAAACATACACAAAAAATAAATTAAGCAGATATTTTAAAGTCAAATCATGCTCATGCCCGTTGAAGGGAGCATGCTGCGCAAAGCAGGCCACCCATCCCGAATATAGCCTTGCCGGGTTGCTGCACCGCAACCCAGATAGCTCGGGCATCCATCACATCATTCTTGTTGCCCATAACGAATGCTTTAACGAACCGTCCCTGCATCAACCGAACTGAGTTCCCCATCTTCTCCAGCTCGCGTGCCCAGTGCTGCGATCCACCACATGCCTCCATACCAATCAGGCAAGGTTCCCGATTACTGAAAAATGATAGAAAATCCTTGCTGCGTAATTGCTTATCGACCACTTCACCCGTGTGCTTATTGATGAAGTGAACTTGAATCAGACTTTTTGCGATATCAACGCCTACAGGTAGATATTTCATAATCGTATCCTTCAGTTATCCAGGTGTTTTGCAATACCGTAAGTCTGTAAGGATCGACACTCCGATTTCCCCGATAGCAATCACAAATCCCCTCCCCAAAAACACTTTTGAATCAAGACTGAGGCGGAGCGCAACACAGTGAGCACCGAACAGTCTTGCTGAAAAAGTGGAGATTTACACTCCGCTTGAGAAGGGTGGGATGCGTTCATCTCATTCGCTCCGTCTGATAATGTCCGGTTTAGTTAAAAATCATACTTCGTATGATTCAGATATAAAATGATAAACATCATGCCAGCTCAGTATGATTTTATGCATTTTCTTTAATTATCATATCTCTTGCGGATTTCCCGCCTCACAGATCCGATTTCTGGCTAAGTAAGAAGAAACTTAATCCATCAGCTAAGGAAATACGCTTTCTGTCCGCATACCGGATACCGGCATTCTCTCGTCTGCACAGGAAAATTATTTTCTAAGGACGAGATTTATAACGGGCGGGCATTATTTTCGAGCCCATCTGCCTGCGAAGTTTCTGAAGGAGAATAGTTTCCTTGTCATTCAGTCCCTCCCCATTCTTCACGAAATTTATAGCGGTTTCACTTCACCCAGTCTTCCAGCACCAGGTCCGGCACCCGTTCAAATTCCCGCGTGTTATTCGTCACCAGGATGGCGCCGGCGGCGATGGCGTGCCCGGCAATCGCGGTATCGTTCGGGCCAATCGGTGTCCCGGCCGCGGCCAGTGCCGCCTTGATCGTCGTGGTGGCATCCACCGCCACCCGATCCCAGGGCAGCACGGCATCGAGGCGGGCGCAGAATGCGTCGACCAGCTGCCCGTGGCGGGGTGAGGCTTTCCTGCCGATGGCGCCAAAGCGCATCTCGGCGTAGGTGATCGCCGAGACCACGATGCGGTGATTGCGCAGGACGGCCTGCTCCAGACGCTTAATGACGGCTTCCGGCTGCTCGCGCATGATGAACGAGCAGATGTTGGTGTCGAGCATGTAGGTTTTGTTCACAGGTTAAATCGTCCTTCGTCGGTGACAACGTCCTCGCGCTCCGCCATAAAGTCCGGATCGGCCTTTTCCAGCTGCGCGAACGAGCCCCAGGTCGGCCGGACAGGACGCAGGATGATGCTGTCCCCTTCCCGGACGATCTCCAGCTCACTGACCCCGTCAAAATCCAGGTCCCGGGGCAGACGTATGGCGCGGTTATTGCCGTTTTTAAATATCGAAACTGTGCGCATGGTTTTTCCTCATATGCTGAGTGTGCCAGGGAGTATTCCCGCATAGGTGAAGTATATGCCTTCAGAACGGGTTTGTATATGTAAAGCATATGCAGATGGTGAGTATATGCGTATGTCTGACCTATGCAGATGTCAGGCATATGGATATGCCACACCTATATACAGTTCTCTCTTTTTTCCGCCGAGATCCGATTTCTGTGAGTTCCGGATCTGCCGGTCGTCATCCGGCCCCGCCCTACCCTCCTCCACAATATGTGGTGGCTCTATCAGCTGCAGGAGCTACCAGATGTTGTGTTTCTCCCCTGCCCCGTGACCCGGCGCGCAGCAGCAGAAAACAGTGCTTCGCTTACTTCCTGACCGTGGTACACTTCCGGAAATTTCGGAATAACATAAAAGTCGGATCAGACCGGAATGGCCATCCGGTAATTTAACGGCGTGGTTATATGGTTGCTTATTATCTCTCAGGTGATGATTTTTACGTATGGAGATAATGCGAAATGAAAGAACTGACGTCAAAGGGAGTGGTTGGTATGAAACTAAGGAAAAAATCGTGAAACGCTTATTTCTTGTTGAACTAGACGAATCTCTGAAAATCCTCGGACACACCCATCTCTGGTTGCGTGGAGACCTTGAGCCGGACCTGCCTGATTACTTTGAAGTGATTAGCTCTGACGAACGTGAGCTCGCATGGTGGTGTGCTGATTCACAGAGCTGGTTCCTGACCAAGGAAGTTGATGTCATTACTCCCTTTAGTCAGAGCCAGGTTCCTGCGTTACCAGATTGCAGAGAGCTCATTAACGGCAATATTTTTAATCTGAGTGTACGTTTTTACTGCTAAGCACCTATGCAAGGAAATATTGCTGGCGGGATTTCTCAGTAAAGGAAGGATTATGTGTGATTTATGCAGGGCGGACGGGAATTACTTCCATACGCCAGAATGCGTGTATGACCAGCTGGTCAGTGAGTACCCCGTGATGTGGCTGCGGGATTCGACCCGGATCGGCGCCTGCTACACCCTCCGTGAACTGCTGTCGCCGGAAGGGATGGTGCTGGCCATACAGAACGCGCCTCCCATGAAGGGATGGCGGCTGCGTATGCGGTATAACGAGGCCACTGACGAAGAGATAGACCCGCAGTGCGGGGACTGTATCGAGCTGCCCTCCAGGACGGATGCCCGGCTTGCCTTCCGGTCGTTGCAGGATGACACCGCGTCAGCTTAGACGATTGGTCCACACAACAGCCCTTAACCCAGTTAACAGGAAACCAGATGAACAGAACCGATGATGAACCACAGACAGAAACGGACGTGATGGCCACCGCCTTCAGCACCATGCGCAAGTACGGCATGAATATCCTCACCGCCACCCAGCATATGGATATTAATGCTTACGTGAAATCCGATACGCGGATGCCGAGAACGCGGCTTCGCCGCTACCTGGGGCAGTATGGCCTGCGCGGTGAGGCGCTGAGCAGGGAGGTCAGACGTATCGTTGCCGGACCAGAGCGACGCGATAGCACTCTGCAGGACGGGATTTACTATACGTGGCCCTATGGCTGGGAGCCTGCAGATTTCACGCCAATGATGCGCCGTATTTTTCGCGGAAAGCGTACCCGTCATGTGATGATGTTTGACGAAATGGGTCTCCTGTTCAAAACAAAATGAGTGGCGGGTTTTCTCTGTTAAGGAATAAATATGGCTGACTGGTTTATTGCCACAGAAGGTGTGAAGGTTGTGAAGGACAGCACCAGCCTGTGGCCACAGATCATCACGGCGGTTTCGTCCATAGGCGCTGCACTAGGTGGTGTGAGTCTGACACATCGTTTTACCCGCAGACGAGAAGAGCGTGCTGCGGCTGATAAAACTGCGGCTGAACGTCTTTATATCGTTACCGAACTCGTATTTTCGCTGGAGCGCTATGCTTCGGCATGGAGATATGTACGATGGCATTCTTTGTATGAATTTTTAAAGGAGAACTCCATTCCGACATTGGATCTTTCTGGCGCAAGCGGCGACTGGCGAGTTCTTCCTTCCCGACTGATATTCAGGATTCGTTCGCTTGAAGCAGAGCAGGCTGCGTTAGTATTGCATATAGAACAGATGGATTCTCCAACAGATCTGCGCGAGCAACAAACCCTTTATCTTGAGTGCGTTCAAGCAGGTTTAAAGGCTTTTCTTCTGGCCGCTAAGTTACGCAGGGAAGCTGGGCTTCCTGATTCAGCTCAGTTAAGCGGCAAGTCGGGTACATTCATGCAATTACTTAATAAACGTCGGCAACACTGGGGCGCTGCAATTATTCAGAGGGAAACTGACAGGGAAGTATCTGAATTAACGAGGTCATTTAACTCTCAGTTTGAAAATAATAAAGGGAGGAAAGAATGACAGGTCTTGTCTCGTATAAAGGTCTGGACTCTCAGACGCATCTGCCAGTCGCTATTGACTATCCGGCGGCACTGGCGCTGCGCCAGATGGCTTTGGTACAGGATGAACTACCGAAATATCTGCTGGCGCCCGAAGTGAGCGCCCTGCTCCACTACGTCCCTGATCTGCATCGCAAGATGTTGCTGGCCACCCTCTGGAATACCGGCGCCCGCATTAACGAAGCACTGTCGCTGACCCGGGGAGATTTTTCGCTGGCACCACCGTATCCTTTCGTGCAGCTGGCCACCCTTAAGCAGCGCGCCGAAAAATCCACCCGAACGGCCGGGCGGTTGCCGGCAGGCACGTTGCCTCACCGACTGGTGCCGTTATCGGACACACAGTACGTCAGCCAGCTGCAGATGATGGTGGCCACGCTGAAAATTCCGCTCGAGCGGCGCAATAAGCGAAGCGGCAGAACCGAAAAAGCGCGTATCTGGGAGATCACCGACCGGACGGTTCGGACGTGGCTGAATGAAGCCGTGGATACCGCAGCGGCAGACGGTGTGACGTTTTCTGTACCGGTAACACCGCACACGTTCCGCCACTCCTACGCCATGCACATGCTCTATGCCGGTATTCCTCTGAAGGTGCTGCAGTCGCTGATGGGTCACAAGTCAGTGAGTTCAACGGAGATCTACACGAAAGTGTTTGCGCTCGATGTCGCGGCACGTCATCGGGTTCAGTTCCATATGCCGGGAACCGAGGCTGTATCGATGCTGAAAGGACAGGTTTAACTTTTACAGGCTGACGCGCCGGAGGCTTGTCCAGCCCCTCGTCTGTCCAGAAGCCAGTTCTGAACAGACGACGCGCTCGGAATGAAATGGTGTGGGTATTCCTGCCCTCATCCGGGCAGTAAAGGCGTTCTCAGGAAAGAATAATCAATGGCGGATCTGCGCCAGGTCATCCTCCGTCAGACCGGTCATTTTCATCACGGTATTGCGGTCAATGCCGTTCTTGAGCATGGTACGGGCAACTTCCAGTTTGCCTTCGTTACGGCCTTTTTCAATACCACGTTTTTCACCCAGCTGGATGCCCTTCTCGATCCCCTGCTCGATCCCCTGCTGGATACCCTTCTCAATACCCTTCTGCTCAAGTTGTTGTGCGATGGTCATAAGTGCGTCTCCGTGTTGCGGCACACGCTGTGCCAGTTCGCGTACAAATGCTTCGGCGTCGTCTGTTTCGCCCGCCTGGACTATATAGTGTACCAGTGATATGACCTGGGATGAAGTCAGGTACCCGGCCAGCAAAATGGGCGCCAGGCGGTCAACCAGTTCAGCCAGGTCACGCTGGTGAATATGTTTCTGCAGTAAGGTCAGAGCGGCCATACTGCGGTGGCCGGCGATTTCATCATCCGGAATAACGGTCACATCAACCAGCGGGAAAGCACTACTGTAGAGGCTGCCTGCCAGCGCCGGATCGTCAAACTCATCCAGCCAGCGGGTGGAGTACGGATACGGGCTGCGCTTACCGGTATAGAACAGGACCGGTATCACCAGGGGCAACTTCTTATGGCCTGCTTCCAGATGGCGCTGCATGGCTGCCACGGCATAGCGTATCAGGCGAAAAGCCATATGTTTGTCCGGCGAAGACTGGTGCTCAATGAGCACGTGAACGTAGCCGTCACCGCCGGTGGTTTTCAGGCTGTAGAGAACGTCACTGAAATACTGGCGGAGGTCATCCTCAACAAACGAGCCGGATTCCAGCTTCAGCGTAGTGAGGTCACAGATGGCACGCAGCTTTGCCGGGAGATGTAGCTCCATGAAATCCCGGGCTATCTCCGGCTGCGTCAGGAACTGCCTGAATGTCGCATCGTGGGGTGTGGGCGTAGTGGTTTTCTTTTTCATCGATCCATGCTCTGAAAAATGACCCAGTCATAATATCACAGGCAAAAAATGCTAACATTCGCGTAGAAGGCACTTGTCGTTCCTTCAGGGGGGCAGTGCCGGGGTGGTTCTGTCCTCCGCCTTTCTTCTCAGGCATGACTTTCCGTGATGCCAGTCACTCTACAGTTACATACATCTCTGAAGACATTTAAGTGGTCATGTATTTTATGGCCTCACATATCTGGTCACATTAGCGCGGAGGCAGAGGAAGCTCCCGGTATTGTTGACGCATGCCCTAATGTGACATCGGTTATCCCTTCACATTTTGATATACCGTCATGCGTGTCTTTCTTTTACTCATTTGAGTTTTTACTTACTCCGTGAGTTTTTGAGTATATGAGCCTTTGTGTAAATGTGTGTTTTTGCTTTTACTCATTTAACTGAGGTGGTAAACTCAAAAACTCAGAAGAGTAATTGAGTAAATACACAAAGGAGTTTTTGAGTATGAAGGTAATTTCTTTTCTTAACCCTAAAGGCGGTTCAGGTAAAACCACGGCAGTAATCAATGTGAGTACTGCAATGGCTCGAGCGGGATACAACATCGCAGTTGTGGATACAGATCCTCAGATGAGCCTGACAACCTGGAGTAAATCTGGGAAGGCTGCATTTGATGTGTTTACCGCCGCTTCTGAAAAAGATGTATATGGCATTAGGAAAGACCTTACTGAATATGATTTTGTCATCGTTGATGGTGCCGGTTCGCTTTCCGTTATTACATCTGCTGCGGTAATGGTCAGCGATCTTGTTATCATTCCGGTTACTCCCAGCCCGCTTGATTTTTCTGCAGCAGGAAGCGTTGTCACTGTCCTTGAAGCGCAGGCATATAGCCGGAAAGTTGAAGCTCGTTTTCTCATTACCCGAAAAATCGAACAGGCAACCATGCTTAGTGTTCTAAAAGAAAGCATCAGGGACACTGGAGTTAAATCGTTCCGCACGGCTATTACCCAGCGTCAGATTTACGTCAAATCGATTCTTGATGGTGACAGCGTGTTCGAGTCTAGTGATGGAGCGGCTAAAGGTGAAGTCGAAATCCTTACAAAAGAGATAGTTAGCATATTTGAGTAATTGTGTTTTTACTTATATACTCAAATGAGTAATTGATGATAGGAGTAAATATATGGCACTTGAAAAAGCCCATAGTGGTAGCAAAAAAATGACATTCGGTGAGAACAGAGACCTCGATAGGGTGGTTTCTGCGCCAGCCCTATCAGGAAAAGTTAAGCGTGTTAACGTCAATTTTGATGAGGATAAACACACCAGATTTAAAGCCGCCTGCGTGCGAAATGGAACTTCAATAACGGATGTCATCAACCAACTTGTAGATGGTTGGCTTAAAGAAAATGAATAACCGCCATTTAAGCAGTAATGTACATCGGACTGTCAGTGTCGAGGGATACTGCTGGCGTCCTCTTCAGGCTGTGGGGCGCGACCAGGCGCATTGAACGTGATGGTGATGATCTTTCTGGCCAGCCCCTCATTAGAAAGGGCATCATCCACACTGACATCACGAATCAGTGGACTTTCCTCTTCTATATGTTGGGCAATATCCCGCAGCCACTCTGCCAGCATTTCTCTGTCCATCTTTCTCCGCTCCGGTTGCGTACATTCAGCATCAACATACCACACCAGGAAAAGTGAAGTCTGCGTGGTGTGGTTAAAAGATAACCGTTTTGTCAGGCGTGCTGTCATCCGTGCTGGTAGCGACCTGCGCGGAATACCCTCATTTTATACACAGGATTGCCCACCGAAATTGTGGACAGCAACGATGAAAATACGATGTCGCTGCGCTCCTCATTCATACCGCTCTGCTGTGAACGCCGTGCCGCTACTGTAGCCGGGCCGCTGTGCAGAAAAGGGAGGCTTCGCCACCATCCTCACCCGGTCGCAGTGATTTCAAAATGCATTTTCCTCTGTCTTCCCGTCGTTCTCCGGCTCAATTTTCGCCGTCAAACCGTCCAGTCAGCGTCTGCTTTTATCTGCGCTGCGGCTTGCGGTGGTGCCCTTGTCTGCTCCGCTTTTCGCCCGGCTGTCGTATCGGCACGGCGTAACTGGCGCCGCATTTGAATAAGGAGAATGATTATGTCCCGTCTGATTTTGGGTGACTGTGTGCAGGTAATGACTGGCATTCCTGAGAAGGCTGTCGATTTCATACTGACTGACCCGCCATACCTCGTTGGTTTTCGTGACCGTCAGGGCCGCACCATTGCCGGTGATAAAACGGATGAATGGCTGCAACCTGCCTGTAATGAAATGTACCGCGTACTGAAAAAAGACGCGCTGATGGTGAGTTTCTACGGCTGGAACCGTGTCGATCGTTTTATGGCTGCCTGGAAAAATGCGGGATTCAGCGTTGCCGGCCACCTGGTGTTTACCAAAACGTACTCGTCCAAATCGGCTTATGTCGGCTACCGCCATGAATGCGCCTATATCCTGGCAAAAGGCCGTCCACGTCTGCCGCAAAACCCGCTTCCGGACGTACTGGGCTGGAAATACAGCGGCAACCGGCACCACCCGACCGAAAAACCTGTAACCAGCCTGCAACCGCTGATTGAGTCCTTCACACATCCCGGCGCGATTGTGCTCGATCCGTTTGCCGGCAGTGGCTCCACCTGCGTGGCTGCCCTCCAGTCTGGCCGTCGCTACATCGGTATCGAACTGCTGGAGCAGTACCACCGGGCCGGGCAGCAGCGTCTGGCCGCTGTCCGGCGCGCCATGCAGTACCCGGCCGCTAACGACGACCTGCCGGAGGCCGCGTAATGAATTATCAGGGACATGAACAACTGCGTGACGACCTGGCCGCGCTTTCCAGCACCATGAGCGACCTGCGCCTGCATATCCGGGCGCTGGAAGTAAAGTATCACGACGGATGCCCCGCGCTGGTTGATGCGCTGGCCGCTGATTTCCTGCGCAATCTCAACGCGGAGTATCTGACCGTTTACCTGCGCGTGCTGGCGTTCAGCGACTGTTTTCACGACTGACTGCGACCGGGCGGTGTTCCGCCCGGCCTTCTTACCCGATTTTGAGGAGATTACCCATGTATGGAACCCGACAAGCGCTTTGTGAGGAACTGGCGCGGATGTTTACCCACGATGAACCCCTGGCTCTGCTGGTCTGGACGGAGGAGGGGATTCACTCCGCGTGCCGGGAACTGCGACCAACAGACGACGAGATTACGGCCCTGCTGGAAACGGTCGGCAACAGCGACATGGAGGTGTATCGCCGGGAAGGCGTCACGGATGCGTCGGTGTGCGATCTGCTGACCCGCCATCGTGAAGCGGTTAACCGGCAGGTAATGGTCCCGGCGCAGGTGCTTTCGCGCCTGGTGCATGACGCAGAACGCAAGCTGGTTCACCAGGAGGGGCTGGCATGGGAGGCGGGCGGGCCGACACCCGCGCGTATCCGTCAGGGAATGGCGGACGTGGAGGTGCTGAAAGCGCTGCTGGCAGCGTGAGGCGATGCCGGAGGGATAGCCTCCGGCTTTTTCTTCTTCGGATGTCGCGCGGCCGCTCCGCTTTTCTGGCTCATCCTCCACGCTGTTCCGGCTTCGCGGTGAGTAACGTCCCGAGCGGTCTGCGGCTTACGCCGTGCCTCTACTCTAGCCCGAACGCTGCAAATGCAAGGGTTCACTGACGTCGATGCTTTCACCCGGTCGCCGTATGTTTAAATGCCTGTCGCGGTTCTTCCCGTCGTTATCTCGCTCAATATTCGCTCGCTAACCGTCCAGACCCTCTCCGCTGTTTACCGGCGCTGCGGCTTCATGCATCGCCCCTGCATTTTTCGCTCCCTGTCGGGCTGTCGTGTCGGCACGGCGTAAGCCGGAACTCAGACAACATCGACTATGGAGGATTTTTTATGCGCACTACGACCACCACACCGGCTGTTTATGTGGGTACGTATCACAAATACAACTGCGGCAGCATTTTCGGCAAATGGTTTGATCTGACGGAGTTTGACGGCAGGGAGGATTTTTACGAGGCCTGTCAGGCGCTGCATGCCGATGAATGGGACGCCGAATTTATGTTCCAGGACCAGGAAGGTATCCCGTCGCAGTTCGTCTCTGAAAGCTCCATTGACTGGGATTTTATCGCCGCTTACAAACGAGCCGAAGAAGAGGGCAGGGAAGCCGCGTTTATCGCCTGGGCGGAGTATACCGGCGAGTGTGACTATGACGCGTTTGATGATGCATACCGCGGCGAGGCGGAAAGTGAGGAAGACTATGCGCAGGAGATGGTTGACGATAACGGCCTGCTGAATGAGGTGCCGGAGCCGCTGCGCAGCTACTTCGATTTTGAGGCGTATACCCGGGATTTGTTCAGCAGCGGCTATGTGTTCCATGACGGTTATGTCTTCAGTAACTGATTTTCCCCGGCAGGCGGTTTAGCCGCCTGTCAGCCCGCGCGCAAAACCCTGGCAGGCTCTGCCTGCCGGCGAAGTACGCCGCGCCTGCGGCGCCGCGTATCTCCGCCAGTGCCTGATGTCCCGGTGGTGTCAGAGTATGAGTATCGATGTGTTGTAGCCGGTCGGCGATATTCCTGTTCTGTTGATAATCTCTGCGTTGTCGTTGTCAATAGTGGCCATACCGATGGCGTACTGGCTGATATCGCTGTCCTGTCGGTTTTTCTTCCTGTTGTGTCTGCCTGTGGGCGACTTCCCTGACGGGAACCGGCGCTGTCGTGAACGGAGCCGGTAAACCGTCTCCGCCCTGTCGGGCTTCCATCGCACTGTCGCAGGTTTAACATCACGCTTGCGGCATCCGTCTACGGATGCGCCGCTCTCACCAGCCCGGCGGTAATGCTGCCGGGCCTCTTCGGTGCAACGCCGTTTCGCGCCCGCGCGTTCCGTCGTTGCGGCGGGTTCCTGCTCATTCCTGGCCTGGTTTTTTCACCCTTTTGAGTCCTTTCGCCGGGGCTGAGACAAGCACAGCCGCTGTCAGCTGTCCAGGGTAAATGGCACGCGGTAAACCGCGCCCCGGACATCCGCCATCGCCCGCGCTGGTTTACGCCCCTGCGGCGAACGGCTCTCAAACGGGTGAAGGTAACAACCAGCGGGGGCGTTCAGCAGGTCCCCGCAAAACGTCAAAACCGCGGCCCCGGCAACTCAACGGGTGAGGGTTTTTTAAAAGCAAAACAGGTTCAGAAGGAGGAGCAACATGAGCGAGGCGCTGGCGGTTTTACCCGACGACACCTTTACCCGCGAACAGGCTGAGGCCGTTGCGTCACAGTACACCAACGTGGCGATAGAGGACGATCAGGGTTCGCATTTTCGTCTGGTTGTCCGTAAGGACGGTGAAATGGTCTGGCGCACGTGGAACTTTGAGCCGGGCGGCACGTACTGGCTCAACCGTTATATCGCGGACTACGGTATCCGCAAGCCGCAGTAAGAAAGAGGTGCCCTGCCGGAGCGCGAACTCCGCAGGGCCGGACAATCATTAATATCCCACAGGAGTATCAACTATGTCAGTAACCGATGTTAAAGCAAAAGCACCCAAAAAAGCGAGCAGCAAAAAAATCACGAAAGCGCAGGAAGAAGCCCTGAAAGCCGCCCTTGAGGCCGCTGTCATCGAGTATGTTCCGCTGTCCAGTCTCGCTAAATCCCCGCTGAACGTGCGCACCATCCCGTATTCCGTGGACAGCGTTCGCGGTCTGGCTGACTCCATCGAGGCGCTCGGACTGCTGCAGAACCTGATTGTTCACACCCTCGTGGACGGACAATCCGGCGTGGCCGCAGGTGGCCGCCGACTGACTGCCCTGAATCTGCTGGCGCAGGAAGACCGTCTTGCGGCCGATCATACCGTCATGGTGAAACGCGTCTCAGACGACATTGCTGCCCTTGCCTCCATTGCTGAGAACGAGCAGCGCGCCGCCATGCATCCCGCCGAGCAAATCGCAGGTTTCCGTACGCTGGCAGAGCAGGGCAAAACCCCCGCGCAGATTGGCGACGCCCTCGGCTTCGGCTCCCGCCACGTGCAGCGCATGCTGAAGCTGGCAAACCTCGCCCCGTCCCTGATGGATAAGCTCGCACAGGACGAACTGACCGTTGAGCAGTGTCAGGCGCTCTGTCTCGAGGACGATCCTGCCCGTCAGGTTGAGGTATTTGAAAGCGTGAAGGCCAGCTGGTCGAACGCGCCCGCACACCTGATTAAACGCGCCATTACCGACACCGAGATGCGCACCGACAACACCAAATTCCGGTTTATCGGGCGCGAAGCGTACGAGGCGGCGGGAGGTTACGTCCGTGAAGATCTGTTCAGCCAGGAAGAGGGCGACGGCACGGCAGACAGCGTGCTGGTTGAGCGTCTGGTGCAGGAGAAGCTGGAACGTATCGCGCAGGACATTCAGCAGCGTGAGGGCTGGGCATGGAGTCGCGGACGCGCAGCCCGCATCTGGTACCACGGCGAAGACGGTAAAGAGTTCGTTCAGCCTGTTGAACCCGATCCGGTGTACACCCCTGAACAACAGCAGCGTCTTGATGCGCTGCGGGAGCAGTACGACACATATGACAGCGTTTGCGACGAGTCGGATGCGATCGAAGCGGACATCCTCGCCATTCAGGCGGCGGCAGAAGTCAGCGCGTGGACTGACGACATGAAGTCAGGCGCGGGGGTGATGGTCAGCCTGTACGAAGGGCAGGTGTACGTCCAGCGCGGTGTGCGCCTGAAAGCGGATATGCCGGAAAAAACCGAAACCAGCAGCGTAACGGTGCCGTTCACCTCGCGCCAGCCCGACGCCGCAGAGGGGATCAGCGTTCCGCTGCTCACGAAAATGACCTCCGAGCGTACGCTGGCAGTCCAGGCAGCGCTGATGCAGCAGCCCGAAAAGGCGGTGGCGCTGATGGTCTGGCGCATGTGTATCTGCGTCTTCTCGGGCTGTCTGACCACGACGCATCCGTTCCGTATCAGCCTCACCGTGTCTCACGGCAGCCTGACGGAGAACGCCCCGTCCGGTAAGGATGGTGCAGCGTTTAACATCCTGATGACCGAACAGGCAAGGCTGAAAGCCCTGCTGCCGGAAGGGTGGGAGAAGGACTTCACCACCTTCTTTGCCCTTGACGGCGGGGTGTTGATGTCGCTGATGGCCTTCTGCACGGCCTGTTCCGTTGACGGGGTACAGACCCGCGATATGGGGCACACCTCCCGCAGTACCCTCGATACGGTCGAGGCGGCAATCGGCTTCCACCTGCGCGACTGGTGGCAGCCGACGAAGGACAACTACTTCGGCAGCCTGAAACATCCGCAGATTGTGGCCTCCCTGAAAGAGGCGGGGCTGACGGGCGCGGCGGGTGATGCGGAGAAGATGAAGAAGGGCGATGCAGCAGCGCATGCGGAGCACTTTATGCAGCACACCCGCTGGGTTCCGGCATGGCTGAAAGGACCAGAGCCAGCGGCTGAATCCGGTGCTGACGACGCGGTTTCCGATACCGACAGCACTGACAACGACACCACCAACACGGCACACGCCGCCTGATAACGGAGAGCCGCCCTTGTGTGAACAGGGCGGCAATAAGGAGATATCCATGCGCACTATTCTTACCCCCGATGTACTGAAAACGATGTCCTGTGATGAGTTTGAGGACTGGCGGGACAGCGGCGAAGACTTTCGCCGCGAACTGACCCACGCCGTTATGCGTGACCTGTCCTGCCCTGAGAACTGGGATGTAAACGGCGAGTACCGCAGCGAGTTCGGTGGCTTCTTCCCCGTGCAGGTGCGCTTTACGCCCCCGCACGGCAACTACCATATTGCCGTGTGCAGTCCGGGTGCCATCAGTCTGGCGTGGATGGTGGTGTTCGTTCCCGCCAGCGGTCGCCCGTTCTCCGTCATTCGTACCCTGAGCGTCTACCAGCCGGAGCTTGTCAGCCACACCGTCAGCCTGACGGCGCGTCTCGATGCGGACGGATACAGTCAGGCCAGCATCATCAGTATTCTGGCAGCGGAGGGCGCGGCATGATACCTGCAAACCTGTCACTGGTTCCCTTCAGCCCTGAGCGACGCGCCGCGATGGAGGCCATCGCGGAGGTTGAACGCCGGCGGTCGCGCGGCGCGGTGTCCACGGTGTATCCCTATGCCAGCGCCTTTTTCCGGCGGCTCACGGGCAGCACGCGCATCACTATCAGGGAAATCCATCATTTTGCGCCGGTGCTGACGGCGCGGGAGCTGCGGGGCAGCAGGGACAGCTGGCTCAGTGCCATCGATGCGCTGATTGAAAGTCGCGGGACGCGTTGCTGGCTGCCGCTTCCCGTTGGTGCGGGTCAGCGCCTCTTTCCGGAGGTGGCCTTTCAGCAGACCGAGCGGGTTCGCTGTCAGGACGCCCTGCGGGATGAAAAATACACCCGACAGCGTCACAAAGAACGGTGCCAGCGTGAGCAGGCGTACCAGGCGCTGGCGGGGCAGGCGGAGATTGAGCTGGCATTCCATACGCCGGAAACGGTCAGCAGCTGGAGCGCACGCTGGTCGGGGACTGAACTGCGCCAGTACGACCTGGAAGAGATGTTCTGGCGCTGGAGCGAGCGTTTCCCGTCACTGGAGCCAATGGAGCGCTGGACGATGGAGAGTCAGCCTTTCTGGACGGTGATGGCTGAAACGAATGCGCTGGCAAGGGAAAGTCCGGGATCTGTCCGGCAGCTGGAGCGCTGGATGGTACCCAACAAGCTGACAGCGCGGAGTCAGGTATGAAGTGGCGTTACTCGCTGCGCTGGAAGCGTCCCGGTCCCTGTCCCGGTGAACCTGAACTGGCGTCAGAAGTGGTGGAGGCAGGGAAGCCCGCCCCTGAGTCCGTGATGTCACTGTGGGTGGCTGGAGCCGGATATGCTGTATGCGTTGATTTTCTGTATGAACGGCCGATCAGGCGCTGGAGCGACGAGCGAAAGGCGGCAACCCGTCGCAGGAATCTGGCTCGTCGTGTTAACCGAATAGCACCGCTGTTTGCTGATGAACTCATCGGGCGGGAACTTGCGGCGCGACCGGACTATTATCGAGGAAAGTCTCACCGGTGAGTTTTGTTATTATCTCCTTCAAATCTTCGGGTCTGCAGGGGCCGGAGAGCAGTAGTAGTCTGCAGCCATAAAAGGAGGCTGATTCTGAATAAAGGACTGACATTATCGGCGCTGATTGCCATGACGCCGGAGGATTATGAGCAGTTTCGCTCTGATGGCTGGTCTTCTCGTAAGGTGCTGACGCAGGCCGTGCTGCGGGAGTTGGTTTTGCCGGAGGGCTGGGTGGTTTCACCCGAGAATCACACTGAATACGGTGGCGTATGGCCCGTTAGCCTGCGGTATGTTCCACCGCATGGCAGACACTGGTTCATGCTGACCAGCCCCGGCGAAGTCTGTGACCACTGGATGCTGTTGCTTCAGTCAGCCAGCGGACAGCGGATTAAATGTCTGCTCAGAATGCCGGTACTGGATACCTTTCTGATAAACAGCCTGCTGCTGCGGACTGATGTGCTGGATAAAAAACGGTACACGCTGGCGGGGCTGGCTAATGAACTGGCTGGCATCACCGTTACGGCAATATCCGGGCGTCGTCCCTGACGGGACACGGCTGTCGTGAACGGAGCCGGTAAACCGTCTCCGCCCTCCGGGCATCCATCCTGACGCAATGTCAACCCCTGCGCTTGCTGCGTCCGTAAACGGACGCGCCGCTTCACCCTGTCGGCGGTAAAACTGCCGACAGTCCTCTGACGCCCCGTCGTTCCGCCGTGTCGGGTGTGTTCATCCTCTCCCCGTACCTCTGGCGAGCCCTCTCCCGTTAAGTCCCCGGGCGGAGGGCTTGTCGTAGCACCGCCGTGTCGTCATCCGAAGGGTGAAATGCACTCCGCCAAAACTTTTTGCGAAGGATCGCAAAAACTTTTGTCTCCGCCCTTCTCCTGCCGCCCCGCCGTTGCTCCTTTGCCCTTTGCCGCCAGGGAACTCACCGAGAGATGGATTAACCACCAGACAGGAGGAAAAGCAGGATGAACACACAAAACGTCAACGTCAAAACCGCCACCAAAGAATCTACCGAAAGATGGGTGAAAACCTCGTTCCTGCGTACTGATGGCTTTGTGCGCAATATCCATTCCCGTAACCCGTTCGATGTTATTCGCGCGGACGTGGTGCTGGCCCGTATGGAAATACAGGCTAACCGGGGGTGTGGCCTGCACTACGAGATTTATGAGTCCCGTCTGCTGGGTATGGCTATGCATTACCTGGCAGAACTGCCACTGAAAGACCGTCCTGTGTTTATGGGGGCGGCAGCGAAACGGGGTTACATGCTGACGACTGCGGAAGAAGAACGTGCCGATGGTGAATGTGCTGACCTGATGATCGAGCTGGCGGCGGATTACTGATTACTTAACCGGCTGGCGGCAGGGGATGCCGCCAGTCACACCGGAGAAACATGATGAGCAACAGCAACACGAACAGTACGTTCAGCTTCGACGCATGGGAGAAAAGCGCGCTCAGCGAGCTTGATACCCTGCAAAACCACGTCAGTAAAGTCCTGATGAAGTACCAGAGCAATACGGACAAAACGGCGCTGGGCGAGTCTGCAAACCGCTATATGGGCGAACTCAGAACCGCTGTCACGCGCATCCTGAAAGCCACGCCAGCCATTCAGCAGAAAGTCGACGGGATTGCCGACATGCTGCACCTGATGGCGCATTTTTCCGGCATCACGTTCGACGAATAACCACCACGGCGAAATATCAACGCCATTAACCAGAAGGAGATAAACCATGCACTTAAATCTGACCGAATCCAGTGCCGAAGCAGGTATTTACGCGACCAGTGAGGCCGAACGCGCGTACTGGCTGAGCCGCGAAAAGTCATATCTGACCGCGCCCGTCGAAATCGACGTTCACGCCTTCCATGATGCGCTGGGGGTGATGTACCCGATGAACTGGCGCAGCAGTGAGAACGGCGAGTGTGAAACCTTCATGCTGGCGGAAATGGTCTGCGGCAATGTGACCGAAATCTACGCGCGGATCGGTATCCGTTATTACCGCATGCGTGACTACAGCAACCTTGACCACGCGGAGATTCTGGCACGCGTTAAGGAGGGAGTGCAGCGCCAGAAATGAGAAAAGCAGGCTTTCGCCTGCCTTAACCCGCCGGATTTATTCGCCTTCAACGATAAATCCGGCCTTCACCAAAAGGAACAAACCCATGCAATTCAGTGAAGTTTCGATTGTTACACCGACCGCCCTGTATGTCCAGATGCTTGAGGCGGAAAACGCACCCGTAAAAAAACAGGTGCGTATTAAACGCAGTGATATCGACCGTGACGACATCAGCGCCGAAATGCGGGCGCTGGGCCGTCACATAGCGCACTGCCGGAAGAAGGGGCGCGCCGTTCGTATTCCTGCCATGCGCGGGAGTGAGTGGGGGCAGGTGTTACGCACGCTCGAACTGAAGCGGGCATTTAGCTGACGGAGGAGCCGCTCCTTACGGGGCGGCATTTAAGGAGGAAATATGTCTCAACTCAGTTTTGCCCGCTTCTTTGATCAGGCGAGAGAAGCCGCACCCTTAACACCCGCTAAACCCGTCTTGCCCAAAGTGAATGCGCAGCCGATACCGCACCGGATGATGACAATCGACCAGGCCCGCCGCCAGTTTATCAGCGTGTTCAGGGATACCGCCCGCAGCCTGCGCCGCTGGGAGGTGTTCAGCGACTTTATCACGCTGGCCGCCAGCGAGCTGGATATGGCGCGGATAAGAACGCCGGAGAATATTGAGCAGAGCCGTGAAATCTGCGCGAAGTACGGCGAGAGCGATATCAGCAATCTGCATACGCTTTTCTGCCTGATGGTCTGCGCGCTGGAGGCAAAATTTCACGACTTTCTCGGCGCGATCTTCATGGAGCTTGAGCTGGGCGACGACCGGAACGGGCAGTATTTCACGCCGTATCACGTCCAGTCACTGCTGGCGAGGCTGCTGATGCCGGACGTCGACGAAACGATACGCCGTGAGGGATTCGTTACCGTAAGCGATCCGGCAAGCGGTGCGGCGGGAATGATTGTGGCGTATGCAGAATATCTGCTGGAGGCGGGCTATAACCCGTCTGAACATATGTTCGGAAGCTGCATCGATATTGATCCTGTTGCGGCTGATATGGCGTTTATTCAGCTTTCCCTGCTGGGTATTCCTGCCGAGGTGGTCACGGGCAATACGCTGACGATGAAGTTAAACAGGGTGCGGTATACGCCTGTGTACTACATCAACAACTTTGGTAAGCGGCTGGACGATCAGCGCCGTATCAGTGCCATGCGCGAATTTTTGCGCGGGCTGAATAAAGCCGCATAGCCAGCCTGAAGGGCAGGGGAATACCCTGCCTTTCGTGGCATCAAGGACCGCGCGCCTGCGGCGCAGAATAAGCAGGCTGCGCTGACGCGCTGCCTGCGTTATTCCGGCGCGAGGTTGTCTGAAGTTCCTGTCTTTTGGTTAGCTGATTACTATTCTTCATTCTCCTGCTGGCGATGGTCTTTATTATTCTGCCGCTGATATGGATATTATCCTTCCTTTTCCGGGCGTCGTCCCTGAAGGGACACGGCTGTCGTGAACGAAGCCGGTAAACCGTCTCCGCCCTTCGGGCGTCCATCCTGACGCAAATTCAAATTCACGCTTGCTGAATCCAGAATGGATGCGCCGCTTTCACCGTGGCGGTAATAAATTACCTCCACTCTGAAGCCCGTAACGGTAATTCGTCTTACGCCGATTTTCCGTTACGGGATGTGTGCATTCTCCTGGTGTGACTATCGCCCGATTTCATCAGTTCGCGGAGGGCTGCTTTTAGCATCAGCCAGGAAGGAAATAAAGGGGTATATAAACGCTGCGCGCCCCTTTATTTCCTTCCTGTCAGCTGCTCATTGCCCTTCGCCGCTCAGTGATGAAGTCGAACGATGTAATAACCCAATGAGGAGAAAACCAGAATGCACACATTAAACGTCAAAACCGCCACTCGTGAATCAGCCGAACAATTTAAGATCGATGAACGCCAGCGCTACTCTGTTACAGATGGTGATGAACGTCTGGATTTTATTCCTGCGCTCTTTTTTACGCCTTCTGCTGATAACATGATTGCCAGCTGGTTACGTCAGCATTCAGATTATGATGGCGGTTTCTGGAATTACTGGATTATTCCGCAGGGCACCGGAGGAAACATTGCTCCGAACTGTGTCAGATTCACCACGACGCAAACCGGATATATCGCACCGGAAGGTGAACAGCGCTATAACATGGTTTTTCCCGGTAATTAATTTGAAGCAGAGGTCAGTGCCGATGCTGCCGGAATTATTGCGACCCTGATGATCATGAACTGGTTGTCCTGGCAGGTTGCAGATATGGGGCCTGAATATTCGAAAGTCTGTAAACACCTCGTCGCTCGTCAGGATGCACTGAAAGACTACATCAGTATCATAAAACACCCTGAAGCAGATTTAATTTATCGGGCTATTGATTGACGACATAAATACTGGATGAATAAAAAGACCTCCTGTTGAGGTCTTTTTACTGTTTTGCAAAAGTCTGCGCTGCATTTTTATTATTCTTTATCGCCCGATATGTTGCCTCAATTTTTCTGGCATAGACATATCTTCTCTGCGCCTGTTCTTCTGTTTTCCTGAAACCTGCATTATAAGCGCCCACGGCCTGCCAGCTGACTCCCCACTTTTTGAATGCAATTGCAAGATAGTAAGCCCCGGTGTAGATATTCATACACGGATCGGAAATAAGGTGCTCCGGTTTGATTCCATAACGAGCCAGTTCGTTAAAGTGCTGGGAGTCCACCTGCATAAGTCCGGAGCCAAAGCCCGACACAGGATTGTAGCCTTTAACGTCTGTGCGGAAGTTCGATTCATTCCAGGAGATTGCCCGAAGTAGATCTGGATCTATATGATAATCTCTGCCCGCCATATCAAAACAATCTGCATTAGCATTCTGAGCGGCTATCAGTAGTAATGCTGCCAGAAGTAGATTCCTCACTATTATTTCCCTGTGATGTGTTTTAGATGCCCTGATGATCGCATTATTACCTGATCTCAGGCAAGCCAAATATGGCCAAGAATTACTCTATGGATGCCTGTGCTAATATGCTTCTCCGGTAGTTTCTGTCTCACACCCCACGCAAAATTTCATTTTGCAGGATTATCTAGTTAAATCATGTATTTACGCTTGGATTATGAATGCAAGTTAGTGTTTTATCGCACAGAAGGGCACTGCCATAGTGCCGTAATGTCGCCTGTTTGTGGCTTTATTGTGGCTAATGTAGTGCTAAATGAGAATAATCATGCAATTACTTTGAGTGCCACACATTGCGGTGCCGCTTAATGTGTGGCATTGTAGTGCCTGATTTTTGCTATTTGGCACTGTTGTGGTGCTGTGTTTTAATTGGCGTAGTTTTTTTACAGTGCCGGCATGGTGCTGTAAGGACAAGAGGGTAATAAAGTTATGCCACGGCAGAATGTTTATATGAAGCAAAAAACAATTGATGGTATCCGACAAATCGTCGATATGAGAAGGGAAGAGGGAGCGACAGCTTCTGATGCCAATATCTCCAGTGTCTGTTCCGAAATGCTGGAACTGGGAATGCGTGTGTACCTCAATGCAAAAAATAAGAAGGCATCAGATGCAGAAGCTGGTGAGGATGTATTTCAAAGCTCTCTTTTTGAAGAGGTTGTAAAATCAAGAATGGCATCACAGGAGATACTGGCGCTGATGTTTTCTTTGCAGGATATAAAATCTGATAGTCGTAACAATTATGATAAATTGATCGACTCTCTAAAAGAGAAAACAGATTTACGGGTCAAAAAGGTACTCAACAGAGAGTAGAATTTTCTGGTTAAGGAAGCCAGCTAACAATAGTGGTATGGGATGATTGCTACTTTTCTATTTTCAGAAAAACCATGCAATATATATGATGAATTAGTTTTGTAAGTATATCTTTTTGTGGTATATTTTAAATACAACATAAGGTTATGTTGTAGACAATAAGAAATCGCTCACACAGGGGGATAGCGCCCCCTGCATGAGCTAACCAAAAACCAACTTAGGAGAGTATGGTTATGGCTACGCACGATCGTATGGATCTGAATGTCAGATCTCAAGCGTTTTATCGGGATTTTTATCACTTCTGCAAAAATTCCTGTGAGATGTGGTACATAAAAGATGCAAACCATCATTTAGTTGATGCTAGTTTTGCTTTTTGTTCCCGATTTTCGCTCCTGAATGTTACAGCGACGAATCTTTCTTCAATGCAGAATGCTCTTTTCCCTTCTGGTCAGGGGGACTTGGCTATGCGCGCTTTTGAAAAGCAGGCCATATTACAAAATAAAGAGATGCTGATTTACACCTGTGGTTACCTTCGTGATTCCGATGGTTGCAATGCGTTTATCCTTAAAATGAATAAAATGTATTGTAGCGGATTGGAATATACGTTTGTTAATGTAATTGATGTGGCTTCATATGATTCTATAAATGAATGGATTCCATACCTTTTTACAGATATGAAAATTAATAATTCTGATGTTCAACTAAGCAACTTCAGGAAGGTCACTCCACTTACTCTCGTTTCTCAGGATGAATGGGATGTGGCGTGGTTGCTTATTTGCGGTTATACAATAAGAGATATTGCTGTAATTTTGAATTTTAATAAATCAACTATTGAATCTCGAATTGATAATGTTTATATGAACCTCCAGGTAGTTAATAAAATTGGACTTCTGAGGGTGGCTAAATTTTATGGGTGGATAAGATTTGTACCTGACAGGTATTCATCTGAGCCATTTTTATTGAAGATTGATTAGATTGAAAAGGAAGGTATTAGCCTTCCTTTTATTATTTTTATTAAAAGGTTCTTCGTTATTGTTAATGGTTTTGTCTATTAAATTTATTCCCCTTTCGACATCCCTTATAAAAAGCATTTACAGGACATTTTAGTGATTAGGAATGTTTATTCCCTGCCAACTGTTAAGTTGGCCAGGGAGTGTCACTTTTCTAATCGGTAGTCGAGTCGAAAAATGTGTATATTTCAATTGTTGTTGATTTGCATCAATGTTTTGCTCGATTAAAGTCACGTTAAACATAGCTATTTTTTAATGAACTTATTTAATTACAACAACTTATGTTGTCAATGTGTGTATTTATACACCAGACACCTGTCCGGTGTGACGAGTTTTCCGTTCATGAAACAATTTTATCCAATATTTATATGGATACTGTTTATGACTAAACCAGCATCAATTTCATCAGGGGCACCCCAAACCCGGAGAGTAAAAGTGATCCTTACGGCAGAAGCCAGTGAACTTCTTTCTGCCGCTGCTAAAAAGGGCAAGCGATCCCGACAAGTTGAAGCTATGTTGCGATTGCATGACAGTCTTAAGAATATCCCTGAAATACAAGTGTGTTACTGGGAAAGTAATAAATAGTCTTATGGGAAATATCATCCGACCTGCATTATCGATATTCCCCACCATTAAGTCGGACTGACGCCAACGGTCTGATTTCAGTTTTTTTTGTTTTGTCTTATCCGTTTTTTCTTCACCGATAAAACGGCGGGCATCCCTTTGCCCAAAATCCGTCGGGCGAGTTTCCCCCCACGACAGGTGTGACACCCTGGGGCGGTAGCGTGTCTGAAGACGTTTGTACAGATAATCCCCCGCGGCTTCTGCCTTGCGGGCGTCGCGGGGGCGTATCTGCCCGAACAACTTAATCGTTAATTAAAGGAAATAATATGGCTGATATTTCAGTGATAAATCAGGGGGCGGACGTTGTCTGCAAGGGGAATAAAAATGGGCTGCTCTCACGCATGGTGTCTGCCGTGAAAGCGGTGCCGTCGCTGGTGAATAACCGTACCGCGAAGGCGCTGTTTAAGTATGTGGCAATGCCGCTGGCATTATTTCTGGCGGCGCGCGGTATGGCGCATGCCGAAGACCTGACGGCGGCCGGCAAACAGGATGCGACGGATACCTTTGGTGAAGACTCCACCATGATGTACTACTTCATGATCGCGGAAGTTGTGCTGGTCTTCCTGCTGTACCTCAAATCACATAACCCGGCGACCTTCCTGCTTATCCCGGTGTTTATCGTGATTACCAAAATCATCTTCTCCATCATTTCTGCCCGCTCCGGGGGCTGATCGGCACGGAGACTAGTCAATGGATGAGGAACGCGCTTCGCGCTTCATGTTTCCTCAGACACTGACAGAGCAGACACGGCCCATCGGACTACCGATGGATGAGACAATAGCCCTGTTCGCACCGATGGGATGGGGCTTTTATACCGGTAAGTACGTTACCGGTCTGGTCATTGCCGTTCTGCTCTGGTTCTGTCTGAAGTATTTCAAAAAGGGGAGAGGGACCGACTGGCTGCTTAACGCCTGTTACTGGTACCTCCCGTCTTCACTCTTCAAAGGCATGTACAAAGTCATTCCCGATTCGTCATTCCGGCTGTGGCTGCGTTGATGACCAGGAGGTATTCCCATGGACCTGAAGGCAAAGCGCCTGTCGGCCCGCTACACATCACTCATCTTTCTGCTGCTTCTGGTGTTCTTTGGTCTGAGTCTTGCCGGCAACCTGGTGGCCTGGTTGCGACTCGATGCGCTGATTAACAGCCGTGAAGAGACCTATATCCCGATGGGGTTTGATACCCCGTTCACACTGACGCGCAACCGGATGGATGCGAACTATCTGGAGCAAACTGCCGAATCGCTGGTCTTCCTGCGCTACAACGTGTCGCCGGAATCGGTGAAAGCCAATCACAAAGCGCTGCTGCGCTTCTTTGATAACGAAGAGCGTCCTGCCATGCAGGAAGTTTTGGCCAGCGAAGCGCAGCGCGTTATCGACAATAACGTCACCACGGCCTTTTACCTGTCCGGTTTCGACACCTACCCGGCTTCGGGGATCGTCGATATTCACGGAACGGTACAGCAGTGGATAGGCAATCGTAAGCAGCTGCCGGAAGACAAAATTATCCGGATGGCACTGCGCTATCACCGGGGTATTACCACCATTCAGGATTTCAGGGAGCAGGTGGATGAAAAGAAAAAATAACAGGTATGGCAGGCACCGTCTGGCATTGCTGGTCAGTCTGCTCTGTCTGAGCGGCGCTGCGCTGGCAGAGCCGGTGGCGATGTTACCAGTAAAAATCCCCGTTTCGCCGGACAGCCAGGTCCGGGTTGCGCTCAGCAATACCAACCCGAATCTGCTGGTTGTGCCCGGCGATAAGATTATCGCCGTGGACAGTGCGCAGGGGATGTTTCTTAATGACAACAAGGCGCTGGGGCAGGCTAACGGCGGTGTGCAGCTGATGACCGCCCAGACTACCCCGTTCACCTTCTATGTCCGCACGGAAGGAGGGCTGACCGTTTCTGTTATTGGTGTCCCGCAGAAACGGGATGGCCGGGTGCTGCAGTTTATCTCCAGCCGTCCGGTACAGCATGATGATGCGCGGCGCTGGGAGCAGTCGCAGCCGTATGTGCGCACCCTGATCTCTGTTCAGCAGGCAGTACTGAGCGGCGGCGTACCGAAAGGGTTTACTGAAGCTCCTGTCGTGGCGGTACCGACATTTTCCCTGCCGGGCTGGTTGTCGGTGACGCCTCAACAAATGTGGAGTGGTGGTGGGCTTCGGCTCTATCGCCTGACGGTGCGTAATCGTGGTGCCAGTGTGCTGGCTATACCAGAACGACTGTTTCAGGCACCTGGCGTACGTGCAGTGATGGTGTTTCCGTTCAGTACCACGCTGATGCCCGGTACCGATACGCAAGTGTGGGTCACGGTCAGCAACGACGGGGAGGGGCAGGCTAATGGCTAACATTAACGTGCTGACCCGTCGCAAGCAGATGGCGGTGCTGATCGCCGTGGCGCTGGGATTAAGCGCTATCGGCGGTGTCGCCTGGTATATCGGTGCACCATCAAAGGTGTCCCCCGGTAAGAGCCAGGCAAAAAAACCGGTACCGGATATGACCGGCGCGGTGACCTCCAGTACCTTCGGTAAAAAAGTCAGCGATACGGCGGTGGCTGACCTGCAGCATACCGCGAATCAAGCCGATAAAAAGCTGGCCAGCTTCGAGAATCAGCTCAATAAGCTCGCCAGTGAAAACAAAGCCTACCGGGACAAAATTCAGTCACAGGATGATGATATCAAACTGTTGCAGACGCAGATTGATGCCATGAACCAGGCGGGGGAAAGCGGCAGCGGTAATGCCACACCGGGTCCGGGAGTGCCAGCCGGCACCCTGCCTGTCGGTGGTGGTTCGGGGGCGGTACCTCCGCCGACCGCCTTTTATCCCGGCGTTCCCGGCAATCAGACGACGGTGAATATCTCCCCACAGCTCAATCAGGGGCTGTCCACCATGAGTATCGATTACGGCGAAAAAAAGGATGATGCGCCAGCGCTGCCGTATATTCCGTCGGGGAGTTTTGCCGGGGCGACGGTGATTGAGGGGGCGGATGCCAACGCCTCAGTGACAGGGGAAAGCGCGTCATCACCCATGCTGTTCCGCCTGACCGGTAAGATGATTTTGCCGAATGACGGGGAATACGACCTGCGGGGCTGCTTTGTCACGGCGGCGGCCTATGGCGATATTTCCAGCGAACGTGCCCTGCTGCGCACCGACCGTCTGTCCTGCCGCATCCATGGCCATGTTATCGACCAGCCCTTCAAGGGCCATGTTTCCTTTATGGGTAAAAATGGTATCCGGGCTGAGCCGGTTATCCGCAACGGCAAGATTATCGGCTACGCCTTTGCAGGCGGGGCCATCGATGCGATGGGCAGTGCTATCTCAAATGTGGGTTCAACCAGTGTCGGTCTGGGGGCGGCGAATACCGTCAGCGGTGGCGATGTTGCCCGCGCCGGTCTCGGCGGCGGCACGTCTCAGGCAGGCAAAACCCTTTCGGATTACTTCATCAAACGTGCCGAGCAATACCACCCGGTTATTCCTGTGGGGGCCCGCGTTCAGGTTTCAGTGGTCTTCCAGGAAGGATTCCAGCTGCAGTATGCCGACGTGAAGAAGGAGAAGAAGCCCACGGTATCTTCTCAGGAAAAAGCGACCGGCAACGGTATCACCATCACCAAAGAAGCGCTGCGTAACCTCAATCTCGGGGACTCCGTGGGTGCCATGAAGGACCAGATACAGGCAGGAATGCAGGAATCGATGCGATGAAAACGTTATGGACAGATATCAGAGAGGGATGGCGGGCGATGCAATATCACTACACTGGCCCCGGAGCTGCATTGCACTTAATAGCGCTGGCTGTCCGCTGCCTGCTGTGGTGGGTGATGGGCTGCATTCTCCTTTTTACGGTCTACGGCGGGTTACTGTTGTTTTATCTCGAACAGATGCCGGGACGGGTGGCATCAACGATCCCGGGTCTGCTGACGGTGGTTCATGAGGTGGTGGTTCTCTGGCAGTGGCAGTGCATCACGGTACTGAGCTCGGTCCTGCCGCTGTTCTGTTTGTGGGTGACGCTTGTTCATTTTATTTGGGTACGTCCCGCTAACGCTGACCGTACCCGCATTCCGTTCAACCCGCGTCGTTAATTTTTCTTCCCCATTCAGGAGTTTGTATGCGTAAACCACAACGCCATCCTCTGGCTTTGTTGTCTTCCCCGGAGCTGGCGCAACACATTCTGGATAACTGCACGACGTTTATCACGCTGAGCCAGCCTGCTCACCCATTCCACCTGCCGGATGGGCCTCAACGAGACCATACGATAGTTGTCGGGCGTACCGGTGGCGGTAAAACAGACCTCTGTGCTCGCGTCATGAATGATGTGCTTCGCCGTCCCGGTGAGGGGCGCTCTGGTGAGTGATAAGCGCCACCTCTTCGGCGCACTGGCGGCCATAAAAATCTTCACCCGCTGAATTTCTTTCTCTCAGGATAAATCATGAATAAATTCATTATGCCTTTACTGGCAGGCGCTGGCCTGCTCTCCGGCTGTGCCGGAATGAACTCTGACTTTGACTGTAATACCGTGGCCCATGACCGCTGCATCACCATGGAGCAGGCTAACCAGCAGGCGGCAGGACGTACGTCGTCTTCCTCTGCGATGTCCGGCTTTGATGGTGATGCGGGAAAGACGGACGCGGCTGCTGAGACCCTGCCGCGCCTGGCACCGGTTCCGGTCTCACCTTCACCGCTGACCGGTATTCAGGCGGCCACCCGTGATGCGGGTACGCGATCAGTAAGAACGACGACGGGGAGCCTGCTGCTGCCCGCGTCGCGCCCGGTTCGTCCGGATGTGGGAGGCCCGGCAGTACCTTCCCACCGGCCGGCAGTCTCTCCAGTCTTGCCGACACCATCACCTGTCACTGAAGCCCGGCGCTATGCCGACACCGGGGTCAGTCAGCCTGTACGGGTCAATCCGACCACGGCACGACTGTGGATTGCAGGCTGGATTGACCGGGATGATGTTATGCATCAACCGTCGGTAGTGTCTTTCGTGGTGAAGCCTGATCACTGGGCCGGGAGCTGAATATGGCCCTGCATGATGAACTGTTCCGTCGCCTGATGACCGACTGGCAGCGGAAGGATGGTGCCGCGAAGGCCGGAGAGGCGCTGGACGATATGGACTACCCTTCTCTGGTCAGCGTGCTGCCGTACCAGCATTACGATAAAGACAGCGGCCTGTTTGTAAACCAGAACACCATGGGTTTTATCCTCGAATGTACGCCGCTGATTGGGGCTAACGACGGTATCGTGGAGGCCCTGGACAACTTCCTGCGTAACAAACTCCCCCGCGAACAGCCGCTGAGTGTGCTCCTCCTCGGAAGCAAGTGTGTCAGCCATCTGCTGGATAACGGTCTGTCGGATATGGCCTGGCAGGGGGAGCAGGCAACGCGCTTTGACCATATCACCCGCGCGTTCTATGAACACGGTGCCCTGTACGGACTGCCCAACAACAAAGGCTTCCCGCTGTCACTGCGTAACTATCGCCTTTTTATCAGCTACGCCGAGCCGTTGCGTCGTGATGTTGATGAATTGTTCGCCTCGCTGGGGCAGACGCTGAGTATCGTGCAGCAGTCGCTGTTTGCCGCAAACCTGCACTCTGAGGTGCTGGATGACCGGGGCCTGGTCGGGCTGGTCCGTGAAATTGTGAATTTCCGCCATGATCGCATCACGCCGCCGTCTGATGAGGTGGACCCGTATGAAGAGCTGAATGCCCAGTGCGTCGCCCGATCCATCAACCTGAAGGTGACGCCGGATTGTCTGCACCAGAGTCAGTCCTCTGCGGAAGGTGGTCGGGTGAAAACCCGCATCATGAGCTACATGCCGGAGAAGAACCCGGTGAAGTTTGCGCTGTGGCAGGGCGGGAACAACCTCAGTAATCTGCTGGACCCGACGTCGACGGTGCCGAGCCCCTTTGCTATCACGCTGACGACAGAACTGGATGTTCAGGCGAAGAGTCAGAACGAAGCGGTACGAAAGTTCGCCACCAACGATAAGCGGGCAAACTCACCGTTCGGTAAGTGGGTGCCGGGGGTTAAAAAGGCCGCCCGTGAGTGGGATGGATTGCGCGAGCGACTGTCTACCGGGCAGTCGGCGCTGGCGCGCTACAGCCTGGGCGTCACGCTGTTCTGCGAGGATGATAATGATAAGGCCCTGATGTGCGAACTGGCGCTACAAAACACCTTCCGCGCCAACGGCATTTCACTGTGTTCGCCCACTTTTATGCAGCTGCGTAACTGGCTGTCGCTGTTTCCGTTCATGATGCCGGAAGGGTTATGGAGCGATATGCGCCGCAGCGGTGCGACGCTCCGGGCAGAGTCGTTCAATGTCGCTAATCTGTTGCCGGTGGTGGCGGACAACCGTATCTGCCCGAAGGGCGTGCCCATTCCGTCGTACCGTAACCAGCTCTCGTATCTGGACCTGTTCGACAGCAAGTCAGGACTGGGTAATGACAACTATAACCTCGGGGTGTGTGGCACCTCCGGGGGCGGGAAGTCTTTCCTGATGCAGACCATCATCCGGCACATCCTCGACAGTGGAGGGCGGGCCTGGGTGTTCGATATGGGGGATTCGTACAAGGCCCTGTGCGCCAACGTCGGTGGGGTCTACGTCGATGCCACTGACCTCAAATTCAACCCCTTTGCCGGTATCGTCAATATTGTGGAATCGGCGGAGAGTATCCGCGACCTGCTGCTGGTCCTCTCCAGCCCGTCAGGCAAAGTCGATGATACCGCCAAGTCTATTCTGCTCAACGCGGTACAGGCGGTATGGGAGGGTAAAGCGCCTTCCGGACGGAAGGGGAATGCAGTGCTCATTGATGATGTATCCGACCTGCTGAATGCCTGGACTGTCCTGCCGAAATATAAAGATGCCACCACGGTGCGCAACATGATGGAAGAGATGGTGGTGTCGCTGCACAAGTACACCACCGGCGGTATCTACGGCGAATACTTCAACAGTCCGGAACCGGCGCTTGATGACAATGTCCGTTTCTGCGTGCTGGAGATGGGGCGACTCAAAAACAAACCTGACCTGCTGGCGGCCATCATGTTCTCGATGATGATTTATGTCGAGCAGCGGATGTTCCTGTCACCCCGTAGTGAGCGTAAGGCGGCCATCATCGATGAGGCCTGGAAGCTGCTGGCGAGCGAAAACGGCTTTATCGGTGACTTCATCGAGAACGGCTACCGCACCGCGCGTAAGTATGGCGGTGCTTATATCACCATCACCCAGGGGATTGAAGACTTTGATGGCGACAAGGCCAGCATCGCGGCGAAGGCCGCCTGGTCCAACTCGTCGTTCAAAATCATCCTGCGTCAGAACCGGGAAGCCTTCCGCAAGTACAACCAGAAGAACGAGGGGCAGTTCAGCCCATCGGAGCAGACCATCATTGAGGGTTTCCCCTCGGCCAAAGATGCGCACTTCAGCGCCTTTATGCTGCGCGTGGCCGGACAGATCTCGTATCACCGTCTGATACTCGACCCGCTGAGTCGGGTGATGTTCTCGTCCGACGGCGATGATTTTGAGTTTCGTGAACAGTGCCTGAAGGAAGGAAAAACCGTCCATGAAGCGCTCTGGTTACTGGCCCGTAAAAAATACGCTAAGGAAATGGAGGTGCTGGAACAATGGCAGATACAGTCGTGAATCAACCGAAGTCCCCTGAATTACAACCGTCTGTGGACGTTACTCCGACAGACGGAACGCGTCATCACGTCGCTTCAGCATCATCCCATCAACGTCTCACTCGCCGTCGTCGGCGCTGTCTGGTACCGGTGGCCTGTGTCACCGCCTTTATTCTGGTCATGAATGCCGGCATCTCGATGTTGCTGGCGCAGTGGCAGCGGCCGGAGACAGTGAGCTTCGATATGACTGGTACGGTGAATAACTTTATGGCTCAGGTGGCCGGGCGTCATCTCAGCGACGGGGAGGTAAAAGCCACCACCGCGCGTTTTAACATCGTCCTCAATGCCGCATTGACCGACTGGCAACGCCATCACGGCGCCATCATCCTGGTGGCACCGGCGGTGGTGAGCGGTGCCCGCGATATCACTGCAGATGTTCAGGCAGAGGTGGCGAACCGGATGGCAGAAGGAGACAGTCATGAGTGACGAAGTCGATGTGGCTCAGGACGTTGTTGAGCTGACGAACACCGTGGCGGTGCTGGCTATCCGCCATCAGTTGCAGGCAGCGGGGAGTGAATATTGCCAGTCATGCGGTGAAACCATCCCGGAGGCCCGTCGTCTGGCGGCACCCTGGGCGGACACCTGCACACCGTGCCAGAGCGTACTGGAGCACCGAAATAAGGTGGGGTACTGATGCATAAACGATACCTGACTTTGTTGTTCCTGGTCTGTCCACTGGTCGGGCAGGCTAAAGATCTGGGAGCCTGGGGGGATGTCTGGCCGGTGCAGGAGCAGAGCTTTCTGGCGCTGATTCAGGATCGCCTGCAGGGGTTGCAGGATAACGGACAACTGGCAGAGCTGCAGCAACAGTTCCAGGAACGGGTGGTGGCGCATACGCTACGCCCGGCACCGGTGGAGGGGCTGGTCACCGACACGCAGACACATACGTCCTGGTATGACCCGACCTTTGTGGTTGGCCAAACGCTGGCCGATGCGCAGGGCCAGGTTTTTGCGCGTCAGGGCGATATTCTGAATCCGCTGGATACGCTGGCGCTGAATACCACCCTCTATTTTATCGATAGTGATGATGCGCGCCAGGTCGCCTGGATGAAGGCGCAAACCCCGCCCACGCCTGTGTACAAGGTCATTCTGGTCAACGGCAACATCAAAACGGCAGCAGATGCGCTGTCAGAGCGTATCTACTTCGACCAGCAAGGCGTACTGACGAAGAAACTGGGTATTCACTACATTCCTGCGATGGTCAGTCAGGACGGTAAGCGCCTGAAGATCACCTCTGTTCCCATAAAGGAGGCCCGGTAATGCTGTTCCCGCTTGTTATTACCCTGCTGTGTTTCACCGTCGGCGCGCTGCTGTTGGTGGTGATATTCCAGCGACGGGAATACCGTCGTCTGCAGACGGATGCTGATGGGATCGTGATGCGCTATCTGGCGGTTGCTGAGCGGTTTGAGTCCCTGGTCCGTGAGCTGACGGAGCCTTACGGCGGGGTATTGTATGATGTGATGGAGGTGGAGCAGCTTGCGGCCCGGATGAAGGCGTTGCCCGACAGTGAAATACGGGAGACCGCTGAGCGTATTCTTGGGCGCCTGAATGGACGAATGCGCATGTTACTGAAGCAGGTGTCTGACCGCTATCGCCTGTCTGATGCCGATCGGCTGCGCTGGCTGAGTGAACCGGAATCCCCGGAGGCCGGCAAATGACATTCAGACTTTCTGCTTTACTACTGGCCTGCGGTCTGACCATCGGTACCGGTACGCTGGCCTCTGAACCCGAATGCCAGGGACGCTTCGTCAACCCGATCACCGATATCTGCTGGGAATGTATGTTCCCGATGTCCATCGGCAATGCGGCCGTGTCGTCCGGCTCGCTGCCGGATACGGAGAACCCATCTTCCCCTGTCCAGTTCTGCCCGGTCCCGCCGCCGGTGTTTGAGCGTATAGGCCTTGCGATTGGCTTCTGGGAGCCGTTTGCCCTGACGGACGTGACCCGCGCGCCGTTCTGCATGGTCAATCTTGGTGGCACAAGTATCAGCGCAGGCAAGCTTGGCAGCGGAGGTGGGAAACGCCAGGGGGCGGTCAATACCGGTGCCTTCTACCACGTCCACTGGTACAAATACCCGCTGACCTGGTGGCTCAATATTATCACCGACCTCGGCTGCCTGCAGGGTGGGGATATGGATATCGGCTATCTGTCCGAACTGGACCCGACCTGGGATGACAGTTCGCTGGCCTCGGTGCTGGCACCTGAAGCATTCCTGTTCGCCAATCCCATCGCGCAGGGGGCCTGTGCCGCTGATGCGCTGGCCAGCGCCGTTTCAAAACCCTTAAACCCACTGTTCTGGTGTGCCGGTTCGCACGGCAGTATGTATCCGTTTACGGGGTTTGTTTCCAATCAGGCCAGCCCACAGGCCGCCAGCGTGCTGCTCTCCGAGCGAATGGACTACAAGCTGCACCGCCAGGGGATGATCCTGAACAGTGTCGGCGCCGATACGGCCGTGTGCTATGAGTACCCGTCGCCCATCATGCCGAAAGATCGTTACCGCTATCAGATGGTCAACATGTATCCGGATGCGGGACGTTGCCATCCGTTTGGCCGTACCGTGATGGCGTGGGAAGCCGGGCATGCCACGCCGGCGAGTCGACAGAACTTTGGTTACCTCATCTGGCGCAAGCGTAACTGCGTCTTCCTCTGATTTTCCGGGAACAATCTGATGAACCTTAAAATTTTTACCGTGCTGGTCGGTGCGCTGCTGGCGGCTGCCTGCGTACAGGCCGATGGCCTGACAGACGAGCAGCAGCTTTTTCGTACCCTGCGGGAACAGAGTGGGGCGATACGCCAGCTTCCGCAGAACGCCGCAACAATGCCGGACGTCAACGCACTTTTGCAGGACAAACTCTCCGGGGCTGACCGGCAGTGGATAGGTGATATGCAGCGCCGGGTGCAGTCATCTGTCGCACCGGACAGTGAGGCCCGTCCGGATGCCTTGTATTTCCTGTCATTTTCCATCCCCGAGGAGGGACTGAAGCAAATGGTCCCGGCAGCAACGCGCTTTCATATTCCGGCGTTGATTAATGGTCTCGTGGATAACAACTTCCGCAAAACCGTGGAATCGGTCTTTCGTCTGGCGCGGGAGAACAATCAGGGTGGGGTTCAGATTGATCCCCGGCAGTTCAGCAAATACGGCATCACCACGGTTCCGGCCCTGGTGGTGACCTGTGATGCCGGATATGACCGCCTCACTGGCAACCTGAAATTGAAAGAAGCACTGGAGCGGATTGCAGCCGAAGGGGACTGTGCCGATACGGCGAAGAAGTTGCTGAAGGAGGGAGCATCGTGAAAAAGCAGCTGATTCCGGGCGTTCTGTTGCTGGCCTCAGCAGTATCCGTACTGGCAAGCCCGCAGTATGACGAGGCGGCAAAGTATGCCGGCAGCGTGAAGGATCAGGGGATGAATGTGATGAAGGGGACCGACCCGGCGACGACGATCCCCGGCTACACCGCGAAACCGGATGAATCCGGTTATTACGGCGGGACCACCGCCACCAGTAATCCCGACCTGGAAAACGCCGGCAACAGTGAGATGCATAACGGAGAAGCCGGTAAGACCATCATGGAGGTCATTAAGAATCGCCCGAAGGATCTCATCTCCACCGACGCCCCCTTTATCAGCGGTTCGCTGGATATTGAGGATAAGGCTGAGGCCATCATGTCCGGTACCGATACGCAGTGCAAGGATGTGAATGTGGATAAGACCCAAATCACAAATTATACCTGTGAACGCACGCCAGCTGTGCAGCTGGCCTGTACACGAACGGCGACGGCTGGCGGAGGTCACGAAGAAGATTCGACCGAAATAAAACAGGTGGTTATTCAGTCTCAGGGGATTACTTTTGCATCTTCAGATGCCGGATATACCGGCACCTGGACTTCGCCGGTGACCGGGAGGGTAGTGACGGCGTCAGCCACGTATTCCTGGAATAAGCACCTGGCGTTCAGTAATTCGAACTGGTTTATGCGGGTGACCACCCCTTTCGGGTTGATCTCAATGGATGATGATACCGGCAGTCCGGCCCTGAGCAGTGGGGCGCAACTGACGGAGGGGGCGGGAATGGTGTTTTCCATTCGTACCCGAAATAATCAACCTGCGGTGGATTCCATCTGGAAGAACAGCAACATGCGTTACAGTTTTACCATCACGCTGAGGGTTGCGGTTCCTGTAAAAAAATGGGTTCCGGACGTGGTGTGGTCGGAGAACTGCCCGTTTGATAAGACCGACCAGGTGCTGATCAACAGCGTCTGTACCGACCCCGGCGGCGATCGTACTTTTACCGTCAACGGTGAGAACTATGTTCTGCACAGCGACTGCTGGCAGTATACCGACACGTATGTCTCTCAGTCGGCCGATAACGGTACCTGTAACGACTATATGCAGAATCCCGCCTGTACCGTTGGCTCCACGACCTGCCTCGACAGCCTGAATGGTACCTGTTTGCGTGAGCAGGTGGTCTTTTCCTGCGAGGAAAAAGTGAGCGGAAGCGCGCAGTTGTGCGGTGGTGAGCTGGTCTGTACCGATGGCAGTTGCGACCAGCTGGATGACGGTAAGTCAAATGGGTTTCAGTCTGCCGTCTCGGGACTGGCCGCGCTGGCGGCCGCCGGTAAAGATATCGCCGCCCTGAATGGCGTCAACGTCTCCGCCTTTACCGGTGAGGGCCACAGCTGTCGTAAGGCGATGGCGGGTTTCAGTAACTGCTGCAAGGACAGCGGCTGGGGTAACGATGTCGGACTTGCCAGTTGTAACACCGAAGAGAAGGCGCTGGGGGAGGCCAAAAAGCGCAAGCTGAGTATCTACGTCGGCTCGTACTGTGCGCATAAGGTGCTTGGCGTCTGCATAGAGAAGAAGGAGGGTTACTGCCAGTTTGAAAGTAAGCTCGCGAAAATCATTCAGGATCAGGGGCGTCGCGGGCAGCTGGGTATCGGCTTTGGTAGCGGAAGTTCGCCGGACTGCCGTGGACTGACGGTGGCAGAACTGCAGCGTCTGAATTTCAAAAACATTAACTTTGCCGACTTTTATGATGACCTGGAGAACGGTACCACGCTGCCGGCAGACCAGGAGCTGCTTGACCGCGTTAAAGAACAGATCGCCGGGAAGATGGCAGGAGGTGGCCAGTGAAGCGAACCCTCCCGACAGTATTCCTGTTGCTGGTTACCGGGACGCAGGCCGCGACCATCAATACTGAGCCTTCGCAAAGCGCATTTCCTCCGGCTGCCTTCTCATCCACCGGGACCTATGTGGATGCGCCCATTGTGGGCTGGCACTGGTACAACGAACCTCAGCCAGAAGAGGAGGATGAGCCGGAAGATGACACTGTACCGCTCAGCGTCCTGCCGCCAAACCTGCAGATGTCACTTCTGCAGAAGCTGACAAAAGAAAAGCTCAACAGCGCCATATTGTCTCCCTCCCCGGAGAAAGCGGCGGACTATCTGCGCATGCAGTCTTATCTGATGAACCTGTCCGGGCAGTTTACGCAGTCAGCCAAAAAGGCGCTGCTGCTGTATCCGGATCTCGATTACAACCTGGAGCACAGCCGCTATAACGGCACCGCAACACTGCAACAGACGGCGGCCCGTCAGCTGCAGAATGATGCCATTCATAACCTGGGGCAGCGCTATGGTCTGTTCCTGTTTTACCGGGGTAACAATCCGCAGGATATGCAGATGGCGGCCACGGTGAACCAGTTCTCACAACAGTACGGACTGTCGCTGATCCCGGTCAGTATGGACGGCGCGCGCAGCGAAGTGCTGCCGCAGACCCGACAGGACAGCGGGCAGGCGGCGAAAATGGGCGTTGGCCAGTTTCCGGCGCTGATACTGGTTGAGCCGGGCAGTGAGCAGTATCAGCCACTGGCCTGGGGCTTCATGACACAGGACGACCTGGCCCGGCGTTTCCTCGATGTGGCGACCGATTTTAAGGCGCAGTACTGATCAGACCCAGTCTTCTGCCCGAAGGCCGGAAACGCGGGAGAACTCCCGCATATTATTGGTCACCATAATGAGCCCCCGGCTGCGGGCATGACCGGCAATCATCTGATCGTACGGACCAATGGGCTGGCCCGCTTTTGCCTGTTCGGCCCGGATCTGCCCCGTATGGGTGGCGGCATGTATATCGTAATCCAGTACAGTAAGGCGTGCCGCGAACCCTTCCACGACGGCCAGATTGCGTTCCGGTGCGCTGCTTTTCTCCGCACCATAAATAAGCTCCATCAACGTTATTGTGCTGATGCAAAGCTGCTGCCGGTGAAGGTTGAACTTCTGCCTGACGGCTTCAGGTTTATTTTTTATGGTGAAGATACAGATGTTGGTGTCCAGCATGTACTTGAGCATCAGAAGTCTTCCCGCATCTGTGCTTCGGGCTGTTCCCGGGCCGACATAAAGTCTGTGGTAACGGTCTCGCCATCAAACCAGGCATCCCAGGACTCACCTGCCGGTGAAATGATACGGGTCCGGCCAACAGCCACAATCTCAACATGTTTCACATCATCAGGCAGTGCAACTGCTTTCGGCAGGCGGACAGCCTGACTGCGGTTACTTAAGAATACAGTGGTTTCCATGAGAACCTCCTTTAGGGATATACATCTTGTATATCCAGTATGATTGTGCGGGAGTATATGTCAATGGGATATACGTTATTTTGTTCTACAGAGGGTAAGTTCAGTGAGTAAGAACAGTGAGAAATTGAGTGAAAAAGTGAAGCAGGAGAATCTGCTGATGTTCTGTGGGATGGCCTTTATGGCTGCCGGGCCGGTGTTCTGGCTCCTGGCCAGTATGGCGCTGGATACGCGGGCGCTCAGTCTGGGACCGGACAAGGTTGATGTCCTGGAATGGGTGAGTATTGCAGTATCACTGCTGTTGAGCCTGTGTGGTGCGGCCCTGGGTGTGGCAGGCTGGGCGCTGGCGTCATGGCATGCCTGGCGTGCTATCCGGCAGCCCGGGGGGATGTGATGAAAATCCGACTCCCAAAAGTGGCGCTGGGGCTGGTACTGATGCTGAGCGGGGTTGTGTCGATAGTGCATGCCTCTACGCTGGATGAGCTAAAGGCGCTGGAAGCTGGCAAGGGAGAACCGCAGCCCCGGACAGAGGTAAGGTCAGTACCAGAGATTTCCACCACGCCTGCAGGGCGGGCATACCGCCTTCCGGATGGTCGTTCGATAAATACTGCCGATTATCGCCTGGTGTTGTTTATGCAGTCTTCCTGCCATTTTTGTCAGCAGTTTGATCCGCAGCTTATCCAGCTGTCCACGCAGACGGGCTTTAAGGTGTTCCCCTATACGCTGGACGGGAAGGGCGATGTGAGTTTTCCGCAGGCGATCCCGGCCCCGCGTGCCGTTCTCGATCAGTTCTTTGGCCCCGGTAATAACGGCGTGACGCCCACGACCTGGCTGGTGAACGTGAATACCCTGCAGAGCTGGCCACTGGCGCAGGGGATAATGGATATGAACAGTCTGCTGCAGAGAATAAATCAGGCTCTGATGTTCCGTCAGCGTTAGCGTCCCACTTACCGCTTCATATACCCCCTTTTATCTGTAACTTCCGGAGAACTTCAATGAAACAGGCATCTTTTCTGATGAAACTTGCTGTTGTCTTTTTTCTGCTGGCGATCGCCTGTGGCTTTGCTGGCTGGGGCGCATGGAAATACTGGAACGCCATGTTCAGTGCGCTCGGTTATGGCACTGCGGATTTTGTGACGCTGAACACGGAAAATCAGGCGATGAAAACCCCGCTCAATCTGACCATGTATGCCATGCCGGTCGGCTTCTGGTGTGCAGCGGCCGGCTTTCTTGCCGCATCCGGTGTGTCTTTTCTCCTTGATGTTGTTGGTGATATCAAAGCGCATTTCGTTGATTTGTATTTAGCCATGCGCAGTAAGGATGATACCCATGAGTAAAACGTTTCTGACCGGGGTACTGGCACTGGTCTGTTGTGCGTCCACGTATGCAGATGTGAATGGCGATCTTAATAACTACTTCAACAAGCTGGGTTTTGAAGGTAATGCCACCGGCGCTGCTGCCTGGCAGGGTCAGGCGGCAGGCTATATGACCGGCGGTAACCTCTTTCTCAGGAGCCCGGTCAAACAGATGCAGGTGATGTCGTTTACACCGCCCTCGCTGAATGCCGGCTGTGGTGGTATCGATGCCTACCTCGGGGCATTCTCGTTTATTAATAGCGACCAGCTGCAGCAGTTCATTAAGAACCTGATGGCTAACGCCCAGGGCTACTTTTTCGACCTTGCACTACAAACCGTGGCACCGGAGTTGAAGGATGCCAAAGACTATCTGCAGAAGCTGGCGGCGGACATGAACAGCATGAATATCTCCAGTTGCCAGGCGGCACAGGGCATCATCGGCGGCCTGTGGCCGAAGACCCAGGTCTCCCAGCAGAAAGTTTGTCAGGACATTGCGGGGGAAAGCAACCTCTTTGCCGACTGGGCGGCCTCCCGACAGGGTTGTACGGTCGGCGGAGAGATGAACAGCGTGCTCGATAAAGCCGGCGACAAGGATAAGGACCGGGTGCTGCGTAACAAGAACCTGATGTGGGAACTGCTGGGGCGTAATGCCATGCTTGACGGGGACACGGAACTGAAAGAAATGGTGATGAACCTGACCGGGACGCTGATATTTGACCGCAATGGTGCGGCAAAATCTCTGATACCGGAGGTAAACCACCAGGGATTACTGGTAGCCCTGATGAAGGGCGGTAATGTGGAGATCCAGCGCTGTGTCTCGAGCGGCGACTGCCTGGAGCTGAAAAACGGCTCAGTCACGATCAGCAGTAACCGTGCCCTGATATCGCGGGTGAGAGACATGATTGGTAGTATCCGCGATAAATTACGTACTGATGAACCGCTGTCAGAGGCGGAAAAAGGGTTTGTCCAGAGTACCTCCATTCCGGTGCTGCGCTACCTGGTGGACCCGATGCAACTGAGCCTCAACGTTGACATGTTGTCCTCGCTGTCGGATTACATCGCCTACGATATTATGCTGCAGTACCTGAAAGAGCTGATTGAACAGGCCAAACTCTCTCTGGCCAGCCGGAATTATGATGAAGAGGTGATGAAACCGCTGAGGGCCAACATCAGCGAATCCAGCCGTCAGGTGGAGGCCCTGCAGCAGGAAGTGCAGGTGAAAAGCGATGCGCTGGCTGAGATGGATCGTCAGATGAGCTATCTGCGCCAGCAGACTTCCAGCCAGCTGCTGGACCGCTATCAGCAGAACTACCGCTTCGGCGGTAGTGAAGGGGGCCTGTGATGGATACGGTTTATGTCCTGAGCGGCGGGGAGTTCCTGACGGCCATCTTTAACGGCGTGGCCGTCCTGATGGGGAGCACCGAATGGGCCTCGATGTTTCGTATTGCGGCACTGATGTCGGTGATGGTGCTGTTTGCCACCTACATCCGCGGCCATGACCCGCTGGAAGTGCTGAAGTTTATTGCTTTTTTTATGTTTCTCACCAGCGTGCTCATCATACCCAGGCGAACGGTGCAAATCATTGACCGCAGCGACGCAACCAGTGTGCATACGGTGGACAATGTACCGCTGGGACTGGCTGCACCGGCGAAGTTTATCACCGGTATCGGTACCGCCCTGACGGAAGGCTTTGAGACCGTATTCCATACTCCGGATTCCGCCACTTACAGTAAAACCGGGATGCTGTTCGGCGCAAACCTGGTGGGGACCGCAACCGACTTTGCCTTCCGCAATGGTGACCTGGCAGAGCTGTTTACCGCCTATGTGCGTAACTGCGTGGTAGGGGATATGTTGCTGAACCACAAATACTCATTCCAGGAGCTGATGAACAGCGAAGACCCGTATTCGCTGATATTCAGCAAGCCCAGCCCACTGCGCGGCGTGATGGTACAGTACGGTAACACCATGGCAAACCGGGAAGGGTTCTGGACCTGTCAGGAGCTGGCAACTGGCGTGCTGCAGCCCCAGCTGACCACCGACACCCAGAATGGTGGTAAGACATGGGACTACTATGTTTCCCGGCTCACCGGCGGAAAACCCAACGCCAGCGCGCTGTTTGGCACACTGCTGGGCGACAGCTACAGCTATTACTACGGCGGTGGGAGTGGTGCCAGCCAGATTATGCGACAGACCGTGGTGATGAATGGCCTGAAGCAGGGCATCGCCTCTACCAGCGCGCAGAACGGCGATGCCGCCGGTCTGGTCAACCTGGCCTCGCAGTCGTCCTATACCAAGATGCGTCTGAGCCAGGCCACGTCAACCAGCATTGCCACCACTTACCTGCCATTGCTCAATACGGTGTTGCTGGCGATGGTGATTGGCCTGTTCCCGGTGATTATTCTGCTGGCTTCCATTCATACCCTGACTATGGAAGTGCTGAAGGGCTACATTTTTACCCTGATATACCTGCAGGCCTGGGGGCCGATGTTCGCGATCCTCAACTATGCGGTCAGCTTGTATCTTACCGGCAAGACCGGAACGCTGAGTTTTTCGCTGTCGAACCTGTCGGTTATCCAGCAGACCCATGCGGATATTGGTTCGATTGCCGGCTGGCTGTCCCTCTCCATTCCGTTCCTGGCCTGGGGTATCGTGAAAGGGCTGGGTAGCGCAGTGTCTCAGGCCGGTAACTACCTGGGCACGGCAATGAACAGCACGGCCTCTTCTGAATCCTCCCGTGCTGGTGACGGCAGTTGGGCCTTCAATAATCTGCAGACCGACAACGTTGCCGGCAATAAGTGGGACACCAACTACGCCAGCCGTAGCGGAATGGCCATGACTCAGATGGGCAACGGTGCCACGGCGACCCGGACACAAAGCGGTGCATCGGTCTACGATACCAGCGGGGCGATTTCCCGGCTGCCGACTGATATTCAGCTGGACCGTTCGGCGGTCAGTGGATTCCAGCGTCAGCAGCGTGAGGCACAAAGTCAGTTGCAGAGCCTGAATGAAACGCTGGGGCACACGACCAGTACGGGGACTTCGCAGCTGTCACAGTGGGCCAGTCAGCGCGGGAACAGCGATACCGTCAGTCGTGGTGCTGATAACAGCATCAGCGCGAATGATGCCGCGGCTATCAGTAAACTACAGAGTGCCGTGGCGCGTTATGCGCGTGACAATAATGTCAGCCAGGCTGATGCACTCAGAGCGGCAATGGAACAAAGCCAGAATGCTTCAATTAATGTCGGTGCAGGCGTGACGGCAGGTATTGATACCAGTAGGTCTATTGCAGGCAAGGCGGTCGTATGGACGACCGGGCTGAGTGGTAAGTTAGAAGGCCATATTAAAGGGGATTACACCGGTAACAATGGTTCCTCGCACGGCACCAGTTCGGACATGAGCAACCGGACCAGCCATACGAAGGATTTCAGCGCACAGGATCTGAAAGATATCCGCCATGGCGTTGATGTGGTAGCCAGCCACCGTACGACCGATAGCAGCAGCCATACGGACAATGCCTCCGGTTCGTTACTTAACCAGATGGCGGCGACCTTCAGCGACATGCGTACTCAGGCCAGCCAGTACAGCGACACACAAAATCGCAGCCATGAATATGCGCAGATGGCGAGCTTTGTGGAGAACAACAGTGCGGCTATCCGTAGCAATGCCACTCAGGAGTTTGTTGAATATGCGAAACAGAATCATCCGGATGCTGAACGTGTGCTGACGGATGTATCCAGCCCGGAAGCGCGTGCCGAGCGAGAGGCACTGGCTGGTCGTTTTGTGGAAGAACGTATGATGCCGCAACTGGAGGCGCAGTTCCGGGCTAATCAAGGACGAACTGTAGAAGGAATGGGCGATACGGTTGCTGCCGGTGGGTTACAGGGTGTCAGCCACAGTGATTTTGAAGGCCAGCAACAACACATGGCGCAGACGGCTGCCGGGCAGGGCGTGAAAGCCGATGGTGAGGTGGCTGGTGAAGTCACACAATCGAGAGCGAATGCACAGCGAAGTGTTGATTCTGCTCAAGAAAAGGTCAATCATCAGCAGTCAGAGGTGAACAAACAGTATACTAATCTGGAGCAGGAACATCAGGTTCAGGGGCGACGGTTTGATGAGGCGAATAAAGCTGAACATGTGCGCCAAGAGGCCCGTCCCGTTATAGATATAACCGACAGTAATAAGGCCAAAGAAATGTTGGATGAGTCTATGAATAAATTTAAGGGGAAGTAAATGGTGTTAAAAAGTGACATTGAAAATGATGCAAAAAAAATAATGGATTCACTAAAGAAAGATTACCGCATACCTAGCTCAGGAGAAATTGTTCTCCCTGTAATTAAAGTTATGACAATTGTCTACGTAATGCATGTTATAGCAATTCTTGGCAACGAATTCGTATATAAGAAAGATATATGGCTTCCAGGTATAATTATGTGGTTGATTTTATCTTGTGGGATACTCACTGTTGTTGCTCTAATGATGACATATGGTAACCTCTCCATACTGATGTGCATCCCAAAAGATGTGCGGGATAATTCAATGTTGCTTAATATTGGCAAGCAAAAGTTGAAAGCATATGGCTGTGTTATTGTCGCTATAAATATCGTTGTTGCTATCGTATTAATCAGCGAACGCTCTGATTTTATCATCGGTTACGGATTCTCTTGGTTCGCCTGTATGCTGATCGGTGGTATTACCTTTAGTATGTCTATGAGCCGCTATATGACACCGGCTGTCGTGGCTACACTTGACAAAATTCGGCAGGTAGTATCCTCGGAAGAAATTGAGTCATCAAAGCCAAATAGTTAGCAACAGCGCTAACGCACTTCGTTTGTTCTCCGGTGTGTTGAGCCAGAAATAAATTCTGACTCACCTCGCCGGATTGATTTAACTCCAGATCTCAGTTGTTCCCCTGCTTGGGGGATCTTCATTATCATATTATTCAGCATCGCGCTGTCATACGCTGGCAGTGCTCGTTGCTGTATCTGTAAAAGGTATTCTGTATGAATTGTTCTGACAACGTCAGTTCTGATGCCGTATTGCCTGAAGAAAATATTTCGTCTTCGCGTCAGACAGGAATGGGATATGCCCATATAAACCAGCTTCTGCCCATGATGAAATGGAATAATGATGACCTCATTATTATTTATGATCCGGCTGCTGCATTTCGGAATGCAACTTTTGAGGAGATGATTATCTCGCTTTCATGTGAATATGCAGGGGGGCTGAAATGAGTTCCACCAAGCATATTACCCAGGGCGGCCAGGTATTCAGCTATATGCTGAATATGTTTATGCAGGTCAACCGCCGTATTGCTTTCTGGTTATTGAATCTTTTTTTTGTACTGACACCGTTATTTTTCTGGATGCGGGTACCGTGGCAGGACATGCGTAACGGTGGGCTGTACTGGTGGTTATACCTCTCCGCCGGCGGTGAAAAAGCGTTGTTCAATGTCCCCCCCGTATATGACGTGCCCTATGACGGACAAACGCTGCATTTTACTTCCGCAGCCATTCTGAAAGACCCCTATATGACCTATGCCGGTCAGCTGACGCTGCAGGAGCTGTTTATTGCGGTATTCCTTGCGAGCTGTGTGGTACTGGCGGTGGCGTACGGCGTCTATTATCTCCTGCGCCGGCTTGGTGAGAAGCAGGCTCAGGACGATCTGGTCGGTGGCCGGACACTGACAGAAGATGTGAAAGCGGTGGCCAGAACCCTGCACCGCAATAATGAAGCATCACCACTGCATTTTGACCAGTTACCCCTGCTGCTCGACAGTGAGGTTAAAAACCTGTTGCTGCATGGTACGCCCGGCTCCGGTAAATCCAATGCCCTCAACAAACTTCTGCAGCAGCTGCGCACACGCGGGGACATGGTGATTGTCTACGACAAGGGCTGTTCGCTGGTTAAGCGCCATTTTAATGAAAACATCGATAAGCTGCTGAATCCACGTGATAAGCGCTGTGAAAACTGGGATTTGTGGCTGGAGTGTCAGACCACATCGGACTTTGATTCCATTGGCAATACGCTGATCCCCCAGAGCACCAAAGAAGATCCATTCTGGACGGGGTCTGCCCGGACCATTTTCACCTCGGTATCTAAACGTTTCCAGAATGATCCGCATCGCAGCTATAACGCGCTGCTGCGTACCCTGCTGGCCATCAATCTGAAGGCACTGCGGGAATACGTACAGGGTACGGAAGCTTCCAACCTGATGGAAGAAAAGGTGGAGAAGACCGCCATTTCTATCCGTGGTGTGCTGACCAACTACGTGAAGGCATTGCGCTACATGCAGGGGATTGAGCGCACCGGTAAACCTCGCTTTGCCATCCGTGAATGGATGAAACAGGTGAACGAGCCGGGGCAGCGCAACGGCTGGCTGTGGATCACCAGTAATGCCCGTCAGCATGAGTCCCTGAAACCGCTGATCTCGATGTGGCTGGCGCAGGCAGCCAACTGCCTGCTGGAAATGGGAGAGAACCCGACCCGCCGGGTGTGGTTTATCTACGATGAGCTGACGTCCCTGCATAAGCTGCCGGAACTTCCTGGCGTGTTGTCGGAGGCCCGTAAGTTTGGCGGCTGCTTTGTGCTGGGCTTCCAGAACAAACCGCAGCTGGATTTCACCTACGGTCGTGAATTTGCTGACGCGATGATGGATTTACTCAATACCCGCTTTTTCTTCCGCTCTCCGGATGAAGGCGTGGCGAACTATGTGATGCGTCAGCTGGGCCAGCGCCGGGCGAAGGTGTTTAACGAACAGTACAGCTATGGTGCAGATACCGTGCGTGACGGGGTGTCGTTCAGCAAGCAGGAAGATGACCAGTATCTGGTCAACTACTCCGATATTCAGTCTCTGCCGGACCTGAACTGCTACGTGACGCTACCGGGGAATTACCCGGTGGTACGTATGAATATGACTTACGAAAAAATGGACTTTATCGCGGCAGAGTTCCTGCCACGGGAGCTGAATGACAGTCTGGACCCGGAAATCGAGGAGGAAATTACCCGCCGCGAGCTGGATGAAGACAGCATCGACAGGCTGCTTGCGGTACAGACCAACGAGCCTGCCGTACCGGCAACAACAGCACCCGCTGCCGCCGTATCTTCGGTCACTGCTGCAACCGAAACCATCAATTCATCCTCCCTGCCACCGGCCGCTGTATCGTCCAGCGCCTCTGATACCCGGAGCAGTCAGGCAACGGCCAGTCCGGTCCAGAGCGGTGGTCGGGTGAAGGAGTATGACGGGCCGCAGGTGGATACGCAGACCGGCGAAATCCTGACTGAGCCAGATCACTACGAGAACTATGCGGCGTACGAGCAGGAGGCCCTGCAGGCTATGCGGGAAGAAGAGAAAAATATCCTCGTCCATCGTGACCATGACGAACCGGATAATGGGTATGAAGCCGGGGATCGCTGGTAATGCTGACCGTATCATCGATTGCTGGCGGTGGAGCCAGCTACTACATGGCGAAAGATAATTATTACTTTCTCGGCAGTATGGAAGCGTCCTGGATGGGGAAAGCCGCAGAGCTGTTAGGGCTGGAAGGCCCCGTGGATGCGAAGACATTCGATGATGCCCTGGCCGGATTTTTCCCGCAGGGCGTCGATCTCTCCCGGATGTCGGGCGGTCAGAATGTTCACCGGCCGGGTTACGACCTGACGCTGTCGGCGCCCAAAAGTATTTCCGTACTGGGTGTGGTACTGGGCGACAGCCGTATTCTGGAGGCGCATCAGCGTGCTGTCGGTGTGGCCATGGGGGAAATTGAACGGCTGGCCAGTACGCGTGTCATGGTCGATGGGGTCAGCCAGACAGAGATGACCGGTAAGTTGCTGGCTGCGGCTTTCCACCATGACACCTCGCGTGAACTTGATCCACAGCTGCATACGCACCTGATAGTGATGAACCTGACGGAGTTCCTGGGGGAGTGGAAGACACTTTCCAGCGATAAGGTCGGCAACAGCGGGTTTATCGAGAACGTCTATGCCCTGCAGGTGGCGCTGGGCAAAATCTACCGTAACGAACTGCGTCAGGCCGTGGAGGAGATGGGATTCCGGACCGTGGTGACCGGAAAAAACGATCTGTGGGAAATCGAGGGCGTCCCGGTGGAGATATTTTCACAGCGTACGCAACAAATCCGGGAGGCCGTCGGGGATGGCGCGTCCCTGAAATCCCGTGACGTGGCGGCGCTGGATACGCGTAAGGCCAAACAGAAAGATCCCGACCGGACAGAACTGCTGACCGACTGGATGAACCGTCTTGAGCAGGAAGGATTCGATATCGGCGCGTTTCGCCAGGAAGCTGAAGCCCGTCTGAAGACAATGGACAGTGACAGAGCTGTACGCCCGGAGACGACCCCGGACGATGTCCGTCAGGCGGTAAGCCTGGCGATTTCTCAGCTCAGTGAAAAGCGGACCCGCTTCACTTATTCCGACGTACTCAACCGGACGCTGAACAGTCTCGATGCGCGGGAGCAGATTGCGGTGATGGCGCGTTCGGCCATTGAGTCGGCGATTGAGAGCCAGCAGCTGATACCGCTGGACCGGGAGAAAGGTCTGTTTACCTCCTCGATTCATCTCCTGGACGAACTGAGCCTGCAGCAGCTGGCCGGGGAGATGAAATCCACCGTGGTGATATCCGGTGGTGCCCCGGCCCGGTCTTCTTCGTCTGTGCCGGTGATGCAGCAGATTGAGGCAGACCGCCCGGCACTGGCGATTGTCAGCCAGCCCGGAGGCGCGGGCGGTATGCGCGAATCGGTGCTGGCCGGGGTGCAGCTGGCGCAGTCACAGGGACGGGAAGTGGTGGTGCTGGCTACCGACCGCAGCAGTGAACGCTGGCTGGCTGAACAGCATGGTCTGGCGGATAAAGTGGTGACGCTGAAAGGGCTGTCAGAGTCTGCGTTACCGGAGAACAGTACGCTGATTGTGGCCGGGGCGGAAAAGCTCTCCGTCCGTGATGCGCTGACGGTCACCGACCAGGCGCTTCGTGCGCAGTCCCAACTGCTGCTGATGGACAGCGGCGGGCGCAGCGGGACCGGCAATGCTCTGCAGACGCTGGAGGCGGCCGGGGTGACCCGCTACCGGGCGGAAACGGAACGTACCGTGGCCGTCAGCGTGGTCAGTGAGCCGGACAAGCGGCAGCGCTATGCGGCTCTGGCCCGGGATTATGTAACGATGGTGAGCCAGGGAGAGAACGTGGTGGCCCAGGTCAGCGGCGAGCGTGAACAGCAGACACTGACGGCTGAGTTGCGGCAGGCGCTGCGGGAAAAGGGACTGCTCGGGGTAAAAACGGCGTCCATCGACACGCTGGTTCCGCAGTGGCTGGACAGCAAAAACCGCCGCCAGCTGGATACGTACCGGGAGGGCATGGTGCTCGAACAACGCGCTCCGGACAGCCGGGTATCCCAGCGTTATACCATTGACCGCGTCAGCGCGGAGACCCGCACACTGATGCTGGTCGGGGAGGATGGCCAGCGCCAGGGAATGAAGCTCAGTCAGGTGGACAGCAGCTGGAGCCTGTACCGGTCACAGACCGTTGATATTGCCGAAGGGGAGAAACTGACCTGGCTGGCGCGGCAGGGCAAACAGCGTGCCGGTGACAGTGTCACCGTTACGGCCGTGCGAAAGAACAGCCTGGTGGTGGAGCATGACGGGCAGAAGCGGGTTATTCGTACCGATGAACCGCTGAAGGTCGGGTACGGTTACGTCACCTCGCCGGGAAAACGCGTCAGCGAGCAGGGCACGGTGCTGGCAGCGGTCTCCGGTCGGGATACCGGTGCGACAATGCTCAATACCCTGGCCCGCAGCGGCGAGCACATACAGCTTTATACACCGCTGGCGAACGATGAAGCTGAACGCCGGTTGTCCCGCTCACCGCTGTACCGTACCGCGCTGGCGCAGGTGAATCCGCAGAACGGTGAGCTGGCTGACGCGATGTCGGCGGCGCAGGATGCGCTGATGAGTCCGGCTGAGAAAGCGGTAAGGCAGGCGGTGACGCTGACCCAGGGCAGTGAGGTGGTGTTCAGTCGCCCCGACGTACTGGCGAATGCGCTGCCGTTGCATGCCTCCCTTCGTAAGGATGATGTGGACCGCGAACTGGCCCGCCAGGTACAGACTGGTGAACTCATCCCGGTACCGGGACCAAAAGGTACGGCGCAGCAGCTGTATGTGACGGCCGCGAGTTATGAGGCGGAGAAACGCGTCATCCGTCTGGTGGTGGAAGGGCTGGATACGCAGTCATCGCTTCTGAGTCACGCTGACCCGGCACTCTTTGCCGGGCTGACTGCAGGGCAACAGCAGGCCTCCAGCCTGATACTGGAGAGCACCGACCGCTTCATCGGGATACAGGGTTATGCCGGTGTGGGTAAAACCACCCAGCTGAAAACCGTCCTGGCGGCGCTGGAGACCCTGCCGGCAGAGCAGCGTCCGGATGTTGTCGGCCTGGCTCCGACCCACCGGGCGGTGGGTGAGATGGCCGATGTTGGCGTTAAAGCGCAGACGCTGGCGAGCTTCCTGATGGATGTGGAGCGCCGGATTCAGGGGGGAGAGAAGCCCGATTTCAGTCAGACCCTGTTCCTGGTGGATGAGAGCTCGATGGTGGGCAACCGGGATATGGCCGATGCGATGGGCCATATTGCCGCAGCCGGTGGTCGTGCGGTGCTGAGCGGTGACCGGGACCAGTTGCTGCCGGTGGATAACGGCGCGCCCTTCACGCTGCTGCAGGAACGCAGCCCGTTAGATACCGCCATCATGCAGGATATTGTGCGTCAGAGTCCGGCACTGAAACCGGCCATTGAATCGGTCATTGCCCGCCAGGTCCCGGCTGCGCTGGACACCATCCGCAGCGTGACGCCGGATACGGTGCCGAGAACGCCGGGTCGCTGGTCACCGACACAATCCGTGGTGGCCATCCCCCAGACGAAAGAGCAGAAGGAAGAGCAGGGTGACCGGGTGATACAGGCCATCGTCGATGACTTTACCGGTCGTACCGCAGAAGCACGTGACAATACGCTGATTGTCACCCAGACCAACGCTGACAAGAACGCCATCAATACCGCCATTCATGCTCAGCTGCAGGAGCGCGGCGAGCTTGGCCGTGAAGTGGCCATTACCGTGCTGGAACGGGTGAAAACGCAGACCGACAGGCTGAAGTCGGTGGCGGGGATGGCTGCGCAACACGGCAATATCGCGCTGATTAACGACCGCTATTATACCATCCGGGCCGGACAGGACAGCCGCCAGAACGGTTATGTCGAACTGGTTGATGAAACCGGTCAGGCACAGGCGCTGTCGGCTTTTGAGAGCAGCCTGCGGGACATTGCGGTGTTTAAACCCCGCGAGATAAAGGTATCGGTCGGGGAGAAAGTCAGCTTCTCCCGGTCTGACCGCGAGCGCGGACGCGAAGCGAACAGCAACTGGACCGTCACCGGCGTGACAAAAGAGGGTGAGCTGCAGCTGACTCAGGGGGAAGAGACCCGCATCCTGAACCCGAACGCCGACCTGGCCGACCGCCATCTGGACTACGGCTATGCCGGAACAGCGCACAAAGCTCAGGGAGCCAGCGCACTGTACGTCATTGTGCTTGCCGGCGTGGATGGCGGACGCCAGGCACTGGCCTCGCTTCGCGATGCGTACGTCGGCCTGTCGCGCGTAAAAGCGCATGTGCAGGTCTATACCGACAATCTGGGTAAGTGGCTGAAGAAAGTCTCTCAGCCTGCAGAGCGGCAGACGGCCCACGATGTGTTGCTGGCAGACAGCGACCGTCAGGCAGCGACCGCGCAACAGCTATGGGAAAAGGCCACGCCGTTGTCTGACAGCGCCCTGGGGCGGGCGCTGGCAACCCAACTACCGGAGGCGGGTGAAGCCCGCTTTATCCATGGCAGCCGGAAATATCCGGCGCCGCATGTGGCGCTGCCAGTGCACGATGCCAGCGGCGTACAGCGGGCAGTATTATTGCGGGAGGTGCAGCTTGATGGTGACGGGCGGTTGCGGGGCTTAAGTGATAACGCCCGCCTGCTCGGCAGTGACGATGCCACTCTGGTGATATTCCGGCAAAGCGAAACCGGCCTGACCCGTCAGGCCACAGACCTGGCAGAGGCCCGACAGCTGGGGCTGCAGCATCCCGGCGACGGTATTGTGGTCGTCAGGGGGGAATCACCCACCGATGCCATCATGAAACGTCTGAGTGGTGGTCTGGTTCTGCCGGACAGTGCCGGCATTTCCCGTCACCCGGGAAGCAACCCGGCCGACACGCCTGACCCGGTGAGCCTCAAAACGCCGGAAGAGCAGCGGATAGCGAAGGTGCTGGCTGAAGAGGCCCGACGTCAGCAGAAGCTGGAGGCCGTCCCGCATTTGCCTGATGACACGGAACGCCCTGATGCCCTGCAACAGGCGGAGCGCGCTGAATCCCGTGTGCTGCAGCGTGAGGCTGAACAGTCCCGGCAGCAGGAACAGGCCGGGCTGAGTCAGGTCATACAGCAGGAGCGTCAACAGGCGCGGCAGCGGGAAAGCGTGACCGATCAGCTTCACCGGGTTGAGCGCGAGATAGTGAAAGAGAAAGAAATCGGTGAGTAAGCGGACCCTGTCGCGCAATATCAATGCCGTCAGCGCCTGTCCTGTGGAATACTTCGCCTGTCAGTCACTCCCGAACTACCAACACACTATTCGAGTCAGCTTATGAATGATGACAAAACCCGTCCGCTCCTGAGCCTGAGGCGTAAGGCCCCGCCAGCAGACACGTCCGTACCTGCCAGCGAGGCGGGGCCGGACATCACGGTCTCCCGGAGGAAAACGGTGGTAGTGAACACCGGGCCAAAACGCAATAAAAAGCCGCTGCCGGATGACAGACCGCCCGCTGCCCCGCTGCCTCAGCCGGGCAACGGGCAACCAAAAAAGTCAAAGAAAAAAAAGCAGCCAGCGCCCCCACCCCAAAAGGCGGTGAAGGTGACACCCCCGTCTCCGAAGAAAAAGCCGCGACCTGGTCGTTCTCCACGTCTGATGCACCCGGCGGACGCCGTGCAGACGCTGAGTACACACTGGCCGGGCCTGTTCGCTGGCGATCAGCTGCGCCCGCTGGCCATTGGGGTAATGGAACAGCTCTTTGCCGATGCAGAACGCCGGGCACTGCCGTTGTCGAATAAGGTCATACGCCGCTGCCTGAAAACGCTGACGCGAACGGAAACGTATCTGAGCAGCCTGACGGCCGGGGTCGCATGCTACAACGCGGATGGCTCTGTTGAATCGCTCATTCCGCCTGAGCGTGAACGTGCAGCCACGGCAAAGCTTGCGTGGGTACGGGCAGACAAACTAAAGAAACAGGCGGCAAAAACAGCCGCCACAGATGAAAAAAAGGAACATTAAAATGTTAACAGTAAAGCGCACCGCACTGGCGGTGCTGATGACCGGCGTTCTGTTGTCCGGTATGGCAAATGCGGCGGAGAAAGCCACACCTGTCTTTACTCCGGAGCAGGAGGCCCGCATTGGTGAAGTGGCGAAGGACTATCTGATTGCTCACCCGGAGATACTGGTTGAGGTGAGCCAGAAACTGCAGGCGCAGCAGCAGGAAAAGCAGCAGCAGGCGATGACGGCCGCCGTGATTCAGCATCAGGCAGCGCTACTGAACGATAAAGGCACGCCGTCATATGGTCCCGCTGATGCGAAAGTGACGGTCGTCGAATTCTTTGATTACCAGTGCATCTACTGTGCCCGCCTGGCACCGGAGCTGGAGAAGGTGATGAAGGCCAACCCGGGGGTACGCTTTGTGTTCAAGGAACTCCCTATTTTCGGAAGCCGCTGGCCGGCATCCCTGACGGCAGCGAAAACCGGACTGCAGATTTACCAGCAAAAGGGCAGTGAGGCTTATCTGCAGTACCATAATGCGGTGTATGCCACCGGGCATAATGAGGGCAAGCTGACGGATGCTGATATCAGCACGGCCGCAAAAGCCGTGAAGCTCGATGTGAAAACCGCGCCGGATGTTCAGGGTACCCTCGAGGATATCGGTGCACTGGCACAGCAGCTGGGCTTCAGCGGCACACCGGCCCTGGTGGTCATGCCGTCCAGTGGTGCCAGCGCGGACAATGTGACCGTTATCCCTGGCTTCACTGACGGCGAAATCCTGAACGCCGCTATCCAGAAAGCGGCAGGCGGTATTCGCTGATTTTCACCCTGGTGGTGGTCTTCCTGACCGCCGCCCGGTGACGCCCGTCGTCGTGACGATCTGCGCTGCCCCCCTCAGCGCCAACATGAATCCGGCCGAACCAAACTTTCGTTCCTGGCATCGCCGGGCACGATGACCTGAGCGTTTGCCTTGTCAATGTGTCCCTGGCCTGCCGCCCTCACGCTGTTCGGTTGGCCAACCCCGGATGCGGGTAAAAGCGAGTTTCCCCGCATCCGGCGTTTCTTAGTTAATTCAGAGAAGATGAAATCATATGGCATGTTTTGAATGCAGCAGCGATGCAATGCTTATCAACCAGTTCGTCCCCTGGGTAACCGTCGGTATTTTGATAGTCAGTGCACTGTTTTTCAGTCGTCTCCTGAAGCGCGATCCTCGAATGTGGACATTCGTCGTCGTTACGCTGGTGTTGATGGAGGAGCTGGCTTTGAGCCTCTGGCTGCTTCTTGGTGATGTGCGGATAGTCTCCCCGCATTTTATGGGGAGCATGTAATGAGGATCGCAATGCGATTAAACCGTAGTGTCCGAAGATGGTGTCTGCCAGGTCTGCTCAGTCTGGCACTTTCAGCGCCTGTGCCGGTAGTTTGCGCAGCCAGTATCGAGGCGGGTTTTTCACCGGAAGGAACGGCGCTGCAGCTGGTCCTTAAGACCATTGACTCAGCACAGCAGGATATCCGCCTGATGGGCTATTCCTTCACCTCTCCGGAGGTGGTCAGGGCGCTTGTCAGAGCAAAACGCCGGGGAGTGGATGTGGCCGTGGTTCTGGACTGGAAAGGCAATACCGGAAAGAACAACAACGCCAGTAAAGCAGCCATGAACCTTCTGGTCGGTGCCGGCATCCCGGTTCGTACCGTCAGTGCTTACAAAATTCTCCATGACAAAGTGATCGTCGCTGACGGCCGCAACACTCAGGTCGGATCGTTTAACTTCAGTCGGGCTGCTGACCGTTCGAATTCGGAGAACGTGCTTGTCGTCTGGGATGACCCCGCAGTGGCGCAGCGTTATCTGAACCACTGGGCATCCCGCTGGGCGCAGGGAATGGACTGGAAACAGACGTACTGACCCTCCGGAAAACGATCCTGGAACGTAGACCGTGCGCCAACACGGTTCACACTTTTGTCTGAAGTCAAGTCGCTGATTTCAAAAATCTGTAGTATCCTCTGCGAAACGATCCTTGTTTGATCCTTGAGGAGGCAGAGATGTCGCAGGTCGGAAATGCAGTAACTTCCTCATCGAAACGTGCTTATAGAAAAGGTAATCCTCTGAGTCTTGCCGAAAGACAACAGACATCTTTGGCAAGGAAGCGTTCTACGCATAAAGAACTTCGGGTTTTCCTGCCTGCAGCTTTAAAAGAACAGCTTCAACATATGTGCGAAATTGAAGGTGTTACTCAGGCGGAAATGATTGAGAGACTGCTCAAAAAAGAAGTTGATAGTAGTGTTACTTGAATAGTAGCGACATCACTTTCTTGCCTGAACTCTATCAGAGTGTTAGATTGCAGATCGTTTGATGATATTCGTGGTTGGCCATGCCGCAAGGTGGCAGGATACTGGTTCTTATAGAGATTCCCTGAACCGGAAAAAAAGAAAACCCCGATAATCTTCGCTGAGTTTGGCGACCGGAGAAGATTAACGGGGCTACATAAAACTGTATAGAAGCTGTTGCTCTATGCAGGGAGTATATGTGCATGCTCAGAAAACTGCAATACCTTCTGTGCTCAGTGCTCCTTCCGTGCAACATAAGTGCGGGAAGGTGTGACTGACGCCCAGACCCTGTTCTCCCATTACCGTCAGGTCAAAAACCCGAACCCGGCATTCACGCCGCGTGAAGGCAAAAAGACACTGCCGTTCTGTCGTAAGCTGATGGCGAAAGCCGAAGGCTTCACGTCCCGTTTTGACTTTTCCATCCATGTGGCGTTCTTGCGCTCGCTGGGTAAACGTCACCGGATGCCGCCACTGTTGCGCCGCCGGGCCATCGATGCCCTGCTCCAGGGGCTGTGTTTCCACTATGACCCGCTGGCCAACCGCGTTCAGCGCTCCATCACCAATCTGGCCATCGAGTGCGGTCTCGCCACCGAGTCGAAAAGCGGCAATCTGTCCATCACCCGCGCCACGCGGGCGCTGACGTTTATGGCGGAGCTGGGGCTGATTACCTATCAGACCGAGTATGACCCGCAGATTGGCTGCAATATCCCGACCGATATCACCTTCACGCCGGCACTGTTCTCCGCGCTCGACGTCTCTGACGTGGCCGTTGTGGCCGCGAGGCGCAGCCGTGTGGAATGGGAGAATCAGCAGCGTAAGAAGCAGAACCTGAAGCCGCTGGAGATGGACGAGCTGATAGCGAAGGCCTGGCGGTTTGTGCGTGAACGGTTCCGCAGCTACCAGTCCGAACGTAAACAGCATGGCCTGAAGCGCGCCCGCGCCCGACGTGACGCGGACAGAGCCCGTAAGGACATTGTGACGCTGGTGAAACAGCAGCTGACGCGTGACTACGCCAGAGGGCGTTTCGTCGGCGACAGGGATGCTCTCGAGCGTGAGCTGGAGCGGCGCGTGAAAGAGCGCATGCTGATGTCGCGTGGTAACAACTACACGCGGCTGGCCACCGTCCCCATATAACCCTTCCTGTGTGAAAAATCCGGCTGGCGCCGGAGGGTTTCGCACGTCTGCAGCTCCAGACTGACGGTTTTCTGCACGAAATGACGGCCGTCCTTCCTGACATTCACCCCATTCCGCCATCAGAATGGCCAGAAATTGCATCAGAGTGGCCACATCTCGTCGCCAGATTCAGTTACCCACAAATAACTGCAAGGGACCTTTCCATAAGGTTACAACCGTTATGCTTACAGAGCGCCAGCCGACCTGATTTCAAAGTGCGTGGTTTCCTTTAAAAACCTGCTCTGTACTTCTTTTAAATATCTTTTATTTCATTCATATAAATATATAACCTGTTCGTCGCCTGACCTGTGGACAGGCTCCTGAAAATGCCCGCCCTTGCAGCGGACTATGTCCGCGCCGGTTCGGCAACTACCTGAAGTAGCTCCCATCGCTACGCGACGGGCCCAGGTACAGTACATATAGTTACAACATTCAAAATGCTCACTCAAAAGCAGGAACAGTGCCTGCCTGAACCCTCACACCCCCTCCCACCACTGAAAAGCGAGGCCGCCCCGGCCCAGAGGGCCGGAACTGCACCGCTTTTAATGATGGATGTTGTAACTAGGATTTGAGCCGCTTTAAGTAGTGTCGCTGAAGGTTTTATCGTACACGCCCGTAGGCGGCCCTGACGGCCCGCTAACGCGGAGATACGCCCCGACTTCGGCAAAGCCTCGTCGTGACCACTCCGACGGCGCAAACAAGCTTCTGCGTCGCTTTTAGCGGGTTTTGGTCTGGCAGGGCGAAGGGATGGATTGGTGAAACCTGTCAATAATGTAACCGGCTCCGCCGGGCTACGGCGCGACTCACTCACAGAGCCATATTCAACACTTGCTGGCGCCTCCATGACGCTCCGCGTCATTCAGTGGACCGGCTGCGCACTGCTCGCCAGTCCGGTATGCATATGATATAAGCGATAGTGTTTATAAACACTTCTGTGGATATCGTTATGCTGCTGACCGATTACATTGACAGCGTGTACGGAACGACGCGCGGAAACCGGGCGCGTTTTCTGAAGGACAATCCGGATATCCTTCCCCAGGAGCTGAGCCGCTGGCTTAAGGCAGGCCTGAAAATCAGGCCAGAGACCGGCGAAATCTACAAGCCCGTATCACGCCGCGTCAGGATACCGTCGGCGGTGGCCGCCGGGGCGGGCGTCTTTCTCTCTGACGACCTGCGTGAACGTGTTGCGTCACTGGCCACCGCGCAGAACGTGACATCTGAGGCCATGCTTAATGCCCTGGTGGAGCGCGAGGAACTGTGCCGTAAACTGTCCCTTCAGACGGGAAGTGATGCCGCGGTGCCGGAGCAGCAGATTGCCGGTATTGTCAGCCGCTACTTTGCCGCGCTGTCCGGACACAGTGAAACGGATGCGTGGCATCGGGTGCTGGAGTCGCTGGTCCATGAACTGACGGAGTCTGATCTGCTGTCATTCCACACCGGGAATATTGCCGAAAGCCGCCGGCTGAACATCCCCCGCACCGCGTATTACTGGTACGGGGGCGTCGTGGCCAGCCGGGTGGCCATGATGCTGGGCTGCATCGACGTTTATCTGTGGAACGACATGATGCAGCCGGACAGCGATGTGGTCTTTGTGGGTGATGCGCGCAACGTCGTCGCCTGCTACTTCATCTGCCAGCAGATGTGCCGACTGCTGAAAGCCGTGCGGCTGAACTGGCGTAAGCAGCAGGGTGCGTGGGGAAGCCGGGCTGAGCTGGATGAGGCTGCGCACCGGTACACGCAGCGGCTGGCAGAGGGGATAATGGATAACGGTATTTTTATTGGTGGCGACGAGCAGAACTCTTACCGGCTGTACGATTATGCGGAAAAACATTACGCCTGGGCCATGCGCTGAGCGGATGCAGACGGTTCCGGATGCCACTTTGTTGTTGTTCCGGTTAAAATACTCTCAGTATGACAGTAAGCGGGAACCCGCCAGAATTTTGTGGACAGAGTAAAGAAGGAGAAGGGCACTCAGTGACGCTGACAGAAAAATCGGGCCATCTGGCATGGTGTGCCCTGGTGGCGCTTGCGCTGGCCAGACAGAACGGAGATGCGCTGTCACCGGCACAGGAAAATCTCTTTCTTACCCGCTGGCTGGCGACCGCGCTGAAGCAACGACGTTTTTCGCGTGATGTGGCGCCCGATATAGAGTGGCTTCTGAAACAGGGACGCCAGCTGGGCGTCAGCGCGAAGCTGGCCAGCAAGCTGAATTACCTCTGGCGCTCCTGCACCGGCGAATTGTCTGAGCAAAACGACCTGTTCCGGCTGACATATGCCCTGGAAACAGCGAAAGACATGAGCTGGAATTACCGCCTGTTGAACGATCGGGAATGGTCAGGTCGGTATGCCGTTGCGCTGAACGCCGGCGTAAACGGTATTTATCTCTCGCGGACTAACCTCGACGCGGCATTTGACGACGATGGGCGACAGATAAATCCGCTGCTGACGCGCCTGACCGGTAATGTTGCGGGCGTGGTAAAGCTGTTTAACCGGTGTGGCTGGCAGGCTGATTCGGCACAGGATACTACCCTGCCCCACCAGTTTATGTTGGTAGCCAGCCGGGATGCCTGATAGGTTATCCTGATTATATATGTAATACATTTGTAATCACGTATCAACCACCAAAGGCGTAATCCAGTGTGATGGTATATTGGTTGCAATAACACATGAGGTCACTATAATACAGTTAAGGATGCAGCAGACTGGTTAATCCAGACATCCCGCTACCAGCGTACGCTGGTCAGGCCAAGTCCGGTAAAGGCGCTTCTGAATACCAGAGATACTTTCTGGCGAAACCCACCTTAAGGTGGGTTTTGTTATTTTAGGGGTGTGGTAAGGGTTTTCCTGCCAGTAACTTGCTGGCGATAACGAAGAATCCGACCTTTCCGCCTCCGGGTTTGGAATCAACGGCATAGGCGCTGGTTACATGAATCCGCAGCTTCTTCCGCTCTCTGAACGCCCTGAAGGGTACGTGATAGAAGCAGGTCTCCCCTTCTTCGTTCAGTGCCTCAATAACTGCGTAGCTGCCGTAACCGGCATGAATAATTCTCTGTCGATCAAGGGAAAGTACCAGGTCTTTAAGGTAGCGTTGCGCCAGACTGTAACGGATCTTGCAGAATGGTCGGGATTCTTTTGGCGAATAGTACATCAGCGTTCGTTTTTCCTCTTCACTCTGCTCAGGATAATCCTTGCAAAAACAGTGAAACGAGTAGGAAACGATGAATTTGTATACCTTATCTTCTTTACCTTCACTGCGGTGTGTGTAAACGACCTCATGGGCATCAAGAAAAGAAAGATCCCAGGTTACACCATCTTTATCAGTGAAAGGCCTCCATTTTGCCACTTCGTCAATATTCACACCTTCCCCTCATGCAGCATGCCAACACCTCTGTCTTGCTGACGTTCGCTCTCCGAGGCGTCTGTCGCGCCGGCTATTTTACCACAACCCCTTATTTTACAGGGGGGGGTAATACAAAAGTCATCATTATGAATGACTCATGTAATACATAAGTATTCTATTTTCGTGTCAGAAGATGGCTGTAATCACGGTGATCCAGAGAAAATGTAACACCCAGCTGTGGCGCCACATCCAGCGCAAAAACCTTCAGATACACCTCCGTGCTTTCATAGCGTTCATGCCCCATATAGGCCTGGACGACCTTCGGCGGCACGTGGTTGAAAAACAGATGCATGGCAAAACTGTGCCGCAGCGTCTTTGGATTGATGGCCGGGAGTGCAAATTCAATCCCCTCTTCCCGGGGTCAGTTTGGATATCGAAAATTATTGTACGTTAGGCTCATTTTTTGACCATCAATGATGAGCCAATATCTGGCGAAATTTAACAGAACCGCCTATGCCCCAAATTCCGTATCGGTAGATATCATTTTTGTAGTAACTTTCCTTCCGACCGTATCACAGCCAGAAATAATATAACCATATGATTTATATCGTAAATAAAGGTAGTTATGTTTATTCTTAGTTATACTATAGTGGAGTATGCATTGACGATAATTATATACTCCACTATAGTATATAAAATCAAAAATGGTGAGGTAAATAATGCCCAGTACTCCTGAAGAGAAAAAAAAGGTCCTTACCCGTGTTCGCCGCATTCGGGGTCAGATTGATGCTCTGGAAAGAGCGCTGGAAAATGGTGCTGAATGCCGTTCCATTCTTCAGCAGATAGCTGCCGTTCGCGGAGCAGCTAACGGTCTTATGGCAGAGGTGCTCGAGAGCCACATACGGGAAACCTTTGACCAGAATGACAGCTACAGCCATGAAATCAGTAAATCCGTTGACGATACGATTGAACTGGTTCGCGCCTATCTTAAATAGCTAAGCCATCACATTGAGGATAATTTACATATGAAATCACGTGCTGCCGTTGCATTTGCACCAGGGAAGCCCCTGGAGATTGTTGAAATTGATGTTGCACCACCTAAAAAAGGCGAGGTGCTGATTAAAAATACCCACACCGGTGTCTGCCACACCGATGCCTTTACCCTCTCCGGGAACGATCCTGAGGGCGTTTTCCCGGTGGTTCTCGGCCACGAAGGGGCCGGTGTCGTCGTGGAGGTCGGTGAAGGCGTGACCAGCGTGAAGCCGGGAGACCATGTGATTCCGCTTTACACCGCCGAATGCGGGGAGTGTGAATTCTGTCAGTCCGGGAAAACGAACCTCTGTGTATCGGTTCGCGAAACTCAGGGAAAAGGACTGATGCCTGACGGAACCACCCGCTTTTCTTACAATGGCCAGCCTCTTTACCACTACATGGGATGCTCCACCTTCAGTGAGTATACGGTAGTGGCCGAGGTTTCTCTGGCAAAAATTAACCCGGAGGCAAACCATGAACACGTCTGCCTGCTGGGCTGTGGCGTGACTACCGGGATTGGCGCTGTTCACAACACAGCGAAAGTACAGCCTGGAGATTCTGTCGCTATTTTTGGTCTTGGCGCAATCGGTCTGGCTGCCGTTCAGGGGGCTCGCCAGGCAAAAGCAGGACGCATTATCGCTATCGACACCAACCCGGCCAAATTCGAACTTGCCCGTCAGTTCGGTGCAACCGACTGCATCAACCCGAACGACCATGACAAACCGATTAAAGATGTGCTGCTTGAAATCAACAAATGGGGCATTGACCACACTTTTGAATGTATCGGTAACGTCAACGTTATGCGTGCGGCGCTGGAAAGTGCTCACCGTGGCTGGGGCCAGTCCATTGTCATCGGCGTGGCCGGCGCCGGGCAGGAGATATCCACCCGTCCATTCCAGCTCGTTACCGGGCGCGTATGGAAAGGTTCTGCTTTCGGCGGAGTGAAAGGCCGTACGCAACTTCCGGCCATGGTCGAAGATGCCATGAAGGGTGAAATTGAACTGGAGCCATTTGTTACCCACACGATGACGCTGGATGAAATCAATGAGGCCTTCGATCTTATGCATGAAGGTAAATCAATCCGTACGGTAATCCGTTACTGATAGCGTCTTAACTGAGTCAAACCAACTGAAGGAAATGGATCATGGCAACACCTGTAATTTCTGGTAATGACGTTTTTTCCCACGTCTTCATCGGTGCATCCGATGTTGAAAAATCCGCTGATTTTTACGATGCTGTCCTCGGTACGCTTGGCATCAATAACCTCGGCCCGTTTGGCAATGGCTGGGTACTTTATGGTCGCGAAAAGCCAGCCTTTATTATTGCACGTCCGGGCAACGGTGAAGCGCCATCGGCCAACGGCGTGACTGTCGGCTTTGCAGCTGCAAGTCCGGAAGAAGTTGATGCTTTCCACGCCGCGGGCCTTGCCGCCGGAGGGAAAGATGAAGGTCAGCCTGGCCCGCGCAGCCATCTCCCTGGAGCCTATGCAGCCTACCTGCGAGACCCTGCGGGTAACAAAATCACGGCTTATACGTTCATCTGACGTCCGGCTATAAAGAGACTTCCCCTGACTCCCTGTCAGGGGAAATAACCATGAGACAGAGGCTGATGGAACTCATCGAGCAGCATGCCAGCGCTGGCGGCTGGCAAAACGTATACCGCCATAATTCACAAACACTTAATTGTGAGATGAATTTCGGTGTTTATCTTCCCCCCAAAGCAGCAACAGAAAAACTGCCGGTCCTGTACTGGCTCTCGGGTCTGACCTGTACGGAGCAGAATTTCATCACCAAATCGGGTATGCAGCATTATGCCGCCAGGAACAACATCATCGTCGTTGTTCCTGATACCAGTCCCCGTGGAGAGCATGTCGCAGATGCTGACAGCTACGATCTGGGCCAGGGTGCCGGATTTTATCTGAACGCGACGGAACATCCGTGGAACACGCATTACAGGATGTATGACTATATTCTCCATGAGCTTCCGGATGTTGTCATGGAGCATTTACCTGTAACATCAAGGAAATCAATATCCGGTCACTCCATGGGGGGGCTGGGAGCGCTGGTTCTGTCGCTGCGAAATCCTGATGAATATGTGAGTGTATCGGCATTTTCACCAATAGTGTCACCTTCTCAGGTGCCATGGGGACAACAGGCATTCACCGCGTACCTGGGTGAAAATAAAAAAACGTGGGAGCACTACGATCCCGTCAGTCTCATTTTACAGGGTGCGAAATTACCAGAAATTTTTATTGACCAGGGATTAAGTGACGCCTTTTATGAAGATCAGTTACGCACTAAAAGTCTTGAAAGAGTGTGCAACGAGATGAACATCAACACATCATTCCGATATCATACTGGTTACGACCACAGCTATTATTTCATTTCCAGCTTTATTGGTGAGCACATTGCTTACCATGCCAACAGGCTCAGGCTGTCAGCATGAGTTGATTTCCAGCCTCAGAAAATGTGCTTAATTATCAGGCCCTGTACAGGGCCTGAATCCTGCAGACCTGAGAAGTGCTGTAACCGGTGGCTTCAGCAGTTTCTCTTATGCTCAGTTTCTTGACCTGCCGGTAGTACAGGACTTTCTGATGTCGTTCCTGATCGGCCTGTTTTCCCCGGTATTTTCCCAGCGTATGTGCCCGTTCAATTCCCTGCTTCTGCCGATGGCGGCGGCTCAGCCAGTCCTTATGCGACATCGCGGCCATCAGGTCGATAAGCATATTATTGATGGCGGTTATCACGGCGCGGGTGATTGGGTCAGCCTGCGAAGGATCTTTATCTGACAGCGCCTGCCATGAGGTGGGTACATCGAGGCTGACAATCCGCAGCTCGTGTTGCTCGATTTGCTTTTTCAGCGTCATCCAGTCGCTGTTGCTCAGACGGGTCAGACGGTCTATCTGCTCGACCAGTAAAATATCATTGCGGTGACTGTCCATCAGTAAGCGCCCCAGTTCCGGGCGGTCAAGTTTTGTACCGCTGATGTTCTCCCGGTAGTAACTGGCTATTTTATGTCCCCGCTCCTGAACAAACTGCTCCAGCATCTCTTTTGCCCGATCGGCGAACTGATCTTCCGTCGATGCCCTTAAATAAGCTCTGATGAACATTTTTCCACCACGTTATCGCATTTAAGTTGTTACATTTATTCTATCGCATATAGGTTATGTCATTCATCGTGTGCCGTCACGTTTTGAATATGGCGTCAGGGTGTACCCTTATGCGATAAGCATTTCTGTTAAAAATACCGCATCGGATAATTTACGAGGGAAACTATATGGCAAGGAGGCAGATTCTTTCTCTGTCGGAAAGAGAATCATTACTGGCATTACCGGACGATGAATTAACGCTGACCCGGATGGCGTATTTCAGTGAGCATGATCTGGCACTTATCAGTGCCCACCGTAAACCTGCCAGCCGTTTTGGTTTTGCCGTCCTTCTTTGCTATCTGAAAAATGTCGGCTTTACCCCGGATAAAAAAATCCCTCCCTCTGATGCGCTGCTGAAGCATATCGCCAGCAGGCTAAAACTTACCGGGGATCTCTGGCCAGCCTACCTTTCCGGCAGGGATACCACCCGGCGCGAACATTTAACCGAACTGTACCGCTATCTTGGCTTAAAAGCGTTCACCGGCAAAATACAGCAGGACTGTATTACACACCTGCTGCCGATGGCGACGCGCACCGATAAAGGTATTCTCCTGGCCGAAGAACTACTGGTCTGGCTCCGGCAGAACAACGTGATAATCCCCTCGATTGATGTCGTGGAGCGTTCCTGTGCTGAGGCCATGGCAGGCGGCGATAAAATCGTGTTTCAGACCCTGAATGCCCCGTTAACTCCGGCTCACAGGGATGCTCTGGATTGTTTACTTGAGTCATCGGATAATCAGTCTTCCAGGCTGACATGGCTTCTGCAACCTCCGGGTAAAATCAATGGTAAGAACGTGCTGCAACACCTTGATCGGCTCAGTAGCATTGAATCGCTGGCATTACCGGAAGGTATAGATCGTACCATTCACCAGAACCGGTTGCTGAAACTGGCGCGGGAAGGCCGAAAGATGAGCAGCCGGGATTTGACCCGATTTTCAGCAGCCCGGCGTCATGCGATCCTGGTGTGCGTGCCGGAAGAAGCCAGAGCCACACTGACAGACGAAGTGATTGAGTTGCATGAGCGAATGCTGAACAGCCTTTTCAGCAAAGCCAAAAGAACACAGGCTGAGCGCCTTCAGCAGACCGGAAAGCTGATCCAGTCAAAACTGAGGCAGTACATCAATGTCGGTCAGGCGCTGTCTGATGCCCGTGATTCCGGGGGAGATCCATGGCTCGCAATAGAAAACATACTCCCATGGCCTGAATTTGTCGCCAGTCTGGAGGAAACACGCCATCTCGCCAGAAAAAATAATTTTGACCCGCTGCATATTATTACCGAGAAATACAGCACATTACGGAAATATGCCCCGCGCATGTTGTCAGCTTTACAGTTAATCGCAACTCCGGCAGCGCAACCTCTGGCTGATGCGCTGGTTGTGATCAAGGATATGTACCGGAAGCAGTCACGTAAAGTTCCGGCCACCGCGCCGCTTGAGTTTGTCCCAGAAAGTTGGCGCAAGGTGGTAATTACACCTGCGGGTATTGACCGGCAGTACTATGAATTTTGTGCGCTCAGCGAGCTTAAGGGGGCGTTGCGTTCCGGGGACATCTGGGTTAAAGGTTCACGCCGCTACAAAAATTTTGATGATTACCTCATTCCCGAAAAGGACTTTGACAAACTCACACCGGCGCTGCCACTTCCCGTATCTGCTGATTATCATGAGTACATTACCAGCCGTATGACCCTGCTTCAGTCCAGGCTTGAAGAGGTCAATGCCATGGCTGCCCTTGGTGAACTGCCCGATGTGGAAATATCTTACAGGGGCGTAAAAGTCTCTCCGCTGGATAACAGCGTTCCGGTGCAGGTTTCACCGCTGGCAGAGCTGGTTTACAGCATGCTACCGCGCCCTAAAATCACGGAAATTCTCGATGAGGTAAACAGCTGGACGACGTTTACCCGACATTTTTCGCATATAAAAACTGACATTACCCGTCCCGATATCCGCCTGCTTCTCACCACCATTCTTGCGGATGGCATCAATCTTGGCCTGACCAAAATGGCGGAAGCCTGCCCCGGTAGCACCAAATCATCACTCGAAGATATTCAGGCATGGTACATCCGCGAAGAAACCTATTCAGCAGCCCTTGCAGAGCTGGTAAACGCGCAGGGGAAAAGGCCGCTGGCGGCATTCTGGGGAGACGGGACAACATCATCATCAGATGGACAGAATTTCAGAACAGGCAGATCAGGCCGCTACGCAGGGCAGGTTAACCCGAAATACGGGCAGGAGCCCGGACGTCAGTTTTATACCCATATTTCGGATCAATACAGCCCGTTTTACACCTGCATAATCAGTCGGGTCAGAGATTCAACCCATGTGCTCGATGGCTTGCTGTACCACGAAAGCGACCTGGAAATCAGGGAGCATTACACCGATACAGCGGGTTTCACCGATCATGTCTTTGCCCTGATGCATCTGCTGGGATTTGCGTTCTGTCCGCGAATCAGGGATCTCCACGACAAGAAGCTATTTATCAAAGGGAAAGCAGGCCAGTACCCGGCGCTTCAGTCACTGATATCAACAACCAGCCTGAATCTGAAAGAGATCGAAATTCACTGGCGTGAAGTGCTGCGTCTGGCAACCTCGATAAAGCAGGGAACCGTGACGGCATCCCTGATGCTGAAAAAGCTTGCCAGCTACCCCAAGCAAAACGGGCTGGCCAAAGCACTGAGAGAAATTGGCCGTATTGAACGAACGCTGTTTATGCTCGACTGGTTCCGCGATCCTGCACTGCGTCGGCGGGTACAGGCGGGGCTGAATAAAGGTGAAGCCCGTAACGCGCTGGCGCGAGCGGTATTTATGCACCGGCTGGGAGAAATCAGGGACCGAAAACCGGAAAATCAGAGCTATCGCGCCAGTGGACTGACGCTCCTGACAGCTGCCATATCCCTGTGGAATACCGTCTATATGGAAAGAGCTGTCGATGCTCTGAAGCGTAAGGGAGTGAAGATCAACGAGCAACTGCTGTCGCATTTGTCCCCGCTAGGCTGGGAACACATCAATCTGACAGGCGATTATATATGGAAAAGCAACCGGATACCGTCAGCCGGTAAGTTTCGTCGGCTGAGGCCAGCTAAATTAGGCAGGTCAAAAAATAACCTTAACGTACAATAATTTTCGATATCCAAACTGACCCCTCTTTGACTTTTTCGCACCGCCTTTTGTGCCGCAGAGCGGCACACCCCAACTGGCAAATACGAATGCGTCTCATCTGTTGACAGGGCTGCTGAAGAGAAGTAAGGTAAATAAATACTGTATATAAACACAGTATTTATTTATTGCACTCAACCAGAAAAAGGACCTCACAATGGCTGAACAGAAGATAAACGCCCTGGTACTGAACGGCGTGAACGACGACATCACCGAACTCAAATCCCTCATATGAGACGACAATAACTCAGTCCGCCTGGTGCTGATTATTCTGGCCGGTTTTGTAATCTGAATGTCATGTACATGCTCCAACAGGAAATGGCGTGACGCTCAATACTTCTCAGGTCAGTTACTACATGACTCAACGTAAAAAAGGGGCAACCCAGCATATCTCGGCCATGAAGGCCGGTATCTCTGTCCGATCTGGTCGCCGGATCGAGAAAGAACAGTGGTCGAAAGCCGGTGAACGCCACTGGCGAACGCGTAAAGATCCACTTGAAGCTGTGTGGGACAGCGAGCTTGTCCCTTTGCCGGCCGGCGCAGGCAGTGACAAGGTTCCCGGGCGCGATATCAACATGATGGCCGCTCAGGTCAGCCTTTTCAACACCGAAAAAGTGAATTTTGAACCCGGGATGAATACCGTCAACCTGCCGGTGCGCGGATTTATCACCACGGACAGCGACGGGCGGCAGTCGGTGATGCTGGTGAAAACCGGTACCGGCGGGGTGTCTGCGACGGTTCCCGTGCTGAACGCCGTGCGTGACAAGGCCACCGGTCTGGATAAAATCACGGTGCCGGCGGTGGCCGGGGCCCCGTCAAGGACGATTCTGGTGAATCCGGTACCGGTCGGTCCTGCGGCACCGTCCCACACCGGGAACAGTACACCGGTTCCGGTGACGCCGGTACATACCGGTACGGAGGTGAAACAGGCTGACAGCATCGTCACCACCACGTTCCCGGCCGCGGACATGCCACCACTGCAGGACTTCATCTACTGGCAGCCCGATGCGACCGGGACGGGCGTGGAGCCCATCTATGTTATTCTGAACAGTCCTTATGGTGAAACTAACGCAAAGGGTAAATACAGTGGACGCCCTTATCATACCGACAGAGCTGGCGGCCCCGTTCAGAACCTGGACTGGAAAACAACCACGATTGACCGGACAGGCGTGGATAAGGTGAAACTGCATACAGGACGGTTTGGCGAATCCCCGGATAACAAAGTGATGATTGAGCGCCTGGAAAAAATCCTGAAGGGAGAATTACAGGCTACGGATACAGACAAACGTTTTTATACTCATGAAGTCAGGGAACTGGAGCGCTACAGGAATCTGGGTATTAAGGACGGTCTAATACCTGAAAATTATGATGAGGTCTGGAATAACACTCATACTGCAACCCTGGAAGATTATAAGATAAATGAAAAAGAGCAGCCGTTGTATACACCAGAGGCAAATGAAGCTTATCGCAAAGCAGAGGAGGGTAAATGATGTTGGACCTTGAAGGTATTTATAAAAACGAGAGCGTAGAAGACGTTCTTTTGCACTTCGCCTTGCGAACACCCTACCCGGCTATCGATCGGATGTATGTAAATTATAAATTTGATGTAATTTCTAATGGTGAGTTATTGAGAACCCACCAACGACTGTTTAAAGAAGGTAAGTTAAAAAAAACTGGTAATCCTCTACCAGAAAAAGGTCCAAACTGGAAAGAGCCAAAATTCGTGACTGAAAAAAAATACGGCATTAAATAATTTTTCCGTTTGACATTGAGCCAGCAGATTTATTGCTGGCTCTCTTTTTGGCTCTGTGGGGTCTGAAGGGCTCTGTCGCATTAAGAAGTCGTCAGATAACCCAGCGGTGGAGCGTGGAGTGGTCAGCGTCGAGCAGGATGTTTAAACCGTTATGGCAGCATGGCCGGGCGATTTGTTTTGCTGACGGATGGTTCGAATGGGTGAAGGAAGGCGATAAGAAGCAAACCGTCTGGAAGAGCAGGAGTTGTCAGTCCTGGCGCTGCATCTGTTGCAGATTTGTCTGGTCTATGTGAACACGCTGATGATCCAGCAGGTACTCCATGAGCCCGTTTGGCTGTCACGAATGAAGGCAGAAGACTTCAGGGCCCTGACGCCGCTGATTTACGCCCATGTAAACCCCTACGGGATATTTGAACTTGATATGGAAACAAGGTTGCCGATCGAGGTGGTTGGCTGAAAGTTGGCAGTTATCGCAGCTACCCGGTCACTACCCCTAACAGCCCGCCAACGCGGAGATACGCCCCGACGGCGGCTACGCCTTGTCGTGACCACTCCGACAGCGCACATAGGCTTCTGTGTCGCTTTCAGCGGGTTTTGGTCTGGCAGGGAGAAGAGATGGATTGGTGGAAACTATCAAATCTGTAACCGGCTACGCCGCCACTCACTCACTGAGCCATATTCAACGCCCGCTGGCGCCTCCATGTCGCTTCGCGCCATTCAGTGGACTGGCTGCGCACTGCTCGCCAGTCCGGTATGTATGTGATATAAACGATTGTGTTTATAAACACTTTTGTGGATATCGTTATGCTGCTGACCGACTACATTGACAGCGTGTACGGAACGGCACGCGGAAACCGGGCTCGCTTTCTGAAGGACAACCCGGATATCCTTCCCCAGGAGCTGAGTCGTTGGCTTAAGGCTGGCCTGAAAATCAGGCCAGAGACCGGCGAAATCTACAAGCCCGTATCACGCCGCGTCAGGATACCGTCGGCGGTTGCCGCCGGGGCTGGCGTCTTTCTCTCTGACAACCGTAGAGTTTGCCTGCCAGCGCCGGATCGTCAAACTCATCCAGCCACCGGGTGGAGTACGGATACGGGCTGCGTTTACCCGTATAGAACAGCACCGGTATCACCAGTGGCAGTTTTTTATGCCCTGCCTCCAGGTGGCGCTGCATGGCGCCTACCGCATAGCGTATGAGGCGGAAAGCCATATGTTTGTCCGGCGTTGACTGGTGTTCGACCAGAACATGAATATATCTGTCGTCGGCTGTAGTTTTCAGGCGTTTCTATATCACCATAATCGTCACTTTCATTAACAATTGCGCAGTGGAATTTATGGCCGAGACTCATGAACCAGAGAAGTAACCTTGATGAAACACATAAATTCTGCCATTCATCATTCCTCTGGTTCATAAACGCATGTACACTCAGATTTGGGTAAACAGGGCGGTATCGCTTGCCTTTTCAGCCCCGTCCTGTCCGAATAATTTTGCCTTGCCGCTATGCGGTTTAACATTGCTGGTTTCGGAATACTCCCAGCTTAAAACCGTACTCCCCGCAGAAGGCCTCAGGGTTTCTGTAAGCATGATAGTGCCGTCTTCTGTGGTGATCGTCAGCGTCACATAATCTCCCGCTACAAGCTCTACAGCCGTTCCGGAAAAATCGTATCCATATCCGCTACTCAGGTCTGCATAGTAACTTTGTGATATCGCAATTTTACTCATAAAAAGAACCTCATCATTTGTATCTGTCGCTGGCTACCCGGAACCAGCAGGAGGACTGTCAAAGACAGCAAGTATATATCGCAATCAATAGCGGCACCAAACAACCATCCATTAATATGATATAAATCAATGAAATATAATTCACCGTGCGGTCAGGCATGCTGCACCAAACTGATGGATCCCGGCATTGGCATATACGTGACCGTTGCTCAGGAACATGTAGTACCGTGAAGGGGAGCCTTTTCTCTGGCCCGCACAGCCGGGTAGCCATTGCTCTGAGGCAGGCTGAGCGACCACTCACTCCACAGGCTTCTGTAGTGGTTTACTGAATTTGGCCACCTGAACAGAGGTGATATGCTCACCTCAGAACATTACAGGTGCCTCAATGAAAAAAAGAAATTTCAGTGCAGAGTTTAAACGCGAATCCGCTCAACTGGTCC
>NZ_WQRE01000012.1:0-20395 GCF_009758445.1 Klebsiella sp. 10-1
TAGCAGTAAACCGGGGCAATAAACCGGTAGTTGTAGAGAAATTCGGTGGAGCGGTAGTTCAGTCGGTTAGAATACCTGCCTGTCACGCAGGGGGTCGCGGGTTCGAGTCCCGTCCGTTCCGCCACTTATTAGAAAATTAAGCCTGCTTAACTAGCAGGCTTAATAATAAGCAGTATTTAGGGGCGTAGCTCAGTTGGTAGAGCACCGGTCTCCAAAACCGGGTGTCGCGAGTTCGAGTCTCTCCGCCCCTGCCATATAATGATCCTTTGCTTCGGCAAAGGATTTTTTTTGCCTGAAATTCCCTATCGTGACGATCTCTCAACACCCTCCGTCCCTGGAGAGGTGCGCTTATTCCAGGATGCTGGTTTTCAGAATCTCACGGATCTGCGCCTGTTTATCACTGTTTTGTAGCCAGATGGCGTACAGCGGGCGCGAAAGCGTGGTGCCATCCGTTACCGCGTGAAGAGCGTTTTTACCCTTTGCCCAGTGCGTTGGTAGCCACGTACAGCCATTGAGAGGGGCGAGCTGCTGGTACGCCAGTTCAGCGGAACTGGTGGTGAGCAAAGGTACGTCATCACTACCAATCAATCCGACTTCATTTTGCTGAAAATCCGGCCCCCATTCCAGGCGCAGGTAGTTCAATTCGTTTTTGTTTTTAACCGGCGCAGCGCAATAAAGGGTTAGGGTGAAATTACCGAGCAACTGGCTGCTTAACTCATCCATCTTCGGCGATTCTGTCGTGATCAGCAGATCAAGCTGTCGTTCATGCAACTGCTTGACGAGCGACTGACGCTGGGCAATACGGGCCTCGAACTGCAGGTTATAGGGCTCCCTGTACAGTTTCCCCAGCCATCCATTAAGCATGCACTCCCAAAGAGATGCGCTGCCACCAATCGAAAACTCATTGTGTCGGGAGGAGTTGGCAACCTCTTTACGCGCGGCCTGCCAGGTATTCATCAGGGTTTCAGCATAGGGTAGCAACTTCTCTCCGGCTGGGGTCAAACGGATATTGTTGCGATGACGGGTAAAAAGGTTAACGCCAAGCTGATTTTCCAGCTGGCGAATACGAAAGCTAACTGCTGACTGCGTCAGGTAAAGCGCCTCCGCTGCTCGCCCAAAGTGGCGAGTTCTGCTCACCTCAAGGAAAGTTTTGAGCAATTCCGTATCCACACTCTTCTCCGCAAAATTATTTGTCGTAATGATTTAAATCTTTTGTTTTACACTCTGTCAAGCGTAACTAATACTCCGCGCCATAAATAGCTCGGCCAAAGAATCAGGAGCGTGTAGGATGGCGGAAAGCTTTATGACGACTAATCGTTTTTTCGATAATAAAAATTATCCGCGCGGGTTCTCCCGTCATGGTGATTTCACCATCAAAGAGGCGCAACTGCTGGAACAGCATGGTTATGCCTTTAACGAACTGGAACTGGGTAAACGCGAACCTGTCACTGAAGATGAAAAACAGTTTGTTTCGGTATGCCGCGGTGAGCGTGAGCCGGTAACAGAAGTGGAGCGCGTGTGGATTAAATACATGGCGCGTATTAAGCGACCTAAGCGTTTCCATACGCTCTCCGGCGGTAAACCGCAGGTAGAAGGCGCTGAAGATTACACTGAAAGCGATGATTAAGAAAAAGGGCGAAAGCCCTTTTTTTATGCCATAAGTTTCTGCAGGTGGTTCAACATCCGGTCTATCGCCCGATAGCCTAGCGCCTCCTGCAGATGATGGCGTTCAATGCGCGGCTCGTGTTTTATATCCGCGATAGTCCTCGCCACCTTAAGCAACCGTTGCCAGGCCCGTATAGAGAGTCCCAGCTGCGTCAGGGTCTGTTCAAGCCAGATGGCGTCGTTCTTATTCAACGGACACCAGGTTTTCATCTCACTATTATCTAAATCAGCGTTGAGCTTGTTCTGTCGCTCCAGCTGCCTCTCACGCGCGGCAAGAACCCTTCGGCGGACCGTCGCGCTGTCCTCTCCACCACCACCTTGCTGGCTGAGTACTCCGGGCGGCGGCAGCGGTATTTCCAAAGAGAGATCGAAGCGGTCAAGGAAGGGGCCGGACAGCCGCCCCAGATAGCGCAGCGTCTGCTCGGGAGAGGCGCGATTGTGATGACCCTGATAATGTCCGGTCGGGCTGGGATTCATGGCGGCAATCAGCTGGAAATGCGCCGGATAGTCAATTTTTGCTCGGGTGCGAGAAATATGAATCTTTCCAGACTCAATTGGCTCGCGCAGGGCATCCAGCACCCTGCGTTCAAACTCCGGCAGCTCGTCAAGAAACAGCACCCCATTATGGGCCAGCGAGATCTCGCCGGGCGCGGGTATGGCGCCACCGCCGACCATTGCCGCGACCGAGGCGCTGTGATGCGGCGCGCGAAACGGCCTGTGGCGCCATCGGGTGGTCGCGTAATTGGTACTCACCAGACTGAGAATCGCAGCGCTTTCAAGCGCCTCCTGATTGGTTAATGGAGGCAGTAATCCAGGCAACCGGCTGGCAAGCATCGTTTTCCCTGTTCCTGGGGGACCGATTAACAGCAGGTTATGCCCGCCGGCAGCGACGATTTCCAGCGCGCGCTTGCCCTGCTGCTGGCCAATGACGTCACGTAAATCATGGCGTGTTTCCTGCGCCTCTTCTGCTGCTGCCACGGGAGGAGGGAGCGGATGCTGTCCCGCCACAAAGGCACAGACCTCCTGCAGGTGTCCGGCGACAAGGCAGTCGCTGCCGCCAATAAGCCCCACTTCGGCCGCGTTATCTTCGGCAACAATAATCTGCCGTCCGGCCCTGATGGCCTCCATTGCGCTGGAGATAGCGCCGGGAACGCCGCGTAGGGCTCCTGTAAGCGCGAGCTCGCCGATAAACTCGTATTGATTCAGTCCGGGAGCCTCCAGCTGTTCGGAGGCGACCAGAAGCGCGAGAGCGATAGGTAAATCGTACCGTCCTCCTTCTTTTGGCAAATCGGCAGGCGCGAGGTTAATGGTGATTTTTTTCGCCGGAAAGGTGTAGCCACTGTTAATTATTGCGCTGCGTACCCGGTCACGAGCCTCCCTGACGGTTGTTTCCGGTAGCCCGACCATAGTCAGACCTGGAAGGCCGCTGCTGATATGAACCTCAATAGTAATAAGCGGGGCGCTGATACCGAGAGCGGCCCGCGTGTAGACAATAGCGAGTGACATAGTGCCTCCTGAGTGTGGGCATCATGTCGGCAACATCGCCATTAGTCATCCGCAGGAACTGCATTTTACGCTCCACGTTCCGAATAATTCACCGCAGATCGTTACATACTTTTCGTTATTGAATCCGGCTCGCAGGTTGCCGCCAGGGCAAGACGGTGGGGGGTAAAAAGCCATAGGGCAACGCGATAAATTGAAATATCTTCACTTTATATTTTTCTCATTAAAAACAATTGTTTTACTGGAAATTGTTAGCGTGATCAGAAAACGAACCATAAAAAAATCTTGTATTTAATGTGATGTCTGTGGTACCTCTTTAGGTATTCCTTCGAACAAGAAGCCAGAAAGTACATAAAATGACAGCCCTTCTACGAGTGATTAGCCTGGTCGTGATTAGCGTGGTGGTGATTATTATCCCACCGTGCGGGGCAGCACTTGGACGAGGAAAGGCATAGAAATCAAGCCTTAACGAACTAAGACCCCCGCACCGAAAGGTCCGGGGGTTTTTTTATAACTTAAAAATGATAAGCGGGGAGCAGAGAATGAATATCAGCATAAAATTCTGTTTCTGCCGATCTATAGCGGGGAAGTAACTATGAATGGCGCGCAGTGGGTGGTACATGCTTTGCGGACACAGGGAGTCGATACGGTTTTCGGCTATCCGGGTGGCGCGATTATGCCGGTTTACGATGCGTTGTATGACGGCGGCGTGGAACACCTGTTGTGCCGTCACGAGCAGGGGGCAGCAATGGCGGCCATCGGCTATGCGCGGGCAACCGGTAAAACGGGCGTTTGCATCGCGACTTCCGGCCCTGGCGCGACTAACCTGATCACCGGCCTGGCGGATGCCCTGCTGGATTCTATTCCCGTTGTCGCGATTACCGGCCAGGTAGCGGCACCGCTTATCGGCACCGATGCTTTTCAGGAAATCGACGTGCTGGGCTTATCATTGGCCTGCACCAAACATAGCTTCCTGGTGCAGTCGCTGGAAGAGCTGCCGCGGGTCATTGCTGAAGCGTTCCTGGTCGCGAACTCTGGCCGTCCAGGTCCGGTGCTGGTCGATATTCCGAAAGATATTCAGCTGGCGACCGGCGAGTTCGACCCCTATTTTTCCACGGTCGCTGATGACGTAGCCTTCCCTTATGCCGAGGTTGAGCAAGCGCTGCAGATGCTGGCTCAGTCGCAAAAGCCGATGCTGTACATCGGCGGCGGCGTCGGTATGGCGCAGGCTGTTCCCGCCCTGCGTGAGTTTATTGCGGTCACGCAAATGCCAGCGACCTGCACGCTGAAGGGGCTGGGCGCGGTTGATGCAGAATACGCCTATTACCTGGGGATGCTGGGCATGCACGGGACTAAGGCGGCTAACCTGGCGGTACAGGAGTGCGATCTGCTGATTGCGATAGGCGCGCGTTTTGACGACCGCGTGACCGGTAAGCTGAATACTTTTGCTCCGCATGCCAAAGTTATCCATATGGATATCGATCCGGCGGAGCTGAACAAGCTGCGTCAGGCGCATATTGCCCTGACCGGCGATCTCAATACGCTGCTGCCGGCCCTGCAGCAGCCGCTGGCCATTGACGCCTGGCGTCAGCGCAACGCGGAGCTGCGCGCCGAGCATGCATGGCGCTATGACTACCCGGGCGAAAGTATCTACGCCCCGCTGTTGCTCAAGCAGCTTTCCGATCGCAAACCGCCTGAAAGCGTGGTGACCACCGACGTGGGCCAGCATCAGATGTGGTCAGCACAGCATATGACCTACACCCGTCCGGAGAATTTCATTACCTCCAGCGGCTTAGGTACGATGGGCTTCGGTCTGCCGGCGGCGGTAGGCGCTCAGGTCGCGCGCCCGAACGATACGGTAATCTGTATCTCCGGTGACGGCTCCTTCATGATGAATGTTCAGGAGCTGGGCACCGTAAAACGCAAGCAGCTGCCGCTGAAGATCCTGCTGCTGGATAATCAGCGCTTAGGAATGGTTCGTCAGTGGCAGCAGCTGTTTTTCCAGGAGCGTTATAGCGAAACGATCCTGACCGATAACCCCGATTTTGTCACTTTGGCCAGCGCCTTCGGCATTCCTGGCCAACATATCACCCGTAAAGACCAGGTTGAAGCGGCTCTCGACACCATGCTTTCGAGCCAGGGGCCATACCTGCTTCATGTCTCAATCGATGAGCTTGAGAATGTCTGGCCGTTGGTGCCGCCCGGCGCCAGTAACTCAGAAATGCTGGAGAAATTATCATGATGCAACATCAGGTCGCTTTGCAGGCCCGCTCCAACCCGGAAACCTTAGAGCGCGTGCTGCGCGTGGTGCGCCATCGTGGCTTTCAGATTTGCGCTATGAATATGGAGACCGCCGCGGATACCCGCAATATAAATATCGAATTGACCGTTGCCAGCCAGCGGCCCGTCGAATTACTGTTTAGTCAATTAAGCAAACTGGTGGACGTTGCCTGCGTCGAAATCCAGCAACCCACATCACAACAAATCCGCGCATAGGCGCAAGGGAAGAAAAATGACGACGAAAAAAGCTGATTACATTTGGTTCAACGGCGAGATGGTTCCTTGGGGAGAAGCTAAGGTCCACGTTATGTCGCATGCGCTGCATTACGGTACTTCCGTTTTTGAAGGCATCCGCTGCTATGACTCGCACAAAGGACCGGTGGTGTTCCGTCATCGTGAACATATGCAGCGTTTGCATGATTCAGCCAAAATCTACCGTTTCCCGGTTTCGCAGAGCGTTGATGAGCTGATGGAAGCCTGTCGTGAAGTCATTCGTAAAAACGGCCTGACCAGCGCCTATATTCGTCCGCTGGTCTTTGTCGGTGACGTGGGCATGGGCGTCAACCCGCCAGAAGGGTATACCACTGACGTGATCATCGCGGCGTTCCCATGGGGAGCCTATCTTGGCGCCGAAGCGCTGGATCAGGGGATCGATGCAATGGTTTCTTCCTGGAACCGCGTCGCGCCGAATACGATCCCGACCGCAGCGAAAGCCGGCGGCAACTACCTTTCCTCTCTGCTGGTCGGCAGCGAAGCGCGTCGACACGGTTACCAGGAAGGCATCGCGCTGGACGTTAACGGCTACATTTCTGAAGGCGCCGGTGAGAACCTGTTTGAAGTGAAAGATGGCGTGCTCTTTACCCCGCCGTTTACCTCTTCCGCGCTGCCGGGCATCACGCGCGACGCCATCATTAAGCTGGCAAAAGATCTGAATATCGAAGTTCGCGAGCAGGTACTGTCGCGCGAATCCCTGTACCTGGCGGACGAAGTCTTCATGTCCGGTACTGCAGCAGAAATTACGCCGGTGCGTAGCGTTGACGGCATTCAGGTTGGCGAAGGCCGCTGTGGCCCGGTGACTAAGCGTATTCAGCAAGCATTCTTTGGCCTCTTCACCGGTGAAACCGAGGATAAATGGGGCTGGTTGGATCAAGTTAACCAATAAGTATAAAAAGTGGGGCGACACGCAGCGCCCCATTTAACAGAAACTGGGAGTAAAAGCATGCCTAAGTACCGTTCCGCCACCACCACTCATGGCCGTAATATGGCGGGTGCCCGCGCGCTGTGGCGCGCAACCGGGATGACAGACGCTGATTTCGGTAAACCGATTATCGCCGTTGTGAACTCCTTTACCCAATTCGTACCGGGTCACGTACACCTGCGCGATCTGGGTAAGCTGGTCGCCGAGCAAATTGAAGCCTCGGGCGGCGTTGCTAAAGAGTTCAACACCATCGCGGTGGATGACGGGATCGCCATGGGTCACGGGGGTATGCTTTATTCACTGCCATCCCGCGAGCTGATCGCCGACTCGGTAGAGTACATGGTCAACGCACACTGTGCTGATGCCATGGTCTGCATTTCCAACTGCGACAAAATCACCCCAGGGATGCTGATGGCCTCTCTGCGCCTGAATATTCCGGTGATCTTTGTCTCCGGCGGCCCGATGGAAGCGGGTAAAACCAAGCTTTCTGACAAAATCATTAAGCTCGATCTGGTCGATGCGATGATTCAGGGCGCGGACCCGAAGGTTTCTGACGAACAGAGCGAGCAGGTTGAGCGTTCCGCCTGTCCGACCTGCGGCTCCTGTTCCGGGATGTTTACCGCCAACTCGATGAACTGCCTGACCGAAGCGCTGGGCCTGTCGCAGCCGGGTAACGGCTCCCTGCTGGCCACTCACGCCGATCGTAAACAGCTGTTCCTCAACGCCGGGAAACGGATTGTCGAGCTGACCAAACGCTATTACGAGCAGGATGATGCCTCCGCGCTGCCGCGTAACATCGCCAGCAAAGCGGCGTTTGAAAACGCCATGACCCTGGATATCGCCATGGGCGGCTCCACGAATACCGTTCTGCACCTGCTGGCAGCGGCGCAGGAAGCGGAAATCGACTTCACCATGAGCGATATCGATAAGCTGTCGCGCAAAGTGCCGCAGCTGTGCAAAGTGGCGCCGAGTACGCAGAAATATCATATGGAAGACGTTCACCGCGCCGGCGGCGTGCTGGGGATCCTCGGCGAGCTGGATCGCGCCGGTCTGCTGAACCGCGAGGTGAAAAACATCCTCGGCCTGACCCTGCCGCAAACGCTCGATCGCTACGATGTGATGCTGACCCAGGACGACGCGGTGAAAGCGATGTTCCGCGCCGGCCCGGCGGGTATCCGTACCACCCAGGCGTTCTCGCAGGATTGCCGCTGGGATACGCTGGACGACGATCGCGCGGAAGGCTGTATTCGTTCGCTGGAACATGCCTACAGCAAAGACGGTGGCCTTGCCGTGCTGTACGGCAATTTTGCTGAAAACGGCTGTATCGTAAAAACCGCAGGCGTTGATGACAGCATCCTGAAGTTTACCGGCCCGGCAAAAGTGTATGAAAGCCAGGATGATGCGGTAGAAGCCATCCTCGGCGGTAAAGTTGTCGCGGGCGATGTCGTGGTTATTCGCTACGAAGGGCCGAAAGGCGGTCCTGGCATGCAGGAAATGCTCTATCCGACGACGTTCCTGAAATCAATGGGCCTCGGTAAAGCCTGTGCGCTGATCACCGACGGTCGCTTCTCCGGCGGCACTTCCGGTCTGTCGATTGGGCACGTTTCACCAGAAGCGGCGAGCGGCGGCAATATCGCCATCATCGAAGACGGCGATACCATCGCCATTGATATCCCGAACCGCGGTATTCAGCTGCAGCTGAGCGACGCCGAAATTGCCGCACGCCGTGAAGCGCAGGAAGCCCGGGGTGATAAAGCCTGGACGCCGAAAGCGCGTGAGCGTCAGGTTTCCTTCGCTCTTCGTGCGTACGCCAGCCTGGCAACGAGCGCTGATAAAGGCGCGGTACGCGATAAATCGAAACTTGGGGGTTAATCATGGCCGAGTCACAACCCCTGTCCGCCGCCCCTGAGGGGGCGGAGTATCTCAGAGCGGTGCTGCGCGCGCCGGTCTATGAAGCAGCGCAGATTACGCCGCTGCAAAAAATGGAAAAAATCTCTTCGCGGCTGGATAACGTCATCCTCGTGAAGCGGGAAGATCGGCAGCCGGTCCATAGCTTCAAGCTCCGCGGGGCTTACGCGATGATGGCGGGGCTGAATGAAGCGCAAAAAGCGCGCGGCGTGATCACCGCTTCCGCGGGCAACCATGCCCAGGGCGTGGCGTTTTCCGCCTCGCGCCTTGGCGTTAAGGCGCTGATTGTTATGCCTACCGCAACGGCTGACATCAAGGTTGATGCCGTGCGCGGCTTTGGCGGCGAAGTGCTGCTGCACGGCGCTAATTTTGATGAAGCGAAAGCGAAAGCCATTGAGCTGGCGCAGCAGCAGAATTTCACCTGGGTCCCGCCGTTCGATCATCCGATGGTCATTGCCGGCCAGGGCACGCTGGCGCTCGAATTACTGCAGCAGGACGCCCATCTTGACCGCGTTTTCGTGCCGGTGGGCGGCGGCGGTCTGGCTGCGGGCGTGGCGGTGCTGATCAAGCAGCTGATGCCGCAGATCAAAGTGATTGCGGTTGAGGCCGAAGATTCAGCCTGCCTGAAGGCGGCGCTGGAAGCCGGTCATCCTGTGGACCTGCCGCGCGTTGGGCTGTTTGCTGAAGGCGTCGCGGTGAAGCGCATCGGCGATGAGACTTTCCGCGTTTGCCAGGAGTATCTCGACGATATTATCACCGTCGATAGCGACGCCATCTGTGCGGCGATGAAAGACCTGTTTGAAGACGTTCGCGCAGTGGCTGAGCCTTCCGGCGCGCTGGCGCTGGCGGGCATGAAAAAATATATCGCGCAGCACAATATTCGCGGCGAACGGCTGGCGCACGTCTTGTCCGGAGCGAACGTTAATTTCCACGGCCTGCGCTACGTTTCCGAACGCTGTGAGCTAGGGGAGCAGCGCGAGGCGCTGCTGGCGGTGACGATCCCGGAAGAGAAGGGCAGCTTCCTGAAGTTCTGCCAGCTGCTGGGCGGCCGCTCGGTCACTGAGTTTAACTATCGCTTTGCGGACGCCAAAGATGCCTGCATTTTTGTCGGCGTTCGCCTGAGCCGCGGCCTGGAAGAACGCAAAGAGATTCTGGACCTGCTGCACGAGGGGGGTTATAGCGTCGTCGATCTCTCCGATGATGAAATGGCCAAACTCCACGTGCGCTACATGGTCGGCGGCCGTCCGTCGAAGCCGCTGCAGGAACGCCTGTTTAGCTTCGAGTTCCCGGAATCACCGGGGGCGTTGCTTAAGTTCCTGCATACTCTGGGCACCCACTGGAACATCTCTCTGTTCCACTACCGTAGCCATGGTACCGACTATGGACGGGTACTGGCGGGCTTTGAGCTGGGCGATCATGAGCCGGATTTTGAAACCCGACTGCATGAGCTGGGCTACGACTGCCACGACGAAACTCATAATCCGGCATTCCGCTTTTTCCTCGCGGGCTAGTGGCCCGGGTTGGGCAAAATCGACCAGAATGCATCGATAAGCGGCTCATACAGCCGCTTTTTTTGTGCGCACACGCCGAGCTCAAAAGGCGTTTTCTCATCGCTGCGCTCTAAAATCATCACGCGGTTACGCACCGGTTCCGGGCTGTTCTCCAGCACCACCTCAGGCAGGAGCGCGACGCCGCAGCCGAGGGCGACCATGGAAACCATCGCCTCGTGGCCGCCCACGGTGGCATAAATCGACGGATTGCTGATTTTATGCCGCCGAAACCACAGTTCAATGCGCCGACGCACGGGCCCCTGATCGGCCATGATAAACGGCACGGTCGACCAGTCGGGCTGTTCCAGAGTGACCTGGTTACGCACCGGGCAGGCTAAGGCCGGGGCGATCAGGACCACCGCCAGATTTTCCAGCATCGAGAAGGCTACCGAACCGGGCAGCGTTTCCGGTTTCCCGGCAATGGCCAGGTCTGCCTCGCCGGTGACGACCTTCTCCATCGCGTCGGCGGCATCGCCGGTCGAGAGCTTGATCTCTACCGAAGGATGGGCGGCGCGAAAGCGATCGAGGATCGGCGGGAGATGGCTATAGGCTGCGGTGACGGAACAGAAGATATGCAGCTCGCCGGAGAGCGATGGCCCCTGTTGATCGATAGCGTGGCGCAGCTGCTGATACTGCAGCAGGGTCTGCTGGGCGAAAAGGCGCAGTTCTTCCCCCGCTTCGGTTAGCGTAACGGTGCGGTTATCGCGCACGAACAGCGGCTGGCCGAGGTCCTCTTCCAGACGCTGGATCTGCCGTGAAAGGGTCGAGGGGCTAACGTGCATAGCCCGCGCGCTGCGGCCAAAATGACGGCTTTCAGCCAGATGCAGGAAGGTTTTCAGATCGCGTAAATCCACGGGCCGCACTCCACGACTTTACATTGCAGATATTGCAACGTTACGTTGTGAATATATCAATTTCCGCAATGTATTTCCTGTCATATAGTAAGTTCATTCTCGCAAAAGCGAACCGAACAATAAGACACGCAACATCACGGAGTATCACCATGGCTAACTACTTTAATACACTGAATCTGCGTCAGCAGCTGGCACAGCTGGGCAAATGTCGCTTTATGGCGCGCGATGAATTCGCCGATGGCGCGAGCTACCTTCAGGGTAAAAAAGTGGTCATTGTCGGCTGCGGCGCTCAGGGTCTGAACCAGGGCCTGAACATGCGCGACTCTGGCCTGGATATCTCCTACGCCCTGCGTAAAGAAGCGATTGCAGAAAAGCGCGCTTCCTGGCGTAAAGCGACCGAAAACGGCTTTAAAGTCGGCACCTATGAAGATCTGATCCCGCAGGCCGATCTGGTGGTTAACCTGACGCCGGACAAACAGCACTCTGACGTTGTTCGTTCAGTACAGCCGCTGATGAAAGACGGCGCGGCGCTGGGCTACTCCCACGGTTTTAACATCGTTGAAGTCGGCGAGCAGGTTCGTAAAGACATCACCGTAGTGATGGTGGCGCCGAAGTGCCCGGGTACCGAAGTTCGCGAAGAGTACAAACGCGGTTTTGGCGTACCAACGCTGATCGCTGTTCACCCGGAAAACGACCCGAAAGGCGAAGGTATGGCCATCGCGAAAGCATGGGCAGCGGCGACCGGCGGTCACCGTGCGGGCGTGCTGGAATCCTCCTTCGTGGCGGAAGTAAAATCTGACCTGATGGGCGAGCAGACCATCCTCTGCGGCATGCTGCAGGCGGGTTCCCTGCTGTGCTTCGATAAGCTGGTGGCGGAAGGTACCGACCCGGCATACGCAGAAAAACTGATTCAGTTCGGCTGGGAAACCATCACCGAAGCGCTGAAGCAGGGCGGCATCACCCTGATGATGGATCGTCTGTCCAACCCGGCAAAACTGCGCGCTTACGCGCTGTCAGAGCAGCTGAAAGAGATCATGGCGCCGCTGTTCCAGAAGCATATGGATGACATCATCTCCGGCGAGTTCTCCTCCGGCATGATGGCTGACTGGGCTAATGACGATAAGAAACTGCTGACCTGGCGTGAAGAGACCGGCGCAACCGCGTTCGAAACCGCTGCGCAGTTTGAAGGTAAAATTGGCGAGCAGGAGTACTTCGACAAAGGCGTTCTGATGATTGCGATGGTGAAAGCGGGCGTTGAGCTGGCGTTTGAAACCATGGTTGCATCCGGCATTATCGAAGAGTCCGCATACTATGAGTCGCTGCACGAGCTGCCGCTGATTGCCAACACCATCGCTCGTAAGCGCCTGTATGAAATGAACGTGGTTATCTCCGATACCGCCGAGTACGGCAACTACCTGTTCTCCTATGCCTGCGTACCGCTGCTGAAAGAGTTCATGACCACGCTGCAGACCGGCGATCTGGGCAAGGCGATTGCCGAAGGTGCCGTAGATAATGCTCAGCTGCGCGATGTGAACGAAGCGATTCGCAGCCACGCGATTGAAAGCGTCGGCCACAAGCTGCGCGGCTACATGACGGATATGAAACGTATCGCTGTAGCAGGTTAATTCCCGTCTTCTTGCGGCCCGCAGGCCGCATCGACCAGGAAATCCTTCAGGCCCGGTAAGCATAAGCGCTACCGGGCCTGTTTATTTACGCCTTAACGCAATAACCGAATCCGATACCTCTCCCTGCTCGCCCTCCGGCCCGCGCATCATGCGTGAAACATCGTCGCAGAAAATAATCTCCCAACCTTCAGGCAGCGGCCCAAGGGATGCGACTGCGTCTTTTGCCGACTGGAACGGGCGATCGGCATGCTTTGACCACGACGGCGGTTTGGCGTGCGAGGTAATTAGCAGCATGCCTCCTGGAGCAACGTGGGCAAATGCGGCGCGGAAGATGTTATGCCGATCGAAGGTTAGCGGCGATTCCAGAAAAGAGGCCACAATCAGATCGAACTCGCCTGCAGGAAAACCGTCGCTCAGATCGTATCGGGTGAAGGTAATACGATCGCTCACCGCAGATCGTTCGGCGTTGCCGGCGGCGTATTCCAGCGCCCGCGAGGATAAATCCACGGCGGTGACCTGCCAGCCTTTTTTCGCCAGCCAGACGCTATCGTCCCCGCGCCCGCAGCCTAGCTCCAGCGCTTTTCCTGGCGCTAATTCTTCGGTAAAGCGCACCAGAATTTTGCCTGGGATACCGCTGGAGAGAGAAGACATTGCATCGTAATGCGATTCCCAAAACCGTTCCGGCGTCTGTTCCTGATTGTGCATGTTCACCTCATCGTTAACGGAAAATATCATGTAATATTAAAAGTAACATAAGATTTATTTTGGTCAATAATGTGAGATGAAAATATAAATTCGTTTAATTATCATTGTGTTGATTGATTTTTTTGGATTTGTCCCCTTTGGGTAATTGCGCGGCATATCGTTTATGTAATATCGTAAGTTACATGAAAACAAATAACTCATTCTCAGCAACGCTGCACATCCTGCTGCACCTGGAGCAGATGGATAAGCCCCTGACGTCGGAGCAGATGGCCGCCTTTATTGATGGTAATCCGGCGTTCATCCGCAAGCTGCTTGCCGGCCTCAGGGAAAAAAACATTGTCTGTGCCACTAAGGGGCACCACGGCGGCTGGCGGCTATGTCGGCCGGTGACAGAGATTACGCTTTACGATATCTACATGGCGTTAGGTGAACCGGCGCTGTTTGCGCTGGGCAACCGCAGCGAGAACCCACAATGCCTGGTGGAACAGGGGGTGAACCGGGTGATGTCGGCAACGCTTGCTGATGCGCAAACGCTGATCCTCGATCGTTTTAAAAGCCTGACCCTACACGATATCGGCAGCGAATTTATCAGCTACTTCAACGACAAAGGCCATAACTCATGATTGCTACCTTAACGACCTGCCTGATGATTGCCCTGGCGGCCAGCAGTATTTCGATGACGGTGACGCAGACGGAGCTGTTTGCCGCGTTCCGCGAGTGGACGGCAAAAAAGAATGCGCTGGTGGGGCATCTGTTTCAGTGCTTCTACTGCTTAAGCCACTGGGTGGTCTTTGGCGGGATGGCGGTGTATCGGCCGGCGCTGTTGAACAGCGGCTTTGCACTGATTGACTGGGTGATGACGGCGTTTATCACCATCACCTTCGCGACGCTGATTAACGGACTGATGTTTAAGGTATTCCAGGCGGCTATCAGCATGCATGTCATGAAGCATGAGGCACAAAAAACGCTGCAGGCGAAATAAGAAAAAAGCCTCTCTGCGCCAGAGAGGCTTTTTAATACCTTAGTTACGGTACAGCACTTTAATGATGTGGTAACCGAACTGGGTGTGCAGCGGACCGGTCGGCTCCAGCACCGGGCAGGAGAAGACGACTTTATCAAACGCCGGCACCATCTGACCCTGGCGGAATTCGCCCAGATGACCGCCTTTCTTACCTGACGGGCAGGTGGAGTGTTTCTTCGCCAGCTTTTCGAAATCGCCGCCGTTTTTAATTTGTTCCAGCAGGTCGAGTGCCAGCTTCTCTTCTTTCACCAGGATGTGCATTGCTGCCGCTGTTTTAGCCATGATTGTGCCTTGATAGGTTGCGATGAATCAGGGCGCAATATTAGCATGCGTTAGCGGCGATACAGCACCTTAATGATGTGGTAGCCAAAGCGCGTTTTGACCGGGCCGTAGGGTTTTAGCAACGGGCAGGTGAAGACTGCGCTATCAAACGGCCCAACCATCGCGCCCTGTTTGAACTCACCTAAATCGCCGCCGTTGCGCCCGGAGGGGCAGCGTGAATAACGCTTCGCCAGGTGATCGAAGCTGACGCCGCGTTCCAGTTTGGCGAGGATCTCCTGCGCCAGCTTCTCTTCTTTGACCAGGATGTGCAGGGCCGCTGCGGACTTTGCCATAGTTTCGCTCTCAGGATGACGGGTGTGGCCAACACTTTACCATTAGCCGGTAAATCTCCTTCCGGCTTTCTGCTACAATCCTCACCCCGTTCGAAGATTGAGCAAGACTCCCATGCGTTTAAACCCTGGCCAACAACAAGCCGTCGAATTCGTTACCGGACCGTGCCTGGTGCTGGCGGGCGCCGGTTCCGGTAAGACCCGTGTCATCACCAATAAAATCGCGCATCTGATCCGCGTCTGCGGCTATCAGGCACGTCATATCGCGGCGGTGACCTTTACCAACAAAGCGGCGCGCGAAATGAAAGAGCGCGTCGGGCAAACGCTGGGACGCAAAGAAGCGCGCGGCCTGATGATTTCCACCTTCCATACGTTGGGGCTGGACATTATTAAGCGCGAATATGCCGCGCTGGGGATGAAATCCAACTTTTCCCTGTTCGACGATACCGACCAGGTCGGTTTGCTCAAGGATCTGACCGAAGGGTTGATCGAAGATGATAAGGTGGTGCTTCAGCTGCTGATCTCGACGATCTCCAACTGGAAAAACGATCTGCGCACCCCGGCGCAGGCGGCGGCAAGCGCGCAGGGCGAGCGGGATCGGATCTTTGCCCACTGCTATGGGCTGTATGATGCGCATATGAAAGCCTGCAACGTGCTGGACTTCGACGATCTGATCCTTCTGCCGACGCTGCTGCTGCAGCGTAATGAAGAGGTCCGCGAACGCTGGCAGAACAAGATCCGCTACCTGCTGGTGGATGAGTATCAGGATACCAACACCAGCCAGTATGAGCTGGTGAAACTGTTAGTGGGGCAGCGGGCGCGCTTTACGGTGGTGGGGGATGACGATCAGTCAATCTATTCATGGCGCGGGGCACGGCCGCAGAACCTGGTCCTGCTGAGCCAGGATTTCCCGGCGCTGCAGGTTATCAAACTTGAACAGAACTACCGCTCTTCCGGACGGATACTGAAAGCGGCAAATATTCTGATCGCCAACAACCCGCACGTGTTTGAGAAGCGCCTCTTTTCCGAGCTGGGCTACGGCGTTGAGCTGAAAGTCCTCTCCGCCAACAATGAAGAGCATGAAGCGGAGCGGGTAACCGGGGAACTGATTGCCCACCATTTTATCAATAAAACGCAGTATAAGGATTATGCGATCCTCTATCGCGGCAACCATCAGTCGCGGGTTTTTGAAAAAATGCTGATGCAAAACCGCATCCCGTACAAAATTTCAGGCGGCACCTCATTTTTCTCCCGCCCGGAGATCAAAGACCTGCTGGCCTACCTGCGGGTGTTGACCAACCCGGACGATGACAGCGCGTTTCTGCGTATCGTCAATACGCCGAGGCGTGAGATTGGCCCGGCAACGCTGCAAAAGCTCGGCGAGTGGGCGATGACCCGCAATAAAAGCTTGTTTACCGCCAGTTTTGATATGGGCCTCAACCAGACGCTGACCGGGCGCGGCTATGATTCGCTGACCGGCTTCACGCAGTGGCTGGCCGACGTTCAGCGCCTGGCGGAAAGTGAGCCGGTTGTCGCGGTGCGCGATCTGATCCGCGGCATTGACTATGAATCCTGGCTGTATGAAACGTCGCCCGGCCCGAAGGCGGCGGAAATGCGGATGAAAAACGTCAACCAGCTGTTCAGCTGGATGACCGAGATGCTGGAAGGCAGCGATATCGATGAGCCAATGACGCTCACCCAGGTGGTCACCCGCTTTACCCTGCGCGATATGATGGAGCGCGGCGAATCAGATGAGGAGCTGGATCAGGTTCAGCTGATGACCCTGCATGCTTCTAAGGGGCTGGAGTTTCCGTACGTGTATCTGGTTGGCATGGAAGAGGGGCTGCTGCCGCATCAGAGCAGTATTGAGGAAGATAACGTCGATGAAGAGCGCCGGCTGGCGTACGTGGGCATCACGCGTGCGCAGAAAGAGCTGACGTTTACCCTGTGTAAAGAACGCCGCCAGTACGGCGAGCTGGTGCGTCCGGAGCCAAGTCGTTTTCTGCTGGAGCTACCGCAGGACGATCTTATCTGGGAGCAGGAGCGCAAGGCGATCTCGGCGGAAGAGCGTATGCATAAAGGGCAGGCTAATGTCGCCAACATCCGGGCGATGCTGGCAAAGGCGAAAGGAAAGTAGCGCGCTCTCCCCGGTAAGCGCCGTGCTGCCGGGGGTCGGTATCAGACGACTTCTAAGGCCCAGTGGACATAGCTTTGCCACTGGCACTCTTGCTCTACCATTTCACTGCCTAGCGGATGGTTTTCCAACCAGCCTTCCGGCAGCCTCAGCATTAGCTTTTCATCCTCGGCGGTCAGGGTGACGGACGGCAGCAGATCGTCCCGGCGCCGGCTGGCAAACAGAATAGCCAGGCGTAGCAGGCGGCATAAATGCTCCGCAACCCGAGGTTTGACCGCGTTCTGCTGGTGAAGCGAAGAGAGATCGACCGCGTTAGTTTGGTTGAGCAGTAGCGTGGCGAGCAGCTTTTTCTGCGCCGGCGTGAAGCCGGGGAGATCGAGATTACGCACCAGATAGGCCGCGTGCTGCGGGGCAGACTTAAAATCAACGCTCAGGCCAATTTCATGCAGAGCGCAGGCGCTGAGCAGCAGGTCGCGGCTAAGCGGCTCCAGCTCCCAGCAGCTATCCAGCTGGCTCACCAGATCTGCCGCCAGATGGGCGACGCGCTGGGCCTGCTCGGTATCTATCATAAAGCGGCGCTGAATGTTACGCAGCGTCCGGCTACGGATATCCTGATCGACCGCCAGGTGCAGCATGCCGTAAACCAGGCCTTCGCGCAGCGCGCCGCCGGCCAGGGTCATGCAGCGAATATTCAGCTCGCTAAATATGGCGATGAGAATGGCTAAACCGCTGGGGAAAACTAACGCTCGCTCGAGGGTCAGGCCTTCTATTTCAAGCTCTTCCAGACGCCCGCACTGAATCGCCCGCTGTTTGAGCTGCTGGAGTTTGGCCAGCGTAATGCGTTCATCCATACCCTGCGCCATCATGATTTCCTGCAGGGCCTGAACGGTGCCTGAGGCGCCGACACATACTTTCCAGCCATGATAGTTCAGCGTATCGGTGATAGGACGCAGGACTTCGCGAGCCGCATTTTCAGCAAGATCGAAGTTGTCTTTAGTGAGGTTGCGATCGGCGAAGTAGCGTTCCAGCCAGGTGACGCAGCCCATTGGCAGGCTGAAAAGAGAGGTGGTTTGCGCGCCGGTTCCGGTGACCAGTTCGGTACTGGCCCCGCCGATATCGACCACCAGACGCTGGTCTTCACCGCCGGTGGTATGCGCAACGCCCTGGTAAATCAGGCGTGCTTCCTCCTCGCCGCTAATGACCTGCACCGGGCAGCCGAGAATGTCTCTGGCCTTGGCCAGAAACTCATCGGCATTGACCGCCAGACGCAGAGTCGCGGTCGCGACCACGCGGATTTGTGCCGGAGGGATATCCTGCAGGCGCTCGGCAAACAGCCGTAAGCACTGCCAGCCGCGCTCCATCGCTTCCGCGGAGAGCGCGTTGTCGCTATTCAGGCCCGCGGCAAGCCGCACTTTGCGCTTGATACGGCTGAGAGTCTGAATACTCCCTGCCACCTCGCGAACGACCAACATATGAAAGCTATTAGAGCCAAGATCTATAGCTGCATAAAGCGAGGTGGAACTCATACACTTCATCCTTCAAATTGCCTCTGCGAAAGTAGCGTGCTTATTCGGCCCATCCCAGGGACTCACCCCGATGGGGCCGCTGCAAGCAGCGTTCAAATCCGTCAGACACAGATTTGTCACCCGAACCACTTACTAAAGTAAGTCATTCGGGATTCGCTAACCTGGCGCCTTGATGCATCCCGAATGATTTTGTGTATGACATACTTTGTTAACCTGAACGACGGCGGTTGCGAGGCGGTCCGTTACGGCGCGGGCCGTTGCCCGTGCGTGGACGCGCCAGGCGCAGCGGCCGCGGCAGATCGGTCATCAGCACATCAGGGTTGTACTTGCTTACCGGAATTGAGTGCCCGATATAGGTTTCAATAGCCGGAAGGTTCAGCGCGTACTCTTCACAGGCCAGGCTGATGGAGTGACCGCTGGCACCGGCACGACCGGTACGGCCAATGCGGTGTACGTAGTCTTCACAGTCATCCGGCAGGTCGAAGTTAAAGACGTGCGTGACGGCTGGGATATGCAGACCGCGTGCCGCAACGTCCGTTGCCACCAGAATATCGATATCGCCACGGGTGAACTCTTCGAGAATACGCAGGCGTTTTTTCTGCGCGACGTCGCCGGTCAACAGGCCTACGCGATGACCGTCCGCGGCGAGGTGGCCCCAGATATCTTCACAGCGATGCTTGGTGTTGGCGAAGATAATGGCGCGATCCGGCCACTCTTCTTCGATCAACGTCTGCAGCAGGCGCATTTTCTCTTCGTTGGAAGGATAGAACAGCTCTTCTTTAATACGGTGACCCGTTTTCTGTTCTGGTTCTACTTCAACGTACTCGGCGTTGTTCATCTGTTCAAACGCCAGCTCACGGACCCGGTAGGAAAGAGTGGCGGAGAACAGCATGTTCAGGCGCTGGTTAGCCTGCGGCATACGACGGAACAACCAGCGGATATCTTTAATAAAGCCGAGATCGTACATGCGATCGGCTTCGTCGAGGACGACAACCTGAATAGCGCCAAGGTTGATATGATTTTGTTTGGCGTAGTCGATAAGACGACCGGTGGTACCGATCAGAATGTCGACGCCGCTCTCCAGCACTTTCAGCTGCTTATCGTAGCCATCGCCGCCGTACGCCAGACCGAGCTTCAGGCCGGTGGCCTGCGCCAGCGGTTCTGCGTCAGCATGGATCTGTACCGCCAGCTCACGCGTTGGCGCCATGATCAGCGCGCGCGGTTGGTTGACCTGGCGGTCAGCGATAGCCGGGTGAGAGAGAAGATAATGAAACGTTGACGTCAGAAACGCCATCGTTTTACCGGTACCGGTTTGCGCCTGCCCGGCGACATCACGACCTTCCAGCGTTAGCGGAAGAGCGAGTGCCTGAATGGGCGTACAATTATGAAAGCCTTTTTTTTCAAGGGCTTCGATAACTGCCGGGTGCAGGGCGAAGTCGGAAAACTTCTGTTCTGTTAAATGTGTTTTGCTCATAGTGTGGTAGAATATCAGCTAACTATTGCATTAAGAAAGCGTATCCGTTGAAATAACGTCAACCTTTCGTTGGCTATACGCGAAATTACTGAAGGTGCTTTGCGGCAACCGAATGAATCTTCGAAAGCTTAGACTACTAAGCGGACCGGAGGTGAATAATCTACCGGTAACGGGTTAGAACACGGTTTGCTTTGATTCCTGCACGGCGAGGTCCATGATGGACCGGGTCGCACAGGCTGTCAGTTTAAGAGGCATCCTGAAGGGTAACGTGTATAACGTAGCATCAACGCGTCGTTGATGTCTGCGACACCAGCACACCAGGCTTATTCCTGTGGAGTTAA
>NZ_WQRE01000012.1:20441-84187 GCF_009758445.1 Klebsiella sp. 10-1
GGACGTACTCAAGGCTGACGGGCTAATCCTCGTCGATTTCTGGGCAGAGTGGTGCGGTCCGTGCAAAATGATCGCCCCGATTCTGGATGAGATCGCTGGCGAGTATCAGGGCAAGCTGACCGTAGCGAAACTGAACATCGATCAGAACCCGGGTACGGCGCCGAAATACGGCATTCGCGGCATCCCGACTCTGCTGCTGTTTAAGAACGGCGAAGTGGCGGCAACCAAAGTTGGCGCACTGTCTAAAGGCCAGCTGAAAGACTTCCTCGACGCCAACCTGGCGTAATCAGTTTGCCATTCCGGCGTCCGGATTCCTATTTTTTGCGGAACTCTGGACGCCCGGCTTGAGTCGTGCTAAGTTAACTTCAGACTTCGTTTTAAACATACCTTTATTGTTTGAATCTTGCTTTACCCGAAGCATCCCGCAGAAATGCGCGTGAAGCTAAAAATTCCGGGCTTATCACTCATTCCGTTTTGTCGTTTCAGCTCTGCGTTCTTTCCTGTGACCAGGCAACGTACAGACACGAGATGTAGGCCGCTAACAGGCATGGATGTTCCTGCCATACCATTCACAACATGAAGTTCGAGTTCTACCCCGAGTTTAAGAACCCACACCATTATGAATCTTACCGAATTAAAGAATACGCCGGTTTCTGAGCTGATTACTCTCGGCGAAAATATGGGGCTGGAAAACCTGGCCCGTATGCGTAAGCAGGATATTATTTTTGCCATCCTCAAGCAGCATTCGAAGAGTGGCGAAGATATCTTTGGCGATGGCGTACTGGAGATACTGCAGGATGGATTTGGTTTCCTCCGCTCCGCAGACAGCTCCTACCTCGCCGGTCCCGACGATATCTACGTATCCCCTAGCCAAATCCGCCGTTTCAACCTTCGCACTGGTGACACCATTTCCGGTAAGATTCGTCCTCCGAAAGAGGGTGAGCGTTACTTTGCGCTGTTGAAAGTCAACGAAGTTAACTACGACAAGCCGGAAAACGCGCGCAATAAGATCCTGTTCGAGAACTTAACGCCGCTGCACGCAAACTCACGTCTGCGTATGGAACGTGGTAACGGCTCGACTGAAGACTTAACCGCTCGCGTCCTGGATCTGGCTTCGCCGATCGGTCGCGGTCAGCGTGGTCTGATTGTTGCTCCGCCGAAAGCCGGTAAAACGATGCTGCTGCAGAATATTGCGCAGAGCATCGCTTACAACCATCCTGACTGCGTGCTGATGGTCCTGCTGATCGACGAACGTCCGGAAGAAGTGACCGAGATGCAGCGTCTGGTTAAAGGTGAAGTTGTTGCTTCTACCTTTGACGAACCCGCATCCCGCCACGTTCAGGTTGCCGAGATGGTTATCGAGAAGGCCAAGCGCCTGGTTGAGCATAAGAAAGACGTTATCATTCTGCTCGACTCCATCACCCGTCTGGCTCGCGCCTACAACACCGTCGTACCGGCTTCCGGTAAAGTTCTGACCGGTGGTGTGGACGCCAACGCCCTGCACCGTCCGAAGCGTTTCTTCGGTGCCGCGCGTAACGTCGAAGAGGGCGGTAGCCTGACTATCATCGCTACGGCGCTGATCGACACCGGCTCCAAGATGGACGAAGTTATCTACGAAGAGTTTAAAGGCACCGGTAACATGGAGCTGCACCTCTCGCGTAAGATTGCAGAAAAACGCGTCTTCCCGGCTATCGATTACAACCGTTCCGGTACGCGTAAAGAAGAGCTGCTCACCACTCAGGAAGAGCTGCAGAAGATGTGGATCCTGCGCAAAATCATCCATCCGATGGGTGAAATCGACGCGATGGAGTTCCTCATCAACAAGCTGGCTATGACCAAAACTAACGATGATTTCTTCGATATGATGAAGCGTTCGTAAGTTAAAAAAAGCTGAAAAACGCCACGCAACCGCGTGGCGTTTTGTTTTTGGGATTTGTATGATCCAGAAAGGGAAATCGGAGCGGGTATTATCGTATGATGGGCTAGCTTCTCCTGGCAGAGATAACTTTAACAGACTAAAATCTATACAATAAATTTGTAATGATCTGCATTACCCCTTCAGGAGTTGAGACATCGTCGTTATACTTCCCGGATTAACCATGCTGAGAGCACATGCGTTGTGAATTTACTCACTGCTATTACTGAATTAATCAGTATTTTCTTATTCACTACCCTTTTTATATTTGTGGCTCGCAAGGCGGCAAAAAAGGTTGGGTTAGTCGATAAGCCTAACTATCGAAAACGGCATCAGGGTCTGGTTCCGTTAGTGGGTGGGATCTCAGTTTACGCGGGTATTTGTTTTACATTTGCGATCGCAGATTATTACATCCCCCATGCCTCGCTGTACCTGGCGTGCGCCGGTATTCTGGTACTGGTCGGCGCGCTGGATGACCGATTTGATATCAGCGTAAAAATTCGTGCGGTTATGCAGGCCGCCATTGCCGTCGTCATGATGATGGCAGGAAACCTGCATCTTAGCAGCCTGGGTTTTATTTTTGGCTCGTGGGAGCTGGTGCTCGGCCCCTTCGGTTTCTTCCTCACTCTTTTCGCCGTTTGGGCCGCGATTAACGCCTTTAATATGGTTGATGGCATCGACGGCTTGCTCGGCGGTCTGTCTTCGGTCTCCTTTGCGGCAACGGGCATCATCCTGTGGTTTGATGGCCAGTACAGCCTGGCAATGTGGTGTTTTGCGATGATTGCCGCCATTCTGCCCTATATTTTACTTAACCTCGGTGCGCTTGGCCGTCGCTATAAGGTTTTTATGGGCGATGCCGGCAGCACCATGATTGGCTTCACCATTATCTGGATCCTGCTGGAAACAACGCAGGGTAAAACGCATCCCATCAGCCCGGTTACCGCGCTGTGGATTATTGCAATTCCGTTGATGGATATGGTGGCGATTATGTATCGTCGCCTGCGCAAAGGCATGAGTCCGTTCTCTCCGGATCGCCAGCACATTCATCATTTGATCATGCGCGCTGGGTTTACTTCCCGGCAGGCATTCGTTCTGATCACGCTGGCGGCCGCTTTACTGGCGCTGGTAGGGGTGGTGGCGGAATATACCCGTATCGTTCCTGAATGGGTGATGTTAATACTCTTTTTGTTAGCCTTCTTCCTTTACGGCTACTGCATTAAACGCGCCTGGAAAGTGGCGCGCCTGGTTAAGCGCATCAGACGCAGAATACGGCGACACAGCAGCAATAATCCAAAATTAACCAAGTAGAACTGGGGACGTGATGACTCAACCATTACCGGGAGCACAAGCAGTGAACGTTGAGAATGAGCTGGATATTCGCGGGCTGTTTCGCGCCTTATGGGCAGGAAAAATTTGGATAGCAGGGATGGCCGTGCTGTTTGCGCTGATCGTACTGGTTTATGCCTTTTTTGCTCGCCAGGAGTGGAGCGCGACGGCAATTACCGACCGGCCAACCGTCAATATGCTAGGCAGCTACTACTCTCAACAGCAGTTTTTACGCAATCTGGATATCAAAGCCAATCTTGCGCCGGTCGATCAGCCTTCGGCAATGGACGACGCCTATAAAGAGTTCATCATGCAGCAGGGGTCCTGGGACACCCGCCGTGATTTCTGGCTGCAAACCGACTATTACAAACAGCGCCAGTCGGGTAATTCTCGCGCCGATGCCGCGCTGCTGGACGACCTGATTAACAATATTCAGTTTATGCCGGGCGATGCGGTAAAAAATATCAACGATAGCGTGAAGCTGACGGCCGAGACCGCGCCGGATGCCAATAATCTGCTGCGCCAGTACGTGGCGTTTGCCAGCCAGCGCGCGGCGGGTCATCTGAATGACGAGCTCAAGGGGGCCTGGGCGGCACGTACCGTGCAGATGAAAGCGCAGGTTAAGCGTCAGGAAGAGGTTGCCCGTCAGATTTTCAACCGTCGTACGCACAGCGTGGAAGAGGCGCTGAAAATCGCCCAGCAGCATAATATTTCCCGCAGTGAGACCGATATTCCGGCCGATCAGCTGCCGGATTCCGAGCTGTTTTTACTCGGCAGGCCGATGCTGCAGGCGCGCTTAGAAAATCTGCAGGCGGTAGGTCCGGAATACGATCTTGACTATGACCAGAGCCGCGCGATGCTGAATACCCTGAACGTTGGGCCGACATTAGATCCGCGTTTTCAGACTTACCGATATTTGCGTACGCCGGAAGAACCTGTAAAACGCGATAGCCCGCGGCGCGTATTTCTGATGGTGATGTGGGGGATTGTGGGCGCGCTCATCGGCGCAGGCGTTGCGTTATCGCGGCGTCGTATCCAGTGAATGCGGCCTGTGATGACGGTCATGCGGACTTCATCACCTAATCGAAGAGAATCGATGTGAAAGTACTAACTGTATTTGGCACAAGACCCGAAGCCATCAAAATGGCACCGCTGGTTCACGCGCTGGCCAGGGACCCTCATTTTGAGGCGAAAGTGTGCGTAACCGCGCAGCATCGGGAGATGCTCGATCAGGTGCTGAAGCTGTTTGCTATTGTTCCGGATTACGACCTGAATATCATGCAGCCGGGCCAGGGCCTGACGGAGATTACCTGCCGCATCCTTGAAGGGCTGAAGCCGGTTCTGGAGTCGTTTAAGCCTGACGTCGTGCTGGTGCATGGCGATACCACCACGACGATGGCTGCAAGCCTGGCCGCTTTCTATCAGCGCATCCCGGTGGGGCACGTTGAGGCGGGGCTGCGCACCGGCGATCTCAGCTCGCCGTGGCCGGAAGAGGGTAACCGGACGTTAACCGGGCGTCTGGCAACGTATCATTTTGCGCCGACGGAGACCTCGCGGCAGAACCTGCTGCGGGAGAATATTGCCGATAGCCATATCACGGTAACCGGTAATACGGTTATTGATGCGCTGTTCTGGGTTCGCGATCGCGTGTTGGGTGATGAGGCGCTGCGCATCGAGCTGACGCAGCGCTATCCGTTCCTTGCTAACGGAAAGAAGATGATCCTGGTTACCGGCCACCGTCGCGAAAGCTTCGGCCGCGGGTTTGAGCAAATCTGCCACGCGCTGGCGGAAATTGCGGCCAGCAATCCCGATGTACAAATTGTCTATCCGGTGCACCTGAACCCAAACGTCAGCGAGCCGGTAAACCGCATTCTTGGTCATGTTGATAACGTGATTTTGATCGAACCGCAGGATTACCTGCCGTTTGTCTGGCTGATGGATCGCGCATGGCTGATCCTCACCGACTCCGGCGGTATTCAGGAAGAAGCCCCTTCGCTGGGCAAACCGGTTCTGGTGATGCGTGAGATGACGGAACGGCCGGAGGCGGTGGCCGCAGGCACCGTCACTCTGGTCGGTACCGATAGCCAGCGCATCGTCGCGGAAGTCACGCATCTGCTGCACAATGATGCCGCATACCAGGCGATGAGCCGGGCGCATAACCCTTACGGCGATGGGCAGGCATGTAGCCGTATTTTGACCGCACTTAAAAATAATCAGGTAACGCTATGAGTTTTTCTACCATTTCAGTGATTGGCCTTGGGTATATCGGTTTGCCAACCGCTGCCGCGTTCGCCTCCCGGCAGAAGCGGGTGGTCGGCGTTGATGTTAATCAGCATGCCGTGGAGACCATTAACCGTGGCGAGATTCATATCGTGGAACCGGATTTGGCCAGCGTTGTTAAGACCGCGGTCGAGCAGGGCTATTTAAGCGCGACGACCGTACCGGTGGAAGCGGACGCCTATCTGATTGCCGTACCTACTCCATTTAAGGATCTGCACGAGCCGGATATGGTCTTCGTCGAGTCGGCGGCAAAATCGATAGCGCCGGTGCTCAAGAAGGGGGCGCTGGTTATCCTTGAGTCCACCTCCCCCGTCGGTGCGACGGAGCTGATGGCGGGCTGGCTGGCCGAGCTGCGCACCGATCTGAGCTTCCCGCAGCAGGCAGGCGAAGCGGCGGACGTGAATATCGCCTACTGTCCGGAACGCGTGCTGCCGGGCCAGGTGATGGTCGAGCTGATTAAGAACGACCGGGTGATTGGCGGGATGTCGCCGGTCTGTTCCGCCCGCGCCAGCGAGCTGTATAAAATTTTCCTCGAAGGCGAGTGCGTGGTGACCAACTCCCGCACCGCAGAGATGTGCAAGCTGACCGAAAACAGCTTCCGCGACGTCAATATCGCCTTTGCCAACGAACTGTCGCTGATCTGCGCCGAGCAGGAAATTAACGTCTGGGAGCTGATTCGCCTGGCGAACCGCCATCCGCGCGTCAATATCCTGCAGCCGGGACCGGGCGTTGGCGGCCACTGTATCGCGGTCGACCCGTGGTTTATCGTGGCGCAGAATCCGCAGCAGGCGCGGCTGATCCGCACCGCGCGTGAGGTCAACGACCATAAGCCCGAATGGGTTATCGAGCAGGTGAAGGCGCGGGTGGCGGAGTGTCTTGCCGCCAGCAACCGGCGTGCCAGCGAGCTGAAAATTGCCTGCTTTGGCCTGGCCTTTAAGCCGAATATCGACGATCTGCGCGAAAGCCCGGCGATGGCTATCGCCATGCAAATCGCGGCCTGGCACAGCGGTGAAACGCTGGTTGTCGAACCCAATATTCACCAGCTGCCGAAGAAGCTCGATGGTCTGTGTACGCTGGCATCGCTGAATGATGCGTTGGCGAACGCCGATGTGCTGGTGATGCTGGTCGATCACCATGAGTTCAAAGCGATCGACGGCGACAGCGTGACCCAGGCATTTATCGTCGATACCAAAGGGGTATGGCGGTGAGAACGCTTCTGGCCAGCGGAATGAGCCTGGGCCCGACGCCTGGTTCCGGCTATGGCCAATATTTACGGGATCTTATCCGTGTCCGTCCGCGCCAGTATTGAGCCCCTGGAGTGGGAAAATCGCTTCTTTGGCGTTAACAGCGCGATCGTGCGCTTTCGCGCCGATGCTCCGCCGCTGACGAACCAGGCGCTGACCGGCTGGTCGCGTCTGCAGGCGAAGATTGCGGCGGACGATACCGAACGGCTGGACGCCTTACAGCAGCTGGGTTTCCAGCTTGTGGAAGGGGAGGTCGATCTGGCGCTGTCGGTCGGGACGGCTGACGACCTCGGATGCGAAGTCGCCACCGCGTCGGACATTCCGCGACTGCGGGAGCTGGCGGCGCAGGCGTTTGCCCTGAGCCGCTTTCGCGCGCCGTGGTATGCCGCTGATGCCAGCGGCCGTTTCTATGCTCAATGGATTGAAAATGCGGTGCTGGGGACCTTTGATAACCAGTGCCTGATTTTTCGCACCTCCGACGGCGATATTCGCGCTTTTGTCTCCCTGCGTCAGCTCAATGCTACGGACGCCCGGATCGGCCTGCTGGCCGGCCGCGGCGCCGGCGCTGAGCTGATGCAGGCGGCGCGAAGCTGGGCCGGATCGCGCGGGCTCTCAACACTGCGGGTGGCGACCCAGATGGGTAATACCGCCGCGCTTAAACGTTATATTCTCAGCGGTGCGAATGTGGAAAACACCGCGTACTGGTTATACAGGTGACATGATGATTCCATTTAACGCGCCGCCGGTGGTGGGAACCGAGCTTGATTATATGCAGTCTGCGATGGGCAGCGGCAAGCTGTGCGGCGATGGCGGATTTACCCGCCGCTGCCAGCAGTGGATGGAGCAGCGTTTCGGCACGGTAAAAGCGCTGCTGACGCCGTCCTGTACCGCTTCGCTGGAGATGGCGGCGCTGCTGCTGGATATCCAGCCGGGCGACGAAGTCATTATGCCGAGCTATACCTTCGTCTCTACCGCCAACGCCTTTGTGCTGCGGGGAGCGAAAATTGTCTTTGCCGATATTCGTCGCGATACCATGAATATCGATGAAACGCTGATCGAAGCTGCCATTACTGAGAAGACCCGGGCGATTGTGCCGGTTCACTATGCCGGCGTTGCCTGCGAGATGGACACCATCATGGCTATTGCCAGCAGGCACAACCTGTTCGTGGTGGAGGATGCCGCACAGGGCGTCATGTCGACCTACAAAGGGCGTGCGCTCGGAACCATCGGGCACATCGGCTGCTTTAGCTTCCATGAAACCAAAAATTATACCGCCGGCGGCGAAGGCGGGGCGACGCTGATCAACGATCGCCAGCTGGTCGAGCGCGCGGAAATCATTCGTGAAAAAGGCACCAACCGCAGCCAGTTTTTCCGCGGACTGGTGGATAAGTACACCTGGCGCGATATCGGCTCCAGCTATCTGATGTCCGACCTGCAGGCCGCCTATCTGTGGGCGCAGCTTGAAGCGGCGGAGAAAATTAATCAGCAGCGCCTGACGCTGTGGCAGAGCTATTACGACGCGCTGCTGCCGCTGGCGCGCGCCGGGCGTATCGAGCTGCCGATTGTCCCTGCCGACTGCGGACATAACGCGCATATGTTCTATATCAAGCTGCGGGATATCGACGACCGCAGCAGGCTGATCGCGTGGCTGAAAGAGGCCGAGATTCTCGCCGTATTCCACTATATCCCGCTACACAGCTGCCCGGCAGGGGAGAACTTCGGCGAGTTCCGCGGTGAAGACCGTTTTACCACGCAGGAGAGCGAGCGCCTGCTGCGCCTGCCGCTGTTCTACAATTTGTCGCCGGTTAACCAGCGTACGGTGATTAACTCGCTGCTGAGCTATTTCTCCTGATATGTCGTTGGCAAAAGCTTCGCTGTGGACCGCGGCGTCCACCTTGGTCAAAATCGGCGCCGGGCTGCTGGTGGTTAAGCTGCTTGCCGTTTCCTTCGGGCCGGCAGGCGTAGGCCAGGCCGGTAACTTTCGCCAACTGGTCACCGTGCTTGGCGTCCTTGCCGGCGCCGGTATTTTCAATGGCGTAACCAAGCTGGTTGCGCAGCATCATGACGATAGCCAGCAGCTTACCCGGGTGGTCGGCACCTCCTCTTCGATGGTGCTGGGCTTTTCGACGCTGCTGGCGCTGATATTTTTACTCGCCGCGGCGCCCGTCAGCCAGGGGCTGTTTGGTCATCCGCAGTACCAGGGGCTGGTGCGGCTGGTGGCGCTGGTGCAGATGGGCATTGCCTGGGCTAACTTTCTGCTGGCGCTGATAAAAGGCTTCCGCGATGCGGCGGGGAACGCGGTATCGCTGATTGCCGGCAGCCTGATCGGCGTGGCGGCATACTATGCCTGTTACCATTTCGGCGGCTATCAGGGCGCGCTGCTTGGGCTGGCGCTGGTGCCGGCGCTGGTGGTGGTTCCGGCGGCTATCGTTTTGTGGCGGCGGGGGACCATCCCGCTTAGCGCGCTGCGCCCGCGCTGGGATAACGGCCTGGCGGGGCAGCTGTCTAAATTTACCCTAATGGCGCTGATTACCTCGGTGACGCTGCCGGTCGCGTACGTGATGATGCGTAACCTGCTGGCGGAACATTACGGCTGGGAGGCGGTCGGGATCTGGCAGGGGGTGAGCAGTATTTCCGACGCCTATCTGCAGTTCATCACCGCGTCGTTCAGCGTCTATTTGCTGCCTACGCTCTCCCGGCTAACCGCCAAAGCGGATATTACCCGCGAGATCGGCAAATCGTTAAAATTTGTCCTGCCGGCGGTGGCGGCGGCAAGCCTGACCGTTTGGCTACTGCGCGACTTTGCCATCTGGCTGCTGTTTTCCGAACGCTTTACGGCGATGCGCGATCTGTTTGCCTGGCAGCTGGTTGGCGATGTTCTTAAGGTCGGAGCCTATGTTTACGGCTACCTGGTGATCGCCAAAGCGTCACTGCGTTTTTATATTCTGACGGAAATCAGCCAGTTCACGCTGTTGACCGCCTTCTCACACTGGCTTATTCCGGCGCACGGCGCAGTTGGCGCAGCGCAGGCGTATATGGCTACGTATATTGTTTATTTCGCCCTTTGTAGCGGCGTGTTTTTACTTTGGCGTAAACGGGCATGACAGCACTGATACACGTACTGGGATCGGATATTCCGCACCACAACCAGACCGTTCTGCGGTTCTTTAATGACGAGCTGGCCGGTAGCGACGAGCGGGCGCGCACGTTTATGGTCGTCGGTGATGCAGCGGGCGTCCGCGAGGCGTACCCGGCGCTGTCGATTGCCTGCTATCCCGGGAAGAAATCGCTGGCACAGGCGGTTATTTCCGCGGCCAAAGCGGATCGACACCAGCGCTTTTTCTTCCACGGCCAGTTTAATACCGGGCTGTGGCTGGCGCTGCTCAGCGGCGGAATTCGCCCTTCCCAGTTCAACTGGCATATCTGGGGCGCCGATCTGTATGAGAATTCGTCCAGCCTGAAGTTTCGTTTATTCTATCCCCTGCGGCGTATGGCGCAGGGGCGAGTGGGGCGCGTTTTTGCCACCCGCGGCGACCTGAGCTGGTTTGCCCGTCGCCACCCTAAGGTGGCGGGGGAGCTGCTCTATTTCCCGACCCGGATGGATCCGGCGCTGAATACGCTGGCGGATAGCGCTCCGCGTGCCGAAGCGCTGACTATTCTGGTGGGCAACTCAGGCGATCGCAGCAATGAACATATTGCGGCGCTGCGCGCTATTCATCAGCAGTTTGGCGATACGGTAAATGTGATTGTCCCGATGGGCTATCCGGCCAACAATGCGGAATATATTAACGAAGTGCGCGCGGCGGGCGCGGCGTTGTTTAGCCCCGGGCGTTTACAGGTACTCAGCGACAGGCTGGAATTCAACGATTACCTGGCACTGCTGCGCCGCTGCGATCTGGGCTATTTCCTCTTTGCCCGCCAGCAGGGGATCGGCACGCTGTGCCTGCTGATTCAGGCGGGTATTCCCTGCGTCCTGAATCGGGAGAATCCGTTCTGGCAGGATATGACGGAGCAGAATATTCCGGTACTGTTTACCAGCGATACCCTGGATGTTGCCGTGGTACGCGAGGCTCAACGTCAGCTGGCGAACGTTGATAAGAACCAGATCGCCTTCTTCCGGCCAAACTACCTGACGGGCTGGCAGCGGGCATTGCAGATTGCCTCGGGAGTGAGCGCATGACATTAATGCAATTTTGCGGACTGCTGGTGGTCTGGCTGCTGTCGTCGCTGTTTATTGCCACCGCGACGTATTTCGAGTTTCGCCGGGTGCGCTTTAACTTCAACGTCTTTTTTTCGCTGCTGTTTCTGCTGACTTTTTTCTTTGGCTTCCCGCTGACCAGCATTCTGGTATTCCGCTTTGATGTCAGCGTTGCGCCGCCGGAAGTGCTGCTGCAAACCCTGCTGGTGTCGGTGTGCTTTTATGCGGTGTATTACGTCACCTACAAAACGCGGCTGCGTTCGTCCGCGCACGATCGCCAGCGCCGTCCGCTGTTCACCATGAACCGCGTTGAGACCCATCTGGCATGGATTATTCTTCTGGGCGTTGCGCTGCTGTGCGTCGGGATTTTCTTTGCCCACAACGGCTTCCTGCTGTTCAGGCTCAACTCCTATAGCCAGATCTTCTCCAGCGAAGTGTCCGGCGTGGCGCTGAAGCGCTTTTTCTATTTCTTTATCCCGGCGATGCTGGTGGTCTATTTTCTGCGCCAGGACTATAAGGCGTGGATTTTCTTCCTTATCAGCACCACCGCCTTCGGCCTGCTGACCTATGCGATCGTCGGCGGCACGCGGGCGAACATCATTATTGCCTTCGCCATCTTCCTGTTTATCGGCATTATTCGCGGCTGGATAAGCCTGTGGATGCTGGCTGCGGCCGGCGTGCTGGGCATTGTCGGTATGTTCTGGCTGGCCCTGAAGCGCTACGGGATGAACGTCAGCGGCGATGAGGCGTTTTATACCTTCCTGTATCTGACCCGCGATACCTTCTCACCGTGGGAGAACCTGGCGCTGCTGCTGCAGAACTACGGTAAGATAGAGTTCCAGGGGCTGGCGCCGATGATCAGGGATTTCTACGTCTTTATCCCCAACTGGATGTGGCACGGCCGGCCTTCGATGGTTCTGAATACCGCCAACTACTTCACCTGGGAAGTGCTGAATAATCACTCCGGGCTGGCTATCTCGCCCACGCTGATTGGTTCACTGGTGGTGATGGGCGGAGTTTGGTTTATTCCGCTTGGGGCGGTCGCGGTCGGGCTGATTATTAAGTGGTTTGACTGGCTGTATGAGCTTGGCAACCGGGAGAGCAACCGCTATAAGGCGGCCATTCTGCATAGTTTTTGTTTCGGCGCTATCTTCAATATGATCGTGCTGGCGCGTGAAGGGCTGGATTCTTTCGGCTCCCGCGTGGTGTTTTTCCTCGTGATCTTTGGTATCTGCCTGCTGGCGGCGAAATTGCTGTACTGGTTCCTGGATAGCGTAGGACTGATTCATAAGCGGACCAAACCGCTTTCGCAACCTCAGGTCTGATAAGGATTAACATGTCTGAGAGTACTTCCGCGCCGTTGTATCTGCTGAGAGGTTTACAGCTCATCGGATGGCGCGATATGCAGCATGCGCTGGATTTTCTCTACGCTGACGGCGCAATTCGTCAGGGTACGCTGGTGGCGATCAATGCCGAAAAGATGCTGGCAGTCGAGGACGATCCCGAGGTTCGGGCGCTGATTGAAGCGGCTGAATTTAAATATGCCGATGGCATTAGCGTGGTGCGTTCATTACGTAAAAAATATCCTCAGGCGCAGGTATCGCGCGTGGCGGGGGCCGACTTATGGGAAGCCCTGATGCAACGCGCCGGGGCCCAGGGCACGCCGGTCTTTCTGATCGGCGGCAAGCCGGAGGTGCTGGCCCAGACCTGTACGCAGCTGCGCCAGCGCTGGAACGTTAACATTGTCGGTAGCCAGGACGGCTATTTCTCCGCCGACCGGCGTCAGGAGCTGTTTGAGCGCATCCGCGACAGCGGGGCCGGGATTGTCACCGTCGCGATGGGCTCGCCGCGCCAGGAGATCCTGATGCGTGACTGCCGGCTGGTCTATCCCCAGGCGCTCTATATGGGCGTGGGCGGCACCTACGACGTATTTACCGGCCACGTTCACCGGGCGCCAAAGTTCTGGCAGGACATGGGGCTGGAGTGGTTTTATCGTTTGATATCACAGCCCAGCCGGATTAAAAGACAGATCAGACTGCTGCGATATTTACGTTGGTATTATACCGGTCAGCTCTAATATTCCACTGCAAACTGGCGCGTTTTCACACATATTCTGTGTAATGTATTCGCCTGGCTGATACTTTATTTGCCATTTCGGCAAAATTAATTAACCATTCGCATGCTTAATGCGCGCCGGCACTCTTTACCGGCGCGCAGGCAGGGCTATTTCATTTCACATATTTATAAAAATAACCGGTATATGCGCGGGACCTTCAGAAGGGCATCAAGGCGGCTCATCCGTTAACTTTCCGACATCGATAATCATGACGGAGGGACGGGTACGTGCTGCCAATAAAGAGGCCGTTCGGAGAGGAACAGCTAAAAACCCGGAGCAGGGCAAACACAAGAGGCTATATGACTAAGAAAAAAGCGGAACTTCAGCGCGGGCTGGAGGCCAGGCACATTGAGCTAATCGCCCTTGGCGGTACGATTGGCGTCGGTTTATTTATGGGATCGGCGAGTACGCTGAAATGGGCCGGCCCGTCCGTCCTGCTGGCGTATATTATTGCGGGCTTATTTGTCTTCTTTATCATGCGTTCGATGGGGGAGATGCTGTTTCTTGAACCGGTAACCGGTTCGTTCGCCGTTTACGCCCACCGCTATATGAGCCCGTTCTTCGGCTATCTTACCGCCTGGTCCTACTGGTTTATGTGGATGGCGGTAGGGATATCGGAGATTACGGCCATCGGGGTTTACGTCCAGTTCTGGTTCCCTGAGATGGCGCAGTGGATACCGGCCCTGATTGCCGTTGGGCTGGTGGCATTGGCGAACCTGGCGGCGGTACGCCTGTATGGTGAGATCGAGTTCTGGTTTGCGATGATTAAGGTCACGACCATCATCGTGATGATTGTGGTCGGGCTGGGGGTTATTTTCTTTGGCTTTGGTAACGGTGGGCACTCTATCGGCTTTGGCAACCTGACCGAACACGGCGGCTTCTTTGCCGGCGGCTGGAAGGGCTTCCTGACCGCGCTATGTATTGTCGTTGCCTCTTACCAGGGCGTTGAGCTTATCGGTATTACCGCCGGAGAAGCGAAGAATCCGCAGGTGACCCTGCGCAGCGCGGTCGGCAAAGTTCTGTGGCGTATCCTTATTTTTTACGTAGGCGCCATTTTCGTCATTGTGACTATCTTCCCGTGGAATCAGATTGGCTCCGGCGGCAGCCCGTTCGTGCTGACCTTTGCTAAGATCGGCATCACGGCGGCGGCGGGCATTATCAACTTTGTGGTGCTGACGGCCGCGCTTTCCGGCTGCAATAGCGGAATGTATAGCTGTGGGCGCATGCTCTACGCGCTGGCCAAAAACCGTCAGCTACCGGCGGCAGTCGGCAAGGTCTCCCGCAACGGCGTACCGGCGGCAGGCGTCGCGCTGTCGATCCTGATTCTGCTGGTCGGCTCCTGCCTGAACTATATTATTCCTAATCCACAGCGGGTATTCGTCTACGTCTACAGCGCCAGCGTGCTGCCGGGGATGGTGCCGTGGTTTGTGATCCTGATTAGCCAGCTGCGTTTTCGTCGCGCGCACCGGGCGGCGATGGCCAGCCACCCGTTCCGCTCGCTGCTCTTCCCGTGGGCGAACTATTTTACGATGGCATTTCTGGTTTGCGTGCTGATCGGCATGGGTTTTAACGACGATACCCGGATGTCGCTGTTTGTCGGAATTCTTTTTCTTGCCCTGGTGACCCTTATTTATAAGGTTTTTGGCCTCGGGCGGCATGGAAATGTCGACAAAGCGACGGAATAAGCAGCAAAGCGAATAAAGTGTGAGCAAACGGAAATTTTATTTAAAAAGGCACTAGACAGCGGGGGGGGAAGTCCGTAATATCCGACCCCGCAACGGCGCTAAGCGCCCGTAGCTCAGCTGGATAGAGCGCTGCCCTCCGGAGGCAGAGGTCTCAGGTTCGAATCCTGTCGGGCGCACCATTTAACCCGGTGCTTGAGCTGCGGTGGACTGTTTAAGACAGTGCCGCGTGAAAAGATTTGTAGTGGTGGCTATAGCTCAGTTGGTAGAGCCCTGGATTGTGATTCCAGTTGTCGTGGGTTCGAATCCCATTAGCCACCCCATTATTTGATAGAGTTGTGAATTGCGAAGGTGGCGGAATTGGTAGACGCGCTAGCTTCAGGTGTTAGTGTCCTTAGGATGTGGGGGTTCGAGTCCCCCCCCTCGCACCACGACTTTAAAGAATTGAACTAAAAATTCAAAAAGCAGTATATCGGCGAGTAGCGCAGCTTGGTAGCGCAACTGGTTTGGGACCAGTGGGTCGGAGGTTCGAATCCTCTCTCGCCGACCAATTTTGAACCCCGCTTCGGCGGGGTTTTTTGTTTTCTGCTATCGCGAAAACTTCTTGTATCTCCCTGATTTAAAAAATAAAACATCCCCGGCTCTGGCAAAATTTTTCGTCCAGAAAACTCTCAATTCGCCATCGGGGGAGATGTCATCTCCACAGAACCTGTGCGATAATAACCGGGTAGATGCTCATTCCATCTCTTATGTTCGCCTTAGTGCCTCATAAACTCAGGAATGATGCAGAGCCGTTTACGGTGCTTATCGTCCACTGACAGATGTCGCCATTCTATATCTGGTCTCATCAAACACCATGGACACGACGTTGAGTGAAGCACCCAATTTGTTGTCAAACAGACCTGTTTTAACGCCCGCCCTGATTATCAGTGCGGGCGTTTTTTTCTTTCAGGGACCGGTAAGAAAAGGGCAGGGGATAAACAGAGAAGGGGCGCGGCGAGAAGAGAGCTGTCGCCCCTGATGAGGCGACAGCTGCAGGAAGGACGGCTACTGCGGCGTATTGTTCTGCAGGGTTAGCAGCAGGCCATCGCGGCGCAGAGCGGCTGCCTCTTCCGGCTGATGCAGGCGGTCGAGCGTATCGGCCAGCCAGGCGTAGTCAAACGCATCCGGGCGCTGCTTCAGCGCGGCGCGGAACGCGATGCTGGCTTCCTGCCATTCGCCATGGCGCATCAGCGATTGCCCCAGCGTACTCCACAGCAGCGGACGATCGCCGACGGTTTTGATCTGCTGGCGCAGCACTTTTTCCAGCTGTTCCGGATTATTGGTCTTCAGGCGCGGGATAAGCATCACCAGACGATCGTCATACTGCTTTTTCAGGCCGTCGATAATAATTTGCTGCGCGGTATCGTGGTCATCGCTCTCAATGAGCAGATTCGCCATCGCCACCTGCAGCGCGACCTGGCCACGCGTTTTACGGCTTTGGTTTTTCCACCATTCGCGCAGGCCTTCGCTGCCCCGATCGGCCAGCGTCTTATCCATTAAACCGATCCACGCCTGCTGCTCCAGCGCGGCGCGATGCTCTTCATCGTTGACGTTGGCTTTTGCCATGGACGGGATGATATCCAGCAGCGAGTGCCACGCGCCGGTGCGGGTGTAGGCCTGTTCCGCCAGACGCAGGACTTCAGGATGTCGGGGAGTGATTTCCAGCAGTTTATCAATACCGTGGCGAGCCGCATGATTTTCATTACGCGCCAGCTGCAGGCGCACGCGGGCAATCTCTACCGGGATCAGATCGTCTCCGGCCAGCTCTGTCGCGCGCTCAAGATGCTGATTGGCGCGGGCTTCATCACCGCGCTGCTGAGCCGCTTCCGCCGCCAGAAGATAGTTAACCACCGGCTGCTCGGCGTGATCGGCATTTTTGGCCATCAGCTTTTCAACCTGCTGGTAGTCGCCTTCAGCCAGTTTTAGCAGCGCCTGCTCGGTTTGCTTACGCGCGCGGCGGCGTTTACGTCCTACGAACCAGCCGCGGGTATGCGCGCTGGTGCGAAAAATACGCCGCAGCAACCATTCAATGGCGAACAGCACCACCATCGTGAGGATCAGCACGATCGCCAGGCCGGTGACGCTGGTTTCAATGTTGTAGTTATCGGTTTGGATCAGCACATAGCCCTGATGCCCGGAAATGATGGGGCCGATAACGATCCCGGCGATCAGCAGTGCGAAGAGTAAGAGAATTTTCAACATGCGTTACTCTCCTTGTGGCGCAGGCGCTGGTGCCGGCACGGCTGGCGTCGGGGCAGGAGCCGGGGTAGCGCTCTGCGCGACGGCGGGCTGTGCCATCAGATTACGTACTCGCGTCTGCATCAGCTTCTCAAGTATTGCCTGACTCTGCAGATTTTCCGGTACGCTCATGGTGATGCTCTGCTGGCTCAGCTTATCGACTTCCTCAAGGAAGGCTTTGGTTGTGGCATCGTCAGTATCGTAATAGGCGCGGACCCAGGTCGACACGTTTTCCAGGGCCTGCTTGTACGTCTCTTCCTGGTGGCGCGGAACCGCCTGCGCGGCGACCAGCAGACGGGAGCGAATATTCTCGCGCAGGTAGACGTCCTGGTTCGGCGCCAGCAGCGGCACTGCCGTTTCGTCGCGGCGGCGGATGGTGATAAAGCTGTCCATAAAGCTCTGCCAGCTCTTCTGCAGGTTAATGCGCCACTCACCGATTGAGCTGGATAGCTCTTCGCTGTCGGAATCCATCGGGGAATCGTCGTCGTTATTATCTGCAAGACGCAGGTTGTCTATCTGATTAGCAAGCTGATTCACTTTGAGAATGATGCCGTCGTAGTCGACCTGGCTTACCGCCGAGAGCGAGGCGATATCGTCGGTGATGGCGCGACGGGCGCCAATCAGGCTGGGGTCGTTCATGTCGGCGAGGCTGGCGTCGGCGCTTTTTAGCAGCGCGGCGGCGGTCGTGACGTCCTGATCGCTCCACAGCTTGCGTCCGGCGACTTTCACCAGGAAATCAGCCTGAGCCAGCAGCCAGGTTTTGGCGTCGCTGCCGGAGATAACGGCCACTTTCTGCTGCACTTCTTCCAGCTGCTTCGCCAGCGCATCCTGCTGACTTTTGGCCGCGGTCAGCTGGTCAGCCTGCTGCCTGATGATGCCTTCGAGTTCGGTTTTTTGGCCTTCCTGCGATTTTTGCAGGGCCGCAATTTGCGCGGCTAACGCTGAGCTGGCCGCGTTTTGTCGGGATAGCTGCTGCTTGTGCACGCTGTACAGGCCCACGCCGGCGGCGAGGGCAATAGCGATAGCGACCGCGCTCAAAACGAGACTGGTTTTATTCCCGCCGTTTTCCTTCCCGGTTTTCTCTGGCTGTGGCGTCTTTTCCACGGCCTCCCTGGTCTCTTCAACCACGGCGGATTGATTTTGTTGTTCCGTCATTATGGCTTCCAATGTTGAGAGTTATTGTAATGCGCGTAGCAGCGTATCGTTGTCGGCGCTTTCGGCAACCTGGATATCCTGCCAGCCCAATTCCCGTGCCTGCTGGGCCAGGCGCTCGCTGACAACTAAAATGCGACAGCGGAGGAGCCACCGTTCTCGATACCATTGCGGGATCAGCGTCCAAAGCTGTTGCAGCATCTCACCGCTGGTAATGACCAGCGTGGAGACGCCGCGAGACTGCCAGCGCATTGCTTCTTCTGCACCATCATAATGCTTTGCACAACGTTGATAGCACTCACAAAAAGTGACATCAGCGCCGCGCTCGCGGAGCGTTTCGCCGAGTAGTTCCCGGCCGCCGTTGCCGCGAAGCAGGAGGGCCTTCTTACCAGCAATGTTTTGTAATTCAGGTAATTGTAGCAAGACTTCGCTGATTTCCCGATCTAATGGGTAGCGAATATTGTGGCCGCTGACCTTATGCAGAGCCAGCGCCGTGGTGCGGCCAATGGCAAAATAGCCGGGAGCCAGCGGCCAGCGCAGGGCCTGCTGCTGCAGGCGAGCGTGGGCAAACTCCACGGCGTGCTGCGAAAGGGCGAACAATAAATCGCCCGCGGAGAGGGCCGCCAGCCGGTCGCCGAGCGTGTGCAGCTCGCGGCCGGGCGTAAATTCAATGAGCGGAAAGCTCCAGGCCACGTGTCCCAGCCCGCGCAGGCGGCTGACCAGCTCTTCGCCTTGCGGCAGCGGACGGGTGACCAGGATACTCATCGTGGCGCGTCTCCGGCATAAACGGCGGTCAGGATCTCCCGGGCGCCATTATCCAGCAGCTCTTCCGCCAGAGAGACGCCAAGGCGCTCGGCGTCTTCCGGGCGTCCGCGGCGCTCGCCGTGAACCATCTGCGAACCGTCCGGCGCGCCGACCAGCGCGCGTAGCCACAGCTCGCCGTCAATAAGCTCGGCGTAGCTGCCGATCGGCACCTGACAGCCGCCCTCAAGACGGGTATTCATTGCCCGCTCGGCGCGAACACGTATTGCCGTTGGCGCATGGTTCAGCGGTGCCAGCAGAGCTTGCGTCCATTCGTCGTCAAGCCGACACTCAATGCCGACTGCGCCCTGGCCGACGGCGGGCAGCGACTGTTCAGGGCTTAACGGTTGGCGAATTCGCGCTTCGAGCCCCAGGCGTAGCAGCCCCGCAGCGGCGAGAATAATTGCGTCATACTCACCGCTATCAAGTTTACCCAGCCGGGTACCGACGTTGCCGCGCAGGGAGCGAATCTGCAGATCCGGGCGCTGTGCGGCCAGCTGACACTGGCGGCGTAAACTTGATGTGCCAACAATGCTGCCCTGAGGCAGCGCGTCAATGGAAGCATAGTGATTTGAGACAAAAGCGTCGCGAGGATCTTCGCGTTCACAAATGGTTACCAGTCCCAGACCCTCGGGAAACTCGACGGGAACATCCTTCATGGAATGCACGGCGATATCGGCGCGCCCTTCCATAATGGCAAGCTCTAACTCTTTGACAAACAGGCCCTTGCCACCCACTTTTGCGAGGGGTGTATCAAGGAGCACGTCGCCGCGTGTGACCATTGGCACCAGTTCAACCTTGAGCTCCGGATGGCAGGACTCAAGGCGCTCTTTCACATAATGCGCCTGCCATAGCGCAAGTGGGCTTTGCCGTGTGGCAATTTTCAAAACTTTGTCTAACATGCTTGTTACCGTCATTGTCGACCACAAACCATCCTAACATTGTTGTCTTATGGATGTTAGTTTTGTGGGTCAGGGCCTTGGCGATCTCTTTATTGGCCTTTTATGCGCATACCGGTTGCCGAACCGTAGAGAGGAATTTACACGCACTAAACGGTGCTACACTTGTATGTAGCGCATCTTTCTTTACGGTCAATCAGCAAGGTGTTAGATTGATCACGTTTTAAACCATTTGTCCGTCAGCAGTTCATCACAACCACACCGACGACGAATGGTGACGGTTTTTGTTGAAATACTGAAACCCGGTACTGGCTATGGTACGGCGGGTTTTTGAACATCAGGCGATATGTCTTGTACCTCTATATTGAGACGCTGAAACAGAGACTGGATGCCATCAACCAACTGCGCGTAGATCGCGCGCTTGCTGCTATGGGGCCCGCTTTCCAGCAGGTTTACAGTCTACTGCCGACATTACTACATTATCATCACCCGTTGATGCCGGGTTACCTTGACGGTAACGTTCCCCGAGGCATTTGCCTTTACACGCCTGATGAAACCCAACGCCACTACCTTGACGAGCTTGAGCTGCACCGCGGAATGCTGACGCAGGAGCCGCCGAAAGGCGAGCTGCCGATCACTGGCCTTTACTCCATGGGCAGCACCTCATCCGTCGGCCAAAGCTGCTCTTCCGACCTTGATATATGGGTATGCCACCAGGCCTGGCTCGATACCGATGAGCGCCAGCTGCTGCAGCGTAAATGCAGCCTGCTGGAGAGCTGGGCGGCGTCGCTGGGCGTGGAAGTCAGCTTCTTCCTGATCGATGAAAACCGCTTCCGCCATAACGAAAGCGGTAGCCTGGGCGGTGAAGACTGCGGCTCAACGCAGCATATCCTGCTGCTGGACGAATTCTATCGTACCGCCGTGCGCCTTGCCGGTAAGCGTATTCTGTGGAATATGGTGCCGTGCGACGAAGAAGAGCACTATGACGACTATGTCATGAGCCTCTACGCGCAGGGCGTGCTGACGCCGAACGAATGGCTGGATCTCGGCGGCCTGAGCTCGCTGTCGGCGGAAGAGTATTTCGGCGCCAGCCTGTGGCAGCTGTATAAAAGCATTGATTCGCCTTATAAGGCGGTGCTGAAAACGCTGCTGCTGGAAGCCTATTCCTGGGAATATCCAAATAACCGCCTGCTGGCGAAAGATATTAAACAGCGCCTGCACGACGGCGAGATCGTTTCGTTCGGTCTCGATCCTTACTGCATGATGCTGGAACGCGTCACGATCTACCTGCAGGCCATCGGGGACGATACGCGTCTCGACCTGGTACGCCGCTGTTTCTACCTCAAAGTGTGCGAAAAGCTGAGCCGCGAGCGCGCCTGCGTAGGCTGGCGTCGTGAGGTGGTGAGCCACCTGGTGAAAGAGTGGGGCTGGGATGAAAAGCGTCTGGCGATGCTGGACAACCGGGCCAACTGGAAGATCGACGAAGTACGTAAAGCGCACAACGAACTGCTTGATGCGATGATGCAGAGCTACCGCAACCTGATTCGTTTTGCGCGTCGCAACAACCTGAGCGTTTCCGCCAGCCCGCAGGATATTGGCGTGCTGACCCGTAAGCTGTATGCGGCGTTTGAAGCGCTGCCGGGGAAAGTAACCCTGGTTAACCCGCAGATATCGCCGGATCTGTCCGAACCAAATCTGACCTTTATCCACGTGCCGCCGGGCCGTGCTAACCGCACCGGCTGGTACGTCTATAATCGCGCGCCGGATATGGAATCGATCGTTAGCCATCAGCCGCTGGAATATAACCGCTATCTTAACAAGCTGGTGGCATGGGCGTGGTTTAACGGCCTGCTGACGTCGCGTACCCGGCTGTTTATTAAGGGTAACGGCATTGTCGACCTGGCGAAGCTGCAGGAGATGGTGGCCGATGTTGCCCACCACTTCCCTTTACGCCTGCCTTCACCCACGCCGAAAGCGCTGTATAGCCCCTGCGAAATCCGCCATCTGGCGATTATCGTTAACCTTGAATACGATCCGACCGCCGCGTTCCGCAATCAGGTGGTGCATTTTGACTTCCGCAAGCTGGACGTATTTAGCTTTGGCGAAGAGCAGAAGTGCCTGATAGGCAGCGTGGACCTGCTGTATCGTAACTCGTGGAACGAAGTGCGAACCCTGCACTTTAACGGCGAGCAGGCGATGATCGAAGCGCTGAAGACCATTCTGGGTAAAATGCACCAGGACGCCGCGCCGCCGGATAGCGTTGAAGTGTTCTGCTATAGCCAGCATCTGCGCGGACTTATTCGCACCCGCGTGCAGCAGCTGGTCTCCGAGTGCATTGAGCTACGCCTTTCCAGCACCCGTCAGGATACCGGCCGCTTCAAGGCGCTGCGCGTGTCCGGACAGACGTGGGGCCTGTTCTTCGAGCGTCTTAACGTCTCGGTGCAGAAGCTGGAAAATGCCATCGAATTCTATGGCGCCATCTCGCACAACAAGCTGCACGGCCTGTCGGTTCAGGTGGAAACCAACCACGTTAAGCTGCCGCAGGTGGTCGATGGTTTTGCCAGCGAAGGGATTATTCAGTTCTTCTTTGAAGATGCGGATAACGACAGCGGGTTTAATATCTATATTCTCGATGAGAGCAATCGCGCCGAGGTTTACCATCACTGTGAAGGCAGTAAAGAGGAGCTGGTGCGCGACGTTAGCCGCTTCTACTCGTCATCGCACGACCGGTTCACCTACGGTTCCAGCTTTATCAACTTCAACCTGCCGCAGTTCTACCAGATCGTTGACGTTGACGGCCGGCCTCAGGTCATTCCCTTCCGTAGCCAGGCAATCGGCGCCGTGACGGCACCGATGAATCAGGATGCCGCGGTGTCGCCGATGCTCCAGCAGCACTACTCCTGATATCGCGCAGTATTCCCCGGCTGCGCGAGGCGTAAGCGCAGTCGGCTTTAACGGAAACTCACCGCTTCGCCTGCCTGCTGGGTTGCCGCCTGCTCCAGCAGATCCCAGAAGGCTTCGCCGCTGCGATCGCAAATCCACTCATCGCCTTTCAGGTCAAAATGGTAGCCGCCCTGTTTGGTCGCCAGCCAGACCTGATGCAGCGGTTCCTGACGGTTAATGATGATTTTGCTGCCGTTTTCAAAGCTAATGGTCAGCACGCCGCCGTTAATCTCACAATCGATATCGCTATCGCCGTCCCACTCGTCCAGGCGCTCTTCGATAGTCATCCACAGGCTGTCAGCCAGGCGATGGAATTCACTGTCATTCATGGTTCTACCCTGCTTTTTTGAAGATGGCGGCAGTATAGCGCGAAACAAAAGCGCGCGCAGTCGGATGCTAAACGCTTGCTTTTACGTCTTCTCCTGCGATGATAGAAAGCAGAAAGAATGACTCACGGGCAACTATCAATGAAAAACCTTTTTCCTACGCTTGCCGTTCTGCTGGCGATCTTCAGCCTCACCGGCTGTGGTCTGAAGGGGCCGCTGTATTTCCCACCGGCGGATAAAACGGCGCCGCCGCCGACCAAACCGGTCGATAGCGGTATCCAGAGCGCAACGCCGGATCGTAACGATCGCGGCGATAGCGGTGGCCCGACCCAGGTAGACTACTGACGATACTCCCGGGGATGCACGGCTTGCCGTCTTCCTGAAACGCAAATTAGTTAGAGTACAGATGATGCAGTTTTCTAAAATGCATGGCCTGGGTAACGACTTTATGGTCGTTGACGCGGTAACACAGAATGTTTTTTTCTCTCCGGAGCTGATTCGCCGGCTGGCAGACAGGCATCTTGGCGTTGGCTTCGATCAGCTGCTGGTTGTCGAGCCGCCCTACGATCCGGATCTGGATTTTCATTACCGCATCTTTAACGCTGACGGCAGCGAAGTGTCGCAGTGCGGCAACGGTGCGCGCTGCTTTGCGCGGTTTGTACGTCTGAAAGGCCTGACCAATAAACGTGATATCCGCGTCAGCACGGCGAACGGGCGTATGGTATTAAGCGTAACGGAAGACGATCTGGTGCGGGTGAATATGGGCGAGCCGAACTTCGAGCCGTCCCAGGTCCCGTTCCGCGCGAACAAAGCGGAAAAGACCTATATTATGCGCGCCGCTGAACAGACAGTATTGTGCGGCGTGGTCTCAATGGGGAACCCGCACTGCGTCATTCAGGTCGATGATGTGGAAACCGCGGCGGTGGAAACGCTTGGCCCGGTGATGGAAAGCCACGAACGCTTCCCGGAACGCGCGAACATCGGTTTTATGCAGATAGTCGAGCGTCATCGCATTCGCCTGCGCGTCTATGAACGCGGCGCAGGCGAGACTCAGGCCTGCGGCAGCGGCGCCTGCGCGGCGGTCGCGGTTGGCATCCAACAGGGACTGCTGGCCGAGGAAGTGCGCGTGGAATTACCAGGCGGGCGTCTTGATATCGCCTGGAAAGGCCCGGGTCAACCGTTGTTTATGACTGGCCCGGCGGCACACGTCTACGACGGATTTATTCATCTATGAAACAAGTCGGGGAAGAACAGCAGGATACGATCGGCGCGCTGGATGACCGCGCGGTGGTGGACTATCTGTTGCAACATCCTGAATTCTTTATTCGTAATGCCGCTCTTGTGGAGCACATGCAGGTTCCTCACCCGGTTCGAGGCTCCGTTTCGCTGGTAGAGTGGCACATGGCCCGCGCGCGTAATCATATCAACGTGCTGGAAGAGAACATGACGCTGCTGATGGAGCAGGCGACGGCCAACGAAAGCCTGTTCCAGCGGCTCTTTCATCTGCAGACGCGGCTGGCGGCGGCAGACAGCCTCGATGAGATGCTCAATCGCTTTCATCGCTGGGCTCGCGAGCTGGGCCTGGCCGGAGCGACGGTGCGTCTGTTCCCCGATAGCTGGCGGCTCGGCGCGCCCTCAAAGTTCACCCACCTGGCGTTGACCCGACAGGCCTTTGAACCCGTGCGTATTCAGCGTCTCAGGCAAGAGCGCCACTACCTCGGTCCGCTGAACGGGCCGGAGCTGCTGGTGGTGCTGCCGGAAGCGAAAGCCATCGGTTCGGTGGCGATGTCGCTGCTGGGCGGCGATGATGCGCCCGGCGTTATGCTGTTCAGCAGCCGCGATGCGCAGCACTATCAGCAGGGACAGGGCACGCAGCTGCTGCAGGAAATAGCCCAGATGCTGCCAGGACTGCTGGAGCGCTGGGTTGAACGCGCATGACCGACTCTCCTCTGTTTGCCTCCGTCGCCCGTTTCCTGCGCTATCTTGGCGTGGAGCGTCAGCTTAGCCCGATTACGCTGCTTAACTACCGACGCCAGCTTGATGCGCTGATCGCGCTTGCTGAAAGCGCTGGCTTAAAAAGCTGGCAGCAGTGCGATGCGGCCCAGGTGCGTGGCCTGGCGGTGCGGAGTCGAAAACAGGGATTGGGTCCGGCAAGCCTGGCGCTGCGCCTTTCCGCGTTGCGCAGCTTTTTTGACTGGCTGGTGGCGCAGGGCGAGCTTACCGCGAACCCGGCAAAGGGGATTTCGGCGCCTAAAATACCGCGCCATTTACCGAAAAATATCGACGTTGATGACGTGAACCGACTGCTGGATATCGATCTGAACGATCCGCTGGCGGTACGCGACCGGGCGATGCTGGAAGTGATGTACGGCGCGGGTCTGCGTCTTTCTGAGCTGGTGAATCTCGACATTAAGCACCTCGACCTGGAGTCGGGAGAAGTGTGGGTGATGGGGAAAGGCAGTAAAGAGCGCCGGCTGCCGATTGGCCGCAGCGCGGTGGCGTGGATTGAGCACTGGCTTGATTTGCGCGGGCTGTTCGGCACCGATGACGACGCGCTGTTTTTGTCGAAGCTCGGCAAACGCATCTCCGCGCGTAATGTTCAAAAACGTTTTGCCGAATGGGGAATTAAGCAGGGGTTGAACAGCCACGTTCATCCGCACAAGCTGCGCCACTCCTTTGCCACGCATATGCTGGAATCGAGCGGCGATCTGCGCGGCGTGCAGGAGCTGCTGGGCCATGCCAACCTCTCCACCACTCAAATTTATACCCATCTTGACTTTCAACACCTTGCCTCGGTGTACGATGCGGCGCATCCGCGCGCCAAACGGGGGAAATAATGCGCTTTTACCGACCTCTGGGCCAGATTTCAGCACTGACGTTTGACCTGGACGATACCCTTTATGACAACCGCCCGGTCATCGACCGGACGCTGCACGAGTCGCTGGCCTTCGTGCGCAGCTACCATCCTTCGCTGAGCGAGTTCGATGCCCACCATCTGCAGCAGCTGCGCCAGACGCTGCTGGAGACCGAACCGGATATTTACCACGACGTGACCGAATGGCGACGCCGGGCCCTGGTGCTGGGAATGATGAACGCCGGACTCTCTGCGGCGCAGGCCGAATCCGGCGCCGATGCGGCGATGGCAAACTTTGCCCACTGGCGCAGCCTGATTGACGTACCGCAGGAAACCCACGATACCCTGGCCGCGCTGGCGGAAAAATGGCCGCTGGTGGCGGTGACTAACGGCAATGCGCAGCCTGAACTGTTCGGCCTGAGCGACTATTTCCGCTTTGTGCTGCGCGCCGGGCCGGATGGTCGTTCTAAGCCGTTCGCCGATATGTATCATCTGGCGGCGGAACGGCTGGCGCTGCCGCTGGGCCGGATACTGCACGTAGGCGATGACCTGACGACCGACGTGGCGGGCTCCATCCGCTGCGGCATGCAGGCCTGCTGGATTAAGCCGCAGGGCGCCGACCTGATGCACACCACCGACAGCCGGCTGCTGCCGCACATTGAAATTTCGCGGTTGGCATCTCTGACCTCGCTGATATAATCACCATTAGTTCTGTATATATTAACAGTATGCCCGGTCGGCGAAGCGCTGCCGGGCGGCTCATTTCCGGCGGTGCCAATGGACGTTTCTTACCTGCTCGACAGCCTTAATGATAAACAGCGTGAAGCCGTCGCGGCCTCGCGTACCAATATGCTGGTTCTGGCTGGAGCGGGCAGCGGTAAGACCCGCGTACTGGTGCATCGCATTGCCTGGCTGATAAGCGTAGAGAACTGTTCGCCGTTCTCCATTATGGCGGTGACCTTTACCAATAAAGCGGCGGCGGAAATGCGCCATCGTATCGGCCAGCTGATGGGCACCACCCAGGGCGGCATGTGGGTAGGAACCTTCCACGGCCTGGCGCACCGTCTGCTGCGCGCCCACCATCTTGATGCCAACCTGCCGCAGGATTTCCAGATCCTCGATAGCGAAGATCAGCTGCGCCTGCTGAAGCGTCTGATCAAAGCGATGAACCTCGATGAGAAGCAGTGGCCGCCGCGTCAGGCGATGTGGTACATCAACAGTCAAAAAGATGAGGGGCTGCGCCCGCATCATATCCAGAGCTACGGCAATCCGGTGGAGCAGACCTGGCAGAAGGTGTATCAGGCCTACCAGGAAGCCTGCGATCGCGCTGGGCTGGTGGATTTTGCCGAACTGCTGCTGCGCGCGCACGAGCTGTGGCTCAACAAGCCGCATATTCTTCAGCACTACCGCGAACGCTTTACCAATATCCTCGTCGACGAATTCCAGGATACCAACAATATTCAGTATGCCTGGGTCCGCCTGCTGGCGGGCGATAGCGGCAAGGTGATGATCGTCGGCGATGATGACCAGTCGATCTACGGCTGGCGCGGTGCGCAGGTTGAGAATATCCAGCGCTTCCTGACCGATTTCCCCGGCGCGCAGACCATTCGCCTGGAGCAGAACTACCGCTCAACCAACAATATCCTCAGCGCCGCCAACGCCCTGATTGAAAATAACAGCGGGCGTCTGGGGAAAAAGCTGTGGACCGACGGCGCCGACGGCGAGCCGATCTCTCTGTACTGCGCCTTTAACGATCTCGACGAAGCGCGTTTCGTGGTTAACCGGATTAAAACCTGGCAGGAAAACGGCGGGGCGCTGGAGCAGTGCGCCATCCTCTACCGCAGCAACGCCCAGTCGCGCGTGATGGAAGAGGCGCTGCTGCAGGCCAGCATGCCGTACCGTATCTATGGCGGTATGCGCTTCTTCGAACGCCAGGAGATTAAAGACGCGCTCTCTTACCTGCGCCTGATTGCCAATCGCAACGATGACGCGGCGTTTGAGCGCGTGGTCAATACGCCGACCCGCGGCATCGGCGATCGCACCCTGGACGTGGTTCGTCAAACGTCGCGCGATCGCCAGCTGACGCTATGGCAGGCGTGCCGCGAGCTGCTGAAAGATAAAGCCCTCGCGGGTCGTGCCGCCAGCGCCCTGCAGCGCTTTATGGAGCTGATTGACGCTCTGGCGCAGGAGACGGCGGATATGCCGCTGCATGTCCAGACCGATCGGGTGATTAAAGATTCCGGCCTGCGCATGATGTACGAGCAGGAGAAGGGCGAAAAAGGCCAGACGCGTATCGAGAACTTAGAAGAGCTGGTTACGGCAACGCGCCAGTTCAGCTACAACGATGAAGATGAGGATTTAATGCCGCTGCAGGCGTTCCTTTCTCATGCCGCGCTGGAGGCGGGCGAAGGGCAGGCGGATACCTGGCAGGATGCGGTGCAGCTGATGACCCTGCACTCGGCGAAAGGCCTGGAATTCCCGCAGGTGTTTATCGTCGGCGTGGAGGAGGGGATGTTCCCGAGCCAGATGGCGCTCGACGAGGGCGGGCGCCTGGAAGAAGAGCGCCGCCTTGCCTACGTTGGCGTGACCCGTGCGATGCAGAAGCTCACGATGACCTACGCCGAAACCCGTCGCCTGTACGGCAAAGAGGTTTACCATCGTCCGTCGCGCTTCATCGGCGAGCTGCCGGAAGCGTGCGTGGAAGAGGTGCGCCTGCGCGCAACGGTGAGCCGTCCGGTTAGCCATCAGCGAATGGGGACGCCGATGGCGGAAAACGATACCGGCTACAAATTGGGCCAGCGCGTGCGCCATCCGAAATTCGGTGAAGGCACTATCGTGAATCTGGAAGGCAGCGGCGAGCATAGCCGCCTGCAGGTGGCTTTCCAGGGGCAGGGCATCAAATGGCTGGTGGCGGCCTATGCGCGGCTGGAAACAGTGTAACAGTAAGAAAAGTATCGTTTTTTTGTAATAATCTGCTAGCCTTATATGCTAAAGGGCAGGATTTGCTCTTTAGCGTTCCGTTGCGTGTTGACGCCGTTTTTGCGCTGGCGTAACATGCGCGCACGATTACGCTAAGAGGACATTCGCCTTGGACACACCCAGTAGATGCTGGCTCAACTTCCTGTCCGTCAGGAACAACTCCTAAGGCTATCCTCTTATGCTGATAGCCTTAGCGGTTGTCAGCGACCCGTCATACCCGTCGCTCTGAGTCAGGCTTAATGGTCTGAAACCCCTTTTGTTTCTGTGTGCCCACCGAACTGTCCGATAATTTTTTTGCATTGGGAGTCCCGGTCATGCTGAGCGCATTTCAACTGGAAAATAATCGTCTGACGCGCCTCGAAGCCGACGAGATCAAGCACCTTGCCAGCTCGGTGTGGGTCGATTTGGTCGAGCCTGACGATGAAGAACGTAGCCGCGTGCAGACGGAACTGGGCCAGAACCTGGCAACCCGTCCGGAGCTGGAAGATATCGAAGCGTCGGCGCGTTTCTTCGAAGATGAAGACGGTTTACACATTCACTCATTTTTCTTCTTTGAAGATGCAGAGGATCACGCCGGCAACTCCACGGTGGCGTTTACCATCCGCGAAGGGCGCCTTTTTACCCTGCGTGAGCGTGAGTTGCCTGCATTTCGTCTGTACCGCATGCGCGTTCGCAACCAGTCAATGGTTGATGGTAATGCCTATGAGCTGTTGCTCGATCTGTTCGAAACAAAAATCGAGCAGCTGGCGGATGAAATTGAAAATATCTACAGCGACCTGGAAAAGCTGAGCCGGGTGATTATGGAAGGTCGGCAGGGCGACGAGTACGATGACGCGCTCTCTACCCTGGCGGAACAGGAAGATATCGGCTGGAAGGTGCGCCTGTGCCTGATGGATACCCAGCGGGCGCTGAACTTCCTCGTGCGTAAGGCGCGTTTGCCGGCGGGCCAGCTGGAGCAGGCGCGCGAGATCCTGCGAGATATCGAATCGCTGCTGCCGCATAACGAATCGCTATTCCAGAAGGTGAACTTCCTGATGCAGGCGGCGATGGGCTTTATCAACATCGAGCAGAACCGCATCATCAAAATCTTCTCGGTGGTATCCGTGGTCTTCCTGCCGCCAACGCTGGTGGCGTCGAGCTACGGGATGAACTTTGAGTTTATGCCTGAGCTGCACTGGAGCTTTGGCTATCCGGGGGCGATTGTCTTTATGATGCTTGCCGGGCTGGCGCCATACCTCTACTTTAAGCGAAAAAACTGGCTTTAAAACAATATATTATATCAAAACCGGCTCTCTCCTGGGGTAGCCGGTTTTTTTTTTGCCTTTATGTCGGTCATCAGCGGTGGCCACCGGAAATATTCTTTTATTATCCCGGCCAACTTAATTCTCTTCGCACCAAAAGTGTGGGCCGTGTATCACAAAAAGGGGGCTGGATAATTGTTACCATCGCAATATTCCCGCTAAAAAAAGGTGAAATTTCATAATGAAAAGTATCTTTACACTAACCTTCCTGGCCCTTGCCTGCCTCTCTGTAAATGCACAAGCTGTTGAAAAACTTGCTGGTAATGAAATCCTTGCGGTTCAAAAAGGCGGCGTTGCGGATAAAGTCTATGCCGAGAATTATCCTCAGCTGAAGATTGCGACCTATAACATCGGCAAGAATGAAGCTTCCGATAACGTGGCGGATTTTACTGCACTCAATTTAGCGATTAAGAACATTGGCGCCGATATTATTGCGGTTCCGGAAGTCGATAATAAAACCGCCAGAAGCCAAAAAATCGATCAGCTAAAAACCATCGCGGACGCTAACGGCTATCGCTATGCCTTCGGCAAAGCGCTGGAGTTCGACGGCGGAGAGTACGGTGTCGGTATTCTGTCTAAATATAAAATTGAGCATACTCAGGTGATTAAGCTGCCGTCAGGGGATGCCGAGCAGCGAATTGCGCTGCTGGCGCAAATCGCCGTTCCCGGCTTTGACAGCCCGGTGCTGGTGATGGTTACCCATCTCGACTGGCAAAAAGATCCGACGATGCGCGTTGAGCAGGTTCGCCATCTTCTGGACGTGAGCATCGGCGATGCCCCGTCGGACTTCAAAGATATCGCCTCATCAATCAAAATTCTCGCGGGTGATTTTAACTCCACGCACGATGAGCAGCCGTTAAAAGAGGTAGGTTATTTCTTTAACCCCGTGGCGAAGCAGGGGACGGATTACCGCACCTGGCCTGCGGTTAACCCGGCAATAGATATTGATCATATTTTCACCTTCAAAGGGCAAAAATGGAATGTGAAAAAAATCGAGGTGCCGCATAACTCACCGGCCTTTAGCTGGTCATCCGCCAGCGATCATTTACCCCTGATTGCCGAGCTGGAGCTTACCGAGCAGTAAGATAACGCTCCTGCCTCTGCGCACGAGAGGCAGGAGCGTGATGGCGTTATGCCCGACGCAGCCGGCGCTGGGTATACAGCGCATCGACGATAAACACCGCCAGCGCCACCCAGATAAAGGCGAAGGTCACCATCTTATCTGCCCCCGGCACTTCCCCGTAAAACAGCACCGCCAGCAGGAACATCAGCGTCGGGCCAATATACTGGAAAAAGCCCAGCGTGGAGAGACGCAGGCGGGTGGCCGCACCGGTAAAGCACAGCAGCGGGATGGTGGTAACGACGCCGGCGGCCATCAGCAGCAGGTTCAGCGACCACGGGTTTTGTCCCATATGGCTGGTGGGGCTATCGGCAATACCGAACAGGTAAAGGGCGGCAACCGGCAAGAGCCACAGGGTTTCAAACAGCATCCCGGTTTGGGCATCAACGGCAATCTTCTTGCGCACCAGCCCGTAGAAGGCAAAGCTAAACGCCAGCCCGAGGCCAATGATCGGCAGCGAGCCAAAGGTCCATAGCTGCACCAGCACCCCGCAGAGGGCCAGCAGCACCGCCAGCCACTGCATGCGGCGAAAACGCTCGCCGAGGAAAATCATCCCCAGCACAATATTGACCAGCGGGTTAATAAAGTAGCCCAGGCTGGCCTCCAGCATATGGTGGTTATTCACCGACCAAATGAAGAGCAGCCAGTTGCCGCCGATCAGCACCGCCGACAGCGCCAGCAGGAGCACTTTTTTCGGCGTATGCAGCAGTTTTTTAACCTGCGACCACTGGCGGCTAAGGCTAATAAGCGCCAGCATAAAGAAGAAGGACCAGATCACGCGGTGAGTCAGAATTTCATCAGCGGGAACGTAGTAGATAAGCTTGAAATATGCGGGTGCAATACCCCAGATAAAATAGGCGGCAAGAGCCAGAATAACGCCAAGCCGCGTTTGTTTTGCATCCATCGGTAAAATCCGTTACGCCAAAACAGCGATGTTACTCGATTTATGCCGATCAACCCACCATATACGTCGCCGTTGCGCTGGCAATATAAACCTGATCTTCGTTATGTAATTCTACGCGGGCGACCGCCACTTTATTGCCGGCGCGCAGCAGGCTGCTGGTGGCGGTGAAGTGCTCCCCGCGGCCCGGCCGCAGATAGTCGACGCGCAGATCGATGGTGCCCATACGCGACAGACGCTGGCGCAGCTCTTCCTCGTTGATGGTGCCATGACGGGTCAGCGTGCTTCCCACGCACACCAGGCCGGCGGCAACGTCCAGCGCCGAGGCAATCACGCCGCCGTGCAGAATGCTTTGCGCCCAGTTACCGACCATCATGGGCTGGTTTTTAAAGCTAAGCTGAGCGAACTCCTTTTCGTAACGCTCCAGCTTCAGGCCTAAGGCGCGGTTAAACGGCATATGGTTGACAAAAATTTCTCCCACCAGCTTTAGGGCGGCTTCGGAAGTGAGTTCAGACATAGCAGGCGTATCCATTCGTTAATGAGATGTTGATTTTATGCCTCAAAAATATTGATTTCCACTTTCGGAACGGATAACCGCGCAGGGAGTCGATAAACAGGTAAAATGAGCCCGGTGTAAAATAGAAATAAAAATCACTCTTTCAGGAGAACAGTAATGCGTATCTCTTTGGCCTGGCTGCTGGCGCTGGTTGCGCTTCCGGCCGGCGTTTTGGCACAGGACGTTCCGGTTAATCATCAGGTTCACGATACCCCGCCGGTGCGCGGCAGCATTATCGCTAACCTGCTGCAGGATCATGATAATCCGTTCTTGCTTTATCCCTATGAGAGCAACTATTTGCTCTATACGTGGAGCAGCGATATCAACAAGGAAGCGATCTCCAGCTACGACTGGGCCGAAAATGCCCGCAAGGATGAGGTGAAATTCCAGCTCAGCCTGGCCTTCCCGCTGTGGCGGGGGATCCTCGGTGATAATTCGCTGCTCGGCGCTTCCTATACGCAGAAATCCTGGTGGCAGCTCTCAAACAGCAAGGAGTCCGCGCCGTTTCGCGAAACGAACTATGAACCGCAGCTGTTCCTCGGCTTTGCGACGGATTATCGGCTCGCCGGCTGGACGCTGCGCGATATTGAGGTAGGCTATAACCATGACTCCAACGGCCGCTCCGATCCCACCTCCCGCAGCTGGAATCGCCTGTATACCCGCCTGATGGCGCAAAACGGCAACTGGCTGGTGGAAGTGAAGCCCTGGTACGTTATCGGCAGCACCGATGATAATCCGGACATTACCAAATATATGGGCTATTACCGGCTGAAAATCGGCTATCAGCTAGGCGATGCCATACTCAGCGCGCAGGGGCAATATAACTGGAATACCGGCTACGGCGGCGCAGAGGTTGGCGTCAGCTATCCGATAACCCGTCACGTGCGTTTTTATACTCAGGTCTACAGCGGCTATGGCGAGTCGCTTATCGACTATAACTTTAACCAGACGCGCGTCGGCGTCGGCGTGACGCTCAACGATCTGTTTTAATCGTTGCACTCTGGCTCACGGGCGCTGAAAATAGCGCCTGTTTTTCTTTTCAGGCAGACGGGGTCAATGTGGCACAGGCGGAAGTATTGAATCAAACATTGCTGGCAAAGCAGGTTTTACAGGAAACCTTCGGCTACCAGCAGTTCCGCCCGGGTCAGGAAACCATTATCGACACCGCGCTGGAAGGGCGTGATTGCCTGGTGGTTATGCCAACCGGCGGCGGTAAATCGCTGTGTTATCAGGTACCGGCTCTGGTACTTGATGGCCTGACGGTGGTGGTGTCCCCGCTGATCTCGCTGATGAAAGATCAGGTCGATCAGCTGCTGGCGAACGGCGTATCGGCGGCCTGCCTGAACTCAACGCAGAGCCGTGAGCAGCAGCAGGAGGTGATGGCCGGCTGCCGCAGCGGACAGATTCGCCTGCTCTATATCGCTCCTGAACGCCTGATGCTGGATAATTTCCTCGAGCATCTTAGCCACTGGAATTTGTCGATGCTGGCGGTGGATGAGGCGCACTGTATTTCCCAGTGGGGGCATGATTTCCGTCCGGAATACGCCGCGCTGGGGCAGCTGCGTCAGCGGATGCCGCAAATCCCGTTTATGGCGCTGACCGCCACCGCCGATGACACCACCCGTCGCGATATTGTTCGCCTGCTGGGTCTGAACGACCCGCTGATTCAGGTCAGCAGCTTCGATCGCCCCAACATCCGCTATATGCTGATGGAAAAGTTTAAGCCCCTGGATCAGCTGATGCGCTATGTGCAGGACCAGCGGGGCAAGTCGGGCATTATTTACTGTAACAGCCGTTCGAAAGTCGAGGATACCGCCGCTCGTCTGCAAAGCCGCGGCGTCAGCGCGGCGGCTTACCATGCCGGGCTGGAGCATGAGGTCCGTGCCGATGTGCAGGAGAAGTTCCAGCGCGATGATTTACAAATCGTGGTGGCGACGGTGGCCTTCGGGATGGGCATCAATAAGCCGAACGTCCGTTTTGTGGTGCACTTTGATATTCCCCGCAATATTGAATCCTACTATCAGGAAACCGGCCGCGCCGGGCGTGACGGTCTGCCCGCGGAGGCGATGCTGTTTTACGATCCGGCCGATATGGCGTGGCTGCGCCGCTGCCTTGAAGAAAAGCCCGCCGGGCCGCTACTGGATATTGAACGCCATAAGCTGAACGCCATGGGCGCTTTTGCCGAGGCGCAGACCTGTCGCCGCCTGGTGCTGCTGAACTATTTTGGTGAAGGGCGTCAGGAGCCGTGCGGCAACTGCGATATCTGCCTTGACCCGCCGAAGCAGTACGATGCCTTAATGGATGCGCGTAAGGCGCTGTCGACGATCTATCGCGTCAACCAGCGGTTCGGGATGGGCTACGTCGTGGAGGTTCTGCGCGGCGCGAATAACCAGCGTATTCGCGAAATGGCGCACGATAAGCTGCCGGTTTACGGCATCGGTCGCGATCAGAGCCACGAGCATTGGGTGAGCGTGATTCGCCAGCTGATTCATCTCGGTCTGGTGACGCAGAATATCGCCCAGCATTCGGCGCTGCAGCTAACCGAAGCCGCTCGCCCGGTACTGCGCGGCGAGGTCCCGCTGCAGCTGGCCGTGCCGCGCATCGTGGCGCTGAAGCCGAAAGCGATGCAAAAATCATTCGGCGGCAATTACGATCGCAAGCTGTTTGCCAAGCTGCGCAAACTGCGTAAAGCGATTGCCGATGAAGAAAATATCCCGCCCTATGTGGTCTTTAACGATGCGACGCTTATCGAAATGGCCGAGCAATCGCCGCTGACCGCCAGCGAGATGCTCAGCGTCAACGGCGTCGGTACGCGAAAACTGGAGCGCTTCGGCAAAGAGTTTATGGCGCTGATCCGCGCGCATATTGATGGTGAAGAGGAGTAGTCAGGCGGGCGAAAAGGTGTCAGGATATCCTCTTCATCCTTCAAGCTGCTCTGCGTTGACTGCGCTCACTCACCCTCGTCGCCGGCTGTTTTCCGCGCCTGGGAATGTCCTCATTTGTCACCTTGACGCATCTTGATCACTCAATTCCAGTGGGTTAACTATGCTGATGCTTTTCCTTACCGTCGCGCTGGTACACATCATCGCGCTGATGAGTCCGGGCCCGGACTTTTTCTTCGTTTCGCAAACCGCCGTCAGCCGTTCGCGCAAAGAGGCGATGATGGGCGTACTCGGGATCACCTGCGGGGTGATGGTTTGGGCGGGAGTGGCGCTGCTCGGCCTGCACCTGATCATTGAAAAAATGGCCTGGCTGCACACCATTATTATGGTCGGCGGCGGGCTCTATCTGTGCTGGATGGGCTATCAAATGCTGCGCGGGGCGCTGAAAAAAAGCGAGGCGCCCGCCGCGGAGCCGCAGGTTGAACTGGCCCGCAGCGGCCGTAGCTTCCTCAAAGGGCTGCTCACCAACCTGGCTAACCCGAAAGCGATTATCTACTTCGGCTCCGTTTTCTCGCTGTTTGTTGGCGATGACGTAGGCGCAGGGGAGCGCTGGGGTATTTTCCTGCTGATCGTCCTGGAAACGCTGGCGTGGTTTGCGGTGGTTGCCAGCCTGTTTGCCCTGCCGGCTATGCGCCGTGGCTACCAGCGCATGGCGAAGTGGATTGACGGCGTCGCCGGCGCGCTGTTCACCGGATTCGGCATTCATCTGATTATTTCACGTTAAGCCCGAACGACCCGGCAGGCGGCGCCTGGCCGGGCTATTCACCTCAGGCGTGGCGCGCTGAAGCCAGCAGCGCGCCAACCAGCATAAACAGCGATCCAAAGATCTTGTTCAACGCCGTCATCTGCTTTGGCCCCTTAATCCATACCGCAATGCGCTGCGCCAGCGTGGCATAGCCAATCATCACGATGATATCGACCACAATGGTGGTGACTCCCAGTACCAGATACTGCATCACCTGGGGCTGATGCGGCACGATAAACTGCGGGAACAGGGCGGCCAGGAACACAATGCTCTTCGGGTTGGTCAGATTAACGAAAACCGCCCGCTGGTATAATTTCCCCTGGGTTTGCGCTTTGGCGAGGGTCGTCAAATTGATTGCCCCCGCGGCTCGCCACTGCTGAATGCCCAGCCAGATAAGATAAGCCGCGCCCGCCCATTTCAGCACTTCAAAGGCCAGCACCGAACGGGAAAACAGCGTTCCCAGACCAATACCCACCAGAACGATGTGAATCGCTAGGCCGGTCTGCAGGCCGGCAATCGAGGCCGTCGCTCCGCGGTAGCCGTGGTTGATTGAGGTGGTCATGGTATTAATCGCCCCTGAGCCCGGGGACAGGCTGAGAATAATCGATGTCAGCAGATAGGCGAACCACCACTCGAACGTCATGAGAAACTCCCTGATTGTCTGTTTTTATGCCACAATACGCTATTGTGTAAGCCTTGTGTGATACACGATAAAAAAACGATTTCTGGCGGTTAACAGGGGTGTAAACCCGATGTTTTGGCAGCAAAAGGATTGGGACACACGAGAAAACGCGTTTGCGGCTTTTACTATGGGGCCGCTGACCGATTTCTGGCGACAGCGGGAAGAAGCGGAATTTACGGGCGTGGATAGCATCCCGGTCCGCTTTGTTCGCTTCTGCGCCAAACAACACGACCGGGTGGTGGTTATCTGCCCGGGGCGTATCGAAAGCTACGTGAAGTACGCCGAGCTGGCCTACGATCTGTTCCACAGCGGTTTTGATGTGATGATTATCGATCACCGCGGACAGGGGCGATCGGGGCGCATATTAACCGATAGCCACCGTGGTCACGTCGTCAACTTCAGCGATTATGTTGACGATCTTGCTGCGCTTTGGCAGCAGGAAGTTGCGCCAGGCCACTGGCGAAAACGCTTTATACTGGCCCACTCAATGGGCGGTGCAATCGCGACGTTATTTTTGCAACGCCACCGCCAGCACTGTGACGCCATCGTGCTGTGCGCGCCGATGTTCGGGATCGTCATGCGCCTCCCGGACTGGATGGTGCGCCATATTCTCGACTGGGCTGAGGGCTATCAGCGCATTCGTGAAGAGTACGCCATTGGCACCGGCCGCTGGCGGGCGCTGCCCTTCTCGGTTAACGTCCTGACGCATAGCCGCCAGCGCTACCGGCGCAACCTGCGTTTTTATGCGGACGAACCCCAGCTGAGGGTGGGCGGGCCAACGTATCACTGGGTGCGCGAGGGGATCCTCGCGGGCGAAGAGGCGCTGGCTGGCGTAGAAAAAGATATTACCCCCACGCTGTTGTTGCAGGCTGAAGAAGAACGCGTGGTCGACAACCGTATGCACGAGCGCTACTGCGAGCTCCGCGCTGCGGCGGGCCACCCCTGCGAAGGTAATAAGCCGCTTGTCATAGAAGGGGCATACCATGAGATCCTTTTTGAAAAGGACGCCATGCGCTCAGTCGCGCTCAATGCCATCGTCGATTTTTTCACTCGACACAATTAGAGCCTATCCCAGCAGGTGTAAATTGTTGCAGCCAGTTTGGACACCGACAGCGCGGAACAACCGCAACGTACACGTAGTACGTGAGGATTGTGAGCACTGCCCAGGTCCAAAATGGCAAATAAAATAGCCTAATGGGATAGGCTCTTAATCCGACGAAAACGCTCGTCGCCCTGCTTAGAGGTTAAAATTTTTATGTACCAGGTTGTTGCGTCTGACTTAGATGGCACGCTGCTTTCCCCCGATCACTACTTAACCCCCTACGCGAAAGAGACGCTGCAGCTGCTGACCGCTCGCGGCATTAATTTTGTTTTTGCTACCGGCCGTCATTACATCGATGTCGGGCAGATTCGCGATAATCTCGGCATTAAGTCCTACATGATCACCTCCAACGGCGCGCGCGTGCACGATAGCGAGGGGAATCAGGTGTTTGCCCATAACCTCGATCGCGATATTGCCAGCGATCTGTTTGAGATGATGCGTAGCGATCCGCTGGTCGTCACCAACGTTTATCGCGACGACGAGTGGTACATGAACCGCCACCGCCCGGAAGAGATGCGTTTTTTCAAAGAAGCGGTGTTTAACTACAAGCTGTACGAGGCCGGTGAGCTTGATTCTCAGGGGATCAGCAAGGTGTTTTTCACCTGCGAGGATCACCAGCATCTGCTGCCGCTGGAGCAGGCGATCAACGCGCGCTGGGGCGATCGCGTAAACGTCAGCTTCTCCACGCTGACCTGTCTGGAAGTAATGGCGGGCGGCGTATCGAAAGGTCATGCCCTCGAAGCGGTGGCCAAAATGCTGGGCTATAGCCTGAAGGATTGTATCGCCTTTGGCGACGGCATGAACGATGCAGAGATGCTATCGATGGCGGGAAAAGGCTGCATTATGCTGAATGCGCACCAGCGCCTGAAAGATCTTCACCCCGAGCTGGAGGTGATTGGCAGCAACGCCGACGATGCGGTGCCGCACTATCTGCGCAGGCTCTATCTCTCCTGATAAAGATTGACGACTGTCGGTTTATTGTTCAGTTGTCAACCTGACTCTTCGCTACAATGAGTGCTCTTCCTCCTGAGAGACATTCATTGTGGCGCTACTGATTATTACCACCATCCTGTGGGCCTTCTCCTTTAGCCTGATCGGCGAATACCTGGCGGGCAGCGTGGATAGCTACTTTTCGGTGCTGATGCGCGTTGGGCTGGCGGCGCTGGTGTTCCTGCCGTTTTTGCGCACCCGCGGGCAGTCGCCGCGTACTATCGTGCTGTATATGCTGGTAGGGGCCATGCAGCTTGGCATTATGTATCTGCTGGCGTTCCGCGCCTACCTCTACCTGACGGTATCTGAATTCCTGCTGTTTACGGTATTTACGCCGCTCTATATCACCTTGATTTATGACCTGATCAGCGGGCGCAAGCTGCGCTGGGGCTACCTGCTCAGCGCCGGGCTGGCGGTGCTGGGGGCGGCCATTATTCGCTACGATAAAGTGAGCGATCATTTCTGGACCGGGCTGCTGCTGGTTCAGCTGTCGAATATCTGTTTTGCCATCGGCATGGTGGGCTACAAACGCCTGATGGAGCTGCGGCCGATGCCCCAGCACAACGCTTTCGCGTGGTTCTATATGGGGGCGCTGCTGGTGGCGGTTGCGGCCTGGCTTATGCTGGGCAACCCGCACAGGCTGCCGACGACTACCCTCCAGTGGAGCATCCTGGTATGGCTCGGCGTGGTGGCGTCAGGGTTAGGCTACTTTATGTGGAACTACGGGGCGACGCAGGTGGATGCCGGAACGCTGGGCATCATGAATAACGTCCATGTTCCAGCCGGGCTGCTGGTTAACCTTGCCATCTGGCAGGAGCAGCCCCACTGGCCGAGCTTTATTATCGGGGCTCTGGTGATCCTGGCCTCGCTGTGGGTCCATCGCCGCTGGGTCGCTCCGCACTCCGGACAAACGGCAGATGATCGCAAGCGTGGTTCCGCGCTGAGCGAATAAACGCTTCGGTAACCGGCTGACGCTGCTCGCCATCGCGCACGGCGGCGTACAGCCGGCTCCACAGGCCGTCCCCGAGGGTTTTGGTCACCACCAGACCCTGGCGTTCAAAATTCTCCACTACCCAGTGCGGCAGCGCCGCGATGCCCATGCGTGCGGCAACCATCTGAATTAACAGCAGCGTATTATCGACGCTCTTCAGCTGTGGGCTGATGCCCGCCGGCTGCAGGAAGTGGCGCCAGATATCCAGGCGACTGCGTTGCACCGGGTAAATCAGCAGCAGCTCTGCGGCCAGGTCTTCCGGCACAATCCGCGTTTTCAAGGCCAGCGGATGATCCGGCGCCAGCACCAGGCGCACTTCAAAATCAAACATCGGCGAATAGTGCAGCCCGCTGCGCGGCAGAATATCGGAAGTCATCACCAGATCCAGCTCGCCCTGCTGCAGCGCAGGCTGCGGGTCAAAGGTTACCCCGGACTGAAAATCAACCTCAACGTGCGGCCAGCTGGCGCGGAAGCTCTCCAGCGCCGGCGTCAGCCACTGAATGCAGCTATGGCACTCAATGGCGATGCGCAGCCGGGTTTGCTGCGGCTCGTTACAGTCCTGCAGGGCGCGGGTGATTTGCGGCAGCACCTGGTTTGCTAACTGCAGCAAAATCTCCCCCTGGGCGGTGAAGCGCAAGGGCTGACTTTTACGCACAAACAGACGGAAGCCAAGGCGCTGTTCCAGATCGCTGAACTGGTGGGACAGGGCGGATTGGGTCTGGTGCAGGGCCGCTGCTGCGCCCGCCAGTGAACCGCTATTCCGCAACGCCAGCAGCGTTTTCAGGTGTTTAATTTCGATCATGAAAGTCCTTCACTTCGGCATGAATAATTTGCGCTTGAGGAATATACAGTAACCGCCAATTATGGATGTGTAAACATCTGGACGTCTAAAAAATCCGTCGTCTTTTAAATTAATAGCGCGTTGGCTACGTTTCCCCACCCCGGTCACTGACTTATGTAACCTCCCGGGGATGAGCAAACTTGCCGCCTTCTCTGAATTTAAAATCCTTAGGATTTGCACATCATGAGGCTCAAAAAATGACAATTATTAATCACACCCTCGGTTTCCCTCGCGTTGGTCTGCGCCGCGATCTGAAAAAAGCGCAAGAGAGCTACTGGGCGGGTAACGCCACCCGTGAAGAACTGCTGGCGGTGGGTCGCGAGCTGCGCGCTCGCCATTGGGATCAGCAAAAGCAGGCGGGCATCGATCTGCTGCCGGTGGGCGATTTCGCCTGGTACGACCATGTTCTGACCACCAGCCTGCTTCTGGGTAACGTGCCGGCTCGTCATCAGAACAAAGACGGCTCCGTCGATATCGATACGCTGTTCCGCATTGGCCGCGGCCGCGCGCCGACCGGCGAACCGGCGGCAGCGGCGGAAATGACCAAATGGTTTAACACTAACTATCACTACATGGTGCCGGAGTTTGTGAAAGGTCAGGCGTTCAAACTGACCTGGACCCAGCTGCTGGACGAAGTTGACGAAGCCCTGGCGCTGGGCCATAAGGTGAAGCCCGTGCTGCTTGGCCCGGTCACTTATCTGTGGTTGGGTAAAGTGAAGGGTGAGCAGTTCGATCGTCTGGATCTGCTGAACGATATTCTGCCGGTCTATCGGCAGGTGCTGGCGGAGCTGGCAAAACGCGGCGTTGAGTGGGTGCAAATTGATGAACCGGCGCTGGTGCTGGAGCTGCCGCAGGCGTGGCTGGATGCCTTCAAGCCGGCATACGATGCGCTACAGGGAGAGGTTAAGCTGCTGCTGACCACCTATTTTGAAGGGGTTAGAGCCAACCTCGATACCATCACCGCGCTGCCGGTGCAGGGTCTGCACGTTGACCTGGTTCACGGTAAAGATGATGTTGCCGAACTGAATACGCGCCTGCCGTCAGACTGGCTGCTCTCTGCGGGCCTGGTCAACGGGCGTAACGTCTGGCGTGCGGATCTCACCGAGAAATATGCGCAAATTAAAGAGATCGTCGGCAAACGTCCGCTGTGGGTGGCCTCCTCCTGCTCCCTGCTGCACAGCCCGATCGATCTGAGCGTGGAAACCCGCCTGGATGCGGAAGTGAAAAGCTGGTTTGCCTTCGCCCTGCAAAAATGTGAAGAGCTGGCGCTGCTGCGCGATGCGCTGAACAGCGGCGATACCGCCGCTCTTGAGGAGTGGAGCGCGCCGATTCAGGCCCGTCGCCACTCGACCCGCGTACACAACGCCGCGGTGGAAAAACGTCTGGCGGCCATTACCGCCCGGGACAGCCAGCGCAACAGCCCGTACGCAGAGCGTGCCCAGGCGCAGCGCGCCCGCTTTAACCTGCCATCATGGCCGACCACAACCATCGGCTCTTTCCCGCAGACCACTGAGATTCGCGGCCTGCGCCTGGACTTCAAGAAAGGTAATCTCGACGCTAACAACTACCGTACCGGCATTGCGGAACATATTAAGCAGGCGATCGTTGAGCAGGAGCGTTTAGGCCTGGACGTGCTGGTACACGGTGAAGCCGAGCGTAACGACATGGTGGAGTATTTCGGTGAGCATCTCGACGGCTTTATCTTTACGCAAAACGGCTGGGTGCAGAGCTACGGTTCGCGCTGCGTGAAGCCGCCGGTGGTTATCGGCGATGTCAGCCGCCCGGAAGCCATCACCGTTGAGTGGGCGAAATACGCGCAGTCTCTCACCGACAAACCGGTGAAAGGCATGCTGACCGGCCCGGTGACGATTCTGTGCTGGTCATTCCCGCGCGAAGACGTCAGTCGTGAAAAGATTGCTAAGCAGATTGCGCTGGCGCTGCGTGATGAGGTCGCGGATCTTGAGGCTGCGGGTATCGGCATCATTCAGATTGATGAACCGGCACTGCGTGAAGGCCTGCCCCTGAAGCGTAGCGACTGGGATGCATACCTGCAGTGGGGCGTGGAAGCCTTCCGTATCAACGCCGCTGTGGCGCAGGATGATACCCAGATCCATACCCATATGTGTTACTGCGAGTTCAACGACATCATGGATTCTATCGCGGCGCTGGACGCGGACGTGATTACCATTGAGACCTCGCGTTCCGACATGGAGCTGCTGGAGTCGTTCGAGGAGTTCGAATATCCGAACGAAATCGGGCCGGGGGTGTATGACATCCACTCGCCTAACGTTCCGAGCGTAGAGTGGATTGAAGCCCTGCTGGAGAAAGCCGCTCAGCGCATCCCTGCGGAGCGTCTGTGGGTTAACCCGGACTGCGGCCTGAAAACTCGCGGCTGGCCGGAAACCCGCGCTGCGCTGGCTAACATGGTCACAGCCGCGCAGAACCTGCGTGAATCCGCGTAAAGAGCCGCAGCGGTAGCGTGATAATAAAAGAGGAGGCTAATGCCTCCTCTTTTTTATTTTTTATTCGTCGGGAGCGTAAGTTCAGGCTTTCTTCCGTCCGCCATACTGAGCAAACCACGCCAGCATGCGCTGCCAGCCGTCCTGCGCCGACTCCTCGTGGTAGCTGGCACGATAGTCGGCATTAAACGCGTGTCCGGCCTGTGGGTAGACCACGATTTCTGCCGTAGCGTTGGCGGCGCGCAGCGCCTGGCGCATGGTTTCTACCGTATCCTGCGGGATGCTCTCATCCTTCGCACCGTAGAGTCCCAGCACCGGCGCGTTAAGATCGACGGCGATGTCCACCGGATGCTTCGCGGAGTTCAGCGTTTTCTGCCCGACCAGTTTGCCATACCAGGCGACCGCGGCCTTCAGCTGCGGGTTATGCGCGGCATAGAGCCAGGTAATTCGTCCGCCCCAACAGAAACCGGTGATCAGCAGGCGATGAGCGTCGCCCCCATGACGCGCCGCCCAGCTGGCGACATGGTCAAGGTCTGCCAGCACCTGAGAGTCCGGGACTTTGCTGACCAGCTCCTGGAATAGCGTCGGGATATCGGTGTACTCATTCGGATCGCCCTGGCGAAAGTACAGCTCTGGGGCGATAGCCAGATAGCCTTCCAGCGCCAGACGACGGCAAACGTCGCGGATGTGCTCATGGACGCCGAAAATTTCCTGCACCACGATAACCACCGGAAGCGGCCCATCGCTATTTTTTGGCCGGGCATGGTACGCCGGCATGTTCTCTCCCTGGGAAGGGATAGAGGTTTCTCCGGCAGTAATGCTCTCTTCCGGCGTATAAACGGCGGTAGAAGCGTGCGGGGTGGCTGCAGGTGCAAAGCCGGGTTGCTTGGTTGTGGTCATGGTATTCTCCGTACCCTTAATTTATCAGCGCATCGATAACTATAGACTCTTAAGACCGAACGTTAACGAATCACAGTGCCCGAAACAGGCTATCTTTTGTTCAGCTGCAGTGAATATAACTTGTTAATGTGACGTAACTCACTATTTAATGGAATATTGTTGCAATGATTTTCATTCATGGTGATTGGTGTCACAAAATTAAGCGGATGGCTTCTGTAAAGTACCGTTTTGCTTCTGCTGATAATTCGACCCACAGAGGAGTTTTTTATGTCTAAGTCTGATGTTTTTCATCTCGGCCTCACCAAAAACGATTTACAAGGGGCTACGCTGGCTATCGTCCCTGGCGATCCGGAGCGTGTGGAAAAGATCGCCGCGCTGATGGATAAGCCGGTCAAGCTGGCATCTCACCGCGAATTTACCTCCTGGCGCGCCGAGCTTGACGGCAAGCCGGTGATTGTATGCTCTACCGGTATCGGCGGCCCGTCGACATCGATTGCTGTTGAAGAGCTGGCTCAGCTGGGAATCAATACCTTCCTGCGTATCGGTACCACTGGCGCCATCCAGCCGAATATTAACGTTGGCGACGTTCTGGTTACCACGGCATCCGTACGCCTCGACGGCGCGAGCCTGCACTTTGCGCCAATGGAATATCCGGCAGTCGCTGACTTTGCCTGTACCACCGCGCTGGTGGAAGCGGCTAAATCAATCGGTGCGACGACTCATATCGGCGTGACCGCATCGTCCGACACCTTCTATCCGGGCCAGGAGCGCTATGACACCGTTTCCGGTCGCGTGGTGAGCCGTTTTAAAGGCTCGATGGCAGAGTGGCAGGCGATGGGCGTGATGAACTATGAAATGGAATCCGCCACGCTGCTGACCATGTGCTCCAGCCAGGGCCTGCGTGCCGGGATGGTTGCCGGGGTGATCGTTAACCGTACCCAGCAGGAAATACCTGACGCCGAAACCATGAAGCAAACCGAAAGCCATGCGGTGAAAATTGTCGTTGAAGCGGCCAGCCGTCTGCTGTAGTTCATCCCCTCGTTGCGAAGGCCGGCTCGTCCGGCCTCTCTTTTTTGCGCTGCGCCTCGCAGGAAATTCCTTTTAAACTGGACGTTTGTACAGCACAATTCTATTTTTGTGCCGTAAGCGGTTGCAGTAGCAGGGGGCGTTGTGGATATCTCAATGATTATAAGTGCCATCGCGGCGCTGGCCGTAGGGCTGGTCGTCGGTTGGCTGGCGACGAAGGCCGCCGCCGATCAAACGCGTGCTGACCTTATTGAAGAGCGGCGCGAGCTGGATATTGAGCTGAGCTCGGCCCGGCAGCAGCTGGTGCAGGCGGCCCACTGGCGCGATGAGTGCGAGCTGCTGAATAATGAGCTGCGCAGCCTGCGCGATATCAATAGTTCGCTGGAGGCCGATCTCCGTGAAGTCACCACTCGCCTTGAATCCACCCAGCTACATGCGGAAGAGAAAATTCGCCAGATGGTGAACAGCGAGCAGCGACTCAGCGAGCAGTTTGAAAATCTGGCTAACCGTATCTTCGAACACAGCAACCGGCGGGTTGATGAGCAGAACCGGCAAAGCCTGCACGGCCTGCTGACGCCGCTGCGCGAACAGCTGGACGGTTTTCGTCGCCAGGTACAGGACAGCTTCGGTCAGGAGGCGCGAGAACGCCACACGCTGGCCCATGAAATCCGCAATTTGCAGCAGCTGAATACCCGGATGGCTCAGGAGGCCCTGAACCTGACCCGTGCGCTTAAAGGCGATAACAAAACCCAGGGCAACTGGGGGGAAGTGGTTTTAACCCGCGTGCTGGAGGCTTCCGGGCTGCGGGATGGCTACGAATACCAGACCCAGGTCAGTATTGAAACGGAAAACCGCTCGCGGATGCAGCCGGACGTGATCGTCCGTTTGCCGCAGGGAAAAGACGTGGTCATTGATGCCAAAATGACGCTGGTGGCCTATGAGCGCTACTTTAACGCCGAAGATGATTACGCCCGCGAGGCGGCGCTGCAGGAGCATATTGCGTCGGTGCGCAGCCATATCCGCCTGCTTGGCAGGAAAGATTATCAACAGCTGCCGGGGCTGCGATCGCTCGACTACGTCCTGATGTTTATCCCCGTTGAGCCCGCATTTCTGCTGGCGATAGACCGCCAGCCCGAACTGATCAGCGAAGCGCTGCAGCACAATATTATGCTGGTCAGCCCCACCACGCTTCTGGTGGCGTTGCGTACCATTGCCAATCTCTGGCGCTATGAGCACCAAAGCCGCAATGCGCAGAAAATTGCCGAACGCGCGGGCCGCCTGTACGACAAAATGCGGCTGTTCGTCGATGATATGTCCGCAATAGGCCAGAGCCTCGACAAAGCGCAGGATAATTACCGCCAGGCGATGAAAAAGCTGGCCTCCGGCCGCGGCAACCTGCTGGTGCAGGCTGAAGCCTTTCGTGGCCTCGGCGTGGAGGTTAAGCGCGGGATTAATCCTGACTTAGTCGAGCAGGCAACCGCCCAGGACGATGAATACCGGCTGGATGAGGATGATAACTCACCGGAAAATAACGAATTTTCATCAGAATCTTCCGCTGCATCGATGTCAGGTGAGGGTTCTCAGCCGCGTTGAACCGTATGGGAAATGCGCTAAATCTGTTACACTCGCTGAACATTTTCTTGATAAGCAAGCAGGCATTGAGATGGTTGAGGATTCACAAGAAACGACGCACTTTGGCTTTCAGACGGTTGCCAAAGAGCAGAAGGCGGACATGGTTGCGCATGTATTCCATTCTGTGGCCGCAAAATATGATGTGATGAACGATTTGATGTCGTTCGGTATTCATCGTTTGTGGAAGCGTTTCACCATCGATTGCAGCGGCGTGCGTCGTGGGCAGACCGTACTGGATCTGGCCGGCGGCACCGGCGACCTGACGGCGAAATTCTCCCGCCTGGTGGGTGAGTCTGGCCGCGTCATGCTGGCAGACATTAACGATTCAATGCTGAAAATGGGCCGCGAAAAGCTGCGCAACATCGGCATTATCGGCAACGTTGAATACGTTCAGGCAAATGCGGAAGCGCTGCCGTTTGCCGATAACACCTTTGACTGCATCACTATTTCATTCGGCCTGCGTAACGTCACTGATAAAGAAAAAGCGCTGCGTTCCATGTACCGGGTTCTGAAGCCGGGCGGACGTCTGCTGGTGCTGGAATTTTCAAAACCGATTATTGAGCCGCTTAGCAAAGCGTACGACGCCTACTCCTTCCATATCCTGCCGCGCGTGGGGGAGCTGGTGGCTAACGACGGCGAGAGCTATCGCTACCTTGCGGAATCTATTCGCATGCATCCCGATCAGGACACCCTGAAGGGCATGATGCAGGATGCGGGCTTTGAAAGCGTCGATTACTACAACCTGACGGCAGGTATCGTGGCGTTACACCGCGGTTATAAGTTCTGACAGGGGAGACGCTATGCCTTTCAAACCACTGGTAACCGCGGGTATTGAGACGGTCCTGAATACTTTTCTCTGGCGCGATAAGGCCTTAAAACCGGCGCGTCAGCGTTTGTCAGGGAAAGTGCTGCGCGTGGAGCTGCAGGAGCTGGCGACGCCGGTGGTTCTGGTCTTTAGCGACCGCCAGGTCGATGTGCTCGGCGCGTGGGAAGGCGAAGCGGACTGTACCGTCATCACCCGCCTGAGCGTTCTGCCGCAGCTGCGCAATCGTCAGCAGCTTACCGCGCTTATCCGCAGCGGCGACCTGCAGGTGCAGGGCGATTTGCAGGTGGTGCAGAATATGGTGACGCTGTGCGATCTGGCGGAGTTCGATCCCGCAGAGCTGCTGGCCCCGTATACCGGCGATATTGTCGCCGAGGGCGTCAGCAAAGTATTCCGCACCGGCGCTCGCTTCCTGCTGCACGGCGCGCAGCGCCAGCAGCGGTATGTTGCTGAGACGCTCACCGAAGAGTGGCGTCTGGCGCCAGGTCCGCTGGAAATGGCCTGGTTTGGGGAAGAGACCGCCGCCGCGGAACGCGCCCTGTCTGCGCTTGAAAAACGGCTGGAAATGCTGGAGGGCAAATGACGCCAGGAGAATTACGGCGCCTGTATCTTATTATCCGCACCTTTTTGAGCTACGGGCTTGATGAGCTGATCCCCAGGATGCGTATCACGCTGCCGCTGCGTATCTGGCGGCGCACGCTGTTCTGGATGCCAAATCGTCATAAAGACCAACCCCTCGGCGAACGCTTACGCCTTGCGTTACAGGAGCTGGGACCCGTCTGGATCAAATTTGGTCAGATGCTGTCAACTCGTCGCGATCTCTTTCCTCCGCAAATTGCCGATCAGCTCGCGCTCCTGCAGGATCGCGTGGCGCCGTTTGATGGTCAGCAGGCTAAAAAGCAGATCGAGCAGGCGATGGGCGGCCTTCCGGTTGAGGCCTGGTTTGATGATTTCTCGATTGAGCCGCTGGCTTCCGCCTCGATTGCCCAGGTACATACCGCGCGCCTGAAAGAGAACGGCAAAGAGATCGTGATTAAGGTTATCCGCCCGGACATCGTGCCGGTTATCAAAGCGGATATGAAGCTTATCTATCGCCTGGCGCGCTGGGTACCTCGCCTGCTGCCCGACGGCCGCCGCCTGCGCCCGCAGGAAGTGGTGCGCGAATATGAAAAAACGCTGCTCGACGAGCTCAACCTGCTGCGCGAATCGGCAAACGCTATCCAGCTGCGGCGGAATTTTGAAGATAGCCCAATGCTGTACGTTCCGGAGGTTTACTCCGACTACTGCAGCGAAGGCATGATGGTGATGGAGCGGATTTACGGCATCCCGGTTTCCGATGTCGAGGCGCTGGAGGCCCAGGGCACCAATATGAAGCTGCTCGCAGAGCGGGGCGTGCAGGTCTTTTTCACCCAGGTATTCCGCGACAGCTTCTTCCACGCCGACATGCACCCGGGTAATATTTTTGTCAGCTACGAACATCCGGAGAACCCGAAATATATCGGCATTGACTGCGGCATTGTGGGCTCGCTGAATAAAGAGGATAAGCGCTATCTGGCGGAAAATTTCATTGCCTTCTTCAACCGCGATTATCGCAAAGTTGCCGAGCTGCACGTTGATTCCGGCTGGGTGCCTGCGGATACAAACGTTGAAGAGTTCGAATTTGCCATCCGCACCGTCTGCGAACCTATCTTCGAAAAGCCGCTGGCTGAAATCTCCTTTGGGCATGTTTTGCTGAACCTGTTCAATACCGCCCGGCGCTTCAATATGGAAGTTCAGCCGCAGCTGGTATTGTTACAGAAGACATTACTTTACGTAGAAGGGGTAGGCCGCCAGCTCTATCCTCAGTTAGACTTGTGGAAAACGGCGAAGCCTTTCCTTGAGTCGTGGATTAAAGATCAGGTCGGTATTCCGGCGCTGGTACGCGCGTTCAAAGAAAAAGCGCCGTTCTGGATTGAAAGAATGCCGGAGATACCGGAGCTGGTGTACCAAAGCCTGCAGCAGAGCAAACAGCTGCAGAACAGCGTTGATACTATTGTCCGGGACATCCAGGTGCGGCACGCTCGCCAGGGACAGTCCCGTTATCTGTTTGGTATAGGCGCCGTTTTGTTACTTAGCGGTACTCTGTTATTCATCCACCGACCGGAGTGGGGCCTGATGCCCGGCTGGCTAATGGCCGGTGGCGTTGTGACCTGGCTGATTGGCTGGCGGAAAACGCGCTAAGCGGTATTGCCTTCATCACGGCGCATTCGTTCATGCGCGAAGTCATGCGAGCGGCCGGACAAAGAGGCGACCCGCAGGATGACGTGTATAATGCGTCCCATTAATTCATCATCTGTCATAGAGGAATGTGTATGGGTGGTATCAGTATCTGGCAGTTATTAGTTGTTGTCGTCATCGTAGTTCTGCTTTTTGGGACAAAAAAGCTGAGCTCGCTGGGGTCGGATTTAGGCGCATCAATCAAGGGCTTTAAAAAGGCCATGAATGATGATGAAAAACCTGAAAACGGGACTCAGGATGCAGATTTCGCGGCGAAATCTATCGCTGATAAGCAGGATGATGCGAAAAAAGACGAGACAAAACGCCACGACAAAGAGCAGGTGTAATTCGTGTTCGATATCGGTTTTAGTGAACTACTGCTGGTGTTTGTGATTGGCCTTATCGTACTGGGGCCACAGCGACTGCCTGTAGCGGTAAAAACGGTGGCTAGCTGGATCCGCACGCTGCGGTCGCTGGCGGCCACCGTACAAAATGAGATTACTCAGGAACTAAAACTGCAGGAATTTCAGGAAAGCCTGAAGAAAGTGGAAAAGGCGAGCCTGGATAACCTGACGCCTGAGCTGAAGGCCTCAATGGACGAACTGCGTGAAGCGGCCGAATCCATGAAACGCTCCTATTCCGCTCACGATCCTGAGAAAGCCAGTGACGAAGCGAACACTATCCATAACCCGGTGGTGAAAGGCAGCGAAGAACAGCGCCAGGACATCACGCCGGCGACGGCCGAGTATCAGGCCAGCGCGCCGGTTCATGCGCCAGCCAGCGCTGTCGATGAGCCGCTTCCGCCGTCGACCGAGCTTCCTGAAGCCAAAGAAAAAGCTGCCGTAAAAGCTACCGATTCCTCTCCCGCATCGAGTGATAAACCGTAAAAATGGGCGTAGACGATACTCAACCGCTAATTTCGCATCTGATTGAGCTGCGTAAGCGTCTGATCAACAGCATTCTCGCGATTCTGGTGATTTTTCTGGCGTTGGTTTACTTTGCCAACGACATCTATCAGCTGGTTTCGGCACCGCTCATCCGGCAGATGCCGGTAGGCGCGACGATGATCGCCACGGACGTAGCCTCTCCTTTCTTTACGCCGATCAAGCTGACATTTATGGTCTCGGTCATTTTGTCGGTGCCGGTCATTCTTTATCAGGTCTGGGCCTTTGTGGCGCCTGCATTGTATAAGCATGAACGCCGGCTGGTGATGCCGCTGCTGGTCTCCAGTACGCTGCTGTTCTACATCGGTATGGCCTTCGCCTACTTTGTGGTGTTCCCGCTGGCGTTCGGCTTCCTGACGCACGCGGCGCCGGAAGGCGTGCAGGTCTCCACCGATATCCGCAGCTATCTCGACTTCGTTATGGCGTTATTTATCGCCTTCGGCGTCTCGTTTGAAGTGCCGGTGGCCATCGTGCTGCTGTGCTGGATGGGCGTCACCACGCCGGACGATCTGCGTAAGAAACGCCCCTATGTGCTGGTCGGCGCCTTCGTTGTGGGTATGCTGCTGACGCCGCCGGATGTATTCTCACAAACGCTGCTGGCGATCCCGATGTACTGCCTGTTTGAAGTTGGGGTCTTCTTCGCCCGCTTCTACACCGGAAAACGACTGACGCGTGATGAAGATGCCGCCGCTGAAGAGGCGGGCAGCAAAGAAGAGTAATTAACCGCCCGTCAGGGCGGTTGTCATATGGGAGGGGCGATGTTCGATATTGGCGTAAATCTGACCAGTTCACAATTTTCCCGCGATCGCGATGAGGTCGTTGCCCGCGCTCAGGCCGCCGGAGTGACCGGTATGCTGCTGACCGGCACCAATCTCCATGAAAGCGAACAGGCGCAGCAGATGGCGCGGCGCTATTCACGCTGCTGGTCAACCGCAGGGGTACATCCGCATGACAGCAGCAGCTGGACGGAGTCGGTCGCGGTGGCGATCGGCGAGCTGGCGCGCAGGGCGGAAGTGGTGGCAATTGGCGAATGCGGTCTCGATTTCAACCGCAACTTTTCGACTCCGGCGGAGCAGGAAGCGGCGTTTAGCGCGCAGCTGGCGCTGGCGGCTGAGCTTTCGCTGCCGGTATTTTTGCACTGCCGCGACGCCCACGAGCGCTTTCTGACTCTGCTCGCGCCGTGGCTGGATAAGCTGCCCGGAGCGGTGCTGCACTGCTTCACCGGCAGTCGTGATGAGGTGCGCGAGTGTCTGGAGAGGGGTTTGTATATCGGGATCACCGGCTGGGTATGCGATGAGCGTCGCGGCCTTGAGCTGCGCAATCTGCTGACGGAGATCCCGGCCGATCGCCTGCTGATTGAGACCGATGCGCCCTATTTACTGCCGCGTGACCTGAGCCCTAAACCCAATTCCCGGCGCAATGAGCCCATGTATCTGCCGCACATTCTGACGCGCGTTGCCGGCTGGCGCGGTGAGGAGGCTCAGAGGCTGGAAGAGGTTACCGACACGAACGCCAGAACGCTCTTTGGCGTTCGCTTTTAACCGTGCCGTCAGATTTTATGGAAGTCAGTATTTTTGACGCTTTGCAGCACCTGTTTGTTAAGCAGGTTCAGCAGCAGCATAGAGCGGGTTTCGCCATCCGGCTCGCTGAAGATCGCCTGCAGGCCTTCGAACGCGCCGTCGGTAATCAGCACGCTATCGCCCCCGTGCGGCGTTTCCGGGTCCGTAATGCCTTCCGGTTTATAGATCGAGAGCTGATGAATCACCGCCGACGGTACGGTAGCCGGCTGGGCGCCGAAACGAACGAAGCTGTTCACGCCGCGCGTAGCGCTAATGGTCGTGGTATGGATAACTTCCGGATCGAATTCGATAAACAGATAGTTAGGGAACAGGGGTTCGCTGACCGTAGTGCGTTTACCGCGGACGATTTTTTCCAGTGCGATCGTCGGCATCAGGCAATTGACCGCCTGCCGTTCGAGATGTTCCTGGGCGCGCTGAAGCTGCCCACGCTTGCAATACAGTAAATACCAGGCTTGCATAATAACTCTTTCCACTCGATTAGTAGCAAGCATAACAAAAGCCTGGAGCGATCGCGAAAGCCATTATAAGTGAAAACTAAAATTCTATATTCTTTCACGCTAATTTAACAAAAGTACAGCATGGCGCCGATGAACACCGTATAATCAGCCGCCTGTATAGAGGTCAATAACAACTCCATGAAATACCACGATCTACGCGACTTTCTGACATTACTGGAGCAGCAGGGGGAGCTGAAAAGGATATCCCTGCCGGTCGATCCTCATCTGGAAATCACCGAAATTGCCGATCGCACTTTACGTGCCGGCGGCCCGGCTCTGCTATTTGAAAATCCTAAAGGTTACACCATGCCGGTGCTGTGTAATCTGTTTGGCACGCCGAAGCGCGTGGCGATGGGCATGGGGCAGGAAGACGTTAGCGCGCTGCGGGAAGTGGGCAAGCTGTTAGCTTTCCTCAAAGAGCCTGAGCCGCCAAAAGGCTTTCGCGATCTCTTCGATAAGCTGCCGCAGTTTAAGCAGGTACTGAATATGCCGACTAAGCGCCTGCGCGGCGCGCCCTGTCAGCAGAAAATTATCGAAGGCGAGAGCGTTGACCTGACGCAGATCCCGATTATGACCTGCTGGCCGGATGATGCCGCGCCGCTGATTACCTGGGGGCTGACGGTAACCCGCGGCCCGCATAAGGAGCGGCAGAATCTGGGCATCTATCGCCAGCAGCTGATTGGCAAAAATAAGCTGATTATGCGCTGGCTATCCCATCGCGGCGGCGCGCTGGATTTCCAGGAGTGGTGCGCGGCGCATCCAGGAGAACGTTTTCCGGTCTCCGTGGCGCTGGGCGCCGATCCGGCGACAATTCTTGCGGCAGTGACGCCGGTTCCCGATACACTCTCGGAGTACGCTTTTGCCGGCCTGCTGCGCGGAACGAAAACGGAAGTCGTGAAGTGTATTTCTAACGATCTGGAAGTGCCTGCCAGCGCTGAAATTGTGCTGGAAGGGTATATTGAGCCAGGGGAAATGGCGCCGGAAGGACCGTATGGCGATCACACCGGCTATTACAACGAAGTGGATAGCTTCCCGGTGTTTACGGTGACCCATATCACCCGGCGCGAAGATGCCATTTACCATTCGACCTACACCGGAAGACCGCCCGATGAGCCTGCCGTATTAGGCGTGGCGCTAAACGAAGTCTTTGTGCCGATTCTGCAAAAGCAGTTCCCGGAAATTGTCGATTTCTATCTGCCGCCGGAAGGATGCTCTTACCGCCTGGCGGTGGTCACCATGAAGAAACAGTACGCCGGGCATGCTAAACGCGTAATGATGGGCGTATGGTCGTTCCTGCGCCAGTTTATGTACACTAAGTTCGTTATTGTCTGCGATGATGACGTTAACGCGCGCGACTGGAACGATGTGATCTGGGCGATTACTACCCGGATGGACCCGGCTCGTGATACGGTACTGGTAGAAAATACGCCAATTGATTATCTGGATTTTGCCTCGCCGGTTTCCGGCCTGGGTTCAAAAATGGGGCTGGATGCCACAAACAAATGGCCAGGCGAAACCCAGCGAGAATGGGGCCGCCCGATTAAAAAAGATCCCGAGGTGACGGCGCGCATCGACGCCATCTGGGACGAACTGGCTATCTTTAAATAACAGTAAGCGGGGCTAACGCCGCTGTTTTGCTCTATAGACCCGACAGAGGGGACGCATGACAACCTTAAGCTGTAAAGTGACCTCGGTGGAGGCGATTACCGATACCGTGTATCGCGTTCGATTAGTGCCAGAAGCGGCTTTCTCTTTCCGCGCCGGCCAGTATTTGATGGTGGTAATGGACGAGCGCGACAAGCGTCCGTTCTCTATGGCCTCTACGCCAGCAGAGCAGGAGTTTATTGAACTGCATATCGGCGCTTCTGAGCTAAATCTGTATGCGATGGCGGTAATGGATCGCATCCTGAAAGAGCGTGAGATTGAGGTTGATATTCCGCATGGCGAAGCCTGGCTGCGTGAAGATGAGGATCGTCCGCTCATCCTCATTGCCGGGGGAACCGGTTTTTCATACGTGCGTTCCATTTTGTTAACGGCCCTGGCCCGCAATCCGAATCGCGATATTGCCATCTACTGGGGCGGCCGCGAGGCGAAGCACCTCTACGATCTGTCTGAGCTGGAAGCGCTGAGCATTGAGCATCCTGGCCTGCGCATCGAGCCGGTTGTTGAACAGCCGGAAGAAGACTGGCGCGGACGTTCCGGGACCGTGCTGACCGCGGTGCTTCAGGATTACGGCACCCTGGCGGAGCATGATATCTACATTGCCGGTCGCTTCGAGATGGCTAAAATTGCCCGTGACCTGTTCTGCAACGAGCGTCATGCGCGTGAAGATCGCCTGTTTGGCGATGCCTTCGCGTTTATCTGATTATCGGCGCCCCGTTCTTTCGGGAAGGGGCGGCTGATGGTAGATTGCAGAAATAAAAAACCCGCCCCTGACAGGCGGGAAGAACGGCAACTAAACCTTCTCTTTTTGCCATTATCACCATAACTGCGTTGGCTAGGCTCGTTCACCCGAATCGCTTACTATTTATGCGTAAGCTCATCGGGATGAATAAGGGACATCCATGTCCCTCACCGAAGGCAGCCTTCGGCTGTTCAAATTCGTTCCTGACGAATTTATCATTCGCTTGCCGCCTTGTTCTGGCGCCAATGGCTTGAGATAACCCCTCAATTAAACCCGCTCAAATACCGTCGCGATCCCCTGACCTAACCCAATGCACATGGTGGCCAGCCCAAACTGCGCGTCTTTGCGCTCCATCTGATTAATTAACGTAGTGCTGATACGCGCGCCGGAACAGCCCAGCGGGTGGCCCAGGGCGATCGCACCGCCGTTAAGGTTGATCTTTTCGTCAATCTGCTCCGTCAGGCCCAGATCTTTTATGCACGGCAGGATCTGCGCGGCAAACGCTTCGTTCATTTCAAAAACATCGATATCGCTGGCGGTCAGTCCGGCCTTTTTCAGCGCCAGCTTTGATGCCGGAACCGGTCCATAGCCCATGATGGAAGGATCGCAGCCAACAACGGCCATTGAGCGGACGCGGGCGCGGGGTTTCAGCCCCAGCTCCCGGGCGCGGCTCTCGCTCATTAGCAGCATGGCGGCAGCGCCGTCGGAGAGGGCGGAAGAGGTCCCCGCCGTGACGGTGCCGGTGACCGGGTCAAAGGCGGGCCGCAGCGCGGCCAGCGCTTCCACGGTGGTTTCCGGGCGAATGACTTCGTCATAGTTAAATGATTTCAGTACCCCGTCGGCATCGTGACCGCCCGTGGCGACAATCTCATTTTTAAAAGCGCCGGATTGCGTGGCTGCCCATGCCCGAGCGTGGGAGCGTGCGGCAAACTGGTCCTGCATCTCGCGGCTGATGCCGTGAAGACGCGCCAGCATTTCTGCCGTCAGGCCCATCATGCCGGCAGCTTTGGCGACATTACGGCTAAGGCCCGGGTGAAAATCGACGCCGTGGCTCATCGGGACATGGCCCATATGTTCCACGCCGCCAATCAGGCAGACGCTCGCGTCACCGGTCATGATCATGCGCGCCGCATCGTGCAGCGCCTGCATAGATGAGCCGCACAGGCGGTTAACCGTCGTCGCGGGTACCGAGTGCGGGATCTCCGCCAGCAGCGCGGCGTTACGTGCGATGTTAAAACCCTGCTCCAGCGTTTGCTGTACGCAGCCCCAGTAGATATCGTCGATCGTGGTCGCATCGAGCGCCGGATTACGCGATAGCAGGCTACGCATCAGGTGCGCGGAGAGGTCCTCCGCACGCACGTGGCGAAACGCGCCGCCTTTTGAACGGCCCATCGGGGTACGAATTGCATCGACAATGACAACCTGTTCCATTGTGACTCCTTAAGCCGTTTTCAGCTCGCCTACCGGACGGGCAGGTTCAACCGGGGGGTAATAGGGTTCGTTATGGCGCGCTTTGTTGCGCAGACCTTCCGGCACCTCATACAGCGGGCCGAGGTGCTGGTACTGCTGTGCCATATCGAGATATTTTGCGCTACCCAGGGTGTCCAGCCAGCGGAAGGCGCCGCCGTGGAACGGAGGGAAGCCGAGGCCATAAACCAGCGCCATATCCGCTTCCGCCGGGCTGGCGATAATGCCTTCTTCCAGGCAACGCACCACTTCGTTGACCATGGGAATCATCATGCGGGCGATAATTTCTTCATCGCTGAAGTCGCGCTTCGGCTGGCTTACGTCTGCCAGCAGGCCGTCAACGGCCGGGTCCTCTTCTTTCTTCGGCTTGCCTTTGCTGTCCTGGGTATAGCGCCAGAAGCCAAGGCCGTTTTTCTGGCCGAAGCGGTTAGCGTCGAACAGGGCGTCAATCGCATCGTGATAATCTTTCTGCATGCGCTGCGGGAAGCCGGCGGCCATCACCGCCTGCGCATGGTGGGCGGTATCGATGCCGACCACGTCGAGCAGGTACGCCGGCCCCATCGGCCAGCCGAACAGCTTCTCCATGACCTTATCGACCTTGCGGAAGTCTGCGCCATCGCGTAGCAGCTGGCTGAAGCCGGCGAAGTAGGGGAACAGCACGCGGTTGACGAAGAAGCCGGGACAGTCGTTAACCACGATCGGCGTTTTGCCCATCTTGCTGGCCCAGGCCACCACCTTGGCAATCGTCTCATCCGAGGTTTTTTCGCCGCGAATCACTTCAACCAGCGGCATACGATGCACCGGGTTAAAGAAGTGCATGCCGCAGAAATTCTCCGGACGCTGCAGAGCGTTTGCCAGTTCACCGATCGGGATCGTTGAGGTATTGGAGGCCAGCACCGTATCCGGGCGCACTTTACCTTCGGTCTCCGCCAGCACCGCTTTCTTCACTTTCGGGTTTTCGACAACGGCTTCAACGACCACGTCCACGCGCTCAAAGCCGGAGTAGTCCAGCGTCGGGTGAATGGTGCCGATGACGCCTGCCAGCTTCAGGCCGTCAATCTTGCCGCGCTCAAGCTGTTTGTTAAGCAGCTTGGCGGCTTCGTTCATGCCGAGCGTCAGCGATTTGTCGTTAATATCCTTCATGATGACCGGCACGCCTTTCCAGGCAGATTGATAGGCAATGCCGCCGCCCATAATCCCGGCGCCCAGCACAGCGGCCTGTTTCGGCGTTTCAACGTCTTTGGTCAGCTTCTTCGCTTTGCCTTTGACGTACTGATCGTTGAGGAAGATGCCGACCAGCGCGCGGGCTTCTTTAGTGTGCGCCAGCGGGACGAAGCTTTGGTTTTCCAGCTTCAGCGCTTCATCGCGGCCGAGCCGGGCGGCAGCTTCAATCGTTTTGACGGCGGTCATCGGCGCCGGATAGTGTTTCCCGGCGGTCTGGGCGACCATTCCTTTCGCAATGGTGAAGCTCATGGCGGCTTCGATTTTGCTGAGCTTCAGCGGCTCCAGCTTCGGCTGACGCTTCGCCTGCCAGTCGAGATCGCCGTTAATGGCCTGGCGCAAAATGCTGAGCGCACCGTCGCGCAGTTTCTCCGGCTTGACGATGCCGTCGATGAGGCCGATTTTCAGCGCCTGATCGGCACTGACGTCTTTACCCGCCGCGATAATTTCCAGCGCACTATCGGCGCCGAGCATGCGCGGCATACGCACTGAACCACCGAAGCCCGGCATAATGCCCAGCTTAGTTTCCGGCAGACCGATGCGCAGGTCCGGCGTTGCCAGGCGATAATCCGTCGCCAGCACGCACTCGCAGCCGCCGCCCAGCGCATAGCCGTTGACGGCTGAAACGGTGGGGACCGGTAAATCTTCGAGGCGGTTGAAAACGCTATTGGCAAAATGCAGCCATTGGCTGAGCTGCTCCTGCGGGACCAGGAACAGGGAGAGAAATTCGGTTATGTCGGCACCGACGATAAAGGCCGCTTTGTCAGAGCGCAGCAGCAGCCCTTTAAGATCTTTTTGCTTTTCGAGCACGTCCAGCGCATCGCCGAGGCTGGCTACGGTTGCGGTATCGAGCTTGTTAACCGAGCCGGGGGCATCGAACACCAGTTCGGCAATGCCATCTTCCAGCCAGTCGAGGTACAGGTTGTCGCCTTTGTAGAGCATGTCAGTCTCCTGAATCCAGCAATATGATCTGGTCGTACCAGATGAGAAGGAGTGTGGGATTTATGTTAAAAAATTGCAAACAAGTCTTTAAATAAATGCTGGTCGGATCACATCCGGCGGAAATCGCCCTGCCTGAAGCCGATGTGCTAAGATGCGGAGAGTCACGATCTAATAAAATCAAAGGATAAAAAGATGGAATCACTAGCCGCGCTCTATAAAAACCATATTGCTACCTTACAAGAACGTACCCGTGATGTTTTATCTCGTTTTAAGCTGGATGCCTTACTGATTCACTCCGGTGAGCTGGTTAACGTCTTCCTTGACGATCACCCGTACCCGTTCAAGGTCAATCCGCAGTTTAAAGCGTGGGTGCCCGTCACGCAGGTTCCTAACTGCTGGCTGCTGGTGGATGGTGTGAATAAGCCGAAGCTGTGGTTCTACCTGCCGGTTGATTACTGGCATAACGTTGAGCCGCTGCCGACTTCATTCTGGACCGAAGAGGTGGAAGTGATTGCTCTGCCGAAGGCTGACGGTATTGGCAGCCAGCTCCCGGCGGCGCGCGGCAACATCGGCTATATCGGCCCGGTCCCTGAGCGCGCGCTAGGGTTGGAGATCGCCGCGGATAAAATCAACCCGAAAGGGGTTATCGACTATCTGCACTACTATCGCTCTTATAAAACGGATTACGAGCTGGCCTGCATGCGCGAAGCGCAGAAATCAGCGATCAACGGCCATCGGGCGGCGCATGAAGCCTTCCTGTCCGGGATGAGCGAGTTCGATATCAACCAGGCCTATCTGACCGCGACCGGCCACCGCGATACCGACGTACCGTACAGCAACATCGTCGCGATCAATGAGCACGCATCGGTGCTGCACTACACCAAACTGGATCACCGCGCGCCGGCAGAAGCGCGGAGCTTCCTGCTCGATGCCGGTGCGGAATATAACGGCTATGCGGCGGATCTCACGCGTACCTGGGCCGCGCACGGCGATAGCGACTTTGCCCAGCTGATTAAAGACGTTAATGATGAGCAGCTGGCGCTGATTAGCACGCTGAAAGTCGGAACCAGCTACGTGGATTATCACGTCCAGTTCCATCAGCGTATTGCTAAACTGCTGCGTAAACATCAGATCGTCACCAACATGAGCGAAGAGGCGATGGTCGAAAACGACCTGACCGGGCCGTTTATGCCTCACGGCATCGGCCACCCGCTGGGTCTGCAGGTGCATGATGTCGCTGGCTTTATGCAGGATGATTCCGGTACCCATCTGGCGGCGCCGTCGAAATATCCGTACCTGCGCTGCACGCGCGTGATCCAGCCGCGTATGGTGCTGACCATTGAGCCAGGTATCTATTTTATTGAGTCTCTGCTGGCTCCGTGGCGCGAAGGGCAGTTCAGCAAGCATTTCAACTGGCAGAAAATTGAAGCGCTGAAACCGTTTGGCGGCATTCGTATCGAAGATAACGTCGTTATCCACGAGAACAGTGTCGAAAATATGACGCGTGACCTGAAACTGGCCTGATGGAGAGTTGGTTGATACCGGCCGCGCCGGTGAGCTTTGTCGAAGAGATTAAGAAGAGCCGTTTTATTACGCTATTGGCGCATACCGATGGCGTAATGGCGGCAAAAGCGTTTGTTGAATCAGTAAGAGCGGATCACCCGGACGCTCGCCACCACTGCGTGGCGTGGGTGGCCGGCCCGCCGAACGATTCACAGCAGCTGGGTTTCTCTGACGATGGTGAACCGGCGGGAACGGCAGGTAAACCGATGCTGGCACAGCTTATGGGCAGCGGTGTTGGTGAGATAACTGCCGTCGTAGTGCGCTACTACGGCGGTATTCTGCTGGGTACCGGTGGTCTGGTGAAGGCCTATGGCGGTGGCGTACACCAGGCGCTTGCTCAACTGACAACGCAGCGCAAGACGCCGCTGACCGCATATACTTTGCAGTGTGAATACGGGCAATTAGCCGGTGTTGAAGCGCTGTTGACTCAGTTCGCAGGGCAAATTGTCGAAAGCCAATATCAGGCGTTCGTCCAGCTGCGTGTTGCGCTTCCTCAAGCTGAAGTGGCGTCATTTTCAACAAAACTGGCTGATTTTAGCCGTGGCTCGTTGCAATTACTGAAGATTGACGAATAATCCCCACCTGATTTTTTGCATATCAAAGGAAGCGCCAGAGATGCATTTTCGCGCGATTACCCGAATCGTTGGACTGCTGGTCATTTTATTTTCGGGGACCATGATCCTCCCGGGATTAGTGGCCCTGATATACCGTGATGGTGCCGGGCGGGCGTTTACCCAGACCTTTTTCGTCGCTTTAGCTATTGGCTCTCTATTATGGTGGCCGAACCGCCGTGAAAAGGGTGAGCTGAAATCCCGTGAGGGCTTCCTGATCGTTGTCCTCTTCTGGACCGTGCTGGGCAGCGTCGGTGCGCTACCGTTTATCTTCGCCGAGCAGCCAAACCTGACGGTCACCGATGCGTTTTTTGAATCCTTCTCTGGCCTTACCACCACGGGCGCGACTACGCTGGTCGGCCTCGACTCGTTGCCTCACGCCATTCTTTTCTATCGTCAGATGCTGCAATGGTTTGGCGGTATGGGGATCATTGTGCTGGCGGTCGCGATACTGCCGATACTCGGCGTCGGTGGGATGCAGCTGTACCGGGCGGAGATGCCCGGGCCGCTGAAGGATAACAAAATGCGCCCGCGAATCGCCGAAACGGCAAAAACGCTGTGGCTCATCTATGTCCTGCTGACCGTCGCCTGCGCGCTGGCGCTGTGGTTCGCCGGAATGCCGGCATTTGACGCCATTGGCCATAGCTTTTCGACCATCGCCATTGGCGGCTTCTCCACGCATGACGCCAGCGTCGGCTACTTTAACAGTCCGACGATTAACTCGATTATCGCGGTATTCCTGCTAATCTCCGGCTGTAACTATGGTCTGCACTTTTCATTACTCAGCGGACGAAGCCTGAAGGTGTACTGGCGCGATCCCGAATTCCGCATGTTTATCGGCGTACAGCTGACGCTGGTGGTGATTTGTACGCTGGTGCTGTGGCTGCATGATGTCTATAGCTCAGCGTTAACCACATTGAACCAGGCATTCTTCCAGGTTGTCTCAATGGCCACGACGGCGGGCTTCACGACCGATAGCATTGCGCGCTGGCCGCTGTTCCTCCCGGTGCTGCTGCTGTGCTCGGCATTTATCGGCGGCTGTGCCGGCTCGACGGGCGGTGGGCTGAAGGTTATTCGTATTCTGCTGCTCTTTAAACAGGGGAACCGCGAGCTCAAACGTCTGGTACACCCGAATGCGGTATACAGCATTAAGTTGGGCAATCGCGCTCTGCCGGAACGTATCCTCGAAGCAGTATGGGGATTCTTCTCCGCCTATGCGCTGGTGTTTATCATTAGTATGCTGGCGATTATTGCCACCGGCGTCGATGACTTCTCCGCATTTGCTTCGGTCGTCGCAACCTTAAACAACCTTGGTCCGGGGCTTGGCGTAGTGGCGGATAACTTTGCGACGATGAATCCGGTCGCAAAATGGATCCTGATTGCTAATATGCTATTTGGTCGTCTGGAAGTGTTCACCCTGTTGGTGCTGTTTACCCCCACTTTCTGGCGTGAATAGCTGGAGTATTTGTGAAAACGTTGATTCTATTTTCCACCCGTGATGGGCAGACTCGTGAAATTGCCTCCTTTCTGGCATCCGAGCTGAAAGAGCTGGGCGTCGATGCGGACACTCTCAATCTGAACCGCACCGATGCGGTTGAATGGCGCGACTACGATCGCGTGGTGATTGGGGCATCCATTCGTTACGGTCGCTTCCATCCGGCGGTTGACCGCTTTGTGAAGAAACATCTGCAATCGCTGAACGCGCTGCCCGGTGCGTTTTTTTCGGTTAACCTCGTCGCGCGTAAACCGGAGAAGCGTACGCCGCAAACCAATAGCTATACGCGCAAGTTCCTGCTCAGCTCGCCGTGGCAGCCGCAGCATAGCGCGGTGTTTGCCGGTGCGCTGCGCTACCCGCGCTACAGCTGGTACGATCGCGTGATGATTCGCCTGATTATGAAGATGACCGGCGGTGAAACGGATACCAGTAAAGAGGTGGTCTATACCGACTGGCAGCAGGTCGCTAATTTTGCGCGAGAGATCGCACAAATGAGCAGCAAATAGCGGATAAAATCACCGCGATGATGGCAAATTGAGCGGTTGAATAATTTTTTGAAAACAGGACTTGTCAACGTCAGAGAACTGCCTATAATGCGCCTCCACTGACACGGAACAACGGCCAGCACGCCGCCGGGTCAGCAGGCTTCAGCGCTGAATATCAGCCGCGAAAGCCGACGGAGAAAAGCAAAATAAACGCTTGACTCTGAATGAGGAAAACGTAATATACGGGACCTCGCGACAGAGCGCTAAAGCGCGTC
>NZ_WQRE01000012.1:84232-84725 GCF_009758445.1 Klebsiella sp. 10-1
AAAGTGACATGGATTCTTAACGTCCTCGGACGAAAAATGAATACCAAGTCTCTGAGTGAACATACGTAATTCATTACGAAGTTTAATTCACGAGCATCAAACTTAAATTGAAGAGTTTGATCATGGCTCAGATTGAACGCTGGCGGCAGGCCTAACACATGCAAGTCGAACGGTAGCACAGAGAGCTTGCTCTCGGGTGACGAGTGGCGGACGGGTGAGTAATGTCTGGGAAACTGCCTGATGGAGGGGGATAACTACTGGAAACGGTAGCTAATACCGCATAACGTCGCAAGACCAAAGTGGGGGACCTTCGGGCCTCATGCCATCAGATGTGCCCAGATGGGATTAGCTTGTAGGTGAGGTAACGGCTCACCTAGGCGACGATCCCTAGCTGGTCTGAGAGGATGACCAGCCACACTGGAACTGAGACACGGTCCAGACTCCTACGGGAGGCAGCAGTGGGGAATATTGCACAATGGGCGCAAGCCTGATG
>NZ_WQRE01000013.1:0-3065 GCF_009758445.1 Klebsiella sp. 10-1
GGATGTGCTCACGAGTCTGCGGCATCGGGCCGTCAGTCGCAGCAACAACCAGGATCGCGCCATCCATCTGAGCAGCACCGGTGATCATGTTTTTAACATAGTCGGCGTGGCCCGGGCAGTCTACGTGTGCGTAGTGGCGAGTCGGGGTGTCATATTCAACGTGGGAAGTGTTGATGGTGATACCACGAGCTTTTTCTTCCGGTGCGTTATCGATCTGGTCGAATGCACGAGCAGAACCACCGTAGGTTTTAGCCAGAACGGTAGTGATTGCAGCGGTCAGAGTAGTTTTACCATGGTCAACGTGGCCGATAGTACCGACGTTGACGTGCGGTTTTGTACGTTCAAATTTTTCTTTAGACACGGCTATATTCCTTACTATAGCGCTCTCCCCTTCAGGAGAGAGCACGGGATTTTGGTTTTACCCTACGGCTTATTTACCACGGGCTTCGATTACGGCCTGAGCAACGTTGTTCGGCGCGTCATCATACTTCAGGAACTCCATGGAGTAAGAAGCACGACCTTTGGTCAGGGAACGCAGCTGAGTTGCATATCCGAACATTTCAGACAGCGGAACTTCAGCGTGAATCACAACGCCAGTAACGTTGGATTCTTGACCACGCAGCATACCACGACGACGGCTAAGGTCACCGATGACGTCACCAGTGTTCTCTTCCGGAGTTTCTACTTCAACCTTCATGATCGGCTCAAGCAGAACTGGTTTCGCTTTCTTAAAGCCATCTTTAAAGGCAAGAGAAGCGGCCAGTTTAAACGCCAGTTCAGAGGAGTCAACGTCGTGGTAAGAACCGAAGTGCAGACGCACACCGAGATCAACTACCGGGTAACCAGCCAGCGGACCAGCTTTCAGCTGTTCCTGGATACCTTTATCAACGGCAGGGATGTATTCGCCAGGAATTACACCACCTTTGATGTCGTTGACGAACTCGTATCCTTTCGGATTTGAGCCCGGCTCCAGCGGGTACATGTCGATCACAACGTGACCATACTGACCGCGACCACCAGACTGCTTAGCGTGTTTACCTTCGATATCGGTAACTTTAGCGCGAATTGCTTCGCGGTAAGCAACCTGAGGTTTACCGACGTTCGCTTCAACGTTGAATTCACGCTTCATGCGGTCAACGATGATGTCGAGGTGCAGTTCACCCATACCGGCGATAATGGTCTGGTTAGATTCTTCGTCAGTCCATACGCGGAAAGACGGGTCTTCTTTAGCCAGACGGCCCAGAGCCAGACCCATTTTTTCCTGGTCAGCTTTGGTTTTCGGTTCTACAGCGATGGAGATTACCGGCTCAGGGAATTCCATACGCTCCAGGATGATCGGCGCATCTGGGTTACACAGGGTGTCACCAGTAGTTACGTCTTTCAGACCGATTGCAGCAGCGATGTCGCCCGCACGAACTTCTTTGATCTCTTCACGTTTGTTGGCGTGCATCTGAACGATACGGCCAAAACGCTCACGTGCAGATTTCACGGAGTTCAGGATGGTATCACCAGAGTTAACCACACCGGAATACACGCGGAAGAAGGTCAGGTTACCCACGAACGGGTCGGTAGCGATTTTGAATGCCAGAGCAGCAAACGGCTCTTCATCGCTAGCGTGACGTTCAGCCGGAGTATCTTTACCGTCGTCCAGAATACCGTTGATCGCAGGTACGTCAACCGGGGATGGCAGGTAGTCAACTACCGCATCCAGCATCGCCTGAACACCTTTGTTCTTGAACGCAGAACCACAGGTTACCAGGATGATTTCGTTGTTCAGAACGCGCTGACGCAGAGCTTTCTTGATCTCTTCTTCAGTCAGTTCTTCACCACCCAGGTATTTTTCCATCAGCTCTTCTGAAGCTTCCGCTGCGGACTCGATCAGGTTCTGGTGCCATTCTTCGGCCAGGTCCTGCATGTCAGCTGGGATATCTTCATAGGTGAAGGTTACGCCTGCGTCTTCTTCGTTCCAGTTGATGGCTTTCATTTTCACTAGGTCAACAACACCGGTGAAACCTTCTTCAGCACCAATCGCCAGCTGCAGCGGAACCGGGTTCGCGCCCAGACGGGATTTGATCTGACCAACAACTTTCAGGAAGTTCGCACCCATACGGTCCATTTTGTTAACGAACGCGATACGTGGAACTTTATATTTGTTTGCCTGGCGCCATACGGTTTCAGACTGTGGCTGAACACCACCAACTGCGCAGTAAACCATTACTGCACCATCAAGCACACGCATGGAACGTTCAACTTCGATAGTGAAGTCAACGTGCCCCGGGGTGTCGATGATGTTAACGCGGTGCGGTTCATACTGCTTAGCCATACCAGACCAGAATGCAGTAGTCGCTGCGGAGGTGATAGTAATACCACGCTCCTGCTCCTGCTCCATCCAGTCCATGGTTGCTGCGCCGTCATGAACTTCACCGATTTTGTGGTTTACACCGGTGTAGAACAGAATACGTTCGGTAGTAGTGGTTTTACCGGCGTCGATGTGCGCACTGATACCGATATTACGGTAGCGTGCGATGGGTGTTGTACGAGCCATTTGATTCCTCGTTTGTTTCTTTAGGCGTTCAGTTAAGTTATCCAAAACGGGCGACTTATCTGAAGCGCCCGTCTGGTGACTATGACTCCGAAGGGATTACCAACGGTAGTGAGCGAACGCCTTGTTGGCTTCTGCCATACGGTGAACGTCTTCACGTTTCTTAACTGCAGTACCTTTGTTGTCTGCAGCATCAGAAAGTTCGTTCGCCAGACGCAGAGCCATGGATTTATCACCACGTTTACGAGCAGCTTCAACGATCCAACGCATTGCCAGAGCATTACGACGAACCGGACGGACTTCAACTGGAACCTGATAAGTAGAACCACCAACGCGGCGGGACTTAACTTCTACAGTCGGGCGAACGTTGTCGAGAGCGACTTCGAAAGCTTCCAGTTCATTTTTACCAGAACGCTGAGCCAGGGTCTCCAGCGCGCTGTATACGATAGCTTCTGCAGTAGATTTTTTACCATCTACCATCAGGATATTTACAAATTTTGCCAGCAGTTCTGATCCGAACTTA
>NZ_WQRE01000013.1:3114-3264 GCF_009758445.1 Klebsiella sp. 10-1
GAATACTCCGTTGTTAATTCAGGATTGTCCAAAACTCTAAGAGTTTAGTTTGACATTAAGGTAAAACAGTTTGGCCTTACTTAACGGAGAACCATTAAGCCTTAGGACGTTTCACGCCATACTTGGAGCGAGATTGCTTACGGTCTTTAA
>NZ_WQRE01000013.1:3408-81718 GCF_009758445.1 Klebsiella sp. 10-1
TGGTCAAACGCACACGGCATACTTTACGCAGTGCGGAGTTTGGTTTTTTAGGAGTGGTAGTATATACGCGAGTACATACGCCACGTTTCTGCGGGCAGGCTTCCAGTGCAGGCACGTTGCTCTTTGCAACTTTGCGTGCGCGTGGTTTGCGTACCAGCTGGTTAATTGTTGCCATTAAATAGCTCCTGGTTTTAGCTTTTGCTTCGTAAACATGTAATAAATCGCCTCAGATAATATGAGGACGCAGAATTCTAGGGCGGTGCCGAAAAGGTGTCAAGAAATATACAACAATCCCGCCATTACCAGGCCAACTGTCCAGGGTGTTTGAGCGCCAGTCTGACGAAATCAGTATAGCCAACCCTGATGACACTGCCCGCAATTTGCCCCGTCAGCCCGCGGGCTTCGATATCATCCTGCAGCGCATGGATGGTTATGGGGGCGGAAAGCAAGATTTCAAGGAAACGCCCGCCAGCGGCTGCCGCGATGACACCATCGGAAAGCAGCAGAAGATCGTCGCCATCCTTTACCAGACGCAGCATCGCTGCCAGATCGGTATGCCATGGAGAAACGCTGAGAGTGTGGAGCATAGTGGCCTCAGAAGCGCAGTATCACGTTGAAATCATCGAGTCGGGCACGCAGCGCCTCTGGCTCCAGCCACTCGCCTTCTATGACCCACTGCGTGGAGGGCGACAGGCCGCGCTCGCGGGCAGAAGCGGCGCACATCCAGCACTGTTCAATATCATACAGGGAGAGGAGCTTAAACGTGGCGATATAGTCGCGGGCCAGAATTGCGCCAGGCCGCTGCTCCGGCAGCAGCTGAAACACGCCGTCGCCGATAAAGAAAACGCCGAGCTCATCGGTCAGCGCTGAGGTAGCCAGCAGCGCATCCAGGCCTTCTCTGCCTGACGCGGAGCCATGAGGAGCGGAGGAAAAAACAAAGGCAACGCGTTTCATCAGAACTGCACCATCCGATCGCAGGTTAATGCAGCTTCCGCCAGCGCCCCAAGGCCGCTGAGCGTGAATCCGGGTTGCAGATTATGCGCGGACAAACCAAGCTGCTGCGCCTCATGCTCGTCCGTCACCCCGCGTCTCAGCGCCGCCGCAACGCAGATATGCAGCGAAACAGCATGCGTTTCGTATAATTTTTGCCATGCCCGCACAAGGTCAAACTCATCGCTGGCGGGGGCGGTCAGCTGATTCGCGTTATAGACGCCTTCGCGATAGAAAAAGACGCAAATCAGCTCATGCCCCTCCTCCAGCACGGCCTGCGCGAACTGCCAGGCGCTGCTGGCCTGCTGCGTACCGTAGGCCGGGCCCGTCACCGTAATGGCAAAACGCATTACTTATCCAGCCCCTGGAAATCACCGCTTTTGAACTGACGGATATAGAGATATACCGTGTGCTTCGAGATATTCAGGCGATCGGCAACCTGGTTGATAGCATCTTTGATATCAAAAATGCCTTTCTCGTAAAGATTCAGGACGATCTGACGATTTTTGGCGTTATTGGAAACGTTGCGATCGGCATTTACTTCTTCAATCGTAAACTCGAGGGTTTGCGCGACCAGATCGTCAACCGATGAGGCAAAGTTGACCTGCGAGTTCACTTCCGGCGTTTCCGGCGGAATAAAGGTGCTCATGATCTGGGAGAACGGGACATCGAGGTTCATGTTAATGCACAAAAGGCCGATAACCCGGTGCTCACGGTTGCGTATCGCAATCGTCACCGACTTCATCAGCACTCCGCTTTTAGCGCGAGTAAAATAGCATTTGGAAACGCTGCTATCAGCTCCAGTCATATCGTGCAGCATACGCAGCGCCAGGTCAGTGATTGGCGAGCCGATTTGACGACCGGTATGTTCACCGTTGGCGATGCGAATGGCGGAACATTTCAGATCCTGTAAAGAATGCAGCACGATTTCACAGTGGGAACCAATGAGCATCGCTAACCCGTCCACCACCGCTTCATAGGATTTTAGGATATCGAAGTCGGTCTGGTCGAAAGGACGTTGATCCAGCAGGTCAAGCTCGCTGGTTTCGTTGGTTAAAAGCGACCTGGACATGAAAAAAAGCACTCCTTTTCAGGAGCCTGTCATTTTTTACACAAAACCGTTCAAGGTACGCCAAGGCGGCAAATCTGAGACAAATTCGTCAGCAGCGAATTTGACCAGCCGAAGGCTGGCTCTTGTAAGAGACAAGGTTATCTCTTATCGATACCCAGGACCGAATCCAGTAAGAGGCTGGAGTCAGCAAATGCAGCCAGCTCAGAGGCAGCTTGAAGGATGAGGTGTAGCTTGTCAGGGCAGGCTCATCGTCATTAATAAGATTAAGCTATCTAAAGTAATACAGCGCTTGAGGCACTTTCCAGTTTTAATTATATCTGCCCCAAATAAAAAAGCCGCCGCCTTTGAGGGCGGCGGCGGCAATTCCATTACTTCTTAGCGTCTGCGCTCGGTGCATCCGCTTTTGCATCAGCGGCAGCTTCAGGCTTCGCGTCAGCTTTCGGCGCCGGTTTGATATCCAGCAGCTCTACGTCGAAGACCAGAGTAGAGTTAGCCGGGATGCCAGGAACGCCGGTTTTGCCGTATGCCAGATCCGGTGGGATGACCAGCTGGATTTTACCGCCTTTCTTAATATTCTTCAGGCCTTCAGTCCAGCCCGGGATCACGCCGTCCAGGCGGAAAGAGAGCGGCTCGCCGCGGGTATAGGAGTTATCGAACTCTTTACCGTCGATCAGCGTCCCTTTGTAGTTCACAACGACGGTATCGCTGTCTTTCGGTGCGTCACCGGTACCGGCTTTCTCGACTTTATACAGCAGGCCAGATTTAGAGGTTTTCACGCCCTTCTCTTTAGCGAAGGTGTCGCGATAGGCTTTGCCTTTAGCATCGTTCTCAGATGCATCTTTTTCCATTTTTTGCTGAGCAGCAGTTTTCACACGAGTCTCAAACGCTTGCAGAGTCTGTTCGATTTCCTGATCGGACAGTTTGCTCTTATCGGCAAATGCGTCCTGAACGCCAGCGATCAGCTGATCTTTATCCAGTTTAATGCCCAGTTTTTCTTGTTCTTTCAGGGAGTTTTCCATGTAACGTCCCAGCGATGCACCCAGCGCATAAGCAGATTTCTGATCGTCATTTTTAAATGCCGATTTGCTTTCCGTTGCAGGTGCCGTCTTTGCAGCGGTATCAGCGGCAAAGGTCAGCGGTGCATTCAGCGCGACGGCCATCGTGGTCGCCAGCAGCGTTACTTTAAACAGTGATTTCATCCATTTCTCCAAGGCCGGGGCATCTCACCCCAGGGTTAGCGTAAAAAGCAAAAAATGTACTATAGAACGTTGCAGGACAAATCTACATACGGACGTTCCTGAATATCGACTCTTTTCAGACTATTTTTGTATAAATTAGTTTCCTGTCCGCCGTTACGATGCTGCACGGATGCTGAAAATTCAGTAGAATCCGCCCGCGAGATAAGACAGAAGAGGTTACTCATGCACGATAGCAAACTGGAGACTCGCCTGGCGGAGCTGGAAAGCCGGCTGGCGTATCAGGAAATCACCATTGAAGACCTCAACAAGACCGTCACCGCCCATGAGATCGAAATGGCAAAGATGCGTGAACATATGCGTCTGATGGTAGAAAAGCTGAAGGCGACGCAGTCATCGTATATCGCATCGCAGTCTGAAGAAACGCCTCCCCCACATTATTGAGGCGTAAAAAAAGCGGGTTTCCCCGCTTTTTTATAGCCGGCAGCGCTAGCCAACGCGCCTGCGGCTTGAAAGACGATGGGTCTTAGTGACAGCCGCAGCCGCCGTTCCCGCCACAACCGCCTTTGCCATGTTCGTGACCGTGGTCGTGGCTGTGACCGTGGCCGCCGCAGCATCCGTCATGATCGTGGTCATGGTCGTGATCGTGACCATTCGCGCCGTGTACATGACCGTGCTCCAGCTCTTCAGCGGTCGCTTCACGAATCGCCACAACTTCAACGTTGAACTTCAGGTTCTGGCCAGCCAGCATGTGGTTACCGTCAACAACAACGTGCTCGTCGTCAACTTCGGTGATTTCAACCGGAACCGGACCCTGATCGGTTTCCGCCAGGAAACGCATGCCAACCTGCAGTTCATCAACGCCCATGAAGACGTCTTTAGGAACGCGCTGAACCAGGTTTTCGTCGTACTGGCCGTACGCATCGTTCGCGCCGACCGCAACGTCAAATTTGTCGCCCACTTCATGACCATCCAGCGCAGTTTCCAGGCCGGAAATCAGGGAGCCGTGACCATGCAGGTAGTCCAACGGCGCGCTTACCGGAGACTCATCAACCAACACACCGTCTTCTGTACGTACCTGATAGGCCAGGCTGACCACCAGGTCTTTTGCTACTTTCATGATATCTCCTGAGCATGGGAAGAATAGTGGCGCAGATTGTAGCGGAATTCTGCAGCCGTGTACCCTCTAGCTTAAAAAAAGGCGACAGATAACGCTAGTCGGGATGAAAAATGCCGATCACTTGTTCGTCTTTACGAACATGCTCGCGGGCCTCTTTATCCGCCTCGCGCATCTGGTGCCCGCACTTAACACACTCAACAATATCGATATTATTTTCACGCCACATCGCCAGCGAATCCTGGGCCTGGCACGCCGGGCATTTTGCTCCGGCAATAAAACGTTTACGCACTGCCATAATGATTTACCCTTTATTCAAACTCATCCCAGCCGTCAAGCTGCCTGCTCTCTTTCTGCATTTCACGCTGAAAAATCTCCTCCAGCTCCCGTCGAGCTTCCCGCACGCGCGATATCTGCAGAGTATCAGTATGCACTGGCATCAACTCTCGCAGCATTCGCATATCCAGACGACGAAAGTGCAGCTGCGCGCGCTGCGCCTGATGCGGATGCATTCCGACGCTGACCAGCGCCTTGCGCCCCAGATCCAGCGCGCTGGAGAAGGTTTCGCGCGAGAACTGAGCCACGCCGGCCTGCAGCAGCTCATGGGCCTCTACGCGGCCCCGCGCTCGCGCCAGAATATGCAGATGCGGGAAATGCTGCTGGCACATCTCAACCAGCTTCATGGTATCTTCCGGCTCGTTGCAGGTAATTACGATTGACTGCGCATCTTCCGCGCCCGCCGAGCGCAGCAGCTCCAGCTGCGTTGCATCGCCGAAGTACACCTTATAGCCATATTTGCGCATCAGGTTAACCGCGCTGATATCGCGCTCAAGCACGGTAATACGCATTTTGTTGGCCATCAGCAGACGGCCAATAACCTGACCAAAGCGCCCGAAGCCGACGATAATCACCTGCGGTTTATCATCCTCAACCCACGGCGCTTCATCCTCTTCCTCCGGCTGGTTAAAGCGTCGGGAGAGAACGTAATCAATCAAGGTCATCAGCAGCGGCGTGGTCATCATCGACAGCGTAACCGTGACCAGCAGCAGCGCCATCTGGTCATTTTCGAACAGCCGCAGCGAAGCCGGTAACGAGAACAGCACAAAGGCAAACTCCCCGCCCTGGCTCAGGACCCCGGCAAACTGCATTCGCTCCGAGCTGCGAAGGCCGTACACCCGCGCCAGAACGTACAGCACGAGGGCTTTCACCATCACCAGCGCCGCGACGCTGGCGGCAACCCACAGCAGATGGGTGTAGAGAACGCCGAGATTCAGCGCCATGCCAACGGAGATAAAGAACAGGCCAAGCAGGAGGCCTTTAAACGGCTCAATGGCGATTTCCAGCTCGTGGCGATACTCGCTTTCAGCCAGCAGCACCCCGGCGATAAAGGTCCCTAGCGCCATCGACAGGCCGAGCGCATCCATAAACAGCGCCGAGCCCAAAACCAACAGCAGCGTCGCGGCGGTAAAGACCTCACGCACGCCGGAGGCAGCGATGAAGCGGAACACCGGTCGTAGCAAAAAGCGGCCGCCGATCAGCATGCCGGCAAAGGCCAAAACCTTCATCCCGATCGTGACCCAATCAAAGCGATCGTCGCCGGAACCCGCCAACAGAGGCACCAGCGCCAGCGCGGGGATCACCGCCAGGTCCTGAAACAGCAGAACGGAGAACCCCAGTTGACCGGATTCACTGCGGCTCATCCCCTTCTCGCGCATCAGCTGCAGCGCCATCGCCGTGGAGGACATCGCTAAACCAATTCCGCCGACCACCGCCGCTTGCCACGTAAATCCGGTAACCATCAGCAGGCCACCGAGGATCGCCGCGCTGCACAAAACCTGAGCCGCCCCAACGCCAAAGATAGAGCTTCGCAGACGCCAGAGCTTAGACGGGTTGAGCTCAAGCCCGATGATAAACATCAGGAACACCACGCCCAGCTCGGAGAAGTGGAGAATTTCATCGACGTCGCTGATAAACCCCAGCCCCCACGGACCAATCGCGATCCCCGCGAGCAGATAGCCGAGTACCGCGCCAATGCCCAGCCGGGCGGCCAGCGGTACCGCTACGACGGCGGCGAACAGAAACAGAACGCCAGCCAAAAGCAGATCAGCTCCCTCCATTTATAACTCCTCCTGCCGCGATGGGGTTGGCCAGCCAGTCGCGATAAGCGCGCGCGTGGCTTTTCAGATCGGCTGGCGATTGCCGACGGGCCCAGTAGACAATAATCGGGCTCATCCAGTGCATCCGGCACATGCCGGCGGTCAGTTCGAAAGGACGGAGAATATCGTTCATTGGATAGCGGTTAGCGTCGCGGCGGTAGGCGCTTTCCGGCTCACCGGTGGTGATCACGCTACGCCAGTACTTTCCCGCCAGCTGGTTCCCCCCGGCGCCGCTGGCAAAGCCGCGGGTCAACACTCTGTCCAGCCACTCTTTTAGCAGCGCCGGGCAGCTCCACGTATACAGCGGATGCTGGAAAACAATCACCTCATGCTGACGCAGGAGATCCTGCTCCCAGGCAATATCGATAAAAAAATCTGGATAGTGCGCATAAAGATCGTGCACGGTGACGTTCGGCAACTGTAAGGCCGGTTCAAGCAAAACCCGGTTGGCCACGGAATCCTGAGATTCTGGGTGGGCATACAGCAGCAAAACCTTCGCTGTCTGAGACATCATTCCCCTCCCAACGTCTTCTGGCGGCCTGAACAACGGCTGCGCCTCAGCGCAACCAGAATGACTTTGTGTATCGTCTTCATTTTGGGCTACCATTGCGGCCCGGTGGAGCTATTTGCTACCACATTACATTATCATAATGACAAATTAACATAGTCTGAACATACGGCGCCTTATGATTGTTTTCTCCTCGTTACAAATTCGTCGCGGCGTACGCGTCCTGCTGGACAACGCCACCGCTACCATCAACCCTGGCCAAAAGGTCGGTCTGGTGGGCAAAAACGGCTGCGGTAAATCCACGCTGCTATCGCTTTTGAAAAACGAGATTAGCGCCGACGGCGGCAGTATGACCTTTCCGGGCAACTGGCAGCTGGCGTGGGTTAATCAGGAAACCCCTGCGCTGGCGCAGCCGGCTATTGATTATGTTATTGACGGCGATCGTGAATATCGCCAGCTCGAGGCCGATTTAAATCAGGCCAACGAGCGCAATGACGGTCACGCGATTGCGACGGTTCACGGCAAGCTGGATGCCATTGACGCCTGGACGATCCGCTCACGCGCCTCCAGCCTGCTGCACGGTCTGGGCTTCAGCAACGAACAGCTGGAGCGCCCGGTGAGCGACTTTTCCGGCGGCTGGCGCATGCGCCTGAACCTGGCGCAGGCGCTGATTTGTCGCTCTGACCTGCTGCTGCTGGATGAACCGACTAACCACCTCGATCTCGATGCGGTGATCTGGCTGGAAAAGTGGCTTAAAAGCTATACCGGTACGCTGATTCTGATCTCGCACGATCGCGATTTTCTCGATCCAATCGTCGATAAAATTATTCATATCGAACAGCAAAGCATGTTCGAGTACACCGGCAACTACAGCTCGTTCGAAATACAGCGCGCAACCCGCCTGTCGCAGCAGCAGTCGATGTATGAGAGCCAGCAGCTGCGCGTCGCCCATCTGCAAAGCTATATCGATCGCTTCCGCGCCAAGGCCACCAAGGCGAAGCAGGCCCAGAGCCGCATTAAAATGCTGGAACGCATGGAGCTTATCGCCCCGGCTCACGTCGATAATCCGTTCCACTTTAGCTTCCGCGCGCCGGAAAGCCTGCCCAACCCGCTGCTGAAAATGGAAAAAGTCAGCGCCGGCTACGGCGAACGCATTATCCTCGACTCGATCAAGCTGAATTTGGTTCCCGGTTCGCGCATCGGCCTGCTGGGGCGCAACGGAGCCGGTAAATCGACGCTAATCAAACTGCTGGCCGGCGAGCTGCAGCCGCTGCAGGGCGAAGTGGGGCTGGCCAAAGGAATTAAGCTTGGCTACTTCGCCCAGCATCAGCTGGAGTTCCTGCGGGCGGATGAATCGCCGCTGCAGCACCTGGCTCGCCTGGCGCCGCAGGAGCTGGAGCAGAAGCTGCGCGACTATCTTGGCGGCTTCGGTTTCCAGAGCGATAAGGTCAACGAAGCAACCCAGCGTTTCTCCGGCGGCGAAAAGGCGCGTCTGGTGCTGGCGCTTATCGTCTGGCAGCGGCCTAATCTCCTGCTGCTCGATGAACCGACTAACCACCTTGACCTCGATATGCGTCAGGCTTTAACCGAAGCGCTGATTGATTTCGAAGGCGCGCTGGTGGTGGTCTCGCACGATCGCCACCTGATACGTTCGACCACCGACGATCTCTATCTGGTCCACGACGGCAAAGTTGAGCAGTTCGATGGCGATCTGGAAGATTATCAGCAGTGGCTGAGCGACTCGCAGAGGCAGGAAAGCCAGTCGTCCGACGCGATAAAAGATAACGGCAACAGCGCCCAGTCCCGCAAGGACCAGAAGCGCCGGGAAGCGGAGCTGCGCACGCTGACGCAGCCACTGCGTAAAGAGATTACCCGCCTCGAAAAAGAGATGGATAAGCTCAACGCCCAGCTCGCGCAGGCGGAAGAGAAATTAGGCGACAGCAGCCTGTATGACGCATCCCGCAAGGCAGATCTGACCGCGTGTCTGCAGCAGCAGGCCAATGCGAAATCAGGACTGGAAGAGTGCGAAATGGCCTGGCTGGATGCGCAAGAACAGCTGGAGCAGATGCTGCAGGAAGGCTAAGCCCTGCTGGTTGAGCGCGCGGCCTCGACGGTTCACAGACAATGAGCTTTCGGGGCCTCTCTGACAGCTGGCCACAAGACCACATATTGGCTAACCTGCGCACTTCATGCGCGGTATAGTATTTATAAGATTCTTAATTGTTCTGGTGCTATGGTTGAAATCACCCCCACAGAAATGACGCCCCCCGTAGACGATTCGCGCGATTTTCATCCAATGCGCGGCGTGGGGAATCGTCATCTGCAAACCATGCTGCCGCGACTGATCCGCCGCAAACTGGGCTTTACTCCACACTGGCAGCGCCTTGAACTCCCTGACGGCGATTTTATCGATTTGGCCTGGAGCGAAGATCCCGAATCAGCCCGACATAAACCGCGGCTGGTCGTTTTTCACGGTCTGGAAGGAAGCCTGCACAGCCCTTACGCCCACGGTCTGATCCACGCCGCAATGCAGCGCGGCTGGCTGGGCGTGGTGATGCATTTCCGCGGCTGTAGCGGCGAGCCTAACCGTAATAACCGCATCTACCACTCCGGAGAGACGGAAGACGGCACCTGGTTCCTGCGCTGGCTGCAGCGCGAATTTGGTACCGCGCCTACGGCCGCCGTCGGCTATTCGCTCGGCGGTAATATGCTGGGCTGCCTGCTGGCAAACGAGGGCGATAGCATCCCGCTCGACGCGGCGGTCATCGTGTCGGCCCCGTTCATGCTGGAAGCCTGCAGCTACCATATGGACAAAGGCTTCTCCCGCGTCTACCAGCGCTATCTGCTTAACCTGTTAAAAGCTAACGCCGCGCGCAAGCTGAAAGCCTATCCGGGCTCTCTGCCGGTTGATTTACGCCAGCTAAAAGGCATGCGGCGCATTCGCGAGTTTGACGATACCATCACCGCCAAAATTCACGGCTTTGCCGATGCGCTGGACTACTATCGCCAGTGCAGCGCGATGCCGCGTCTGAGCGATATCACTAAACCCACGCTGATCATTCACGCGAAAGACGATCCGTTCATGGACCATCATTCCATTCCACCGCAGGAGCAGCTGCCGGCCAACGTCGAGTACCAGCTGACCGAACAGGGCGGGCACGTCGGATTTGTCGGCGGCACGCTGCGCAAGCCTGAGATGTGGCTGGAAAGACGGATCCCGGACTGGCTGACGCGCTGGCTGGAAGGAAAAAAATGATTATTCCCTGGCAGGATCTGGATCCCGAAACCCTGGATAGCCTGATTGAAAGCTTTGTGTTGCGCGAAGGCACCGATTATGGTGAACATGAACGTTCGCTGGCCGATAAGGTCGCCGATGTAAAACAGCAGCTGAAAAGCGGAGAAGCCGTACTGGTGTGGTCAGAGCTGCACGAGACGGTCAACATCATGCCCCGCAAGCAGTTCCACGGCTAAGGCGGCGCCACACCATCGTTTAATCTGGGAGTTGATATGTCTGCCAAACATCCGGTGATTGCAGTCACGGGCTCCAGCGGCGCGGGAACCACCACCACCAGCCTCGCCTTTCGCAAAATCTTCGCCCAGCTGAACCTGCGTGCCGCCGAAGTCGAGGGCGATAGCTTCCATCGCTACACTCGCCCGGAAATGGACATGGCGATCCGCAAAGCGCGGGATCAGGGGAAACACATCAGCTATTTTGGTCCGGAAGCGAACGACTTCGGCCTGCTGGAAAATACCTTTCTCGAATACGGGCGCAGCGGAACCGGCCAGTCGAGAAAATATCTGCATACCTATGACGAGGCCGTGCCGTGGAATCAGGTGCCGGGCACCTTCACGCCCTGGCAGCCGCTGCCGGAGCCAACCGACGTCCTGTTTTACGAAGGGCTGCACGGCGGCGTTGTCACGCCACAGCACAACGTTGCGCACAATGTCGATCTGCTGGTCGGGGTAGTGCCCATCGTCAACCTGGAGTGGATTCAGAAGCTAATCCGCGACACCAGCGAACGCGGGCATTCTCGCGAAGCGGTGATGGATTCGGTCGTCCGTTCGATGGAAGATTATATTAACTTCATCACCCCGCAGTTCTCGCGAACCCATATCAACTTCCAGCGGGTTCCCACCGTTGATACTTCGAACCCCTTCGCCGCTAAAGGCATTCCCTCGCTGGATGAAAGCTTTGTGGTGATCCACTTCCGCAATCTGCAGGATATCGACTTCCCGTGGCTGCTGGCGATGCTGCAAGGCTCGTTTATCTCGCATATCAACACGCTGGTGGTACCGGGCGGGAAAATGGGGCTGGCGATGGAGCTGATCATGACGCCGCTGGTTGAACGGCTGATGGCGGGGAAAAAGATCGGTTAAGCCGTTAAAAACCCGGCAGCGCTACGCATGCCGGGGCGACGGGCTGGCCATCAGGCCTGGCCCTCGATAACCTCGTACGAATGCGTGATATTTACCGCTTTTTGCAGCATCAGCGCCACCGAGCAGTATTTCTCCGCCGACAGGTCCACCGCCCGCGAAACGGCCGCATCCTTCAGCTCGCGGCCGGTGACGATAAAATGCAGGTTGATGTGGGTAAACAGGCGCGGCGCCTCTTCCCGACGCTCTGAGGTCAGCTTCACCTCACAGTTGGTCACATCATGACGCCCTTTTTGCAAAATTGAGACCACGTCGATGGCGCTGCAGCCGCCGGCGGCCATCAGCACCATTTCCATCGGACTCGGCGCCTTATCCCCGGAGTTGCCGTCCATCAAAATCTGGTGGCCAGAAGCCGACTCACCGATGAAGGTTAACCCTTCAACCCATTTCACACGAGCTTGCATAAAATTTAACTCCAAGGTTGCAATTTTCCTGACAGATTACGCGCACATAACAAATCTCGCAACGGAAGGCGACCTGCATCATGCTGAAGCGAGACACCAGGAGACACGCGGCGAAAGCTATGCTAAAACAGTCGGGATGCTACAGTATTACATTGATGTACTGCATGTATGCAGAGGAATTCACATTACAGGCTGAAGAAAAATCACCAGCCAGCTTCCCAGGCATAGGGAAACAATACGATTGCATGCCCGGATGCCGTGTAGTGTCGGCACCCGGAGATAGCTTATAACAGAGGATAACCGCGCATGGTGCTTGGCAAACCGCAAACAGACCCTACCCTCGAATGGTTCTTGTCTCATTGCCACATTCATAAGTACCCATCTAAAAGCACGCTGATCCACCAGGGTGAAAAAGCAGAAACGTTGTACTACATCGTCAAAGGCTCTGTGGCTGTGCTCATCAAGGATGAAGAGGGTAAAGAGATGATTCTCTCTTACCTCAACCAGGGCGATTTCATCGGTGAATTAGGCTTGTTCGAAGAAGGCCAGGAGCGTAGCGCCTGGGTACGTGCGAAAACCGCATGTGAAGTGGCCGAAATCTCCTATAAAAAATTCCGTCAGCTGATTCAGGTTAACCCGGACATCCTGATGCGTCTCTCGTCGCAGATGGCCCGCCGTCTGCAGGTGACCTCTGAGAAAGTCGGTAACCTTGCCTTCCTCGACGTCACCGGCCGTATCGCCCAGACGCTGCTGAACCTGGCAAAACAGCCTGACGCCATGACCCACCCGGACGGTATGCAAATCAAAATTACCCGTCAGGAAATCGGTCAGATCGTCGGCTGTTCACGTGAAACCGTTGGCCGTATTCTGAAGATGCTGGAAGATCAAAATCTGATCTCCGCACACGGTAAAACTATCGTCGTCTACGGCACGCGTTAAGCTGATAAAACGGCGTGTTGCTCCCGCAATACGCCGTTTTTGTTTTCCCTCTATGTGGCGCAGGCTGATTTACCACCCGGAAGTCAACTACGCACTGCGGCAAACGCTGGTGCTGTGTTTGCCGGTCGCAATTGGCCTTCTCCTCGGCCATCTGCAGCAGGGCCTGCTGTTCTCGCTGGTTCCCGCATGCTGCAACGTCGCCGGCCTTGATACGCCGCATAAGCGATTCTTTAAGCGCCTGATTATTGGCGGCTCGCTTTTTGCCGGCTGTAGCCTGATCGTTCAGCTCCTTCTCCAGCATGATATCCCGCTCCCACTAATTCTCAGCGGCCTGACCCTGCTCCTTGGCGTCACGGCAGAGATCAGCTCGCTGCACGCGAGGCTGCTGCCCGCCTCGCTGATTGCCGCCATCTTTACCCTGAGCCTCGCCGGCAATATGCCGGTCTGGGAGCCGCTGCTGATCTACGCGCTCGGCACGCTGTGGTACGGACTATTCAACTGGTTCTGGTTTTGGCTATGGCGCGAGCAGCCGCTGCGCGAATCCCTCAGCCTGCTCTACCGGGAGCTGGCCAACTATTGCGAAGCCAAATACAGCCTGCTGACCCAGCATATCGACCCGGCAACCTCGCTGCCTCCGCTGCTGACCCGCCAGCAAAAGGTCGTCGACATGATCACCCAGTGCTACCAGCAGATGCATATGCTGGCGGCCAATCAGCGTAACGATCATAAGCGCCTGCTGCGGGCGTTTCAGGTTGCCCTCGATCTCCAGGAGCATATTTCCGTCAGCCTGCATCAGCCGGAGGAGGTGCAGAAACTGGTCGAACGCAGCCACGCTGAAGCGGTAATCCGCTGGAATGCGCAAACCGTCGCGGCGCGGCTGAGGGTTCTGGCGGATGACATCCTTTACCACCGCTATCCGCAGCGCTTTAATATGGATAAACAGATCGGCGCGCTGGAGAAGATTGCCTCGCAGCACCCCGACAACCCGGTCGGGCAGTTCTGCGCATGGCACTTCAGCCGCCTTGCCCGGGTGCTACGCACCCAGCGGCCGCTGTACGCGCGTAACCTGATGGCCGATAAGGAACGCCGCCTGCCGCTGCTTCCTGCGCTGAAGAACTATCTCTCTTACAAATCACCGGCTTTGCGCAGCGCCGCCCGGATCAGCGTGATGCTCACCGCCGCGAGCCTGATGGGCAGCGCGCTACATCTTCCCAAACCCTACTGGATCCTGATGACGGTGCTTTTCGTTACCCAGAACGGCTACGGCGCGACGCGGGTCCGCATCGTGCATCGGGCGGCGGGTACCCTTGCCGGCCTGGTGATTGCCGGGCTGACGCTGCACTTCCACGTCCCGGAGGGCTATACGCTGACCGCGATGCTGATTATCACGCTGTTGAGCTATCTGATTATTCGCAAGAGCTACGGCTGGGCGATGGTTGGCTTTACCGTCACGGCGGTTTATACCCTGCAGTTGCTGACGCTTAACGGCGAACAGTTTATTGTCGCCAGGCTTATCGATACGCTTATCGGGTGCCTGATCGCCTTTGGTGGGATGGTGTGGCTGTGGCCGCAGTGGCAGAGCGGGCTGCTGCGTAAAAACGCCCACGACGCGCTGGAAGCGGACCAGGAAGCCATCCGGCTCATTCTCAGCGACGATCACCAGGCGCCGGCGCTGGCCTACCGGCGGATGCGCGTCAACCAGGCGCATAACTCGCTGTATAACTCGCTGAATCAGGCAATGCAGGAGCCCGGGTTTAACTCGCACTATCTTGACGATATGAAGCTGTGGGTCACCCATAGCCAGTTTATTGTCGAACATATCAACGCCATGACCACGCTGGCCCGCGAGCACAATATGCTGACGCAGGATCTGGCCCGGCGCTATCTTGAATCCTGTGAAATTGCGCTGCAGCGCTGCCAGCAGCGGCTGGATACCGACGGGCCGGGTAGCGCCGGCGAGGTGAATATCATGGAGTCGCAGAATGCGGACGTGCCCCGTGGCCCGCTGAGCACTATGGAGCAGCACCTGCAGCGGATCCTCGATCATCTGAACACCATGCACACCATCTCGTCGGTGGCATGGCGTCAGCGCCCGCATCACGGCATCTGGCTACGCGCAACTAAGCGCTAAGTACGCGCTGAACGGCCTGCGCGAAGCGCGCCATTCCTTCATCAATATCGCTCTCGTCAATGACCAGCGAAGGCACAAAACGCATGACGTCAGGCCCGGCATTGAGCACCATAACGCCCGCATCCGCCGCGGCATACAGGAAATCACGCGCCCGGCCGTGATGCTGCGGTTTCAGCTCCGCGCCGATCAGCAGCCCCATACCGCGAATATCGCTAAACAGATCGAAGCGGGCATCAATCTGCTGCAGATGCTGCACAAAGCGTTCGCGCTTCGCGTTGACTCCGTCCAGTACCTCAGGCGTGTTAATCAAATCAAACGCCGCACCGGCAACGGCACAGGCGAGCGGGTTTCCCCCGTAGGTTGAACCGTGAGAGCCGGCGTGGAACGCGCTGGCAATGTCATGGGTGGTCAGCATGGCGCTAACCGGGAAACCGCCGCCGAGCGCTTTCGCGCTGGTCAGGATATCCGGCGTCACGCCGTAATGCATATAGGCGAACAGCGAGCCGGTGCGCCCCATCCCACACTGCACTTCATCAAATACCAGCAGGGCCTGGTGCTGGTCGCACAGTTCACGCAGACCTTTGAGGAACTCAGGAGTCGCGGCCATCACGCCGCCTTCGCCTTGAATCGGCTCAACCACCACCGCGCAGGTGTGATCGTCCATTACCGCCTTCACCGCGTGCAGGTCGTTGAACGGCACGTGAACGATATCCGCCGGTTTTGGGCCGAAGCCATCAGAGTATTTTGGCTGTCCGCCAACGGATACCGTAAACAGCGAACGGCCGTGGAAAGCGTTATGGAAGGCGATAATTTTGGTTTTATACGGACTATGGCGGATGATCGTGTAGTTACGCGCCAGCTTGAATGCGGTTTCGTTGGCTTCGGTGCCGGAGTTCATAAACACCACGCGATCGGCGAAGGTAGCATCGACCAGCTTGCGGCCCAGGCGCAGCGCCGGTTCGTTGGTGAATACGTTGCTGGTATGCCACAGCGTTTCCCCCTGCTCATGCAGCGCCGCAACCAGCGCCGGATGGCAATGGCCTAGCGCCGTGACGGCAATACCACCAGCAAAATCAACGTACTCCTTGCCCTGCTGATCCCATACGCGGCTACCTTTACCTTTTACCGGAATAAACTCTGCCGGTGCATAAATCGGCAAAATAACCTCATCGAACGTGGCGCGGGTAATTGCCGGTTGCTCAGTTGCCATGTGATGCCATCCTTCTTCGTTATGCAATGATGATAGTGATATTATAATCACAAAATATGCATAAAAAATCAGTCAATGGCAACTACAAATCAACGATTGAGGAAGTTTGCCAGCAGCTGATGCCCCTGCTCGCTGAGGATACTTTCCGGGTGAAACTGCACCCCTTCAAGATCCCACTCGCGATGGCGAATAGCCATAATCTCTCCGCTCTCGCTGCGGGCCGTCACTTCGAAGCAGTCAGGCAGAGTATCCGGGTCAATGACCAGAGAGTGGTAGCGGGTGACGGTGAGAGGATTGCTTAACCCCTGAAACACGCCGCGTCCGCCGTGGCTGACGGGCGACGTTTTTCCGTGCATGACTTTGGCGGCGCGGACGATAGTGGCACCGAAGACCTGGGCGATAGCCTGATGGCCCAGGCAGACGCCCAGCAGCGGCACCTTCCCGGCATAATGCCCGATGACGGCCAGGGAAATCCCTGATTCATCCGGAGTGCAGGGGCCTGGTGAGATAACGATTTTCTCCGGCGCCAGCGCCGCGATCTCCTCCAGCGTCAGCTCATCGTTACGCTTAACCAGCACTTCGGCTCCCAGCTCGCAGAAGTACTGATACAAATTCCAGGTAAAAGAATCATAGTTGTCGATAAGCAGGATCATAGTGGCTCCGGAAAGAACAAAACCGGGCTATTCTACTCAGATTCTCGCGCTTCGCTTACCACTTTGGCAAAGATCCGTTCGAGCGGCTGAGGATCGCCCATGGCCCCCAGCTGATTAGCCCGGCTCCACTCCTCAGGATCGATATCGCGCCAGTCGAGGATAAAGCCGGCATGAATCGCCAGTTGCTCAAAGAAAATGCGCTGCGCCAGCCCGCTGCCGAGGCGAAAAGGGTGCAGCACATTGATTTCGCCGTAGTACCAGCTCAGGCGCGCAATAAAAGCGTTGCGCTCCAGGCCGCTCAGATAGTTCTCCTCTTCCAGAGCCCGCATCAGCGCGTTGCCCTCCTTTTCAATCCATGCGAAATGACAAAAAGGAGTATCTCCCTGATAGATATCAATTTCCCTGAACTGTCCGGCCCAGGAAAAAATATCCTGGTAGAGCTGATGGTGAATCGAGCAGAGATAGGGCAGCCCGCGCCCGCGCGGCCCCAGGGGAATCGTCGCCGCGCGTAGCGAGGTGACCTCCAGCATCACCTGCTCCAGACGCCGGGCCTGGCGAATGCCGGGAAGATTACGCAATACGTCGAGTACGGGATAGAGATAGGGATCGCGATCGTCGCCATATTTACTGCTCATGACGCCCCCTCAGCTCAGCAAGACGCGCCAGCGCTTCCTCGGCGCTTAGCGTCACCAAAGGTACAGCGACCCCTTCCAGGCGACGGCTGGCCTGAAAATTCACGCTACGAGTCTGTTCCCAGAGCCGGGATTTTTGCTTATCGGTGAGTGAACGCATGCTCGCCTCTCTTATCGTCCCCTGTGCCACAAGTATAAGCAGCAATTTCGGGTCACGCAGAAAGGCGGAAACAACGGCGCGAGCGTGAGCCGCCCGCGCGGAAGAACTTAAGGCAGGACCTTCGCTGAGAGGATCACGACAGGTTTTGACGGCACATTCTGATACGGCCCAACGTTATGCGTCTGGACCTGAGAAATCTTGTCGGCGACGTCCATTCCTTTGACGACTTTACCGAACACCGCGTAGCCAAAATCACGCTGTCCGTGGTCGAGGAAGGCATTGTCCGCAATGTTGATGAAGAACTGGCTGGTCGCGCTGTCCTGATCGGCGGTGCGCGCCATCGCGATGGTGCCGCGGGTGTTACGCAGGCCGTTGTCCGCTTCGTTCTTGATCGGCGGGTTCGGCTGCTTTTGCTGCATCTGTTCGCTGAAGCCACCGCCCTGCACCATGAACCCTGGGATCACGCGGTGAAAAGTGGTGTTGTTGTAGAAGCCGCTGTTCACGTACTTGAGGAAGTTATCTATGGAAATCGGTGCTTTCTGGCTATTTAACTCCAGCTCAATATTTCCCGCAGAAGTCGTCAGCAAGACATGAGGATCGCCCTTCGCTGCCATAGCCGGGGAGAAAGCGGAAATAGCGAAAACGGCAACCACCGCCGCCAGAGTTGATTTGAGCATCGAGATTCCTTAACGGAGCAGAAAAAAAGCAAGTGCATTGATTCTAAAGAGCCTTTGCATCCTGGGCCAGCCTTTTACCTAATTTTACGTAGCTGAAACAGTTGTAACGAGGCGTTTGCCGCTCGGCTGAATATATAAAAGAGATCCACATCACACTAATCCATGCAAAAAGATCTACATTTCATAATAAACGTTGCTTACATCACTCGAATGAATAAAATCTGTTCGCCCTGGCGCAGAGTCAACGCGCTTTACATTTCTATTCACAGGCCAGTCATGACTAACAGCAATCGTATCAAGCTCACATGGATCAGCTTCTTCTCCTACGCCCTGACCGGAGCGTTGGTGATCGTCACCGGGATGGTGATGGGCAATATCGCCGATTACTTCCATCTGCCCGTTTCCAGTATGAGCAACACCTTCACCTTCCTCAATGCCGGGATCCTGATCTCTATCTTCCTGAACGCCTGGCTGATGGAAATCGTGCCGCTGAAAACGCAGCTGCGTTTTGGCTTTATCCTGATGGTACTGGCGGTAATCGGGCTGATCTTTGGCCACAGCCTGACGCTGTTCTCCGCGGCGATGTTCGTGCTGGGTCTGGTCAGCGGGATCACCATGTCGATCGGTACCTTCCTGATAACCCATATGTACGAAGGCCGCCAGCGCGGCGCTCGCCTGCTGTTCACCGACTCCTTCTTCAGCATGGCGGGAATGATTTTCCCGATGGTTGCCGCCTATCTGCTGGCGCGCAGCATCGAGTGGTACTGGGTGTATGTCTGTATTGGTCTGGTTTACGTCGCTATCTTCGTTCTGACCTTCGGCTGTGAATTCCCGGTGCTGGGTAAAAAAGCGCAGCAGGACAGCCAGCCGGTAGTCAAAGAGAAGTGGGGTATCGGCGTGCTGTTTCTTTCCATCGCCGCGCTGTGCTATATCCTTGGACAGCTGGGCTTTATCTCCTGGGTGCCGGAATATGCCAAGGGCCTGGGCATGAGCCTTGGCGACGCGGGTAAGCTGGTGAGCGATTTCTGGATGTCGTACATGATCGGTATGTGGTCATTCAGCTTCATTCTGCGTTTCTTCGACCTGCAGCGCATTCTTACCGCTCTGGCGGGCCTGGCTACGGTGCTGATGTACCTGTTTATTAACGGTTCACCGGAGCATATGCCGTGGTTTATCCTGACCCTTGGCTTCTTCTCCAGCGCTATCTACACCTCGCTGATCACCCTGGGCTCGCAGCAGACCAAAGTGTCGTCACCGAAGCTGGTTAACTTTGTGCTCACCTGCGGCACCATCGGGACGATGCTGACCTTCGTGGTCACCGGTCCTATCGTCGCCGCCAGCGGGCCGCTGGCAGCGCTGCAAACCGCTAACGGCCTCTATGCCGTGGTATTTGTGATGTGCATTATCCTCGGCTTCGTCTCCCGCCACCGCCAGCACGGCGCGCAGGCAGGGTCACACTAAGTCGCGTTAGGCCTTTGGCCCCTTTGCGTCAGCAGAGGGGCTATTACGGGTAAAGAACAGCTCCTCCCCGCCTTTATCGGTCTGTATCCAGGTCTGCGCCAGCTGCGTTGTGGCAATCACCCGCCCCTGACGAATGGACCAGCGTACCGGTACCTGGCAGCGCACGGCTTCGAAACCGTTTTCCGCAGGTAGAATAATCAGGTTGGCCGTATTCCCCGAGCTGATGCCATAGTCGCTCAGACCAAAAGTGCGGGCGCTGTTGTCGGTAATCAGCTTCAGCCCGTCGTTAATCTGCTGATAGCCCATTAGCTGACAAACGTGCAGCCCCATATGCAGTACCTGCAGCATATTGCCGGTACCCAGCGGATACCACGGGTCGAAAACGTCGTCGTGACCAAAGCAAACGTTGATCCCTGCGGCCATCAGCTCTTTTACCCGGGTAATACCGCGCCGCTTTGGATAATCATCGAAGCGTCCCTGCAGGTGGATATTCACCAACGGGTTGGCGACAAAGTTGATCCCCGAGAGCTTCAGCAGGCGAAACAGCCGCGAGGTATAGGCGCCGTTATAGGAGTGCATGGCGGTGGTATGGCTGGCCGTAACCCGTGGGCCAATCCCCTCTTTTAAAGCCAGGGCCGCGACCGTTTCGACAAACCGCGACTGCTCATCGTCGATTTCATCGCAGTGGATATCCAGCGGACGCTGATATTTCTGCGCCAGGCGAAAGGCGATATGCAGGGACTCAACGCCGTACTCGCGGGTAAACTCGAAGTGGGGAATAGCCCCAACCACATCGGCACCGAGGCGCAGCGCCTCTTCAAGCAAGGCCTCCCCATTGGGGTAGGATAAAATCCCCTCCTGTGGGAAGGCGACTATCTGCAAATCTACCCACGGGGCTACCTCCTGCTTCACTTCCAGCATCGCTTTTAAGGCGGTCAGCGTCGGGTCTGAAACATCGACATGCGTGCGCACAAACTGTATACCGTTCGCAATTTGCCACTTCAGGGTTTTCCACGCACGGGCTTTTACATCCTCATGGCTCAGTAAAGCCTTGCGCTCTGCCCAACGCTCAATACCCTCGAACAGCGTCCCGGATTGATTCCAGCTCGGCTCGCCGGCAGTTTGCGTCGTATCCAGATGGATATGCGGTTCAATAAACGGTGGAATGGCCAGCCCACCGCGGGCGTTGAGCACTTCAAGGCTATCGCCACGCGCTTCATCCATCGGGGTTATATCGCCAAAGCAGCCTTTATCTATTGCTATCTGCCATAGCCCGTCGCGGCCCGGCAGGCGCACGTTCTGAATCAACCAAAGTGGTGCTGCTGTCATCTTGATGACCCCCGTTGAAATTGCTTAATTTTCATCCATCCCGAACCCGCAATTCCCTGCTGTTTTTGTACACAAAAGCAACAAAAAGGAAAAGCCTGACTTTTCCATGACTTAGAAAAACCTAAATAAATCATGATAATACCCATTAAGTGGTAGGCAGGATTGAATTTGATTTGCATCAATAAGTGTACCGGCTGAATCGTTAAGGTAGGCGGTATTAGAAAAGAAATCGAGGCAAAAATGAGCAAAGTCAGAATCGCTATTATCGGTAACGGCATGGTTGGCCATCGCTTTATCGAAGAGCTTCTTGATAAGGCGCCTGCCGGACAGTTTGATATTACCGTGTTCTGCGAAGAACCCCGTATCGCTTACGACCGCGTCCACCTGTCATCTTACTTCTCCCATCATACCGCGAAAGAACTTTCGCTGGTTCGTGAAGGATTTTACGAGAAGCACGGCGTTAACGTCCTGATCGGCGAGCGCGCAATTACGATTAACCGCCAGGAGAAGGTCATTCACTCCAGCGCGGGACGCACCGTATTTTACGACAAACTGGTCATGGCAACCGGCTCCTATCCGTGGATCCCGCCGATTAAAGGCGCAGAAACCCAGGACTGCTTCGTTTACCGTACGATTGAAGATCTTAACGCCATCGAATCCTGCGCACGGCGCAGCAAACGCGGCGCCGTAGTCGGCGGCGGTCTGCTGGGCCTCGAAGCCGCAGGCGCGCTGAAAAACCTCGGCGTTGAAACCCACGTTATCGAATTTGCGCCAATGCTGATGGCCGAGCAGCTTGACAATATGGGCGGCGAGCAGCTGAAGCGCAAAATCGAAAGTATGGGCGTGAAGGTTCATACCAGCAAAAATACGAAAGAAATCGTCCAGCAGGGCAGCGAAGCGCGGAAAACCATGCAATTCGCCGACGGTAGCGAGCTGCAGGTCGATTTCATCGTGTTCTCCACCGGTATCCGCCCGCGCGACAAGCTCGCCACCCAGTGCGGTCTGGCGGTAGCTCAGCGCGGCGGTATCGTAGTGAATGATACCTGCCAGACCTCCGATCCGGATATTTACGCCATCGGCGAGTGCGCCAGCTGGAACAACCGCGTCTATGGTCTGGTCGCGCCGGGCTACAAAATGGCCCAGGTTACCGTCGACCATATCCTCGGCGCGGACAACGCCTTCACCGGCGCCGACCTTAGCGCTAAGCTGAAACTGCTCGGCGTTGACGTTGGCGGTATCGGCGATGCGCATGGCCGTACGCCCGGCGCACGCAGCTACGTCTATCTTGATGAGAGCAAAGAGGTCTACAAACGCCTGATCGTCAGCGCAGATAACAAAACCCTGCTCGGCGCGGTGCTGGTCGGCGATACCAGCGATTACGGCAATCTGCTGCAGCTGGTGCTGAACGCTATCGAACTGCCAGAAAACCCGGACGCGTTGATTCTGCCGTCCCATGCCGGCAGCGGTAAACCTTCTATTGGCGTCGATAAACTGCCGGACAGCGCGCAAATCTGCTCCTGCTTCGACGTGACCAAAGGCATGCTGATTTCCGCTATCAATAAAGGCTGCCACACCGTTGCCGCGTTGAAAGCCGAAACCAAAGCCGGTACCGGCTGCGGCGGCTGTATCCCGCTGGTGACCCAGGTGCTGAACGCAGAGCTGGCAAAACAGGGTATCGAAGTTAACCATAATCTGTGCGAACACTTCGCCTACTCGCGCCAGGAGCTGTTCCATCTGATCCGCGTCGAAGGCATTAAAACGTTCGATGAGCTGCTGGAGAAACACGGCAAGGGCTACGGCTGCGAAGTGTGTAAACCTACCGTGGGTTCTTTGCTGGCCTCCTGCTGGAATGAGTACATCCTCAAGCCTCAGCATACGCCGCTGCAGGAGACCAACGATAACTTCCTCGCCAACATCCAGAAAGACGGGACCTACTCCATTATCCCACGCTCCGCAGGCGGCGAAATCACGCCGGAAGGGCTGGTGGCCGTCGGTCGCATCGCGCGCGAATATAACCTCTACACCAAAATTACCGGCTCGCAGCGTATCGGCATGTTTGGCGCTCAAAAAGACGATCTGCCGGAAATCTGGCGTCAGCTGATTGAAGCGGGCTTTGAAACCGGCCACGCCTACGCCAAAGCGCTGCGTATGGCCAAAACCTGCGTCGGCAGCACCTGGTGTCGCTACGGCGTTGGGGACAGCGTAGGCTTCGGCGTCGAGCTGGAGAACCGTTACAAAGGCATCCGTACGCCGCATAAAATGAAGTTTGGCGTGTCCGGCTGTACGCGTGAATGCGCTGAAGCGCAGGGTAAAGACGTCGGCATCATCGCCACCGAAAAAGGCTGGAACCTCTACGTTTGCGGCAACGGCGGGATGAAACCTCGTCACGCGGATCTGCTGGCGGCCGACCTTGACCGCGAAACGCTGCTCAAGTATCTCGACCGCTTTATGATGTTCTACATCCGTACCGCCGATAAGCTGACGCGTACCGCGCCCTGGCTGGATAACATGGAAGGCGGCATCGATTATCTGAAGCGCGTCATTATCGACGACAAGCTTGGTCTGAACGAACACCTGGAAGAAGAGCTGGCCCGCCTGCGTGCAGCCTTCGCCTGCGAGTGGACTGAAACCGTCAACAGCCCGGCAGCGCAGATCCGCTTCAGGCACTTTATCAACAGCAGCCAGCGCGACCCGAACGTTCAGGTTGTGCCGGAACGCGAACAGCATCGCCCGGCCACGCCGTATGAGCGTATCCCGGTGACTCTGGTGGAGGAAAACGCATGAGCCAGTGGATAAACATCTGCAAGATTGACGAAATCCTGCCGGCAACCGGCGTCTGCGCGCTGCTTGGCCAGCAGCAGGTCGCCGTATTCCGCCCTTACCAGGACGAGCGGGTTTTTGCGATCAGCAATATCGATCCCTTCTTCAACGCCAGCGTTCTTTCTCGCGGCATCATTGCCGAACATGAGGGCGATCTGTGGGTCGCCAGCCCGTTGAAAAAGCAGCGTTTTCGTCTGCGCGACGGCTTCTGCATGGAAGATGAGAGCCACTCCATCGCCCATTTTGACGCGCGGGTAAAAGACGGAAAAATTCAGCTTAAAGCCTGATTTTCCGTGGTTCCCTCTGGTATTCAGGGGGAACCATATGTTCTGCTTATGCCCACTAATCGGTAAGCACCGGAAAAGTCGTATATTTTGTAGGTACTCCGCTGCTATGCTACGACGGCTCATCATCTCTCATTGCCCTGCTGCGAGGATATTCCGTGGATCACTTACCCATTTTTTGCCAATTGCGCGATCGCGACTGTTTGCTGGTCGGCGGCGGTGATGTTGCCGAACGTAAGGCGCGACTGCTGCTGGATGCCGGTGCCAAATTAACGGTTAACGCCCTCGATTTCTCTCCGCAGTTTCAGGTGTGGGCTGATGAACAGATGCTGACGCTGGTAAAAGACAGGTTTAATCCCCAACTGCTCGATTGCTGCTGGCTGGCGATCGCCGCGACTGATGACAACGACGTTAACCAGCAGGTCAGCCAGGCGGCGGAAGCGCGACGTATCTTTTGCAACGTCGTGGATTCGCCGCAGCAGGCCAGCTTCATTATGCCCTCGATTATCGACCGCTCGCCGCTGATGGTCGCCGTCTCCTCCGGCGGAACTTCACCGGTGCTGGCGCGGCTGCTGCGCGAAAAGCTGGAGTCGGTTCTGCCGCTCCATTTGGGCCAGCTGGCGCATTATGCCGGCCAGCTGCGGGCGCGGGTTAAAAAACAGTTTGCCACGGTGGCCGAGCGTCGCCGCTTCTGGGAAAAGCTGTTTATGAACGACCGCCTGGCGCAGTCGTTAGCCAACGAAGACCGGCAGGCCGTAGCCGATACGACCGAGCGGCTGCTGAACGAACCGCTGGATCACCGCGGTGAAGTCGTTCTGGTGGGCGCCGGACCGGGTGATGCCGGTCTGCTGACCCTGAAAGGGCTGCAGCAGATTCAGCAGGCGGATGTCGTGGTTTATGACCGGCTGGTCTCAGACGATATTATGAATCTGGTTCGCCGCGACGCCGACCGGGTGTTCGTCGGCAAGCATGCGGGCTACCACTGCGTGCCGCAGGATGAGATTAACCAAATTCTGCTGCGGGAAGCGCAGAACGGCCGCCGGGTTGTGCGTCTGAAAGGCGGCGATCCGTTCATTTTCGGCCGCGGTGGCGAAGAGCTCGAAACCCTGTGTAATGCCGGTATTCCCTTCTCAGTCGTGCCAGGGATCACCGCCGCCTCCGGCTGCTCCGCCTATTCCGGTATTCCTCTGACCCATCGCGACTTCGCGCAGGGCGTTCGCCTGGTCACCGGGCATCTGAAAACCGGGGGAGAGCTGGACTGGCAAAACCTGGCAGTCGAAAAGCAGACGCTGGTGTTTTATATGGGGTTAAACCAGGCGCCAGCGATCAGAGAGAAGCTTATTGCCCACGGCATGGCGGCTGATATGCCGGCGGCTATTGTTGAAAACGGCACGGCGGTCAGCCAGAAGGTGGTCACCGGCACCCTGGATCAGCTGGATGTGCTGGCGCAGCAGATGGCGAGCCCGGCGCTGATTATCGTCGGCCGCGTGGTGAGCCTTCGCGACAGGCTCAACTGGTTCTCTAACCATTAAGATTCGCCGCTTCGGCTTCTCTGCCCGCAGCATGATGAACGGGCGGGCGGCGGACAAGGGCAAAAAAGCAAAAGGGCGGGATTAACCCGCCCTCTTTACCGACTTTATGCGTTCTGTCTTGACCGCCGATGCTTACGGCTTCGCAACAAAACCAATCGCTTCGTATACCGCTTTCAGCGTTTGTGAGGCGCGAGCGCTGGCTTTCTCCGCCCCGTCTCTCATCACCTGATTCAGGAAGGCTTCATCGTTACGGAAGCGGTTATAGCGCTCCTGAAGCTCAACCAGCATGCCGGACACCGCATCGGCAACTTCGCCTTTCAGATGACCATACATTTTCCCGTCGAAGTGCTGCTCCAGCTCCGCAATGCTCTGGCCGGTAACGCCGGAGAGAATATCCAGCAGGTTAGAAACGCCGGCTTTGTTCTGCTGGTCGTAGCGCACCACCGGCGGCTCGTCGGAGTCCGTTACCGCACGCTTGATCTTTTTCACGACCGATTTCGGGTCTTCCAGCAGGCCGATCACGTTGTTGCGGTTGTCGTCCGACTTGGACATCTTTTTCGTCGGCTCAAGCAGCGACATGACGCGCGCGCCGGATTTAGGAATAAACGGCTCAGGAACTTTGAACACCTCGCCGTAGATAGCGTTGAAGCGCTGCGCGATATCGCGGCTCAGCTCCAGGTGCTGCTTCTGGTCTTCTCCCACCGGTACCTGGTTGGTCTGGTAAAGCAGAATATCTGCCGCCATCAGCACCGGGTAATCAAACAGGCCGGCGTTAATGTTTTCCGAGTAGCGGGCGGATTTGTCTTTGAACTGGGTCATGCGGCTCAGCTCACCGAAATAGGTGTAGCAGTTCAGCGCCCAGCCCAGCTGCGCATGCTCCGGCACGTGCGACTGAACGAAGATGGTGCTTTTCGCCGGATCGATACCGCATGCCAGGTAAAGCGCCAGCGTATCCAGCGTGGCTTTACGCAGTTTCTCAGGGTCCTGACGCGCGGTGATGGCGTGCAGATCCACGATGCAGTAGATGCAGTGATAGTCATCCTGCATGCCCACCCACTGACGCAGCGCACCCATGTAGTTGCCAATGGTCAATTCACCTGAGGGCTGTGCGCCACTAAAAACGATGGGCTTAGTCATTTTTTAATTCCTGAGTTTCACTGGACGGTAACCCGAGAGCGGGTAAGAGTTCGTTAAATTGGTCAAAGATATAATCCGGCTCGCTGAGCGCAATCGGCTCACCGTAGTTGTAGCCGTAAGTCAGGCCGACTGAGCCAAAGCCGGCCGCTTTCGCCGCCAGAATATCGTTACGCGAATCGCCGACAAACAGCATCTCAGCGGCAGCCAGCCCCAGCTTTTCCGCTACCAGCAGCAGCGGTTCGGGATGCGGCTTCTTGTTCTGTACATCGTCGCCGCCGATAACCACGCTAAAATATTTCGCGATATCCAGGGCTGCCAGCATCGGCGCGACAAACGGCGTCGGTTTGTTGGTTACCAGCGCCAGAGGCAGCCCTTTGGCGTGCAGAGCGCCCAGCGTATCGGCAACCGCCGGGAACAGGAAGCTGCCCTCTTCCGCGGCTTCAGCATAGTAGCGGTCAAACAGCTTGCGCAGCACTGCGAGCTGCTCGGCCTGCGGGATGTCATCGCGATCGACGGAAGGTTTCCCCCCGGCCGCACGCAGCGTCGCGCGCTCCTGGCGTGCCCAGGTAAGGGCGCGCTCCATCAGCACGTCCGCGCCGTTGCCAATCCAGGTGACAACGCGATCCTCTCCCGCCATCGGGAGTTCTAAAGCGTAAAGCGCGCTATCAACGGCGGCCGTCAGGCCCGGCGCGCTGTCCACCAGCGTACCGTCGAGGTCAAACGCGATGCCGCGAATAGCCTGTAATTTATCCATGACTAACCTTCGCTAATTCACTGCGCATTTGATCAATGACTTTTTTATAGTCCGGCTGGTCGAAAATCGCCGAGCCGGCCACGAACATATCCGCCCCTGCTGCCGCAATTTCCGCGATATTGCTGACTTTTACGCCGCCATCGACTTCCAGGCGAATATCGTAACCGGATGCATCGATGCGCTGGCGAACCTCACGGAGTTTGTCGAGGGTCTGCGGAATGAAAGACTGGCCGCCGAATCCCGGGTTGACGGACATCAGCAGGATCACATCCAGCTTATCCATCACGTAATCAAGGTAGCTCAGCGGGGTTGCCGGGTTGAACACCAGGCCTGCCTTGCAGCCGTGCTCTTTGATGAGCTGCAGGCTGCGGTCGACGTGTTCCGACGCCTCCGGATGGAAGGTGATGATGCTGGCGCCCGCTGCGGCAAAATCAGGAATGATGCGGTCGACCGGCTTGACCATCAGGTGCACGTCGATGGGAGCGGTGACGCCATAGCCGCGCAGCGCTTTCAGCACCATTGGGCCGATAGTCAGATTCGGCACGTAGTGGTTGTCCATCACGTCAAAGTGCACAACGTCTGCACCTGCAGCCAACGCTTTGGCGGTATCTTCACCCAGACGGGCAAAATCAGCCGACAGAATCGAAGGGGCAATCAAATACTGCTTCATCCGCATCTCCTTGAAAATTATTTAGTCTTCGGCGGACGGTAAAGAGCAAGAAGCTCGTCCACCTTCTTTCGGGTTCCACCGTTGCTGCTGATACTGCGTCGAACTTTGACGACGTGCAGTTTAGCCAGACGATACCATTCGCGCGTCAGCGCGGTATCGTGGTTAGAAATCAGAACCGGAACCCGCTGCTCGAACAGGTTCTCCGCCAGCTGCGCCAGGTGGGCCTGCTGTTCGGAATTAAAGCTGCTCGTATGGTACGCCGTAAAATTAGCGGTAGAAGACAAAGGCGCGTACGGCGGGTCGCAGTAGACCACAGAAGCCCCGTCGGCTCGCGCCATGCTGTCGGCATACGACTCGCAGTAGAAGTACGCATTCTGCGCCTTCTGTGCAAAATGATACAGTTCAGCTTCGGGGAAATAGGGCTTCTTATAGCGGCCAAAAGGCACGTTGAACTCACCGCGCAGATTGTAACGACACAGACCGTTGTAGCCATGACGATTCAGATAAAGGAACAGCACCGCACGACGAAGCGGGTCCTGGCTTTGATTGAATTCAGCACGGAACTGGTAGTATCTCTCTGCCACGTTGTTCTCAGGCGTAAACATCTCCTGCGCCGCGGTAACATAATCATCTGCCTGCGATTTGACGATGTTGTACAGGCTGATCAGATCGCTGTTGATGTCCGCGAGGATATAACGAGAAAAGTCGGTATTAAGAAATACCGACCCGGCGCCCACAAAGGGCTCAATCAGACAGTCGCCCTGCGGCAAATGTTTTTTTATATCGTCAAGCAGGGGGTATTTCCCCCCCGCCCATTTCAGAAAAGCGCGATTCTTTTTCATGCTGCCTAACTAATTACACATTCTCCAGCTGTGGAGAAAGCTCCGACAGCACCCTGCGCTTAAGACTACGCCGCGGCTTATTTCAGGTCAGCCTGAACCTGATGCAGCGGTTTTGCCCACGGATTTTTCGCCTGCACATCCGCTGGCAGAGTCGCTACAGCGCGTTTAGCTTCATCTTTCGAAGCGTAAATGCCGCTGACCAGCACATACCAAGGCTGACCGTTACGGGTAGTTTCATAGACGACGTACTTATCCAGCTTCTCTTTCTTCGCCCAGCTACTCAGATTGTTGTAGTTGGAGGAAGAGCTGAGCTGCAGGGTGTAGTTGCCGGCCGGAGCCGCTTTCATCGAGCTCACGTCGCCGGACGTTTTGCCGCCAGAAGCGGCCGCTGTCGCCGCCGGAGCAGCAGTAGCGGTTGCCGCAGGCGCGGCGGCCGGCGTCGGCTTAGCCTGGGCAGTCGCGGCAGGCTTAGCTGGCTCTACGGCTGGCGTTCTCACCGGCGCCGCAGCGACGGTGCTTTCTACACGCTTCGGCTGTGCCGGCTTCGACTCAACCGGTGCTTTCGCGGTAGCCATCGGCTTCGGCTCAATAACGGTGTGCTTACGCTCAGCCGGACGCGGAGCGGCGGCTGCCTGAGTCTGGCGCTCGGTGGTTGCCTGACGCGGAGCCGCGCCGTTGCGCATCGGGGCGACGGTTGCAGGTTCGGTCGGTAACGTCGAGTTTGCCACGGCGCTGTCAATCTGGCCCTGCTGCTGAGTCAGGGCGTTGTTCAGATCGCCCTGAACCTCGACGCGCTGCTGTCCCTGAGGCTCAGCGGTAGTCTGACCCTGGGTTGGATTAGACGCAATTGGCGGCAGAGAAACATCCTGCTGCTGGGCGTTACCCGCGGTCTGGTCCTGAACGGCAGGCTGACCGCTGTTGTCCTGTGCGTCTGACAGATTGATACTCTTCTCACCTGTCGCCGCTTGTTCGTTAGAGGAAGACGGCGATTTCAGTGCGGAACCGATGCCGACAATCAGCAGCAGAAGCACGAGGATCCCCACCCCCATCATAATATACTGGCGAGAGGCAGGCTTCGCTGGCGCTTTCTTACGCTTACGCGGACGGCGCTCAACCTGCTGCTCTTCGACCTCGTCTTCTTCAGACTCCAGGTCTTCTTCATACTCTTCTTCATCGCGCTCACGACGTGCTTTACTCGCGCGCGTCGGACGGCTCTCGTCCGCCTCAAGATCGACATCATCAAAATTGATCTGCGGATCGCTATCGCGCTCGGAAGACTGACGGGAACGACCAGCACGACGATCGTTGCGATCGGCTCTCAAATCGTCTTCTGGTTTTAATTCATCCATTTAACACCCCACTAAAAGGCTTATGCTCACGACTATTGCACGTCACCTGAAATGATAACGCCGCGCGGACGCGGCTAGACCTTCTTATTGTTGCGCCTGCTCAGTATCAGCAATCGCGCCAAGAACTACATCGTGCGACACTCCGCCGCGAACCTCGCTTTTCCCTATAGCGAGCGGTAGCACCAGCCGCATTTCGCCTGCCAGCACCTTTTTATCACGCATCATGTGGGGCAGATACGCTTGCGCGGTCATCTCCTGCGGCCCACTGACCGGCAGACCCGCGCGCTGTAGCAGCGTAATAAGACGCTGCGTATCCTGTGCGCTGAACTGCCCTAACCGTTCGGACGTACGCGCAGCCATCACCATCCCGGCAGCGACAGCCTCGCCGTGCAGCCAGTTACCGTAGCCCATTTCGGCTTCGATAGCATGACCAAAAGTATGTCCAAGATTCAGTAAAGCACGTAACCCGGTTTCACGCTCGTCGGCGGCGACAACTTCGGCTTTCAGCTCACAGCAGCGGCGAATACAGTACGCCATTGCTTTTTCATCCAGCGCCAGCAGCGCATCGATGTTATTTTCCAGCCAGTCGAAGAATTCACCGTCAAGGATTACGCCGTATTTAATGACTTCAGCCAGGCCGGAAGACAGTTCGCGCGCCGGCAACGTCTTAAGACAGTTGAGATCGACAACGACAGAAACTGGCTGCCAGAAGGCACCAATCATATTTTTACCGAGAGGATGATTGACGGCAGTTTTACCACCGACCGAAGAATCCACCTGCGACAGCAGGGTGGTTGGAACCTGAATAAAACGCACACCGCGCTGATAGCTAGCCGCAGCAAAGCCGGTTAAATCACCGACCACGCCGCCGCCGAGTGCTACCAGTGTGGTGTCACGGCCGTGCGGTTTCTGCAGCAAAGCGGTGAAGACCGTATCCATCACCGTCAGGCTTTTATACTGCTCGCCGTCGGGCAAAATAACGCTGTCGACCTTAACACCCGCCTGCTCCAGCAAGGAACGAACGTTATCCAGATAAAGCGGCGCCAGCGTTTCATTGGTGACCAGCATAACCTGGTCGCCTGATTGCAGTGGCTGAAAGGAAGCTGGATCGTTAAACAAACCAGCCGCGATGGTAATCGGGTAACTACGTTCCCCGAGAGTTACAGTAAGCCTCTCCATAACGCGACGTCCACCTCAGTTGCTTTTACTCTGACGCACTTTATTAAGCCAGAATCAATTGCTTTCCAGCATATGAATAATCTGGTTTGCCACCACTTTCGCACTCTGATCGTCAGTACGAATAGTGACGTCTGCAATCTCTTCATACAGCGGGTTGCGCTCGTCTGCCAGCGCTTCAAGCACTTCGCGAGGCGGCGCTTCAACCTGTAATAGAGGACGCTTTTTATCGCGCTGCGTACGGGCAAGCTGTTTTTCGATCGTTGTTTCCAGGTAGACCACCACGCCGCGGGCGGAGAGACGGTTACGCGTTTCACGGGATTTTACAGAGCCGCCGCCTGTTGCCAGCACAATTCCCTGTTTTTCCGTCAATTCATTGATGATTTTTTCTTCACGGTCACGGAAGCCGTCTTCGCCTTCTACATCGAAGACCCAGCCAACATCAGCGCCGGTGCGTTTCTCAATCTCTTGATCGGAATCGTAAAATTCCATGTTGAGCTGTTGGGCTAACTGGCGCCCAATAGTGCTTTTGCCGGCACCCATAGGCCCAACCAGAAAGATATTGCGTTTCTCTGCCATTTTTTCGGTACTACTAAGACTATTCGTTAATGGTAAACCCGCTTCGCGAACACCCAGCGCAGCAGGACATGAACTGAAACCTCATATGCAATAGAGCGAGAGTCAGACTAAAAATTATCTCAATACTCCGGCAGGTTTGGCAACTGAATATACGCTTCATTATTCAAACTACCTCGCCGTTGGCTGCACTTATTCGCCTCCAGGTGCATAGTTAGCTATGTTTCTGGGGGTGAACTCGCTTACCGCCTCAATACGTCTTGAACGATTATGAGAATAAATCACCGGACAAAAAGGGAGGATTGATGCCGAACCCGACTCTCAAATCGGTACCCCTTGTATGCTAAATCCGTCCTCACGTCAAACACCTGAAACGTGTTTAGCAAGAAAAACGCCTAATGCACTGCCAGAATACGTGGGGTAATGAAGACAACCAGTTCGCGGCGCTCATTATCTTTTCCGTCCCGGCGAAACAGCTGACCAAGCAGTGGAATATCGCCTAGTAGCGGAATACTATCGCGGGCAGATTTGTTCTTTTGTGAAAAAATCCCTCCCAGCGCCAGGGTTTCACCGCTGTTAACCTCAACCTGGGTTTCAATTTCCTGTTTATCGATCGCCAGTACTTCGCCATTTTCCTGCTTCAGCACCTGACCCGGCATATTTTCACTGATTCGCAGCTTCAGACGCACGCGGTTCTGTTGCAGTACCGTTGGCGTCACCTCCATTCCCAGCACGGCCTCTTTGAACTCGACCGCCGTTGCGCCGTTCTCTCCCCGGGAAACCTGATAGGGTATCTCGCTCCCCTGCTTGATACTGGCGGGCTGCATATGGGAAGCCAACAGGCGCGGGCTGGCGATGATGTCTACCTGCTGCTTTTGTTCCAGCGCCGACAGCTCCAGCGCCAGCAGCCTCCCGTTAATGCGCCCGATATTAAAGCCCGTGCGCGTACTGGCATCGCTTGCCGCCAGCTGGCTGCCCAGCGCAGTAAATTTGCCGGAACCCGGCATGCTGCTGGCTTCAGCCAGGCTCCATTTCACGCCCAGCTCGCGCAGGCTGGTTTCACTCATTGAGACAATATGCGCCGCCAGCTCTACCTGGCCGACGGGCAGGTCCATCTCCAGAGCCCAGGCCTTCAGCGCGGCCAGATGTTCAGCGTCATCACGAATCAGCAGCCGGTTGGTGCGCTTATCGACGGTCAGGCTACCGCGCGGGCTGAGCAGCCTGTCGCCGTCCTTCGCAAGCTCGCCCGCATCAGCATAGCGCAGCACGACGCTATGCCGCTGCAAGGGGAGATTCTGTGCTCGTTTTGCGCGATCCGACTCAAGCTGCGCCTGCTGCGCTTTTTTCCACGCCAAAGTATGCACATACAGTATCGTTCCCTGCTGGCTGAACGTCAGCCCGGAGCTGTCGACAACTGACCGTAGAGCCTGCTGCCAGGGAACGTTATTCAGGCGCAGCGAGAGCGTTCCGCTAACGTCGGAAGCCACAACCAGATTCTGTTGTCGCAGCGCCGCCAGCGTTTGTAGCACCTGAGCCACCGGGGCCTCATCAACCACCAGAGATATCGGCTGCTCTTTTTTTGCCGCCGCGACCGCCAGCGGCAACAGAAATAACAGGCTTATCCATCGCATCTTTTTTCTCCTCACGCAGCCAGCGCCAGTGCCGGGGGTCGCATCCCGGCCCCGTCGTTATTTCGATTTTTTCCGCCGTCAGCAGGCTAATCTTCCAGCCGGCCGCGAGGGTTTCGTTTACCCTCACCCGACGCCACTTTCCCGCGCTGTCCTGCAGGATACCAATCCACTGCTCCGGGGAACCTATCGCCCCGCCGTAGCGCCACTGCGTCAGTTGCGCCACCTGACAGCGATCTTCCGCCGGCTGGAAGGGATCTCGCTCCTCGCCGGGCAGAGGAAGAGGTAGCAGCAGCACCAGACTCCACCATTTACTCCGCATCTTCGGCCTCCAGCTGCAGGCTCAGCCGCAGCACCTTTTTCTGCGGATGTAGCGAAAACGCGACAACCCGCATCCCGCAGTCTGCCAACCAGGAAAAGAGAGCCGGTACCGACGGCCAGCGCAGCTCAAGCACCATCTCCCCGCCTCTTCCTCCGGGCTTCCAGGCAATCAGCGCCGCCTCATCGACCGGCAGATGAAGCGGGGAAAAAGCCCGTCTCGCCAGCCCGACCGCCTCCTCCTGGGCCAGCGCTCCCCGCAGCGGCAGCAGCTTCCGCCACTGCTGGCGCAGACGATCCGAGCGGCCGTTTTCCTGCGCCGGTGGCGGAGCTATCAGCCAGAAACCGGCGGCGATCGTGAGCGGCAGCGCGATTGCCAGCGCCAGCCAACCGCCGCGAAGAGGGAAAAGTGATGCCTTCCAGCGCTCAATGAGTGCCCGCATAAACGCTTTCTCCTGCAAGGGAAAAACTAAACAGCCAGCGCCCACCGCCATCGCGCCGGGTTTCACCGGTTTTTGCCGGCCGAAATCCATCGATCTTCGTCAGCGCGGTTTCCAGCGCCGATAATGCGTTCAGGTGAAGGGTCAGGCCGCTGAGCGTCAGGGTGTTTTGCTGATATTCCAGCCGGGTTAGCCAGGCCGGCTCCGGCACCAGCGACGCAATCTTGCGCAGCCGCGGCTGCCAGGATCGGGTCAGCTCCCGCTGCCGTTGGCGCAGGTGCTGCTTTTCATGCTGCCGGAGCTGCTCGCGCATCAGGCTTTCACGCTGCTGGAGCGCGGCATACAGCTGATTTTCGGCTGCTAATCTCACTGAGCCGAGCCTGTCGTCCGCTTCCCGCGACGCCCGGGAAAGCGATAGCGCCATCAGCAGGCCCAGCAGCAGCCCGCCGGCAGAGAGCAGCCAAAGGCGCAGCCGCTGCCGCCGACGCGTTTCCCGCCAGGGAAGAAAGTTGATTGCCTGCACCACGATCAGCGCACTCCCAGCGCAAGCCCTAGCGCCACGACGAAGCTGTCGCCGCTGGAAGGAAGCGGAGGCTGCAGGCGATGGATCACGCTCCACGGGTCAAAGCGATATTCATCGGCAGGCCGGGCCGCGCAAAGCCCGAGCTGCCGGACGTTTAATCGCGCGGAAAGCTGAGCGAATGAGGCAACCTCTGCGCACGGGCAGCTGCCCCAGCTATCCTGCAAAGCCCATATCCAGTGCATTTCATCCTGCCACGCCAGTCCTGACCATTCCGGGGGCAGCCAGGGGAAAAAGGCGTTGAGGGCGCTGGCATCCGGGACAATGGCGCTAACCCTGAGCTTTAGCCGGGCGGCAAGCTGGCGTAGCGCGTCGATATCCAGCCGCTGAGCGGCAGTCACCCGCCACTCGTTGGCGACCGAGGATGCGCTATAATCGACGCATAATGAGGAGGCGGGCATTTCCAGCTGCTGGGCCATAGCGCTGGCTGCCCACATCGCCAGCTCGCTTTCACGCAGAGAAAGCTGCGGATGAGGGAGTCTCTTTTGCAGCGTTCGGCTGGCGGGAAAGGCGATGCTCACCTGATGCTGTAGCGGCAGCTCCCGTCGCCAGCCGCGCAGCCGCTCGGCCAGCGCAATGCCGTCAGCCACCTGCCCGTTTCGGACGATGCCGGGAGCCAGCGCAATATGCCACCAGCGACACAGCGCCCAGCGGGAGCGTTCAAGCCGCAGCGCCACGATAGCTATCTTATCCTGCTGGATATGCATCCCTATTCGCCAGTTCCTGAAAGCCATGGTGATATCTCCTTATCCGCCGTTACGGTTGAGCTCTATCAATGCACCAGGCTTGCCTTTATACTACTGCGCGTTTGTTTATAAACTGCCCAAATAAAACTAAATGGGAAATCTCCGGTGAAGTTCGTAAAGTATCTATTCATCCTTGCAGTCTGTTGCGTTCTGCTGGGTGCAGGCTCGATTTTTGGCCTTTATAAATATATTGAGCCACAGCTCCCCGATGTCGCGACCCTGAAGGATGTGCGCCTGCAGATCCCGATGCAGGTCTACAGCGCGGATGGCGAGCTTATTGCGCAATATGGCGAGAAGCGCCGTATTCCCGTAACCCTGCAACAAATGCCGCCTGAGCTGCTCAAAGCGTTTATTGCCACCGAAGACAGCCGCTTTTATGAGCATCATGGCGTCGATCCGGTCGGTATTTTTCGTGCAGCCAGCGTCGCCATGTTCTCTGGCCATGCGTCGCAGGGCGCCAGCACCATCACCCAGCAGCTAGCGCGTAACTTCTTCCTTAGTCCGGAGAAGACGCTGATGCGTAAGATCAAAGAGGCATTCCTCGCGATCCGCATCGAGCAGCTGCTGAACAAAGATGAAATCCTTGAGCTGTACCTGAATAAAATCTACCTCGGCTATCGCGCCTATGGCGTCGGCGCCGCGGCGCAGGTCTACTTTGGTAAATCCGTCGACCAGCTCAGCCTGAGCGAAATGGCCGTCATTGCCGGCTTGCCGAAGGCGCCGTCGACCTTTAACCCGCTGTACTCAATGGACCGCGCGACCGCACGCCGCAACGTGGTGCTGGCGCGTATGCTGAGCGAAGGCTATATCACGCAGCCTCAGTACGACCAGGCGCGTGGCGAAGCGATCGATGCCCGATACCATGCGCCGGAAATCGCCTTCTCCTCACCGTACCTCAGCGAAATGGTGCGTCAGGAGATGGTTAACCGCTACGGCGAAAAGGCCTATGAAGACGGCTATCGCGTCTACACCACGATTACCCGTAAAAACCAGCAGGCGGCTCAGCAGGCGGTGCGTAATAACGTGCTGGACTACGACATGCGCCACGGCTATCGCGGACCGGCAGGCGTGCTGTGGAAAGTGGGTGAAACCCCGTGGGACAACAAGAAAATCATCGCGACCTTAAAAAATCAGCCCGGCGCCGGGCCGCTCTCTCCGGCGGTCGTGACGTCAGCGAATCCGCAGGAAGCCGTTGCGCTGCTCGCTGACGGTACGTCGGTGATGCTGAATATGGACGGCGTTCGCTGGGCTCGTCGCTTTATCTCTGATACCCAGCAGGGTGCCACGCCGCGTAAAGTGACCGACGCAGTGCAGACGGGGCAGCAGATCTGGGTCCGTCAGGTGGGCAGCAGCTGGTGGCTATCGCAGGTACCGGATGTAAACTCGGCGCTGGTCTCCATTAACCCGCAAAATGGCGCCATTATCGCGCTGGTCGGCGGCTTCGACTTTAATCAGAGCAAATTTAACCGCGCCACCCAGGCCTTGCGTCAGGTGGGGTCGAACATTAAACCGTTCCTCTACACCGCAGCGATGGATAAAGGCTTAACCCTGGCGAGCATGCTCAACGATGTGCCGATTTCCCGCTGGGATGCCGGCGCGGGTTCTGACTGGCAGCCGAAAAACTCACCGCCGCAGTACGCGGGGCCAATTCGTCTGCGTCAGGGGCTGGGACAGTCGAAAAACGTGGTGATGGTTCGCGCGATGCGCGCGATGGGCGTTGATTACGCGGCGGAATACCTGCAGCGGTTCGGCTTCCCGGCGCAGAACATCGTGCATACCGAATCCCTGGCGCTGGGTTCAGCGTCCTTTACGCCGCTACAGGTTGCCCGCGGCTACTCGGTGATGGCCAACGGCGGCTTCCTGATCACACCGTTCTTTATCAGTAAGATAGAAAACGATCAGGGCGGCGTAATCTTCGAAGAGCGGCCGAAAATTGCCTGCCCGCAGTGCAACTCCCCGGTGATTTACGGCGATACGCCGAAGTCCAACGTTCTGGAGAATAAAGACGTCGAAGAGGTGGCGACCTCTGAAGATCCGCAAAACCCGGCAGTTCCGCCGCAGCCGCAGCTTGAACAGGCTAACCAGGCGCTGGTTGCCCAGAGCGGAACGCCGGAGTACGCGCCGCACGTGATTAACACGCCGCTGGCCTTCCTGATTAAAAGCGCGCTGAACAGCAACATCTTCGGCGAGCCGGGCTGGATGGGAACCGGCTGGCGCGCCGGCCGCGATCTACAGCGCCACGATATTGGCGGCAAAACGGGGACCACCAATAGCTCGAAAGATGCGTGGTTCTCAGGCTACGGCCCGGGCGTGGTGACGTCAGTATGGATTGGCTTTGACGATCACCGACGCGATCTGGGCCGCACCACCGCTTCCGGCGCCATTAAAGAGCAGATCTCCGGCTACGAGGGGGGGGCGAAAAGCGCCCAACCGGCGTGGGATGACTTTATGAAGAGAGTGCTTGAAGGCGTACCGGAAGAGCCGCTGACGCCGCCTTCCGGCATAGTCACGGTCAATATCGATCGCAGCACTGGCCAGCTGGCCAGCGGTGGCAATAGCCGCGCGGAGTACTTTATTGACGGCACGCAGCCCACGCAGCAGGCGGTCCATGAAGTCGGTACGACCCTTACCGACGGCGGTGGAGAGACCCACGAGCTGTTCTGACAAAAACAAAAAAAGCGCCTGCGGGCGCTTTTTCTTTTTCATCCATCCGTACGCTCAATGCGTCGCATCGCCGCAAGGAGCGTCTTCGAACTACAGGCGGCCCTGCGCCTGCAGCCATTCACGCAGCAGGAACAGCGCGCTGACGTTGCGTGCTTCGTTAAAATCTTCTTCGTCCAGCAGCGTCATCAGCTCGGATAGCGGCCAGCGCACCTGCGGTAAGGGTTCCGGCTCATCGCCCGGCAGCGATTCAGGGTAGAGATCTTCGGCAACCAGGATATTCATTTTGCTGGAAAAGTAGGACGGTGCCATGCTCAGCTTTTTCAGAAACGTCAGCTTCTGCGCGCCGAAGCCGACCTCTTCTTTCAGCTCGCGGTTCGCCGCTTCCAGCACGCTCTCGCCCGGATCGATCAGCCCTTTCGAGAAACCTAACTCATAGGACTCCGTTCCTACCGCGTATTCGCGAATCAGAATAATATGGTCGTCGACAATCGGCACAATCATCACGGCTTCACGCGTAGAAGGCCGCATGCGTTCATAAACGCGCCGCACGCCGTTGCTGAATTCCAGATCCACGCTTTCAACGTTAAAAAGACGCGAACGCGCTACCGTTTCAACATTGAGAATGGTGGGTTTTTGTAATGATTTGCTCATTGTTATCGGTCTATGCTGTGATTACAGAGGTCATTGTGCGATATGGAGCACGCTTTCGGCAATTCAATTCGCCACTAATTTACATAGTTGCAACGTATTCGGTCGCAATGAGAGAATCATAAAGATAAAAAAGTCAATAGGTTGAAATGTATTTGAGAATTTACCGATTCCTGCATTTTAACGTTTTTGATAAGCTTGTATGCTGCTGTAACGCGCAATAAATTTTCCCTTACTTACACAATATCTGCCGGTAGCAAACTGCAGGCTCACGCGACGAGCCTCCCCCGTCGGGCGTTAGTGTCGCCGGCAGTCTGAGCGGATAGCGCGCAGAAACCGAAGCGTACCGAGCGTAGCCGAGGATTTCTCGCTCTTTCCTGGCCCATAATCGCAGGTAAAATAATCCTGAAGGATGGCTTTTGAGTGTTAATGGCAGCCAACGATACCGGTAAGAAAAGAATAACTATGATGGGATGGGCATGGGCACCTTTCTGATTTTTTTCACGGCGCTGCTGCTCTGCGCACTGCTGATCGGGTGGGGGTATCGCGCGCATGTCAGACGTCGTCGCCTCCCTTTGCTGCATGCCTTTAGCGATGCCGCTACGCGCAAGCTTTCCGCCGATGAGCGCCGGGCGGTAGAAAAGTATCTCGAGGGGCTCAGCCAGGCGCAGAAGATACCGGCTACCGGTGCCAGCGTTGCGCCCGTCTCTCTGACGCTGAACGCGCAGAGCGATACCGTTATTACGGTGACCCGGGCCATCACCCGCTACGGCATCACCACTGACGATCCGAACAAATGGCGCTACTTCCTTGATTCGGTGGAGGTCCACCTGCCGCCGTTTTGGGAGCAGCACATCAACGACGAAAATAGCGTTGACCTGATCCCAACCGACAGCCTGCCGCTGGTCATTGCGCTCAACGGCCACGCGCTCAGCGACTATCCGCAGGAGGCCCGCGGCTACGCTCTTGAAAGGGCGTCGGCAACTCAGGCATCTATCCGCGGTGAAGAGAGTGAGCAGATCGAGCTGCTGAATATTCGCCAGGAGACCGCTGAAGAGCATGCGCTTAGCCGCCCCGACGGTCTGCGCGAGGCGGTGCTGATAGTCGCCGCGTTCCTGCTGTTTTACTTCAGCCTGATCAGCCCCTACGTTTTCACTCCCTGGCTGCTCGGCGGCGGGCTCCTGCTGCTGCTCGCTGGCCTGTGGGGGATGTACGCTCCGCCGCGTAAAAACGCCCTGCGGGAGATCCACTGCCTGCGCGGAATGCCAAAACGCTGGGGTCTGTTTGGCGAAAACGATCAGGAGCACATCAATAATATCTCCTTGGGTATTATCGACCTGATCTACCCGCGCCACTGGCAGCCGTGGATTGCCCAGGATCTCGGTCAGCAAACGGATGTAGATATCTATCTCAATCGCCACGTCGCGCGCCAGGGACGCTTCCTGTCGCTACACGATGAGGTCAGGCACTTCCCGCTCCAGTACTGGCTACGCAGCGCCATTATCGCTGCCGGCGCCCTGCTGGTGGTGGTGATGCTGTGGGCCAGCGTGCCGCTGAACATGCCGTTTAAATTCACGCTTTCGTGGCTCAAAGGCGCACAAACGATCGAAGCGACGACCGTCGCGCAGTTAGAAAAGTCGCAGGTCCGCATCGGTGATACCCTGCGGCTGAAGGGCATCGGGATGTGTAATATCCACACTCCGGATACCTGGACGGCAAAAGAGAACTCGCCGTTTATGCCGTTTGACTGCTCGCAAATCGTCTGGAACGATGCGCCTCCCCTGCCGCTGCCGGAGTCTGACATCGTTGGCAAAGCCACCGCGCTGATGCAGTCCGTCCAGCGCCAGCTGCACCCGGACCCGGACGACGATTCACGCGTTAGCCCGGCGCTGCGCTCGGCCATTCAGAAATCCGGAATGGTGCTGCTGGATGATTTTGGCGATATCGTTATCAAAACCAATAGCCTGTGCTCGGCAAAAGATGACTGCACGCGCCTGAAGAATGCGCTGGTCAACCTTGGCAATACGCGCAGCTGGGATGCCCTGACCAAACGCGCCAGCGCCGGCAAGCTGGACGGCATCAACGTGCTTTTACGCCCGGTCAGCGCGGAGTCGCTGGAGAACCTGGTGACGACCTCCACGGCGCCGTTCGTGATCCGCGAAACCTCGCGGGCAGCGCAGGCGCTGAACAGCCCGGCTCCCGGCGGTTTCTTAATCGCCAGCGATGAAGGCAGCGATCTGGTCAGCCAGCCGTGGCCCACCGTCAGCCTGTATGATTACCCTGCCCACGATCAGTGGGGCGAGCTGCAGCGGCTGGCCGGAATGCTGATGCATACGCCTTTCCACGCCGAGGGCATTGTCACCAATCTCTATACCGATGCCAACGGCACGCAGCACATCAATCTGCACAGCATTCCCGATCGTTCAGGGCTGTGGCGCTATCTCGGCACGACGCTCCTGCTGCTGGTAATGCTCGGCTGCATGTCCTGGCATGGCGTCCTGGCGATTCGCCGCTACCAGCGCCATCGCCAGCGGATGGAAGAAATTCAGAAGTATTATGAAAGCTGCCTGAACCCGGTGCTTATCCCCTCGCCGGAACATCACGAGTAATCCTTTGCGCGACGGGGTGTGTTAACCTGTCGCGCATTTCCCCTCGCTGGAGACTCACCATGCACTTTGATATCGCCTGGCAGGAGGTTGATACCGTTCTGCTGGATATGGATGGCACCCTGCTCGACCTCGCCTTCGACAACTATTTCTGGCAAAAGCTGGTCCCGGAAACCTGGGGAGCCGCCCGCGGTCTTAACCTGCAGGAGGCCAGAGAGGCGATGCATCAGGAGTATCACGCGGTGCAGCATACGCTAAACTGGTACTGTCTGGACTACTGGAGCGAGCGCCTGAATTTGGATATTCGTGCGATGACCAGCGAGCAGGGGCCGAAAGCCGCCCTGCGCGAAGATACCGTGCCGTTCCTTGCTGCCCTCAAAGCCAGCGGCAAGCGGCGCATCCTGCTGACCAACGCCCATCCGCACAATCTGGCGGTCAAGCTCAAGCACACCGGTCTTGATGCACACCTTGATTTATTGCTTTCCACCCACACATTTGGTTATCCGAAAGAAGATCAGCGTCTGTGGCGCGCGGTGGCTGAGGAAACCGGCTTCGATGCGCGCAAAACGCTGTTTGTTGATGACAACGAGGCGATCCTCGATGCGGCAGCGCAGTACGGCATTCGCTATTGCCTCGGGGTGACCAATCCTGATTCCGGGCTGGCGGAAAAGAGCTACGTCCGTCATCCTGGCCTGAATGATTACCGGCGCCTGATCCCCTCGCTGACGCCAAAGGAGAGGCCATGAAAGAGAAGCCCGTCGTAGCCATCCGGCTGGACAAATGGCTTTGGGCAGCCCGCATTTATAAAACCCGTGCGCTGGCGCGCGAGATGATTGAAGGCGGCAAGGTGCACTATAACGGACAGCGCAGCAAGCCTGGGAAAATCGTCGAGCTGGACGCCACCCTGACGCTACGCCAGGGCAACGACGAACGCACCGTCATAGTAAAAGGCATTACTGAACAGCGCCGGCCCGCCAGCGAAGCCGTCGCGTTGTACGAAGAGACGGCAGAGAGCATCGAGAAACGCGAAAAAATGGCGCTGGCGCGCAAGATGAACGCGCTAACCATGCCGCATCCCGACAGACGTCCGGACAAGAAAGAGCGCCGCGACCTGATGAGATTTAAACACGGCGATAGTGAATAACGGCCTGAACGCCAGGCACCGCTGTTGCCAGCAAGAGAGACTATTATGACTCAACACGATCAATTACATCGTTACCTGTTTGAAAACTATGCCGTGCGCGGCGAGCTGGTTACCGTTTCAGAAACTCTGGAACAAATTCTGGCTAACCATAGCTACCCGCAGCCGGTCAAAACCGTGCTGGCGGAGCTGCTGGTGGCCACCAGCCTGCTGACCGCAACGCTGAAGTTTGCCGGCGATATTACCGTGCAGCTCCAGGGTGACGGCCCCCTCTCTCTGGCGGTGATTAACGGCACTAACCAGCAGCAGCTGCGCGGCGTCGCGCGCATCCAGGGCGAGATCCCGGAAGATGCCGATCTGAAAACGCTGGTGGGTAACGGGTATCTGGTCATTACCATCTCTCCGGATGAGGGCGAGCGCTATCAGGGCGTCGTCGGTCTGGAAGGCGAAACCCTGGCCGCGTGCCTGGAAGATTACTTCCAGCGCTCGGAGCAGCTGCCGACCCGCCTGATCATTCGTACCGGCGAACATGACGGAAAACCGATGGCCGGCGGCATGCTGCTGCAGGTGATGCCGGCGCAGGACGCCCAGGCCGCTGATTTCGAGCACCTGGCTACCCTGACGGAGACCATTAAGGCCGAGGAGCTGTTCACCCTGCCGGCCAACGATGTCCTGTGGCGCCTGTACCATGAAGAAGAGGTCACGGTTTACGATCCGCAGAACGTGGAGTTCAAATGTACCTGCTCCCGCGAACGCTGTGCGGGCGCGCTGAAGACGCTGCCGGATGAAGAGATTGATAGCATTCTGGCCGACGAGGGCGAAATTGATATGCACTGCGATTACTGCGGCAATCACTATCTCTTCAACGCTATGGATATTGCTGAAATCCGCAATAACGCTTCTCCGGCCGATCCCCAGCTTCACTAATAGCCCCACCCGCCAGGAGCTTCGCCGGGGGTTTGCTCCCCCCGCCGTTCCTGGCGTCAAGTTTTTTTCGCGCGAGATGAATCGATTCTGACTGAAAGGGTTACGTAATTTTCTTTCAGGAAAGCGATTACATTCACAGTTCAGCAGTTTTTTTAATTACTTTTTAACCATTAATAAACATCTATCCCCACCAATAGCCAATTTCCTGAGATAATCCACCCGTTTCGTGACAGGAGTCACCGTGTTTTCCGTCAGCAAGGCGTTTGTCGAGATACGTAAATCTATGAGCCTGGTCGCGGTCTATACCCCTCAATAACCCCTACAATTTAAAGCAGTATATATTGGCTAAGGAGCAGTGACATGCGCGTTAATAATGGTTTAACCCCGCAGGATCTCAAGGCTTATGGTATCAACGACGTCCAGGATATCGTCCACAATCCCGACTACGACACATTGTATCAGGAGGAGCTCGACCCCAATCTGGAAGGGTATGAGCGTGGCGTATTAACCAATCTTGGTGCTATCGCTGTCGATACCGGTATTTTCACCGGCCGTTCGCCGAAAGATAAATATATCGTTCGCGACGACACGACCCGTGACACCGTCTGGTGGTCCGATAAGGGTAAGGGCAAGAACGACAACAAGCCGCTCTCACAGGAGACCTGGCAGCACCTGAAGGGGCTGGTTACCCATCAACTCTCCGGCAAGCGTCTGTTCATCGTTGACGCCTTCTGCGGCGCTAATGCCGACACCCGCCTGAGCGTACGCTTTATTACCGAAGTGGCCTGGCAGGCGCACTTCGTCAAAAACATGTTTATCCGCCCTACGGATGAAGAGCTGGCGGTATTTGAGCCGGATTTCATCGTCATGAACGGCGCGAAATGCACCAACCCGCAGTGGCAGGAGCAGGGGCTGAACTCAGAGAACTTCATCGCCTTTAACCTGACCGAGCGTATCCAGCTGATTGGCGGGACCTGGTACGGCGGCGAAATGAAAAAAGGGATGTTCTCGATCATGAACTACCTGCTGCCGCTGCAGGGCATCGCGTCAATGCACTGCTCGGCCAACGTCGGTGAAAAAGGCGATGTCGCCGTCTTCTTCGGCCTCTCCGGCACCGGTAAAACCACCCTTTCCACCGATCCGAAGCGCCGCCTGATTGGCGATGACGAACACGGCTGGGATGACGACGGCGTGTTTAACTTCGAAGGCGGCTGCTACGCGAAGACCATTAAGCTTTCCGAAGCCGCTGAGCCTGATATCTACCACGCCATTCGCCGCGACGCGCTGCTGGAAAACGTCGTCGTTCGCCCGGACGGTACCGTCGATTTTGATGACGGTTCAAAGACAGAGAATACCCGCGTCTCCTACCCGATCAATCACATCGAGAATATTGTTAAGCCGGTATCTAAAGCGGGTCATGCCACCAAGGTTATCTTCCTGACGGCCGATGCGTTTGGCGTACTGCCGCCGGTATCGCGCCTGACTGCCGATCAGACGCAGTACCACTTCCTCTCCGGCTTTACCGCCAAGCTCGCGGGAACCGAGCGCGGCGTGACTGAGCCGACGCCGACCTTCTCCGCCTGCTTCGGCGCCGCCTTCCTGTCGCTACACCCGACGCAGTACGCGGAGGTGCTGGTGAAGCGCATGCAGGCATCCGGGGCGCAGGCATACCTGGTGAACACCGGCTGGAACGGCACCGGCAAGCGTATCTCGATTAAAGATACCCGCGCGATCATCGACGCGATCCTTAACGGTTCGCTGGATGATGCGGAAACCTTCACGCTGCCGATGTTCGACCTGCAGATCCCGACCGAGCTGCCGGGCGTGGATACCCATATCCTCGATCCGCGCAACACCTACGGTTCTCCGGAACAGTGGCAGGAAAAGGCAGAGCAGCTGGCGAAGCTGTTTGTGGAAAACTTCGAGAAGTATACCGATACGCCGGCAGGCGCGGCGCTGGTTGCCGCAGGGCCGAAACGCTAAGCGTGAACCCGCGTTAAGCAAAAGCCGGGCGCTGCCCGGCTTTTTTATGCCCCGTTGCTCATTTCCCCGGCTGACGATGACGATCGGCGCAGAGCGCGATCAGCTCTCTTTGCCCGGTCTCGCCGGCGCCAGAGCGCGATGGACGGGGATCGGCAGCCATGCGCGAATCAACAGCCCGCCCCGCTCGCTGGAACCTATCTCCAGCCGACCGTTATGGTTATCGATAATGCGCTGCACGATGGCCAGCCCCAGACCGGTACCGCTGGTGCTGCGGGCGCTATCGCCGCGAACAAACGGCTGGAACAGGTGCTCGCGCTGCTCCGGCTTGATGCCAGGACCATCGTCCTCAACCTGGAACCACGCGCTGCTTGCTTCACTTCCGCTGCTGACCTTAATCCAACCGTTGCCGTAGCGCGCGGCGTTCACCACCATATTGGCCAGCGCGCGCTTGATGGACAGAGGATGGATGCGCAGCGGGATCTCTCCCGCCTGCAGGTCGGTGGCAATCTCGCGTTCATAGCCGCTTTCCGCCGCGATAACCTCACCCAGCACCGAGTTAAGGTCCGCCAGCTCCATCGGCATCTCCTGCCCGGTACGCAGATAGTCAATAAACTGCTCAATGATGGCGTTGCACTCTTCGATATCTTTATTAATCGACTCGGCAAGGTAACCGTCTTCTGCCGCCATCATCTCAGTCGCCAGACGAATACGCGTCAGCGGCGTGCGCAGATCGTGGCTAACGCCGGCCATCAGCAGCGTGCGATCGTCAGCCAGCTGCTTAACGCCCGCGGCCATATGGTTGAAGGCGCGGGTCACCGAGCGGACCTCTGACGCCCCGTACTCCCGCAGCGGCGGCGGAATAATGCCCCGCCCAACCTGCAGCGCCGCGTGCTCAAGGTCAACCAGCGGTCGGTTCTGAATACGGATAAAGAGCCAGGCTCCGCCAATCGCCAGCAGCATAATCGCCAGGGTATAGCGGAACAGCGGCGAGAAATCGCCCTGATGGATTTCCGTCAGCGGGACGCGCACCCAGATATTGGGGGAGAGCCAGGTTTTCAGCCACACCACCGGCGAGCTTTTGTTGACCTCGACCCGCACTTCGGTTGGCCCGCCGAGCTGGTGCGCCATCTGCTGACTTAAAAATTCGTAATGCTGCGCCCAGCGCAAACCCGCATCTTCCGCCGCTTCGTTGGAATAGAGCGAAATGCCCAGCTCCCGATAAATCTCGCGACGAAAAGCCGGAGGCACCACCAGCTGGGTGCCATCCTCGAGCTGCAGTTTATCGGTCATCAGCATACGGACTTCGTAGGCCAGAACCTTATTAAACTGCTGCAGACTCGGCAGGATCGCGAAATTCAGCACCACCAGATAGGTCGTCACCAGGCTGACGAACAGCAGGGTGACAATCAGCAACAGGGTGCGAGCAAACGAACTTCGCGGCGAAAAGCGCACGCGTTTCATGCCTTAGAGCCGTCCGGTACGAAGACGTAGCCAAGGCCCCACACGGTCTGGATATAGCGCGGATGTGCCGGGTCCTCTTCCACCATGCGGCGCAGGCGGGAGATTTGCACATCGATGGAGCGCTCCATTGCCGAGTATTCGCGGCCGCGGGCAAGGTTCATCAGCTTATCGCGGGAGAGCGGCTCGCGCGGGTGGCTCACCAGCGCCTTCAGCACCGCAAACTCACCGCTGGTCAGCGGCATAGGCTCATCTTCACGGAACATCTCGCGGGTGCCGAGGTTAAGCTTGAATTTACCAAAAGCGATAACCGCCTCTTCCTGCGATGGCGCGCCCGGCAGCTCATTCGCCTGACGGCGCAGCACGGCGCGGATACGCGCCAGCAGCTCGCGCGGGTTGAAGGGTTTGGGAATGTAGTCGTCAGCGCCGATCTCCAGGCCAACGATACGGTCAACTTCTTCCCCTTTCGCCGTCACCATAATGATCGGCATCGGGTTGCTCTGGCTCCGCAGGCGACGGCAGATGGACAGGCCATCTTCGCCAGGCAGCATCAAATCCAGCACCATCAGGTGGAAGGACTCGCGGGTCAGCAGGCGATCCATCTGTTCGGCGTTGGCTACGCTTCGAACCTGGAAGCCCTGCTCGGTCAGATAACGCTCGAGCAGCGCGCGCAGGCGCATGTCGTCATCGACAACCAGAATCTTATAATTCTCTTGCATTGTTTATACTCCCAAAGGTTCACTGCAATTGTCAGTGCGTATTCTCAAAAAAGCCCGTGCCGCTCACCAGCTAAATCTGGTATATATTCCAGGCTAAATTGTTACAAAGCATATTTAACAGCAGCTTAAGTATACATTTAATCATACGACACATTATTTATCCTGTCGGTATTATTACGCGCTACGAACCGTGCGCAGCAGCACAGAACCCTGCGCAATACCCGACAATCAGAAGGTAGAACGATTAATGAAAACGCCGCTGATTACCCGTGAAGGGTATGAAAAACTTAAAAAAGAGATGGACTATCTATGGCGCGAAGAGCGCCCTGAAGTCACTAAAAAAGTTACCTGGGCGGCAAGTCTTGGCGACCGCAGTGAAAACGCCGACTATCAGTATAATAAAAAACGCCTGCGCGAAATTGACCGCCGGGTGCGTTATCTAAGCAAATGTCTTGAGAATCTGAAGATCGTTGATTACTCCCCGCAGCAGGAGGGCAAAGTGTTCTTCGGCGCGTGGGTCGAGATTGAAAACGATAGCGGCGACAGCAAGCGCTTTCGCATCGTCGGTTACGACGAAATCTTCGGCCGCAAAGACTATATCTCCATCGACTCGCCCATGGCCCGCGCCCTGCTGAAAAAAGAGGTCGGCGACCTGGCTACCGTCCAGACGCCCGCCGGCGAAGCCAGCTGGTACGTTAACGAAATTGAATACGTCAAATAGACCCCCGTCTCCTCGGGCTATTTTATTTGCCACTTTGCTCCCGGGTTTATGCCCGGAAGATTCCGAGAGACCTCCGCCGCGACTGGCATTTTGCGGTGTCAGTCCGTATAACTATCCCCTGATTTTTTGATCCAGTAGATGAAACCAAGCCATGATGAATGATTCGCTCTGCCGCATTATTGCGGGTGAACTTCAGGCCAGGTCTGAACAGGTAGAAGCTGCCGTTCGCCTGCTTGATGAAGGGAACACCGTGCCGTTTATTGCACGTTATCGTAAAGAAGTCACCGGCGGTCTGGATGACACGCAGCTGCGTAATCTGGAAACCCGCCTCGGCTATCTTCGCGAGCTGGAAGACCGCCGTCAGTCGATCCTCAAATCGATCGGGGAGCAGGGTAAATTGACCGATGCGCTGGAAAAAGCCATCACCACCACCCTGAGCAAAACCGAGCTCGAAGACCTTTACCTGCCGTATAAACCCAAGCGCCGCACCCGTGGGCAAATCGCTATCGAAGCCGGGCTGGAGCCGCTGGCGGACCTGCTGTGGAACGACCCGTCCCACGATCCGGAAGCCGAAGCCGCCAAATTTATCAATGCCGATAGCGGCGTGGCGGATACCAAGGCCGCCCTCGACGGCGCGCGCTATATCCTGATGGAGCGCTTTGCTGAAGATGCCGGGCTGCTGGCAAAAGTGCGCGACTATCTGTGGAAGAACGCGCATCTGGTCGCTACCGTGGTCAGCGGGAAAGAAGAGGAAGGCGCGAAGTTCCGCGACTACTTCGATCATCATGAACCGATTTCAACCGTGCCTTCACACCGCGCGCTGGCGATGTTCCGCGGCCGCAACGAAGGCATCCTGCAGCTGGCCCTGAACGCCGATCCGCAGTTCGACGAGCCGCCGAAAGAGAGCCACTGCGAGCAGATCATTATCAGCCATCTCGGCCTGCGCCTGAACAACGCTCCGGCAGATAGCTGGCGTAAAGGGGTGGTGAGCTGGACATGGCGCATCAAGGTCCTGATGCATCTCGAAACCGAGCTGATGGGCACCGTACGCGAACGCGCGGAAGATGAAGCCATCAACGTCTTTGCGCGCAACCTGCACGACCTGCTGATGGCGGCGCCCGCGGGGCTGCGCGCGACGATGGGTCTCGATCCGGGCCTGCGTACCGGCGTGAAGGTGGCGGTCGTTGACGGCACCGGCAAGCTGGTCGCCACCGACACCATCTATCCGCATACCGGCCAGGCGGCTAAAGCCGCGGTGGCGGTCGCCGGGCTCTGTCAAAAGCACAACGTTGAGCTGGTCGCTATCGGTAACGGCACCGCATCGCGCGAAACCGAACGCTTCTTCCTCGACGTGCAGCAGCAGTTCCCGAAGGTCACCGCGCAGAAGGTGATCGTCAGCGAAGCGGGGGCGTCGGTTTATTCGGCCTCCGAGCTGGCGGCGCTGGAGTTCCCGGACCTTGACGTTTCCCTGCGCGGCGCCGTATCTATCGCGCGCCGCCTGCAGGATCCGCTGGCCGAGCTGGTGAAGATCGATCCGAAGTCTATCGGCGTGGGCCAGTATCAGCACGATGTCAGCCAGTCCCAGCTGGCGCGCAGGCTGGATGCGGTGGTTGAGGACTGCGTAAACGCCGTCGGCGTTGACCTGAATACCGCCTCCGTGCCGCTGCTCACCCGCGTCGCCGGGCTGACCCGCATGATGGCGCAAAACATCGTCGCCTGGCGCGATGAAAACGGTCAGTTCCAGAACCGCCAGCAGCTGCTGAAGGTGAGCCGCCTCGGTCCCAAAGCCTTTGAGCAGTGCGCGGGGTTCCTGCGCATCAACCACGGCGATAACCCGCTGGATGCCTCCACCGTGCACCCGGAAGCCTATCCGATCGTAGAGCGGATTCTGGCCGCTACTCAGCAGGCGCTCAAAGAGCTGATGGGTAACAGCAGCGAGCTGCGCAACCTCAAGGCCAGCGAGTTCACCGATGAGAAATTTGGCGTTCCGACGGTGACCGACATCATCAAAGAGCTGGAAAAACCGGGCCGCGATCCGCGTCCGGAATTCAAAACCGCGAAGTTCGCTGATGGCGTAGAAACCATGAACGATCTGCTGCCGGGCATGGTGCTGGAAGGGGCGGTCACCAACGTCACCAACTTTGGCGCGTTTGTCGATATCGGCGTGCACCAGGATGGCCTGGTGCACATATCATCGCTATCGAATAAGTTCGTTGAAGACCCGCATACCGTGGTCAAAGCGGGTGATATCGTCCAGGTTAAGGTGATGGAAGTTGACCTGCAGCGTAAGCGTATTGCCCTGACGATGCGCCTGGATGAACAGCCTGGCGAGAGCAACGCGCGCCGCGGCGGCAGCGAGCGCCCGCAGGGCAATCGTCCGCCGGCAAAAGCGGCAAAACCGCGCGGCCGTGAAACGCAGTCGAACGGCAATAGCGCAATGATGGATGCGCTGGCGGCGGCAATGGGTAAAAAACGCTAGCCTCTCTTTGCCCCCCGTTCCGGGGGGCAAACTCCTGCTAATCACTCAGCAATATTGCGCAAACGCTTCACAATAAATTCCAGTAACCTGTTAATAAACGCGAAGGGAATTCTATTTATTAAGGTTTCATTTCATTAACCAATGAAACCTTAATTAAACATTAATTTCAGAATGTAATATTTAATTTATTTATTGCTATCGCACAGACCTTGAGTCATATCAATAAAACAGTAAATTTCCGCACAAAGTCTATTATTACGCCAGTTATGTATTGATGATAAAAACTATTCTCATTATCATTATTTGCAGTATGAATTTATCTTCATTGGCTATGCTCCCCGGTGCCGCATGACCGCTGCGCACGGTAAACTCTCGTTCAGTTAGCGATATATAAGTAGGCCCTATGCAATTCACTCCTGATAGCGCGTGGAAAATCACCGGTTTCTCTCGCGAAATAAGCCCGGCTTATCGGCAGAAACTGTTATCTCTTGGCATGTTGCCTGGCTCTTCTTTTAACGTGGTACGCGTGGCGCCGCTTGGCGATCCTGTTCATATCGAAACCCGGCGCGTGAGCTTGGTATTACGTAAAAAAGATCTCGATTTAATAGAACTGGAAGCGGTTGCACAATAACGTCCGGCCCGGCAATAAGAGTCTGAAATATGAAAAAATTAACCATTGGTTTAATTGGTAATCCTAACTCCGGCAAGACCACGTTATTTAATCAGCTTACCGGCGCGCGCCAGCGCGTGGGGAATTGGGCTGGCGTGACCGTCGAGCGTAAAGAGGGAGCCTTTACCACGACGGATAATCAGGTCACGCTGGTTGACCTGCCCGGCACCTATTCGCTGACCACCATCTCCTCGCAAACCTCGCTGGATGAGCAGATTGCCTGCCACTATATTCTCAGCGGCGACGCCGATCTGCTGATTAACGTCGTGGATGCGTCAAACCTTGAGCGCAACCTCTACCTGACGCTCCAGCTGCTGGAGCTGGGGATCCCCTGCGTCGTCGCCCTGAACATGCTGGATATTGCCGAGAAGCAGAAAATTCGCATCGACGTCGACGCCCTCTCCGCCCGCCTTGGCTGCCCGGTTATCCCGCTGGTGTCGACCCGCGGCCGCGGTATCGAAGCCTTGAAGATGGCTATCGATCGTCACCAGAAAAATAAAGAGATTGAGCTGGTGCACTATCCGCAGCCGCTGCTGCGCGAGGCGGAAAAACTGGCGCAGGCCATGTCCCGCGACATTTCGCAGCGTCAGCGCTGCTGGCTCGGCCTGCAGATGCTGGAAGGCGATATCTACAGCCGTGCCTACGCGGGCGACGCCGCCGATAAGCTCGACGCCGCCGTTGCGAACCTGAGCAAAGAGATTGACGATCCGGCGCTGCATATTGCCGATGCCCGCTACCAGAGCATTGCCGCCATCTGCGACGCCGTCAGCAACACGCTGACCGCCGAGCCGAGCCGCTTCACCACCGCGATGGATAAAATCATCCTCAACCGGGTGCTTGGGCTGCCCATTTTTCTGTTCGTTATGTATCTGATGTTTTTACTGGCCATCAACATCGGCGGCGCGCTGCAGCCGATATTCGACGCCGGATCGGTGGCTATCTTTATCCACGGCATTCAGTGGCTGGGCTATACCCTGCATCTCCCGGATTGGCTGACCGTGTTCCTCGCCCAGGGGATCGGCGGCGGTATCAACACCGTGCTGCCGCTGGTGCCGCAAATCGGCATGATGTACCTGTTCCTCTCCTTCCTCGAAGACTCCGGCTATATGGCACGCGCGGCGTTCGTAATGGATCGCCTGATGCAGGCGCTGGGCCTGCCGGGGAAATCCTTCGTGCCGCTGATTGTCGGCTTCGGCTGCAACGTGCCGTCGGTGATGGGCGCGCGTACGCTGGATGCGCCGCGCGAGCGCCTGATGACGATCATGATGGCGCCGTTTATGTCCTGCGGCGCGCGGCTGGCTATCTTCGCCGTCTTCGCCGCGGCCTTCTTTGGTCAAAACGGCGCGCTGGCGGTCTTCTCGCTGTACCTGCTGGGCATCGTGATGGCGATCCTCACCGGCCTGATGCTCAAACACACCATTATGCGCGGCGAAGCCTCGCCGTTCGTGATGGAGCTGCCGGTATATCACGTACCGCATATCAAAAGCCTGGTCATTCAGACCTGGCAGCGCCTGAAAGGCTTCGTGCTGCGGGCGGGTAAAGTCATTGTGATCGTCAGCATCTTCCTCAGCGCGCTGAACAGCTTCTCGCTCAGCGGCAGGCTGGTGGATAACATTAACGACTCGGCGCTGGCGTCGGTCAGCCGGGTCATCACCCCGCTGTTTAAGCCGATTGGCATTCATGAAGACAACTGGCAGGCGACGGTCGGGCTGTTCACCGGCGCAATGGCCAAAGAAGTGGTGGTCGGCACGCTAAATACGCTCTATACCGCGGAAGACATTCAAAACGAAGCGTTTAATCCGCAGACCTTTAGCCTCGGCGACGAGCTGCTGGCGGCAGCGGATGAAACCTGGCAGAGCCTGAAAGATACCTTCAGCCTGAGCGTGCTGGCGAACCCGATTGAAGCCAGCAAGGGCGATGGCGAAATGGCCACCGGCGCTATGGGCGTGATGAGCAGCAAATTTGGCAGTGCCGCCGCGGCGTACAGCTATCTGATTTTCGTCCTGCTCTATATTCCGTGTATCTCGGTGATGGGTGCCGTCGCCCGCGAATCGAGCCGCGGCTGGATGTCGTTCTCCATCCTGTGGGGGCTGAACATCGCCTGGTCGCTCTCCACCCTCTACTATCAGACCGTGAGCTTTAGCCAGCACCCGCGCTACAGCCTGGTGTGCATCCTCGCCGTCGTGCTGTTCAACGTCGTGCTCTTTGGCCTGCTCCGTCGCGCGCGCAGTCGGGTCGACATCTCGCTGCTGGCCACGCGCAAAACGCCGTCGTCGTGCTGCCAGAGCCCGGCCGGTGATTGCCACTAAGGAGTGATGATGGCGTCGTTGATTGAAGTACGCGATATGCTGGCTCTGCAGGGGCGTATGGCGGCCGCACAGCTCAGCGCCCACCTGCATGCGCCGCAGCCGCTGATTGACGCGATGCTGAGTCGCCTGGAGGCTATGGGCAAGGTCCAGCGGATCGCCCAGGACCCTGAAGAATGCCTGGCCGGCAGCTGCAAAAGCTGCCCGGAAGGAAAGGCCTGCTTACAGGAGTGGTGGTCGCTGCGTTGACGGGTTGTGAAGAGTAAAGCCGCCTTCGGGGAGAAGCGGGTCCAGGGACCCGCTTAGTGGATTATTTGTAGACGTCTGCGTTAGCGTGAACCGTTCTTTCGTTTTTGTTACCCGCAATGACTACGAAATATTTACCACCAAGCTCATCCGCCTTATTCGACAGATCGCGCTTCGCATCCATCGGCGAGGTCGTTTTAGAGGTGGTGATGCTTCCGACTTTGGTCAGCTTCAGCGTAGCGACCTCATCTTTCTGAATTTCTTTCGCTGCGAACGCGCCAAACGACAGACTGCCAATCACCAGAGATGTCAAAATAGCCGTAATAAATTTCATAGACTCTACTCTCCATTAGGTTGTTTTTTTAGGCCGCCGAGATGAAATGAAATAATCATCTGCCGCAACAACCTAAGTATTGCTATGCCCCGGATTTTTACCACGTGCGGTTAAAAATAATTCCTCAACCGGTTTTTCAACGCCAGCAGCGGTTGGCAGAAGTCGTGTGGATGCGAGATAAACGGCGCATGTGCCGCCTTTTCGAAGACGATGGATTCACTCTTTTCCCACATCGTATCGAGAAGAGGGACGATTTTGCGCGGCACCAGGCCGTCCAGGCGACCGTACAGCCGCAGAAAAGGTATCGGCAGCGCGGCCAGCGGCTGGCGCAAATCGGCGGTTTTCAGGATTTCCAGCCCGCCGTTCAGCGCCGCTATCGACGGCATCGGTAGCGACAGGACGGTGCTTTTCAGCGCTCGGGCATCCTGGCGCGCGCTTTCGGTTCCCATCGTTTGCAGGGCCAGAAAACGCTCAACGGTACGCTGAAAGTCGTCGCTGAGCTGCTGCTGAAAACCGCTCAGCACTTCCGGTTTAATGCCCGGCCAATCGCCATGAGCGCTGAAGCTCGGGGACGAAGCGACGGTAACCAGCGCCAGTACGCGCTGCGGATGCTGTAAGGCTATCTGGCTTGCTACCAGGCCTCCCAGGCTCCAGCCCAGCCAGATGGCCTGCTCGGGGGCTTTTGCCAGCACCTGCTGCGCCATCTCCTCCAGCGACAGCGCGCCGAAGCCGCTGCTGCGACCATAGCCCGGCAGGTCAACCACATGCAGCGTGAAGTGCGAAGCCAGCTGCGGCGTAATGCAATCCCACACCCCGGCATTCAGCCCCCATCCGTGCAGCAGCACAAGATGACACTTCCCTTTGCCCAAGGTTTGCCACCAGATGTCGTTCATCAGCTATTGTTCTCTTTTCACCAGATATGAGGGGGAAATATGCTAACAGCACACGGCTTATGCTGGCTATGCCAAATGCCGCTGGCCATAGCCAGCTGGGGATTCTGCTCCCGCTGCGCCGCATCGCTGGCGTCCCGGCTGCCGCGGTGTCCGCGCTGCGGTCTACCCGCCGGCGTCAGCGCCGTTCCCTGCGGGCGCTGTATACAGGACCCTCCGCCGTGGCAGCGGCTGGTGGCCGTCAGCGACTACCTTCCGCCGCTAAGCGGCCTGATCCATCAGCTGAAATTTACCCGGCGCCCCGAGCTGGCCCCGGCGCTGGCTCGCCTGCTGCTGCTGCGTATCCGCCAAAGCGAAGGCTTACCTCGTGCGGATCGGATTGTCGGCGTCCCGCTGTGGCAGCGGCGGCAATGGCGGCGGGGTTTTAACCAGAGCGACCTGCTGTGCCGTCCGCTGGCCCGCTGGACGCGCGCTATCTGGCGCAGCGACGCGCTGCGGCGCAACCGCCCTACTGCAACCCAGCACCAGCTCACCGCGAGGTTGCGCAAGCAGAACCTGAAAAATGCGTTTCAGCTTGAATTATCGGTTCAGGGTCACCATATCGCCATTGTGGATGATGTCGTCACAACCGGAAGCACCGTCGCCGAGATATCCCGCCTGCTTTTGCGAAACGGCGCCGCGACGGTTCAGGTATGGTGTATATGCCGTACCTTGTAGACCCCTGCTGATGGGCGTATTATAACCCAGTAAAATAGTCAACTATTAGGCCAACGCTATGATCCGTATTTCCGATGCTGCACAAGCGCACTTTGCCAAACTGCTGGTAAATCAGGAAGAAGGGACACAAATTCGCGTATTTGTGATTAATCCCGGCACCCCAAACGCTGAGTGCGGCGTATCCTACTGCCCACCGGATGCGGTGGAAGACACCGACACGACGCTGAAGTTTGAGCAGCTGACCGCGTACGTCGACGAACTCAGCGCGCCGTATCTGGAAGATGCTGAAATCGACTTCGTGACCGATCAGCTTGGCTCCCAGCTGACGCTGAAAGCGCCAAACGCCAAGATGCGTAAAGTGTCCGACGACGCGCCGCTGATGGAACGCGTTGAATATATGCTCCAGTCGCAGATCAACCCGCAGCTGGCCGGCCACGGTGGTCGCGTTACGCTGATGGAAATCACCGAAGACAACCTGGCGATTCTGCAATTCGGCGGCGGCTGTAACGGTTGCTCGATGGTCGATGTGACCCTGAAGGAAGGGATCGAGAAGCAGCTGCTGAACGAATTCCCGGACCTGAAAGGCGTGCGCGATCTGACCGAGCATCAGCGCGGCGAGCACTCCTACTACTAAGCAACCCGCCATACCGCACTCCCCAGCCCGGCCGTACTTTTGCTGCCGGGCCGCCCCCTCCTGACGTTACTCCGCCCGCTTTATCGCTAGTTACACATGCAAAAAACCCGCGAAAGAGTATGACTTAAGTCTCATATTTAAAATATTCACCGCCAGGGTGATTCTCAACCTTCATATGTTACCCGTATCATCTCTCTCAGGCTCCGCTGCTATAAAAATAGCCAGCTATCCTTTCTGATAAGAAGTGATAGTCGATTTTATGGCGCCACACAGTTTGTATCCCCGCCAGGAGCAAACGGAACAAGATTGATTTTTTACGTTACCCATAACAAATGAAAGGCCAGGTAAATTATGCCATTAGTCATCGTTGCTATCGGGGTTGCCCTGTTATTACTGCTGATGATCCGCTTCAAAATGAACGGCTTCATCGCTTTGGTTCTGGTGGCGCTCGCCGTCGGGCTTATGCAGGGCATGCCTCTGGATAAAGTCATCGTATCCATCAAAAACGGCGTCGGGGGCACCCTCGGCAGCCTCGCGCTGATCATGGGCTTCGGCGCTATGCTCGGCAAGCTGCTGGCGGACTGCGGCGGCGCGCAGCGAATTGCCACCACGCTCATCGCTAAATTTGGCAAAAAGCACATTCAGTGGGCGGTGGTCCTGACCGGTTTCACCGTCGGTTTCGCGCTGTTCTATGAAGTGGGCTTCGTACTCATGCTGCCGCTGGTGTTCACCATCGCCGCATCAGCCCGCATCCCGCTGCTGTACGTTGGCGTTCCGATGGCGGCCGCGCTCTCCGTTACCCACGGCTTCCTGCCGCCGCACCCGGGCCCGACGGCGATCGCCACGATCTTCCACGCCGATATGGGTAAAACCCTGCTGTACGGTACGCTGCTGGCAATCCCGACCGTGATCCTCGCCGGCCCGGTCTTCGCCCGCTTCCTGAAAAATATCGATAAGCCGATTCCGGAAGGCCTGCACAACCCGAAGACCTTCACTGACGAAGAGATGCCGGGCTTTGGCGTCAGCGTCTGGACCTCTCTGGTGCCGGTCGTGCTGATGGCGATGCGTGCCGTTGCCGAAATGGTGCTGCCGAAAGGCCACGCGTTCCTCTCCTGGGCCGAGTTCTTTGGTGACCCGGTTATGGCAACGCTGATCGCCGTCCTGATTGCTCTGTTTACCTTTGGCCTTAACCGTGGCCGCTCGATGGAACAGATCAACGAAACGCTGACCTCGTCGATTAAAATCATCGCCATGATGCTGCTGATTATCGGCGGCGGCGGCGCCTTTAAGCAGGTTCTGGTTGATAGCGGCATGGATAAGTACATCGCCTCGATGATGCATGGTTCCAGCATGTCTCCGCTGTTTATGGCGTGGTCAATTGCGGCGGTTCTGCGTATTGCGCTGGGTTCAGCGACCGTCGCCGCCATCACCGCTGGCGGTATTGCCGCTCCGCTGATCGCCACCACCGGCGTCAGCCCGGAACTAATGGTTATCGCCGTGGGCTCCGGTAGCGTGATTTTCTCCCACGTCAACGACCCGGGATTCTGGCTGTTTAAGGAATACTTCAACCTGACCATCGGCGAGACCATTAGATCGTGGTCGATGCTGGAAACGATTATCTCGGTCTGCGGCCTGGTAGGCTGTCTGCTGCTGGGAATGGTCGTGTAAGGGTAGGTTAAGCATAAAAAAAGGCCGGGTATGCGTGATGCTACCCGGCCTTTTTATCGTTTGTTTTCGCCGCTTCCCCGGCGACGAATCTCCGCCGCCGGGGAAGCACGATCTCATTACGGTTTCTTCTTTGCCGCCGCCCTGCGACGCTTGTCTAAATCCTTGATCAGCTTATTGACCTGCGCATCGGCAAACATCTGCTCAAGCGAAGTCGAAAGCTTACGCCGCCAGTTCGGATACTCGGTGCTGGTGCCCGGAATGTTAACCGGCGTGGCCATCTCCAGCCAGTCCTCCGGCTGCAGGCCCAGCAGCGCGCTATTGCTGTCGGCGATGTAGCGCTGCATTCCGCGGTTGAGGGTTGAGGTCATCGTCATCAGCGACGCTTTATGTCCGGCGCGCTTAGGCAGGCAGCCGTACCGATGCAGCGCATTCAGCAGCCCCTGCTTCGCCAGCTCCCTGTCCTGATATAACCCACGCAGCACCACTTCATCCGGATAGAGTCCCAGAGATTTGCCGAGCGTCAGGTCGCCGCTTTCCCAGTAGCCGCGCAGCGTTGGCAGGTCATGCGTTGTTGCCACAGCCATTGATTGCTCCGGATACGTCTGCGGCGCACGGAACGTCTTTTCATTGTCATTTTCAAAGTACAGCACTTTGTAGGAGTAGACGCCACTCTTACGCAGCTTGCTGACAATTTCCACCGGCACGGTGCCAAGATCTTCACCGATCACCATGCAGCTATGACGCTTACTCTCCAGCGCCAGAATAGACAGCAGATCGTCTACCGGATACTGGACGTAGGCTCCGTGATCGGCGGTTTCGCCGTACGGGATCCACCACAGGCGAAGAACCGACATAACGTGGTCGATACGCAGCGCGCCGCAGTTTTGCATATTGGCGCGCAGCAGCTCGATAAACGGCTCATAGGCGCGGGCGACGATGATATGCGGGTCCATCGGCGGCAGGCCCCAGTTTTGCCCGAGCGGGCCCAGAATATCCGGCGGAGCCCCTACGGAGGCTTTCAGGCAGTAGAGCTCGCGATCGCACCAGGTTTCAGACCCACCTTCCGCCACGCCAACCGCCAGGTCGCGATAGAGGCCGATTGGCATCGCATCGCGCTGGCTGGTGTGCCAGCAGGTGGCAAACTGCGAACAGGCCAGCCACTGCAGCCAGAGGTAAAAATCCACCTCATCGGCGTGCTCAGAACAGAAAGCCTTCACTTCCGGGCTGGAGATATCCTGATACGCCTTTGGCCATGCCGGCCAGCCCCAGCGCAGCGGATCCTGCTGGACCTGCCGCGCGTGCAGCGCATCGAACGCCGCCTGCCAGTAGAGGCTTTCCCCTTCGCGCTGAACGAACTGACGGAACTCCGTCATCGCCTCATCGCTGCGGGCAGAGAAGCCTTTCCAGGCCATGCGCAGCGCGGTCATTTTCAACGCCGTGACGGCGGTGTAGTCAACATCATCCGTCTGCCGCGCCGCCCGTAAAGCCTGCTGGGTCGCCGGCAGCTGCCACCACGCCTGCGCCTCTTTGCTCAGGCGGAAATCTTCGACCGCGTTAACGTCGATATAGATAACGTTCAGCCAGCGGCGCGAGGAGGGGCTGTACGGGCTGGCGCTTTCCGGGTTGGCCGGATAGAGCGCATGAATCGGGTTGAGGCCAATAAACGCCCCGCCTCGCTGAGCGATTTCCGGCAGCATCGCGCGCAGGTCGCCGAAGTCGCCAATCCCCCAGTTTTTTTCCGAACGCAGCGTATACAGCTGCACGCAGGCGCCCCACAGCTTCTGCCCCTCTTTCAGGGCCTGCGGCTCGTAGCAGCGCACGGGGGCGACAATCGCCCGACAGTGCCAGCGGTCGCCGTCCCGGGTGAGCGTCAGGGTATGATAGCCTTCCGGCAGCTTCGTCGGCAGCGACAGCGTGTCGCCACCTTTTACCTGCCCCTGATACTGCTTCCCTTCTTCGGTGGTAAGGATCCACTGAAACTCACCGTGCCCGGCCACCGGCAGCGACATTTTTTTGCCGTGGGTGAAAACCTGTACATTCGGCAGCGGGTTAACCGCCACCTGCGCGGCGGTTGTCGTACGATGCATCGCATCAAGCAGACGCTGCTTGGTCACCGCGGCAATCGACTGCGGCTTGCCGTGCGCGTTGATGTAGCTCGGGCTGATCCCCGCCGCTAGCGCGGCGTTATCAAGGCGTTTCGTCTCCATAGGCCTGTCCTTAGCGTTTTGCCTGCCAGATACGTTGCTGATAATCGCGAATTGAGCGATCGGAACTGAACATTCCGCAGCGGGCGGTATTCAGAATCGTTGCCCGGGTCCAGGCATCCTGGTCACGGTACAGCTCATCCACCTGCTTCTGCGCGGCAACATAGGCCGCGAAGTCCGCCAGCACCAGGTACGGGTCGCCGCCTTTGAGCAGGCTATGCAGCATCTGGTCAAACGCGTGCTTATCACCGTCGCTGTACTTACCGCTTTCCAGCTCTTTCAGCACCGCGTCCAGCAGCTTATCTTTCTTACGCCATTTCAGCGGATCGTAGCCTTTGGCCTTCAGCGCCTTAACTTCTTCCACGGTATTACCGAAGATAAAGATGTTCTCCTCGCCCACCTGCTCGGCGATTTCAACGTTCGCGCCGTCCAGCGTGCCGACGGTCAGCGCGCCGTTCAGCGCCAGCTTCATGTTGCCGGTACCGGAGGCTTCTTTACCCGCCGTCGAGATCTGTTCAGAGATGTCCGCCGCCGGGATCAGCATTTCCGCGGCCGACACGCAGTAGTCCGGCAGGAAGACCACCTTCAGCTTATCGCCCACCAGCGGATCGCTATTGACGGCCTGCGCCACCTTGTTGATCGCGAAAATGATATTCTTCGCCAGATAGTAGCCCGGCGCCGCCTTCGCGCCGAACAGGAACACGCGCGGTACGCGGTCGGCCTGCGGGTTTTCGCGAATCTCTTTATACTGCGCCAGGATATTCAGCAGGTTGAGGTGCTGACGTTTGTACTCATGCAGGCGCTTAATCTGGATATCAAAAATCGCCTGCGGGTTAATGTCGATCCCGGTACGCGCCTTCACAAACTCGGCGAGGCGAACCTTGTTGGCCTGCTTAATCTCGCGATAGCTCTGGCGGAACGCCGCATCATCGGCGTACTTTTCCAGGTTAATCAGCTGGTCGAGATCGTTCGCCCACTCTTTTTTCAGCGATTTATCGAGCAGCGCGGCCAGGGCCGGGTTGCACTGTTTAATCCAGCGGCGCGGCGTGATGCCGTTGGTCACGTTGTGGAACTTATTCGGCCACAGCTGGTGATATTCCGGGAACAGATCCTTCACCACCAGTTCGGAGTGCAGCGCGGCCACGCCGTTTACCGCAAAACCGCTGACCACGCACATGTTCGCCATGCGAACCTGCTTGTCATGCACCACCGCCAGCTTAGCCCATACCTGCTCGTCGCCCGGCCAGGTTTTCTCCACCAGCGTCTTAAAGCGGGCGTTAATCTCTTTGATAATCTGCATATGGCGCGGCAGCAGCGCTTTGACCAGCTTCTCGTCCCAGCACTCCAGCGCTTCAGGCATCAGCGTGTGGTTGGTATAGGCGAAGGTTTTACTGGTGATTGCCCACGCGTCGTCCCAGCTCAGCTGGTGCTCGTCGATCAGCACCCGCAGCAGTTCAGGGATCGCAATCGTCGGGTGGGTATCGTTCAGCTGAATGACTTCATAATCCGCCAGCTCGGCCAGCTTACGGCCCGCCAGGTGATGGCGACGCAGAATATCGGCAACCGAGCAGGCGCACTGGAAGTACTGCTGCATCAGGCGCAGCTTTTTCCCGGCCTGGTGGTTGTCGTTCGGATAGAGCACTTTGGTCAGCTTTTCCGCGTCAATGCCCTGCTGCTCGGCGCGCAGGAAATCGCCGTCGTTAAATTTGGTCAGGTTGAAGGGATGCGCGTGCTTAGCCTGCCACAGGCGCAGCGGCTGCGCGACGTTGTTGCGATAGCCCAGCACCGGCAGATCCCAGGCTTCACCGGTAATCACGAACGCCGGCTGCCAAAGCCCGTTTTTCGAGACCTTGCCGCCTAACCCTACCTGCACGTCGAGCTGCTCGTTGTGGCGGAACCACGGATAGCTGCTGCGTCCCCAGTCATCCGGCGCTTCCGCCTGCTGGCCGTCGTCGAAAGACTGACGGAACAGACCGTACTGATAGTTCAGACCATAGCCGGTTGCCGACTGGCCGACGGTGGCCATTGAATCAAGGAAGCACGCCGCCAGACGACCCAGACCGCCGTTGCCGAGGCCCGGATCGATCTCCTCTTCCAGCAGGTCAGTCAGGTGAACGTCATGCGCCTTCAGCTCGTCGCTCACCCCTTGATACCAGCCAAGATTAAGCAGGTTGTTGCCGGTCAGACGACCAATCAAGAACTCCATCGAAATGTAGTTAACGTGGCGTTGACCTTCCGCAGGCCTCGCTGCCGGTTGAGCAGCCAGCAGCTCGGCTAACGCGCCGCTCACGGCACGCCACCACTGACGCTGGGTCATCTCAGAAGCGGACTGTAGGCCAAAATGCTGCCACTGACGCGTCAGTGCAGCCTGAAACCGATCTTTGTTAAAAGAAGTCTGTGACATAAGAAATCCGGGTCCTTTACTAAAACGTTAGCGTTAGTGTGCCGACCTGCCGGGATAACGTCCTCATCCCGGCAGGGATTAGCCAGGGAGGAGTAGCAGGGATGAGCGAAAAGTGTGATCGCTGCCACTATAACGGTAGCCTCCCGCTAAAAAGATGCTGCAAAATTCACCGCTTCGAAACAATATACCGTTCAATTACCGTGCTAACAGATTTGTTACAGGCCAATACCGCACGGATGAATAAAAAAGGCCCTGCTAATTATCTGTAAATAACAATTAGGCCTGCAGCAAAATAAACATGTTTGATGATGTAAATACGTCAAAGAGATTACTTATCAGAATTAACTGACATTAACTTAATAAAAACAAACAACTACAAAAAATGGGAATAAAAGTGATTTCCTGGCAGGCGAAAGTGAGGAAAACCCAGACGGCATGCACACTGGTACCGGTTTTAGGATGTTGACGATCTAATTGAGAATTTGTGACATGGTGCAAATTCAAGAGCATAAAATTCGGACATAACTTGCAATAACTTTCATTATCGCCGACCTTATTAGGTATTAATTACGAAGCGCAAAAAAAATCGCACCCCTCTCTTGCACAGCGAAATGTTGAACTATGTTGATTCCGTCTAAATTAAGTCGCCCAGTCCGCCTTGAACACACCGTGGTTCGCGAACGATTGCTGGCGAAACTTTCCGGCGCGAACAATTATCGTCTCGCGCTGGTCACCAGCCCCGCAGGGTACGGCAAGACCACGCTCATTTCCCAGTGGGCGGCAGGAAAAAATGAGCTCGGGTGGTTCTCGCTGGATGAAGGCGATAACCAGCAGGAGCGCTTTGCCAGCTATCTGATCGCCTCTATTCAACAGGCGACCGGGGGCCACTGCGTGGCCAGCGAAACGATGGTGCAAAAGCGCCAGTATGCCAGCCTGCCCTCGCTGTTCGCGCAGCTGTTCATCGAGCTTGCCGAGTGGCAGCGTCCGCTATTCCTCGTCATTGACGATTACCATCTGATCAATAATCCGGTGATCCACGATGCCATGCGCTTCTTCCTGCGCCACCAGCCGGAAAACCTGACGCTGGTGGTCCTGTCGCGTAACCTGCCGCAGCTGGGTATTGCCAACCTGCGCGTGCGCGATCAGCTGCTGGAAATTGGCAGCCAGCAGCTGGCGTTTACCCATCAGGAAGCAAAACAGTTTTTCGACTGCCGCCTCGCCTCGCCTATTGAGGCTGAAGATAGCAGCAGGCTCTGCGACGACGTCGCCGGTTGGGCAACGGCCCTCCAGCTTATCGCCCTCTCTGCGCGCCAGAACAACTCCTCCGCCCAGCACTCCGCCCGCCGCCTCGCCGGGATTAACGCCAGCCACCTTTCCGACTACCTCGTGGATGAGGTGCTGGACAACGTTGACGCGCGCACCCGCAGCGTGCTGCTAAAAAGCTCGCTGCTGCGTTCGATGAACGATGCGCTTATCGTTCGCGTTACCGGTGAAGAAAACGGCCAGATGCAGCTGGAGGAGATTGAACGCCAGGGGCTGTTCATGCAGCGCATGGACGATTCCGGCGAGTGGTTCCGCTACCATCCGCTGTTCGGCAACTTCCTGCGCCAGCGCTGTCAGTGGGAGCTGGCGACCGAGCTGCCCGAAATTCACCGCTGTGCGGCAGAAGGCTGGATGGCGCAGGGCTTCCCCAGCGAAGCGATTCACCACGCGCTGGCGGCCGGCGATGCCAAAATGCTGCGCGATATTTTACTTAATCACGCCTGGGGCATGTTCAACCACAGCGAGCTGGGGCTGCTCGAACAGTCGCTGGCGGCGCTGCCGTGGTCAAACCTGCTGGAAAACCCGCGGCTGATCCTGCTGCAGGCCTGGCTGATGCAAAGCCAGCACCGCTACAGCGAAGTTAACACCCTGCTGGCCCGCGCTGAGCAGGAGATGGACGCGGAGATGGATATCGCCATGCATGGCGACTTTAACGCCCTGCGCGCGCAGGTCGCCATTAATGCCGGCGATCAGGACGAAGCCGAACGTCTGGCGATGGTGGCATTAGAAGAGCTGCCGCTGGCAAGCTACTACAGCCGCATTGTCGCCACCTCGGTGCACGGCGAAGTTCTGCACTGCAAGGGCCAGCTGAGCAAATCGCTGGCGGTGATGCAGCAGACGGAGCAGATGGCTCGCCGCCACGATATCTGGCACTACGCCCTGTGGAGCATGATCCAGCAAAGTGAAATCCTGTTTGCCCAGGGTTTCCTGCAGGCGGCGTGGGAAATTCAGGAGAAAGCCTTCCAGCTCATCCGCGACCAGCACCTCGAACAGCTGCCGATGCACGAATTCCTGCTGCGCATTCGCGCCCAGCTGCTGTGGGCCTGGGCGCGGCTGGACGAAGCCGAGGCCTCTGCGCGCGGCGGGATGGACGTTCTTTCAACCTATCAACCGCAGCAGCAGCTTCAGTGCCTGGCGTTAATGGTGCAGTGCTCGCTGGCGCGCGGGGATTTAGATAATGCCCGCAGCCACCTGAACCGGCTGGAAAACCTGCTCGGCAACGGCCACTATCACAGCGACTGGGTGTCAAATGCCGACAAGGTGCGGGTGATCTACTGGCAGATGATCGGCGATAAAGCCTCGGCGGCCAACTGGCTGCGCCAGACGCCGAAGCCCGAGTTTGCCAATAACCACTTCCTGCAGAGCCAGTGGCGCAACATCGCCAGAGCGCAAATCCTGCTCGGTGATTTCGATTCCGCCGAAATGGTGCTGGAAGAGCTCAATGAAAACGCGCGTTCGCTGCGCCTGATGAGCGATATTAACCGCAACCTGCTGCTGCTCAACCAGCTCTACTGGCAGGCGGGACGTAAGAGCGAGGCGCAAAAAGTCCTGCTGGAAGCGCTCACGCTCGCCAACCGCACCGGATTTATCAATCACTTTGTTATCGAAGGCGAGGCTATGGCCCAGCAGCTGCGCCAGCTTATTCAGCTCAATACGCTGCCGGAGCTGGAGCAGCATCGCGCTCAGCGCATTCTGCGCGATATCAACCAGCACCATCGCCACAAGTTCGCCCACTTCGATGAAGGCTTTGTCGAACGACTGCTCAACCACCCGGAAGTCCCGGAGCTTATCCGCACCAGCCCGCTCACCCAGCGCGAATGGCAGGTGCTCGGCCTGATCTATTCCGGCTATAGCAACGAGCAGATCGCCGGCGAGCTTGACGTCGCGGCAACGACCATTAAAACGCACATTCGCAATCTGTATCAGAAGCTCGGAGTCGCGCACCGCCAGGATGCCGTTCAGCACGCCCAGCGGTTGCTTAAAATGATGGGATACGGCGTCTGACGCCGTTTAGCACAGCTCCAGCTGAAGGTTATTGTCCTTAATAACCTTCAGTACGCCCGCCGGCGGCATCACGTCAGTATAAACCGCATCAACCATGCTGATGCTGCCCATATTCACCATCGCGTTACGGCCGAATTTCGAATGATCCACCACCAGCATCACGTGGCGCGAGTTTTCAATAATCGCGCGCTTGGTGCGGACTTCATGATAATCAAACTCCAGCAGCGAGCCGTCGCTATCGACGCCGCTGATGCCGAGAATGCCAAAATCAAGGCGGAACTGGGAGATAAAATCCAGCGTCGCTTCGCCGATAATCCCGCCGTCCCGGCTGCGCAGTTCGCCGCCCGCCAGAATAATGCGGAAGTCGTCCTTCACCATTAGCGTATTCGCAACGTTGAGGTTGTTGGTGACGATGCGCAGATCGTTGTGCTCCAGCAGCGCGTGCGCCACCGCTTCTGGCGTCGTACCGATATCGATAAACAGCGTCGCCCCGTCGGGGATCTGGCTGGCAACCTTGCGGGCAATACGCTCTTTTTCCTGCGTTTGGGTCGCCTTCCTGTCGTGCCAGGAGGTGTTAACCGAACTGGACGGCAGCGCGGCGCCGCCGTGATGGCGCAGGATCATTTTTTGTTCGGCGAGATCGTTCAGGTCACGACGAATGGTCTGCGGGCTGACGGAAAATTGCTCAACCAGCTCCTCCGTACTGACATATCCCTGTTTTTTTACCAGCTCGATAATAGCGTCATGACGTTGTGTTTGTTTCATGCAATATCCCTGGGAAAATTTGACTCGCTTATCATGGATGACGGGGGAGTCTCTATGTTCGTTTTCGCACATGCTGAGTATCAACAAACGCCATCGCCAGTCCGGTCGCCAGGCCGGCTACGTGCGCGCCGTTCGCAATCGACATGCCAAAAACATCAAACCATCCAGCAATTAACCATACTAAGGAGAAGAGTATCAAGCCGCGCTGTAAATAAACGCCGCTCTGCGGATCCCGCTCTCCCCGCAGCCAGACGTAGCCCATCAGCGCATACACCACGCCGGATAAGCCGCCAAACCAGGGGCCGCTAAACTGATGTTGAACAAATCCGCTCAGCAGCGCGCTGATGACGGCGATCACCACCAGCTTGCCGCTGCCAATCCGTTTTTCAACCGCGCCGCCGAGGTACCACCACCATAGCAGGTTAAACAGAATGTGCATCAGCGAGAAGTGCATCAACGCATGGCTAAAGTAGCGCCAGACCTCAAACTTCAGTGAGGGATCGTACGGCCAGGCCAGCAGCAGCATAACCGGCTGGTCGCCAAGGACATTTTGCAGCACAAAGACCAGCACGCAGAGCACGAGAACCGCCCACGTAAAGGGCCCGGCGTTGTGGCGCAGGGTCGCGAAGAAGGGAAAGCGCTGGTAGTGCAGCCCGCTGTTGGTTTGTCCCGATTGCCAGCTTGCCGCCAGATAGCGCGGGTCGGCGGGGTTTTCGAGAAAGCGAGTCAGTTCGGCCTGAACCCGCGCAGCCTGGCTTTCGTCCGCCAGCCAGACGTCGCTCTGGCTGTGCTGCTGAATCGTCAGGATAACGCCCTGGGTCGCCATATAGTCGACAAACGCCTGGGCCACGCGCGGGTTAGCAAAAGAGGTAATCATTAACATGCAGCGGGTCGCTTATTCCACACAAAGGGGGACAGTATATACGCAAAATCATTCAAGGTGCGTGGCGACGGCAGCCGCGGGCGAGCATCGGTGCCCGGCGCGGCGGCCGTTTGAAGCATCAAGCGTATACGGTAACGGCTCAGAGCGTTCCGTGAGCCACTTCGGCCGGGAAGTGACGATGCCAGGCATCGAAGCCGCCGTCCACGCTGTAGACTTTGTCATAGCCCTGCTGCAGCAGATACTGCGCGGCGCCCTTACTGCTATTTCCGTGGTAGCACATCACCATCACCGCCGTCTCAAAGTCGTTATCACGCATAAACGCGCCCAGCGTATCGTTGGTCAGATGAAACGCACCCGGAGTGTGGCCCATCGCATAGCTTTGCGGGTCACGGATGTCCACCAGTACCGCCATCGCCTGCTGCAGCTTCTGATGCGCCTCTTCTACGTTGATACATTCAAAGTGATCCATGTGCTCTTGTCTCTTTATTGCGGGGTGATATAGCAGGCTGGTTACCGGCCATGATTCTACTGTCTAGTGTACCGTCAGACGGGAAATAAACGCCAATATGTTACATGCATCACTCTGAAATGTTTTTTTGATGTTACCAATGGCGCGTTTGTTTGCTATATTGAGCGATATCGAACATTTATGAGCTTAAACGAAAGTGCCAGAGGTAGCGAACGTGGAAACCAAAGATCTGATTGTGATAGGGGGAGGCATCAACGGTGCCGGTATCGCGGCAGACGCCGCCGGGCGTGGTTTATCCGTACTGATGCTGGAAGCGCGCGATCTCGCCTGCGCCACCTCCAGCGCCAGCTCAAAGCTGATTCACGGCGGGCTGCGCTACCTTGAACACTACGAATTCCGCCTGGTCAGCGAAGCGCTGGCCGAGCGTGAAGTGCTGCTAAAAATGGCGCCGCATCTCGCCTTCCCGATGCGCTTCCGCCTGCCGCACCGCCCGCATCTGCGCCCGGCGTGGATGATCCGCATTGGTCTGTTTATGTACGATCATCTGGGAAAACGCACCAGTTTACCCAGCTCAACCGGCTTGCGATTTGGCGCAGAATCGGTACTAAAACCTGAAATCGTGCGCGGTTTCGAATATTCCGACTGCTGGGTAGACGATGCGCGGCTGGTGCTGGCGAACGCGCAGATGGTGGTGCGCAAGGGCGGTGAAGTTCGTACCCGCACCCGGGCCATCTCCGCCAGACGCGAAAACGGGCTGTGGATTGTCGAAGCGGAAGATATCGATAGCGGCGAGAAGTTTACCTGGCAGGCGCGGGGCCTGGTGAACGCCACCGGCCCGTGGGTCAAACACTTCTTTGACGAAGGCATGCACCTGCGCTCCCCTTACGGTATCCGCCTGATTAAAGGCAGCCACATCGTGGTACCGCGCGTGCATACCCAGAAGCAGGCCTACATTCTGCAAAACGAAGACAAGCGGATCGTGTTTGTGATCCCGTGGATGGACGAGTTCTCGATAATCGGTACCACCGACGTGGAATACAACGGCGATCCGCAGAAAGTGGCGATTGATGACAAAGAGATTAGCTACCTGCTGAACGCCTACAACGCGCACTTTAAAAAGACGCTGTCCCGCGACGATATCGTCTGGACCTACTCCGGCGTCCGCCCGCTGTGCGACGATGAATCGGATTCACCGCAGGCGATCACCCGCGACTACACGCTCGATATCCATGACGAAAACGGCCAGGCGCCGCTGCTGTCGGTCTTTGGCGGCAAGCTCACGACCTACCGCAAGCTGGCAGAGCACGCGCTGGAAAAACTGACGCCGTACTACAAAGGCATCGGCCCGGCATGGACCAAAACCGCCGTTCTGCCCGGGGGCGATATCGACGGCGATCGCGACGACTACGCCGCCAAACTGCGCCGCCGCTTCGCGTTTATCAGCGAATCAATGGCGCGCCACTACGCCCGGACGTACGGCAGCAACAGCGAGTGGGTGCTCGGCGAGGCGGCATCGCTTGCCGACCTGGGAGAAGATTTTGGCCACGAGTTTTATGAAGCCGAGCTGAAATACCTCGTGGAACATGAGTGGGTTCGCAGCCTGGATGACGCAATCTGGCGTCGTACCAAACAGGGCATGTGGCTCAGCGCAGAACAGCAGGCGCGCGTTAGCGAATGGCTGGCGCAGCACGTGGGAAAGTCTGAGCTCTCTCTGGCCTCGTAGGCGTCCCCGACGGGGTTCTCGCCGGCCGGTAACCGCATCGAAAAGCGCGGTCTGAGGGAATAAGAAGGATAAAAAAACGGGGCCATCAGGCCCCGTTTTTTATGGCGTAACGGCGGTTACAGGCGCACCGGATCGATATGCCAGATATGGTCGGCGTATTCCTGAATCGTGCGGTCGGAAGAGAAGTAGCCCATATTGGCGATGTTGAGCATCGCTTTGGTGGCCCACTCCTCCGGGTGACGATACAGCTCATCCACCTTATCCTGGCAATCGACGTAGCTACGATAATCCGCCAGCACCTGATAGTGGTCGCCAAAGTTAATCAGCGAATCCAGCAGGTCGCGATAGCGGCCCGGCTCCGATGGGCTGAACAGACCGGTACCGATTTGCGTCAGCGTCTGGTGCAGCTCCGGGTCCTGCTCGTAGTAGTCACGCGGTTTGTAGCCGCTGCGACGCAGCGCCTCAACCTCTTCCGCGGTATTGCCGAAGATGAAGATATTCTCCTCGCCCACGTGCTCCAGCATTTCGACGTTAGCCCCGTCGAGGGTACCAATCGTCAGCGCGCCGTTGAGCGCAAACTTCATGTTACTGGTCCCGGAGGCTTCCGTTCCCGCCAGCGAGATCTGCTCGGAGAGATCCGCCGCCGGAATAATCAGCTGGGCCAGGCTGACGCTGTAGTTAGGGATAAACACGATCTTCAGCTTATCGCCGATCTGCGGATCGTTGTTGACGACCGCCGCCACATCGTTAATGAGATGAATAATATGCTTGGCCATGTAGTAAGCCGAAGCGGCTTTACCGGCGAAGATATTGACCCGCGGCACCCACTCGGCGTCGGGATCGGCCTTGATGCGGTTATAGCGCGCAATCACGTGCAGCACGTTCATCAGCTGACGCTTGTACTCGTGGATACGCTTGATTTGCACATCGAACAGCGCCTTCGGGTTCACCACCACGTTAAGCTGCTGGCCGATATAGTTCGCCAGCCGCTGCTTGTTCTCCAGCTTCGCCTGGCGCACCGCCTGGTTCACCGTCGGATAATCAATATGCTGCTCCAGCTCCTTCAGCTGGCTCAGATCGGTACGCCAGGTGCGGCCGATATTTTCATCCAGCACCTTCGACAGCGGCGGATTCGCCACCGCCAGCCAGCGGCGCGGGGTCACGCCGTTGGTCACGTTGGTGAAGCGCATCGGGAAAATCCGCGCAAACTCGGCGAACAGCGACTCCACCATCAGCCTGGAGTGCAGCTCGGAAACGCCGTTGACCTTATGGCTAATAACCACCGCCAGCCAGGCCATCCGCACGCGGCGGCCGTTGGACTCGTCGATAATCGACGTCCGGCTCAGCAGCGCGGTATCGTTGGGATACTGCTCCTGCAGCGTCTTGAGGAAGTAGTCGTTAATCTCAAAGATAATCTGCAGATGGCGCGGCAGAATTTTACCCAGCATATCAACGGGCCAGGTCTCCAGCGCTTCGCTCATCAAGGTATGGTTGGTGTAGGAGAAGACCTGACAGGTCACTTCAAACGCCTCATCCCAGCTAAACTTATGCTCGTCAATCAGCAGACGCATCAGTTCCGGAATCGACAGCACCGGGTGGGTGTCATTGAGGTGGATGGCGATTTTGTCGGCCAGGTTGGCGTAGGTTTTATGCAGCTGATAGTGGCGGCTAAGGATATCCTGCACCGTCGCGGAGACGAGGAAATACTCCTGGCGCAGGCGCAGCTCGCGCCCGGAATAGGTGGAGTCATCCGGATAGAGCACGCGCGATACGTTTTCGGAGTGGTTTTTATCTTCTACCGCCGCGAAATAGTCGCCCTGGTTGAATTTACCCAGATTGATCTCGCTGCTGGCCTGAGCGCTCCACAGCCGCAGCGTATTGGTGGCATCGGTATCGTAGCCCGGGATAATCTGATCGTAGGCTTCCGCGAGGATCTCTTCGGTTTCCACCCAGCGGGAGTTTTTCCCCTCCTGCTGAATTCGCCCGCCGAAGCGCACTTTGTAGCGCGTATTATGGCGTTCAAATTCCCACGGGTTGCCGTATTCCAGCCAGTAGTCCGGCGACTCCTTCTGCCGACCGTCGACGATATTCTGCTTAAACATCCCGTAGTCATAGCGGATGCCGTAGCCGCGGCCGGGCAGGCCTAGCGCCGCCAGAGAGTCGAGGAAGCAGGCGGCCAGGCGCCCGAGCCCGCCGTTGCCCAGCCCCGGGTCATTCTCCTCATCAATCAGCTCTTCAAGGTTCAGCCCCATCTCTTCCAGCGCTTTGTTCACATCCTCATAGATGCCCAGCGACAGCAGCGCGTTAGAGAGGGTGCGGCCAATCAAAAACTCCATCGACAGGTAGTAAACCTGACGAACTTCCTGCGAAAGCTGGGCGCGGTTAGAGCGCAGCCAGCGCTCGACCATCCGGTCGCGCACGGCGAACAGCGTGGCGTTAAGCCATTCATGTTTATTCGCGATCGCCGGGTCCTTGCCGATGATGAACATCAGCTTGTAGGCGATAGAGTGCTTTAATGCCTCAACGCTCAGCGTCGGTGATGCGTAGCTAAAGGGTACATTCATCGCAATGACTCCTGGGGTTACATCAAGCGTTGATAAAGTTCGCGATAAGAGCTCGCTGCGACCTGCCAGCTAAAATCCATATTCATCGCCTGACGCTGCACGTAACGCCAGAGCGAAGGGCGCGACCACAGAACGAATGCGCGCCGAATTGCTCGCAGTAGCGACAAGGCATTGCTGTCTTCAAAGACAAATCCGCTGGCCAGGCCATCGGCCAGATTTTCTAACGAGCTGTCGGTGACGGTATCCGCCAGGCCGCCGGTACGCCGTACCAGCGGCAGCGTGCCGTACTTGAGGCCATACAGCTGCGTCAGGCCGCACGGTTCAAAGCGGCTGGGGACCAGGATGACGTCGGCGCCGCCCATAATGCGGTGCGAGAAGGCCTCATGGTAGCCAATCTGGACGCCCACTTTGCCAGGATGTTCGGCCGCCGCGGCCAGGAAGCCCTCCTGCAGCACCGGATCGCCGGCGCCGAGCAGCGCCAGCTGTCCGCCCTGCTCCAGCAGGCCCGGCAGCGCTTCAAGCACCAGGTCCAGCCCCTTCTGGCTGGTCAGGCGGCTGACAACGGCAAACAGCGGCGCCTTGTCGTCCACCTTCAGCCCCATCGCAATTTGCAGCTGACGCTTGTTCTCCGCCTTGTCTTCAAGACAATCGCGGTCGTAGCGCGCGGCCAGCAGCAGATCGTTTTGCGGATTCCAGATGTTTGAATCTACGCCGTTCAGAATGCCCGATAAGCGCCCCTCGTGCTGCCGCTGGCGCAGCAGCCCCTCCATGCCGTAAGCAAACTGCGGTTCGGTTATCTCCCGGGCGTAGGTTGGGCTGACCGCCGTAATATGGTCGGCATAATAGAGGCCCGCTTTCAGGAACGAGAGCTGGCCGTTGAACTCAAGGCCGTGCATGTTATAGAACGACCACGGCAGCTCGATCTCGTTCATATGCCAGGAGTTGAACATCCCCTGATAGGCCAGATTGTGCACCGTGAAAACCGATTTCGCCGGGTGGCCGCGCGCCGCCAGATAGGCCGGCGTCAGGCCCGCATGCCAGTCATGGGCATGCACAACGTCAGGGCGCCAGAAAGGGTCCAGCCCGCAGGCCATTTCGCTGCCCACCCAGCCAAGCAGCGCAAAGCGCAGCACGTTATCGGTGTAGGCATGCTGGTTGGTATCGTGGTAAGGACTCCCCGGGCGATCGTAGAGATGCGGGGCATCAATCAGATAAATACCCACGCCGTTAAAATGGCCAAACAGCAGCGTAATGCGGCCGGCAAAGGTATCTCTGCGCGTCACCACCTGCGCATCGGTTATCCCGCGACGAATATCAGGAAACGCGGGTAGCAGCACGCGCGTGTCGGTACCCTCTGCAATTTGTGCCGCAGGCAGCGCGCCAATAACATCCGCCAGACCGCCGGTTTTTAACAGCGGGAACATCTCTGAACATACGTGTAAGACCTGCATTATCGCTCCTGTGAGTGCCCCAACTTCCGCAGCATTTCCCGGGTGACCAGCACAATACCTTCCTCTGAGCGGTAGAACCGACGCGCATCTTCTTCCGCGTGTTCACCAATCACCATGCCTTCCGGAATCACGCAGGCGCGGTCGATCACGCAGCGGCGCAGGCGGCACGAGCGTCCGACCCAAACTTCTGGCAATAAGACTGCCGAATCAATGTTACAGAATGAGTTCACCCGCACGCGCGGGAACAGCACCGACTGCACCACCACCGAGCCGGAGATAATACAGCCGCCGGAAACCAGCGAGTTCAGCGTCATGCCGTGGCTACCGGAGCGATCCTGAACGAATTTAGCCGGCGGCAGCGACTCCATATGGGTGCGAATCGGCCAGTTCTGATCGTACATATCCAGCTCCGGCGTCACCGATGCCAGGTCGAGGTTTGCTTTCCAGTAGGCCTCGAGCGTCCCCACATCGCGCCAGTAGGGTTCGGCCTGGGGGTCCGACTGTACGCAGGAGAGTGGGAAAGGATGTGCATAAGCCATGCCAGCTTCGGTTATCTTCGGAATGATGTCTTTGCCGAAGTCGTGGCTGGAGTTTTCATCATTATCATCTTCCGCCAGCAGCTCATAAAGATAATCGGCATCAAAGACATAGATACCCATGCTGGCCAGCGATTTGCTTGCATCGCTCGGCATGGCGGGCGGCACGGCGGGTTTTTCGACAAATTCAATGATCTTGTCGCTCTCATCAACCGCCATCACGCCGAAAGCGGATGCCTCTTCGATGGGCACCGGCATACAGGCCACGGTGCAGCGTGCCCCTTTTTCGACGTGATCGATAAGCATGCGCGAGTAGTCTTGCTTATAGATATGATCGCCGGCGAGGATCACCACGTACTCCGCCTTGTAGCGACGAATAATATCGAGGTTCTGGGTTACCGCATCCGCGGTGCCGCGATACCAGTTTTCCCCATGCACGCGCTGCTGCGCCGGAAGCAAATCGACGAACTCGTTCATCTCTTCGCTAAAGAACGACCAGCCGCGCTGAATATGCTGTACCAGCGTGTGCGATTGATACTGGGTGATAACGCCAATGCGGCGAATACCTGAGTTAATGCAGTTAGATAATGCGAAATCGATAATGCGAAACTTACCGCCAAAATGGACGGCCGGTTTTGCGCGCTTAATCGTTAAATCTTTCAGTCGGGTACCGCGACCACCCGCAAGAATCAACGCGACGGTTTTGATGGGCAGCTGACGCGCCAGCATCAACGGATCGTTCTTTTCTAGCCTAACCATGATTAACTCCTTTTTACATCCCAGCCTTCCTGCCCTTCCCGCCGCGTTGCCGCCGCGAAACTTACCGGAAGCCTCAGGGCTTACGACCTTTGAAATACGCACACTCCGTGCGCGGGCCCATGCCAGACATCCATGATGACCGGATTGTTCTCTCCGGCGAACGGAAGAACGGCGTGCCATTCCCCCGCAGGTAATTCCATATTTGTGACTTCTGGGGTGGCGTTCAGCGTAATCAGCCAGCGTTCGGATAGCTGGATTTGCATACGCATCGCGCCATGCTGCCACTCATCAGCGCTCAGCGGCTGAGCGTGTTGGTTTAGCCAGCGAACGCTGCCGTCTCCCTCCTGCCACCAGCGGTTGCCGGTTAACGCGGGGATACGGCGGCGTAGATGAATAAGCGCGGCGGTGAACGCGGTGAGCCCGCGGTTCGCCTTGCCCCAGTCAAGCCAGGTCAGCGCGTTGTCCTGACAGTACGCATTATTGTTGCCATGCTGGCTATGGCCGTGTTCATCACCCGCCAGCAGCATCGGCGTACCCTGCGACAGCAGGAGCGTCACCAGCAGGGCGTGAACGCTATCTCGCCGCCTTTCAATCACGTCGAGCGTAGCCTCTAAGCCCTCTATACCATGATTGCTGCTGTAGTTATTGTTAGTCCCATCGCGATTCTCCTCACCGTTCGCCTCATTATGTTTCTGATTGAAACAAACGCAGTCGCGCAGGGTGAATCCATCATGGGCGGTAATCAGATTTACCGCCGCCGCCGGCTGCCGCCCGCTACGCTGAAAGAGATCGCTGGAAGCGGCAAAGCGCCGGGCGAAGTCTCCCAATGACGCGTTTTGCTGCAGCCAGAAACGGCGAGCGACATCGCGGAAATGGTCGTTCCACTCGGCAAAAAGCGGCGGGAAATTGCCCACCTGATAGCCCCCGGCGCCGATATCCCAGGGCTCGGCAATCAGCTTCACTTCCGCCAGCAGCGGATCGCGGCGGATCGCCTCAAACAGCGGCGCATCCTGACGAAACTCCGGCGTCCGTCCCATGACCGAAGCCAGATCGAAGCGGAAGCCATCAACGTGGCACTCATCCACCCAGAAACGCAGGCACTGGCGGGCATACTCCACCACCCCAGGATGGCTGAGGTTGATGGTGTTCCCGCAGCCGGTCCAGTTGTGGTAATCGCCGTCTTCTCTTATCCAATAATAGCTACGGTTATCGATTCCGCGCAGGGAGAAGGTCGGTCCTTCAAGATCGATTTCAGCGCTGTGGTTCAGCACCACATCGAGGATCACCTCGATACCTGCGGCGTGAAGCGCCTTCACCGCATCGCGAAATTCGTCAAGCGCGCGCTCGGGCTCGCTGGCGTAGCGCGGGTCGAGGGCGAAAATCGCCAGCGGGTTGTAGCCCCAGTAGTTACTCAACCCCATTCGCTGCAGGCGCGGTTCGCTGGCAAACTGCGCCACCGGCATAAGCTCCAGCGCCGTAATACCCAGCGTGTTGAAATAGTCGATCATCACCGGATGACCCAGCGCCCGGTAGGTGCCGCGAATCGCCTCGGGCAGCCCGGGATGCAGCCAGGTCAGCCCTTTGACGTGAGCTTCATAAATGACCGTCTGACCCCACGGCGTGCGCGGCGGTACGTCGCCCAGCCAGTCGTAATGCAGGTCGACGACCCGCGACTTCGGCGCTATTGCCGCGCTGTCGCGGTTATCTGGCTGCCGGTCGCCGCCGTGAAGACGCTCATTGTCAGGCAGCGCGCCCTCCACCCGATGGCAGCAGGGATCGAGCAAGAGCTTCGCCGGGTTAAAGCGGTGCCCCTGCTCGGGCTGCCACGGGCCGTGAACGCGATAGCCGTAACGTAAACCTGGCCCGACGCCGGCCAGCCAGCCGTGCCAGATATCGCCGCTGCGCGCGGGAAGATCAAAACGTCGCTCATTCCCCTGCTCATCGAATATGCAAAGCTCTACCCGCTCGGCATGGGCGGAAAAGAGGGTAAAGTTCACCCCTTTCCCGTCGTAGCTTGCGCCCAGCGGAGCGGGCTTTCCTGGCGAAAGCGTCGTCATTCCGCCTCCCGTACCAGCCAGATGGTTGCCAGCGGCGGCAGGGTAAGCGAGAGCGAGTTCTCGCGGCCGTGGCTGGCGATCGCGTCGCTTTCCACCACTCCCCCGTTGCCGGTATTGCTGCCGTGGTAGTGCATCGAGTCGGTATTCAGCTCTTCGCGCCAGCGCCCCGGCTGGTTAATCCCGAAGCGATACCCGTGACGAGGCACCGGCGTGAAGTTGCTGACGACGATAATCTCATTCCCGGCCTTATCGCGACGGACGAAGACAAACACCGAGCGCTCATGATCGTCCACGACCAGCCATTCAAAACCGTAGCGGTCAAAATCAAGCTCGTGCAGCGCCTTGTGGCGGCGATAGGTATGGTTCAGATCGCGAACCAGACGCTGGACGCCGTGGTGCCAGTTGTCGCCGCCGTCCAGCAGATGCCAGTCGAGGC
>NZ_WQRE01000014.1:0-67426 GCF_009758445.1 Klebsiella sp. 10-1
CGGTCAGATCGGCCGGGTTGTCGTACACGCCGACGTTGTGACCGACCTCATCACGGATATCGTTCCACTCTGAACAGGCCACCTGACAGGCTTTACAGCCGATACAGGTGGTGACGTCGATAAGCTTCGCCACCTCCTGCTGGTGGTCCCGCGCCTGAGGCGCGGGGGTGAAACCGTTAGTCGCGGAACGACGAATAATGTCTTGCGATTGATAAGCCATAAGCCGTCTCCCTTACACCTTTTCCACGTTCACGAGGAAGGCTTTGAACTCCGGCGTCTGCGTATTCGCATCACCGACGAACGGCGTTAGCGTGTTGGCGATAAAGCCCTTCTTCGCCACGCCTTCATAGCCCCAGTGGATTGGAATACCGATAGTATCGATATCCTTACCGTCCACCTTCAGCGTGCGAATACGCTTGGTCACCACCGCCTTGGCCTTGATATAACCGCGGTTGGAGGAGACTCTGACGGTATCGCCGTGGGCAATACCGAGCCTATTCGCCAGCTTCTCGCCGATTTCCACGAACTGCTCCGGCTGCGCGATGGCGTTGAGCAAGGCGTGCTTGGTCCAGTAGTGGAAGTGCTCGGTGAGACGATAGGTGGTACCAACGTACGGGAACTTATCCGCTTTACCCATCTGCTCCAGGTCACCCTTAAAGACGCGGGCGGCCGGGTTGGAGACGACGTTGGGGTGCAGCGGGTTAGTGCCCAGCGGCGTTTCGAACGGTTCGTAGTGCTCAGGGAACGGTCCTTCCGCCATTTTATCGATAGCAAACAGGCGGCCCATCCCTTCAGGCTGCATGATAAACGGCCCGACGTCGCTGCCCGGCGCGGCGGCGCTGTAGTCCGGAATATCCATACCACCCCATTTTGCGCCATCCCATTTGAGGATCTGGCGTTTCGGATCCCACGGTTTGCCCTGCGGGTCTGCGGAAGCGCGGTTATACAGGATGCGGCGGTTAAGCGGCCACGCCCATGCCCAGCCCAGCGTATTGCCGAGGCCCGACGGGTCGGCGTTATCGCGGCGTGCCATCTGGTTGCCATCCGGCGTCCAGCTGCCGGCGAAGATCCAGCAGCCGCTGGCGGTGGTGCCGTCATCGCGCAGCTGTGCGAACGTACTCAGCTGCTGCCCTTTCTTGACGATAACCGCGCCGGTGGTCGGGTCGGTTATATCCGCCAGCGCCTTACCGTTGCTCTCCATCGCGACCTCTTCGGAGGCCGGTTCATGCGGAGTGGAGTAGTCCCAGGTCATATTCAGCACCGGCTCCGGCGCCGGGCCGCCTTCTTCGGCGTACATTTTCCGCAGGCGCATAAAGATACCGGCGAGGATTTCGCCATCGGTGACGGCAATCCCCGGGGCGTCCGCGCCTTTCCAGTGCCACTGCAGCCAGCGTCCGGAGTTGACGATAGAGCCGTTCTCTTCGGCGAAGCAGGTTGACGGCAGGCGGAAGACTTCGGTCTGAATTTTCGCCGGATCGACGTCGTTCGACTCACCGTGGTTTTGCCAGAAGGTGGACGTTTCGGTGTTGAGCGGGTCGATAGTGACCAGGAACTTCAGCTGCGACAGCGATGCGACGACCTTGTTTTTATTCGGGAACGAGGCGACCGGGTTAAAGCCCTGGCAAATATAACCATTCACCTTGCCCTGGTTCATCATCTCGAAGTACTGCAGAACGTCGTACCCTTTATCCCACTTCGGCAGCCAGTCAAAGCCCCAGCTGTTTTCCGCGGTGGCTTTATCGCCATAGAAGGCCTTCATCATCGAGACGAAGAATTTCGGGTAGTTGCCCCAGTAGTTCACCTGATCTTTCAGCAGCGGTTTTGGCGTGTTGGCGGTCAGATAGGTCTGCAGATCGATTTGCTTCTCGCTCGGCAGGGTCATATAGCCCGGCAGGCTCTGCGACAGCAGGCCGAGGTCGGTCAGTCCCTGAATATTGGAGTGCCCGCGCAGCGCGTTCACGCCGCCGCCCGCCATCCCCATATTGCCGAGCAGCAGCTGGATCATCGCCATAGTACGGATGTTCTGCGCGCCGATAGAGTGCTGCGTCCAGCCAAGGGCATAGAGGAATGAAGCGGTTTTATCATGCGCGCTGGTTTCGGCGATATATTCGCAGACCTTCAGGAAGTCGGCTTTTGGCGTACCGCAGATATTTTCTACGACGTCCGGCGTATAGCGGGAAACGTGCTGTTTCAGCAGATTCCAGACGCAGCGCGGATGCTGCAAAGAGGTATCGCGTTTGGCAAAGCCGTTTTCGTCCAGCTCGTAGTTCCAACTGGTCTTATCGTACCTGCGGTTTTCGGCGTCATAGCCGCTAAACAGGCCGTCATCGAAGCTGTAATCCTCACGCACGATCAGGCTGGCGTTGGTATAGGCTTCGGTGTACTCGCGGTTGAATTTTTCGTTATTCAACAGGTACAGAATGACGCCTGACAGGAAGGTAATGTCAGTCCCGGAGCGAATTGGGGTATAGAAGTCGGCTACCGACGCGGTACGCGTAAAGCGCGGGTCGATAACAATGAGCTTCGCGCCATTGTGAATTTTGGCTTCCATCGCCCAGCGGAATCCTACCGGGTGCGCTTCAGCGGCGTTGCCGCCCATAACCACAATGAGATTGGCATTTTTAATGTCAACCCAGTGGTTCGTCATCGCACCGCGACCAAATGTTGGAGCAAGACTTGCTACCGTTGGTCCGTGTCAGACGCGCGCCTGGTTGTCGACCGCGAGCATACCGAGCGCGCGGGTGAATTTCTGCGTTAGGTAGCCGGTTTCGTTGCTGGAGGCGGATGCGCACAGCATGCCGGTCGTCAGCCAGCGGTTAACGGTGGTGCCGGCGTCGTTTTTGGCGATAAAGTGGGCATCGCGGTCTTCTTTCATCAGCTTAGCGATACGATCGAACGCTTGGTCCCAGCTGATTTGCTGCCATTTATCGGAACCTGGGGCACGATATTCCGGGAACTTCAGGCGGCTTTCGGAGTGGATAAAGTCCACCAGGCCGGCGCCTTTTGGGCACAGTGCGCCACGGTTAACCGGATGATCGGGGTCGCCTTCGATATGAAAGATGGATGCTTTGGCGTTTTTCGCACCGTCACCGAGGCTATACATTAACAGCCCACAGCCAACGGAACAGTACGTACAGGTGTTGCGGGTTTCACGGGTACGCAGCAGCTTATATTGCCGGGTCTCCGCGAGCGCAATGGCCGGGGCAAAGCCCAGCGTTGCTGCCGTTGTACCTGCCATACCGCCAGCGCAGATCTTAAAGAACTGCCTTCTGCTGACCTGCATGGTTCACTCCTTGTATCGACATTGTCACATGTAGTTATTTACTTTGCGGTAAGGGTCGCAAAGGTTCAGAATTAGGGGTAATCACCCTCTTTCATGAGGGGGTATGCAAAGAATACCACATTGTGTGTATGCCTGTTCCAATACGGTTAAAACAAAGTGAATGAGAACCCTCCCGAACAAATCGAAAATGTGATGAATGTCACAGGTTATCGCCAGGTCGCGCTGTGGAAGCGCGAGAATTTGCAACATTCTCAGCCGGACGAGTTAGCTGAGGAAGTGCCGGTCGCCCTGGTCTATAACGGCATCTCGCACGTCGTGATGATGGCCTCTCCCGGTGATCTGGAGCGCTTTGCCGTCGGTTTTTCCTTATCCGAAGGGATTATCAAAAATCGCTCCGAGATCTACGGCATGGATGTGGTGCAGGAATGCAACGGCCTTGCCGTCAGAATTGAGCTCTCCAGCCGTCGGTTTATGGGGCTGAAAGAGCGCCGCCGCGCGCTGGCGGGCCGCACCGGCTGCGGGGTATGCGGCGTTGAACAGCTAAACGATATCGGCAGGCCGGTGCAGCCGCTGGCGTTTACGCAAACTTTCAACCTTGCGAATCTCGATCGTGCGCTGGAGCACCTTAATGATGTGCAGCCTGTTGGCCGCATCACCGGTTGCACCCATGCGGCCGCCTGGGTTCGCCCATCGGGCCAGCTGGCGGGCGGGCATGAAGATGTTGGTCGTCACGTCGCTCTCGACAAGCTGCTTGGACGGCGCGTAGAGGAGGGAATCGACTGGCAGCACGGAGCGGCGCTGGTTTCCAGCCGGGCCAGCTACGAGATGGTGCAAAAAGCGGCGATGTGCGGCGTGGAAATTCTGTTTGCGGTCTCCGCCGCGACCGCGCTGGCGGTTGAAGTGGCGGAACGCTGCAACCTGACGTTGGTCGGTTTTTGCAAGCCTGGCAGAGCGACGATTTATACCCACCCGCAGCGGCTTATTGCGGGCTAAAATATAGTCAAATTTTTTGAATGATGAGAACAAATCCTTCCGCTTTTCGTTATGGGATGTGAGGTCTATTATTTATCACATCAAGGCACAACGCCTTATCCAAACAACTTAATTGAAGGATTTACATCATGAAAAACGTCAAAACTTTTGTCGCAGTTATTGCTCTTGCCGCTTCTTTTGGTTCTTTCGCCGCTGAAAGCGTGACCGCCACCGCCTCAACGATGGACGGGGCTGAAGCTAAAATTGCCGCTCAGGCACAGGCTGCTGGCGCATCGTCTTATAAAATTACCGAAGCCTTTACCGGTAACCGCGTGCATATGACGGCAGAACTGAACAAATAAATTCAGAGCTACTGTCGAAAGAGCGCCCCTGGGGCGCTTTTTTAGTTTATGCCCGCCAGCCTCAGCAGCGCGGTAACCACCGCCGCGGCGATAATCACCACGATCAGCGGCATTTTGCGGCAGGCGAGAAACACCGCGAAGCCCACCCCTAACACCCGCGCCATACCGGCAAAATGTTCGCTTTCATAAAATGTGGTCGCCAGGGCGACGGAAAACAGCAATACCGTCGCGGCGTCGGAGAGCAGCGCCTGGGAACGCTCGGAAAGCGCCAGCCGATTACCGAGCTTCGCGCCACCGAGGCGCATCAGGTAGGTTCCTGCCGACAGGATAGCGATCCCGGCGATAAACAGCGTGATGTTACCCATTATTTTTTCCTCGCCAGCAGGCCGAACAGGGAGAACAGCACCGGCAGGCCCGCAGGGGCAAAGGAGACCGCCGCAAGGGATAACGCCGCGCCGCTGCAGGCGCGGATTAAGGTGGTGCGGTTTTTAAACGCGGGAATGACCAGGGCCAGCAGAATGGCGGGGAAGACGGCATCGAGGCCAATGGTTTCCGGGGCCGGCAGGATCTTGCCGACCAATGCCCCAAGCAGCGCGCCCAGCGGCCAGATAATGGCTACGCCGAGTCCGCACAGCCAGTAGGCGGCTTTACGCTGTTCCGGCGTTTTTTGCGACAGCCCGAAGACCACGCTCTCGTCATTCATAATATGGCAGCCCAGCAGGCTGGCGCCGCGCCGGCCGACCAGATCGCGAACCGTTACGCCGAACGGCACGTGGCGGGCGTTGACCAGTAAGCCCGCGGCGGCGGCGGCCAGTGGATTACCGCCGCTGGCGACGATACCGATAAACATAAATTCCGAGGCCCCCGCCAGCACGCAAACCGACAGCACAAACGGCACCCACACCGGGAAGCCATAGGCTATCGCCAGCGAGCCGTAGGAGAGGCCGACGACGCCAACGGCCAGGCATACTAAGACTATCGCTTTTATCGTGTCTCCTTTGAGACAGGAGAAGTGCTGCTTCATACTATTTAGCCATATCGAACGAATTTCCATTATAATGAACGCAACCCCATCGACTTTCAAGTCGAACGAATCGTTCTATATAAAAAACGCGGAGCCGTGTATGACACAGCCAATTAGTCTGATTGCCAGAAGCCTGGTACGCGAGCGCTCGCGCACCGGGCTGTCGCTGGCGGAAGTGGCGCGCCGGGCCGGTATTGCCAAATCGACGCTATCGCAGCTGGAGTCAGGCAACGGCAACCCCAGCCTCGAAACGCTCTGGGCGCTCTGCGTCGCCCTCGATATTCCGTTTGCCCGGCTGCTGGAGCCGCAGGCGCAAAAAACGCAGGTGCTGCGTCGCGGGGAAGGGACGAAGGTGGTGGCTGAGCAGGCCCACTATCAGGCTATTCTGCTGGCGGCCTGCCCTCCCGGCGCCCGCCGCGATATCTATTTACTGCTGACCCAGCCGGGCGCTGACCGTATTTCTCACCCTCACCCGCCGGGATCGATAGAGCATATTATCGTCACCCAGGGCCGCGCGCGCGTGGGCCTGACCGAAGCTCCGGAAGAGCTGGGCGCCGGGGATTACATCTGCTACCCCGCGGATCGGGAACATCTCTTCCAGGCGCTGGAGCCGGATACCCAGGCTATTCTGGTCGCCGAGCAAAGTTAGCGTCATATCGCGACGATGACCGCGCCGCTCTCTGGACGTCCCGCCCGTATTGCGGGACACTAGCCGTTTCCTCCACCGTCGACTGGGATACGTATGTCGCTGAAAGCTATTGCTAAAGAACTTGGGATCTCGGTAACGACCGTCAGCCGCGCGCTGAACGGTTATGACGATGTGTCGCAGGAGACGCGCGCCCGCGTGGAGGCGGAAGCGCAGCGCCGTGGCTACCGGCCCAATACCTTCGCGCGGCGCCTTAAGATGGGCAAAATTGACGCAGTGGGTTTGGTTTTCCCCATCAGTCCGGCCCCGCTGAATAACAACGTGTTTCTCGACATGGTCGGCGAAATTAGCCACGAGCTGGCGCGCTATGAGATTGATTTACTGCTGATTGCCGACGATGAGCAGGCGGATAAGCACGGCTATATGCGAATGGTTCAAAGCCGGCGGGTCGATGCGCTGATTGTCGCCCATACCCTGGATGACGATCCCCGCCTGACGCAGCTGCTCTCCTCCGGTTTTCCTTTCCTCGCCCTTGGCCGTAGCCGGCTGCCGCAGCCCTATGCCTGGTTTGATTTTGATAATCAGGCCGGAACCTGGCGCGCGACCCGCCATTTGATTAGCCAGGGGCATCGGCGCATCGCGTTGTTGAGCGAAAATAACAATCAGGCGTTTATCACTCAGCGCCGTAACGGCTATCTGCAGGCGCTGCGTGAAGCCGGATTAGCGGACACATGGCTGCGCAGCGTGCCGCCAACCCGCCGCGGCGGCTATCAGGCGACGATGGAGCTGCTGCGTTTGCCGGAACCGCCAACGGCAATCGTGACCGACTGTAATACCCACGGCGACGGCGCGGCGATGGCGCTGTCCCAGCTGGGGCGCTTGACCGGCGATAATCGCGTGTCGCTGGTGGTTTACGACGGACTGCCGCAGGACAGCATTATTGAAACCCCGGTCGCGGCGGTGATTCAATCCACTCGCCAGGGCGTTGGTCGCCAGATTGCCGGCATGGTCCGTCGGCTGATTGCCGGCGACGATCTCACCTCTCTGCAGGTGCTCTGGCAGCCCGAATTTATCCCCGGCGACACCGCCTGATTTCTCTCCCGCTACGCTAATTTCTGAACTCGATCACGAATCCGAAACGTTTTGGTTGGCACCCGAAACGTTTCGGATCAACAGTAAGGCATTCCTTGTTGTGGAGATGTCTGATGTCTGATTCGATTTTACGCCTGCAAAGCGCAGGGGCCGATGTGGTAATCAAAACCCATCCGTTTGCCGAAATTATCTACTGGGGGCCGCATTTAAGCCATTTTTCGCCGCAGGATGCGGCCAGCCTGGCGCGTCCGGTGGCGAACGGTCGCCTGGACGTTGATTCCCCCGTGACGCTAATGGCCGAGCTGGGTCATGGTCTGTTTGGCGCGCCGGGGATCGAAGGGCACCGCCAGGGGCTGGACGGCTCGCCGGTGTTCGCCACCGCTGAGGTTGTGCAGGATGGGCAAAGCCTAACCATTATCAGCGAGGACCCGCATGCCGGCCTGCGCCTGCGTAGCGAAATCGTGCTCGATAGCAGCGGCGTGCTGAGCGTTCGTCACGGACTGACCAACCTACGTGCGCAGTCCTGGCAGGTGGACCGGCTTGCGGTCACGCTGCCGGTTGCCGAACGTGCCCGCGAAGTGATGGCCTTTCATGGCCGCTGGATCCGCGAGTTTCAGCCGCATCGGCTGGTTCTTGAGCACGACAGCTTCGTGCTGGAAAACCGCCGCGGGCGTACCTCCCACGAGCATTTCCCGGCGCTGATCGCCGGCAGCACCGCCTTCAGCGAGATGCAGGGCGAAGTGTGGGGAGTGCACCTCGGCTGGAGCGGTAACCACCGCCTGCGCGCTGAGGTAAAAACCGATGGTCGCCGCTATCTGCAGGCGGAAGCGCTCTATTTACCGGGTGAGATGGCGCTGGCCGAAGGCGAAACGCTGTGGACGCCGTCGCTGTACGCCAGCTATTCGGCGCAAGGGCTGAACGGCATGAGCCAGCAGTTTCATCGCTACCTGCGCGAGCAGATCGTGCGCTTCCCGGACAACAAGCCGCGTCCGGTGCATCTGAATACCTGGGAAGGGATCTATTTCAATCATGATCCGCAGTACATCATGCGCATGGCGGACGAGGCGGCGGAACTTGGCGTCGAGCGCTTCATCATTGACGACGGCTGGTTTAAAGGGCGCAACGACGACTGGGCGGCGCTCGGCGACTGGTATCTGGATGAGAAAAAGTACCCTAACGGACTGACGCCGGTTATCGACCACGTGAAGTCGCTGGGCATGGAGTTCGGCATCTGGGTTGAGCCGGAAATGATCAATCCGGATTCGGACCTCTTCCGCGCGCACCCCGACTGGGTGCTGGCCCTGCCGGGCTATACGCCGCTGACCGGACGCCATCAGTTCGTCCTGAACCTCAATATTCCACAGGCTTTTGATTATCTGCTGGAGCGGATGAGCTGGCTGCTGGGCGAACACGACGTGGATTATGTTAAGTGGGATATGAACCGCGAGCTGGTGCAGCCGGGACATAACGGTAAAGCCGCCGCCGATGCGCAAACCCGCCAGTTTTATCGCCTGCTGGATGCGCTGGTTGCCCGCTTCCCGCATATCGAATTTGAATCCTGCTCCTCCGGCGGCGGACGCATCGATTATGAGGTGCTGAAACGCAGCCATCGCTTCTGGGCTTCCGATAACAACGATGCCCTGGAGCGCAACACTATCCAGCGCGGCATGAGCTACTTCTTCCCGCCGGAAGTGATGGGCGCGCATATCGGCAACCGCCACTGCCACGCCACCTTCCGCCAGCACAGCATCGCCTTCCGCGGCCTGACCGCGCTGTTTGGCCATATGGGTCTGGAGCTGGATCCGGTGAGCGCCGACGAACAGGAGCGCGCGGGCTACCGCAAGTATGCCGCGTTGCATAAGCAGTGGCGCGATGTCATTCATCACGGCGTGCAGTGGCGTATGGATATGCCGGACGCCACCACGCTGGCGCACGGCGTGGTCAGTGAAGATAAGAGCCAGGCGATTTTCCTCGTCAGCCAGCTGGCGATGCCGGATTACACCCTGATGGCGCCGCTGCGGGTAGCGGGGCTGGACGCGGGCGCCCGCTATCGGGTAACGCTGCTCGATCACCCGGATATTCAGATTACGGGAGAGGGCGGTCATACGATGCGCAAGCTGCCGGAATGGATGATTACCCCGCAAACGGTGAGCGGCGAGTGGCTACAGCAGGCGGGGCTGGCGCTGCCAATCCTCGATCCGGAAAGCGCCATTTTGATTGGCCTGCAACGCGTGTAATGGTGACGGGCCGCCAGGCGGCCCTGACTGAGGAATATAAAATGAATCCGACTGCCTGTACCCATAAAAACAACCCTAATTTCTGGATTTTCGGCCTGTTCTTTTTTCTCTACTTTTTTATTATGGCCACCTGCTTCCCGTTCCTGCCGATCTGGCTGTCGGACGTCATCGGCCTGAATAAAACCGAGACCGGCATCGTTTTCTCCAGCCTTTCATTGTTTGCGATCTGCTTTCAGCCCGTTCTGGGGGTGATTTCCGATAAGCTGGGGCTGAAAAAACACCTGATGTGGATCGTGACGATTTTGCTGGTGCTGATCGCGCCGTTCTTCCTCTATGTTTTTGCGCCGCTGCTGAAAACCAACATCTGGCTGGGGGCATTAAGCGGAGGCGCCTATATCGGTTTCGTGTTCTCCGCCGGTGCCGGAGCGATGGAAGCCTATATCGAACGCATCAGCCGCAACAGCGGGTTTGAGTACGGCAAAGCGCGAACCTTCGGCTGCCTTGGCTGGGCGCTGTGCGCGACGACCGCGGGGATGCTGTTTAGCGTCAACCCCGAGTGGGTATTCTGGATGGGCTCGGCCGCCGCGCTGCTGCTGGTGGTGCTGGTGGCTATCGCTAAACCCCAGGCCAGCCAGACCGCCCAGGTAATGGATTCTTTGGGAGCGAATCGCCCATCGGTGGATTTAAAAACCGCCTTGCGGATGTTCCGTCAGCGCAAAATGTGGATGTTCATTTTGTATGTGGTCGGCGTAGCGTGCGTATACGACGTCTTCGATCAGCAGTTTGCCACCTTCTTTAAATCCTTCTTCGCTACGCCGGAATCGGGCACCCGCGCCTTTGGTTTTGCGACCACCGCCGGGGAGATTTGCAACGCTATCATCATGTTCAGTTCGCCGTGGATTATTAACCGCATCGGCGCGAAGAACACCCTGCTGATTGCCGGGATGGTCATGGCGGCGCGGATGATCGGGTCATCGTTCGCCACCACGGCGGTTGAGGTCGTGGCGCTGAAAATGCTCCATGCCCTGGAAGTGCCGTTCCTGCTGGTGGGGGCGTTTAAATATATTACCGGCGTATTTGACGTCCGGCTGTCGGCGACGATTTATCTGGTTGGCTTCCAGTTCTCCAAACAGGTGGCGGCGATTTTCCTCTCCGCCTTTGCCGGCAATATGTATGACCGGATTGGTTTCCAGGAGACGTATATGATCCTTGGCGGTATTGCACTGTCCGTGACGTTAATATCGGCCTTTACGCTTTCAGGGAAATCCGCCTCTGCCAGCGTCGGTAATAAAGCAATGACCATTTAATAAATTAACAGAATAAACTCTCACAGGGATGTGCTGAATAAATGGAGAACAGGTTGGCGATGGATATTAAAAAAAGAATGAACAGCGGTGAACTCTACTCTGATTCCGGACACGGGCTGCCAGAGGAGCGGCTGATGGCAAAAGCGCGGGCCTATGAATATAATCACTCGCATCCTTTCGCTCAGGAACTAAGAGACGATATTATCCAGCGAATGTTTGCGAGCGTGGGCAGGCAGTGCTGGATCGAGCCACCGATCAATATTGCTTACGGAATTCACACCACTATTGGCGATAACTTCTACGCGAATTTCAATCTGACGCTGGTCGATGATGCGGAGATTATTATCGGCAATGACGTGATGTTCGCGCCGAATGTAACAATCTCTACCGCCGGTCATCCGCTGCATCCGGATCTGCGCCGTTCGCTGCAGCAGTTCTCTCTGCCGGTCATCATTGAGGATGGCGTCTGGCTCGGCACCGGAGTGATTATTAATCCAGGCGTTACCATCGGCAAAAACTCGGTGATTGGCGCCGGCAGCGTGGTTAATCGCTCGATCCCGGCGAACGTTGTTGCCGCCGGGGTGCCTTGCCGGGTATTAAGAGATATTACCGATGAGGATAAAAATAAATATCAGCTATATACCGGTTGATAAATAAATGTTGCATATTAATTATCCGCTTTGACCATATAAAAATAATGAAGATAAAAAGGTGAGTTATTCACTCACCTGACCTTCCTGTTACCTCCGGAAAATAAAAATGAATAAAAAGACGATAGCGTTAGCGATTAGTTTATGTTTGATGGCGAGTTCAGCAGTAGCTAAAAATAACTCTCTGACGCTTGAACAGCGTATGGAACAGCTGGAAGCGCGGCTTGCCGCGGCTGAAAGTCGGGCAACGGTGGCGGAAGGCCAGGTGCGGGAATTACAGGCGAAGCAGAATGCCGCTATTTCGCTGGCACAAACGACCGTTGCGGTAAAAAGCGTCGCGCCTGTCGAAGAGCGCGCCAGGAATATTACCGCGCCGGAGCTTAAACTCTCCGGTTATGGCGATCTGAAGATCTACGGTGACGTTGAATTCAACATGGACGCGGAGAGCAAGCACGGCCTGCTGGCGATGACTAACGCCGATGTTGGCAGCGACCCGACCTATGATAACTGGGATTTAAACGGCCGCATTCTGCTGGGCTTTGACGGCATCCGCACCATGAACAACGGCTATTTTGCCGGATTCTCGATCCAACCGCTGGCCGATATGACCGGCTCCATGAACCTTGATGATGCCGCTTTCTTCTTTGGTCAGGAGAAGGACTGGAAGATAAAGGTCGGCCGTTTCGAAGCCTATGACATGTTCCCGCTGAACCAGGACACCTTTGTTGAGCATTCGGGTAATACCGCCAACGATCTTTATAGCGACGGTCACGGCTATATCTACATGATGAAAGAGGGGCGCGGGCGATCCGACGCGGGCGGTAATTTCCTGCTGAGCAAGCAGCTGGATAACTGGTATTTCGAGCTGAATACGCTGCTGGAGGACGGCACCTCGCTGTATGACGGCGGAGACTACCACGGCCGCGACATGGAGCAGAAAAAGAACGTCGCCTACCTGCGTCCGGTTGTCTCGTGGGTCAAGGATGAGTTCTCCGTCGCCGCGGCGATGGAGTCAAACGTGGTGAAAAATGCCTACGGCTATAGCAACGCGCGGGGAGACTTCGTCGATCAGTCCGATCGTACCGGCTATGGGCTGACCATGACGTGGAATGGCCTGAAAACCAACCCCGCCGATGGCGTGGTGGTGAATGTGAACACCGCGTATATGGATGCCAACAATGAAAAAGACTTCACCGCCGGGGTTAACGCGCTGTGGCAGCGCTTTGAGCTGGGCTATATCTACGCCCATAACAAAATCAACGACTATGCCGGGGTGATTTGCGATAACGACTGCTGGATTAAGGATGAGGGGACCTACAATATTCATACCATCCACGCGTCGTATCAAATCCCGAACGTGATGAACATGCAGAACTTTAATATCTATCTCGGGGCCTACTACTCCATTCTTGATAGCGATGTGCAGGCCAATAAGAGCGATGACGACGATCGCTACGGCGCGCGCGTGCGCTTTAAATACTTCTTCTGAGAACCGTAAAAAGCTGCCCCGCGAAACGTAGCCCGGCGGGGCAGCCGAGGAGGTTAATCCAGATAGAATACCGCCTTCAGATCGGCGCTGAGCGGGCTGTTATCGGCGTTTGCGGGCATCACGTCGCGCATATGCCGCCACCAGCGCTGACAGACCTCGGATTCGGCGACCGCGTTCCAGCGGGCTTCAGATTCAATCTCCACCGTGGCGAACAGCAGGCTGCGCTCTTTATCGAGATAAATTGCGTAATGGTGCGCGCCGTGCGCCTTCAGAACCGCCTCCAGCTCCGGCCATATTGGCGAATGCCGACGCTGATACTCTTCGTGCGCGTCGGGATTCACCTGCATCACAAACGCCTTGCGGATCATAACGCCTCCAGATACAGCTCGCGTACTTCGTCGCGGCTGGCGGTTCGCGGGTTGCACGGCGCGCACGGGTCGGCGAGGGCCTTGTCCAGCCAGCCTTCGATGTCGGCTTTGGTCACCCCAAGCTGGCTGAAGCCCTGCGGAATGCCGACGCGTTTGCTCAGGGTGCGAATCGCCTCGATCGCCGCCATGCTGGCTGCTTCATCGCTCATGTCGCGGGTCTCGACGCCCATCGCCTGCGCCACGCGGGCAAAACGGGCGACGGCGTTCGGGCGGTTAAAGTTTTCGATGATCGGCAGCAGGATGGCGTTGCATACGCCGTGGGGCAGGTTGTGGGTCGCGCCCGGCTGATGCGCCAGCGCATGAACCAGGCCGAGCCCGGCGCTGTTGAAGGCCATGCCCGCCAGATACTGGCCAAACGCCATCTGCTCACGTGCCTCAAGGTTATGCCCGTCGTCGACGGCTTTCGGCAGCCACAGATTAATGAGCCGAATGGCCTCAAGAGCATTGGCATCGGTTAGCGGATGGGCGCCGATCGAAACGAAAGCTTCGATAGCGTGCGTCAGGGCATCCATTCCGGTGGCCGCGGTGATGGAGGCAGGAATGTCCAGCATCACGCTGGCGTCATCGACGGCGATGTCCGGAATAATATTCGGATCGATAATCACCTCTTTTACCTGGCGCGCGGAATCGATGATGACCGCATTACTGGTCATCTCCGCCGCCGTTCCGGCGGTGGTATTTATCGCCACCAGCGGTACGCCGGCGTTTTTCACCTTGCCGACGCCGGAATAGGCGGTGGAAGGGGCCGGATTGGCGGTGAGGATTTTAACCGCTTTAGCGGTATCGATGGGGCTACCGCCGCCAAACGCGATGATGTAATCGCACTGCGCGTCGTGGAAGGCGGTAATGCCTTTATGCACCAGCGCTTCGGTGGGGTTGGGGAACACCTCATCAAACAGGTGCCAGGACATCTGGTGCGCGTCGAGCGCGGCAAACAGGCTGTCCAGCAGGCCCAGCGTCACCAGCTGACCGTCGGTGACGATCAGCGCTTTGCCCCAACGTTTATCGGCGACCAGATTAACCATATCGCCAATGGCGCCTGCGCCGTGCAGGCTGATTTTCGGCAATGCCAACATAAAGCTCATAATAACTCTCCTGTTAATGAAATTCCGTTCCCCCCACCGTCAGGCGAAGGGCTAATGTCTTCGTTGCAGGACCCGACGGGTGATAATCGGCAGCGAAATCACCGCGATCAGCATTGCGCCGATGATTATCGACATCACGATGCCCGGTACGTTGAGCAGGCTCAGGCCAAAGGTCACCAGCCCCATCAGGAAGGCGGCGATAATCACCCCAACCATGCTGCCGGAGCCGCCAAGGATGTTGATGCCGCCGAGCACCGCCATCGTCACAACCGCCAGCTCCCAGCCCACCGCCAGCGTTGGGCGGGTGCTGCCCAACCGTGACGTCAGCAGCACCGCCGCCAGCCCCGCCATCAGCCCGACCAGGGCAAACAGAATCAGGTTATGGCGCTTGACGTTGATCCCGGAAAACCAGGCGCCGGTCGGATTATTGCCAATCGCGTAGGTGCGGCGGCCAAAGTTGGTTTTATGCAGCAGGAAGGTGAAGGCGGCTGCCAGCAGCAGGAACAGCGCAAACTCAAACGAGAGCGCTCCCCAAACGTAGCCCTGGCCGAACCAGGCGAAGCTGTCCGGATAGTGGTTTAGCGCCTTATCGCCCAGCAGGATGTAGGTCAGGCCGCGATACAGGCTCATGGTGCCGATGGTGATAACGATCGACGACAGGTTCAGGCGCGTCACCAGGATGCCGTTAAACAGGCCGCACAGCAGGCCAACTCCCAGCCCAACGGCAACCAGCAGCGGCGTATCCATCCCCGCCGCCGCGCAAAAGCCCATCGCCGTGGAGCTCAGCGCCATGGTTGAGGCGACCGAAAGGTCGATCTCTCTGGCGATAATCAGCATCGCCATCGGCAGGACGATAATCGCCTTCTCGGTAAAGTTGAAGGTGGCGTCCGACAGGTTCCAGATATTAAGGAAGTAGGGCGACGCCAGCGCATTGGCCGCAAAAACGGCCAGAGTTACCGCCAGCAGGAAGCCTTCCCAGCACAGCAGGCGGCGCAGCGGTGACGTCGTCGTCGCGCGGCTTGTCATCTCTTCTGTGGTCACTATTTTGCTCATGGTTTCACCGTCTGTTTTTGCGAAGCCAGTACCGCGCTGCGCAGAATGAGCCGTCCGTGACGTTTGTTCCCACGCTCGTTAAGCACCACGGCGATGACAATAACCGCGCCGGAGATAGCCATTTGCCAGAAAGGTGAGATACCGATAACCGGTAGCGCGTTGTTGATAATCCCGAGGAACAGCGCGCCGCACAGGCAGCCGACCACGCGTCCGGTACCGCCCATCGTGCTAATGCCGCCGATGACGCAGGCCGCCACGACCTGTAGTTCGAAGCCGTTGGCGACGTCAACATAGGCGACGGCAAAGCGGGAGATCCACAGATAGCCGCAAAATCCCGCCAGCGCCCCGGAAAGGCAGAAGCTGATGAACTGCATTTTCCCGGCGTTAATGCCGGTGTAGTACGCCGCCGTGGCGTTGCCGCCTGCGGTGTACAGCGCCCGCCCGGTACGGCTATAGCGCAGGAAATAACCCACCAGCAGCAGGGCGGCGATGGCGCACCAGCTCAGCAGCGGCAGCCCCAGCAGCGAGGCGCGCGGCAGGCCGAGGAAGTCCGCGCTCATCTGATGCGAGTTAACCCAGCCGCCGTCGGAGAGCAGGAAAATAATGCCGCGATAGATGCTCATGGTGCCGAGGGTCACCACGATCGCCGGGATGCCGAGACGCCAGACCAGCAGGCCGTTAATCACCCCCATCAGCAGGCCAAGCAGGGTGGCCAGCAGCAGCAGCGCCCACACCGGAATTTCCGGGTGGTTGGCGTTAAGCAGGGCGACGATCATCCCGGTCAGCGCCAGGTTGGCGGCCATCGACAGATCGATCCCCTTGGTCAGCAGCACCATCATCTGGCCGAGGGCGAGGACGATCAGAATCGAGGTGTCGTTAAACATCTCGACCAGGTTTTCCGCCGCGATGAACGACGGCACCCGGCTACCGATGCCCGCCACCATCAGGATAATGACCGCCGCCAGCAGCGCTTCGCGGTGTTTAAGCAGTTGTCGCCACATTACGCAGCCTCCCGGGCAATGCCGCTGGCGGCGCTGACGATGGTTTCCGCCGTCGCTTCGCCGGCGCGATATTCGGCCACCATCAGCCCTTCGTGCATCACGATGATACGGTCGGCCATTCCCATGACCTCCGGCAGCTCTGAAGAGACCATAATGACCGCCAGCCCCTGGCTCACCAGCTCGGACATAAACTGGTGTACCGCCGCTTTTGAACCGATATCGATGCCTTTAGTCGGCTCATCGAGAATGATCACCTGCGGATGGGTGGCCAGCCATTTGCCGATCACCACTTTCTGCTGGTTGCCGCCGGAGAGGGTTTCGACCGCCTGCTGCCAGCTGAAGGCTTTGACCTGCAGGCGTGAGGCATACTCATCGGCCAGCCGCCATTCGCGCGCGTCGTTCAGCACGCCGCTGGGGTTGAGCTTGCCGAGCTGGGGCAGGCTGATGTTCTGCGCGATCGGCAGGGCGATGATCGCTCCCTGCTTCTGCCGCTCTTCCGGTACGCAGACGATACCGGCCTGAATGGCGTCCGCCGGCTGGCGAAAACGCACCGGTTTGCCTTTCAGCACGATTTCGCCGGAGGAGGGATGCGATACGCCGGAAAGCGCCTGCATAAGTTCGGTACGCCCGGCGCCGACCAGGCCGTAGAAGCCGAGGATTTCACCTCTGCGCAGGGTGAAGCTGATATTGGCGAACTCGGTGGGATGACAGAGGTTGTTGACCTCCAGCACTGCCTCTCCCAGGGCGCAGCTCATTTTCGGGTAGGTTTGGGTAATGGCGCGTCCGACCATCATCGCCACCATCCGCTCTTCGGTGATCTCGTTGATGGCGCCGGAGCTCACGTACACGCCGTCGCGCAAAATAGTGTAGTAGTCCGCCAGCTCGAAGATTTCGTCAAACTTATGCGAGATAAACAGGATGGCCTTACCGTCCTGCTTCAGGCGTTCGACTATCTGATAAAACTCCAGAATTTCGTGCTGCGAGAGCGCGGCGGTCGGCTCGTCAAGGATCACCACCTGCGCCTCAAAGGAGAGCGCCCGGGCGATGGCCACCATGTGGCGCTGGGCGATGCTCAGCGTTTTTAGCGTAGCGCGCGGGTCGATCTGCACTTCCAGGCGGCGGAGAATATCCCCGGCTTTCTGGTGCATCGCGGGCCAGTCGAGCTTTTTCAGCAGGCCTTTATGCAGATACTGGCCGACAAAAATATTCTCGGTCACCGAGAGTTCGTCAAACAGCACCGTCTCCTGGTGAATGGCGGTGATCCCGACCTTATGCGCCGACTCCGGATGAGGCAGCTGAATCGGGATCGCTTTATACAGGATTTCGCCCTCTTCGGGCTGATAAATGCCGGTCATCACTTTGACCAGCGTGGATTTGCCGGCGCCGTTTTCGCCAATTAAGGCGGTCACTTTGCCGGGCCAGAGATCGAGCTGTACGTTCTCAAGGGCACGCACACCGGGGAAAACCTTGGTGATGCCCTTAAGCGACAGCAGTGGGGTGGACGCCGTCATGATAAGTCTCCGGTTTTTCCCCTGTTTCGATAGTGAAACAGGGGATGATGATTAGAAAATCCTGGAAAACTTATCGATGTTGCCGGCATCGTAGACGAACGGCTGCGCCATCGCGCCGCTACCGTCGGCATCCAGCTTCACCTTGCCCAGCCTGCCCATATCGGCTTCGGTTTTGGTTGCCGTGCCTTTGACCAGATCGTCGGCCAGGTACGTGGCGGCGTAGCCGAGGTCAATGGGGTTCCAGATAGCAAAGCTTTTGCTGGCGCCGGATTTAATCGCCCCGGCCATTTCGGACGGTAGCCCCAGCCCGGTAACGTACACTTTGCCAATCTTGCCCTGATCCTTCACCGCCTGGGCGGCGGCAACGATCCCCACCGACGAAGGCGAGACGATCGCTTTCAGATTCGGATACGATTTCAGCAGGCCGACCGCTTCGCGGTAGCTCTTGTCGGAGAGATCGTCCCCGTAGGCAACGGTGACCAGGTTGACAGAAGGGTACTTCGGCAGCACCTTCTTCATCTCTTCGATCCAGATGTTCTGGTTGGTTGAGGTTGGGGTCGCGCTGAGGATCGCCACGTCGCCTTTTTCGACGTTCAGCGCTTTTAAGGCATCCGCGGCGAGCCTGACGTTGGTCTCGCCAATAAGTGCGTTATTGGAAGGGTTTAAGTGGATCTGACGGCCCGCCGGCGCCACGCCGGAATCCCAGGAGACCACTTTGATTCCGCGCTGCATCGCCTTTTTCAGCACCGGCACCACGGCGTCCGGATCGTTGGCGGAAATGGCGATCGCGTCCACCCCTTGGGCGATCAGCCCGTTCAGCACTTCGATCTGCGCTTCGGCGGTGGTGGTGGTGGGGCCGGTATAAATCACTTTCACATCGCCTAACTCTTTAGCCGCTTCCTGCGCGCCGACGTTCGCTGCCTCGAAGAATCCATTTCCCAATGATTTTGCCACGAGGGCAATTTTAACTTCAGCTAAAGCAGAACCGGACAACGCCAGGGCGGCAACGGTGAGGATCAAGCTTGTCTTTATTTTCATTGCTTTTACTCCACATGATTGAGTTAGTTTTCCGCTGTCTTTCTCCTTGCTGATGCGTAGGCTTCCCGCATGGCGAAAGGCTTCGGGTAGGGTTTGCAGGTGACAGAGTTCGCCCCGTCTCGGTGAGCGGGGCGCGATGTAATTATTGATAAAGGTCTAACGCGGACTGCATAGGCTGCACATCAAAGCGCTTGCCGAGGGCAATCAGCTCTTCGCGGGTGATGGTCTGCTTCATTCCACCCATGGAGTAAACCTTCACCAGTACTTCAGCCGATTTCTCGGCGGTATCGATCAGGCCAAAGGTTTCATCCAGCGTCGGCCCGCTGCCGAAGACGCCGTGGAACGGCCAGAGCACCAGCGAATGCTTACGCATTTCCAGCGCGGTGGCCCCGCCGATTTCGTCGGTACCTGGCACCATCCACGGCAGAATGCCAACGCCGTCCGGGAACACCACCAGACATTCGGTACTGCCTTCCCAGAGCTTACGGGTGAACAGATCGCTGTTGTTTTCGAGGACGTAGGTCAGGGCGATCAGGTTGGTGGCGTGGCAGTGCATGATCACGCGATCTTTGCCGCCGGTCAGCCTGATGCGTTCGCTGTGGGACAAGAAGTGGGCCGGCAGTTCTGAGGTCGGCACCGCCTCGTGGGTCAAGCCCCACAGGATGTGATATCCCGCGCCGTCGCTGTCCACTTTGACCACGCCGAGGTTGGCGGCCGGATCGAGCTGCACGTTGCGGAAAAATTTACCGGAGCCGGTAACGATAAACGGCTGATTGGCCAGCGTCGGCATCGGCTGGCTCAGGGCGATATAGCGCGGTTTGGCGTGGAAATCGGCGGCAAAGGGTTCGATATCAGCCTCGTCGAGGCGTAGCGTCAGGTTACCGCCGTTGCGCTCATCCCAGCCCTTCAGCCAGGCATCGGTGGTGGCTTTAATCATGCCCTGGACGAACCAGGAGTCGATAATGGTGTGCATAGTCTTGTGCTTCCTGTTGATTCGGTACGGGGTTTATCCCGTACCCTAAATAGGTTGTATATCTGCCGGTCGCCGGGCGAGGTTAGTTTCCGCGCTGGCTGAGAACGCTCTTCTCGTAGCCGCGAACGCTATCCAGCCACTGGCTGCCCGCCGGGGTATCGTGACGCTGGCAGTACATCTCCCAGATGGCCTGCCACGGCAGGCATTTCTGCTCTTCCAGCAGCGCCAGACGGGCGGTGTAATCGCCGTCGGCTTCCAGCTGGCGCAGCTGTTCCGTCGGTTCCAGCAGCGCGCGCAGCAGCGCTTTTTTCATGTTGCGGGTACCAATCACCCACGCCGCGATGCGGTTGATGGAGGCGTCGAAGAAATCGAGGCCGATGTGCACCCGGTCAAACAGGTTGTGGCGGATGATTTCGCTGGCGATGGCCTGGGTTTCGTCATCCAGCAGCACCACGTGATCGCTATCCCAGCGTACCGGGCGGCTGACGTGCAGCAGCAGGCGCGGAATGTAGAGCATGGCGGCAGAGATTTTGTCGGAGATAACTTCCGTTGGATGGAAGTGCCCGGCGTCCAGACACAGCGCGGTCTGGCGGCTGGCGGCATAGCCCATATAGAATTCATTGGAGCCGACGGTGTAGCTTTCGGCACCGATACCGAACAGCTTGCTCTCCACGGCATCGATATGATGCGCCGGGTCGAACTTCTCGCTGATAACCTCGTCCAGCGCGTTCAGCAGACGCTGGCGCGGCGCCAGACGATCAACGGTAATGTCCTTCATGCCGTCGGGGACCCAGATATTCATGACCGACGGGGTGCCCAGCTGCTCGCCGAAATAGGCGGAAACCCGGCGGCTGGCCTTGCAGTGATCGATCCAGAACTGGCGGATTTCATCGTTGGCGTGCGACAGGGTAAAACCGTCGGCGCTCAGCGGATGCGAGAAGCAGGAGGGGTTAAAATCGAGCCCCAGGCCGTTGTTTTTGGCCCATTCAACCCAGTTTTTAAAGTGCTCAGGTTTGATTTCGTTACGCGCAACCGGGGTATCAGACTCCAGATAGATAGCGTGCAGATTCAGCCGTTTCGGGCCGGGGATCAGGCTCAGTGCCTGCTCGAGGTCGGCGCGCAGCTCGCCCGCGTTGCGGGCTTTGCCCGGATAGTTGCCGGTGGCCTGAATCCCGCCGGTTAAATTCCCTTCCGGGTTTTCAAAACCGGCGACGTCATCGCCCTGCCAGCAGTGCATGGATACGGGAAGCCGGTCCAGCTGGCGCAGAGCCTCCTCGACATCCACACCGACGGCGGCGTAGCGCTGTTTGGCAATTTCCCAGGCTTGTTCAAGTTGAGTGGTCATGCGCAAAGCTCCTTGGTCTGTTGTTGCTGAAACTGCGCAACGAAGCGGGCAATTTCATTTTCAGGATTAGGGATAAACGTGGTGAGCGCGTAGTTGTGGCGCACCACCTGACGGAAATCATCGACGTTGTTCAGTTCATCCAGCGTCATCAGCTGGATGCCGATATTGCCGAGCGTAGAGGCCTCGACGGGACCTGCGATGACCGTAATGCCGCAGGCGTCCGCGCACAGCTGATTGAGCAGCGCGTTCTGACAGCCGCCGCCGACGATATGCAGCTGGCTGAAGGGTTGGCCTCGCAGCCGGGCAAGTTCGCCGAGCACGCGGGCATACAGCAGGGCCAGGCTGTCAAAAATGCAGCGCGCCAGCTCGGCGTCGCCGCTGGGCACCGGCTGCCCGGATTCACGGCAGGCGGCCTGAATCTCGGCGCTCATATTGTCCGGGTTGATAAAGCGCTCATCGTTGCAGTCAATCACCGAGCGGCAGGCCGGGAGTTCGGCGGTATGGGCAATCAGCGCCGGCAGGTCGCTGACGTTCTGCTCTTTCAGCACCCGCTGCAGCAGCCACAGTCCCATAATATTTTTCAGCACCCGATAGCGGCCTTCCGCGCCGCCTTCGTTGGTGATATTGGCCTTCAGCGCCTCATCGCCGGTGCAGGGGGTTTTGCTTTCAAAGCCCATGAGCGACCAGGTGCCGGAGGAGAGATAGGCCGCATTTTTACCGGCCAGCGGAGAGGCGATCACCGCGCTGGCGGTATCGTGACTGGCGACGGCGACCACCGGGATCGCGTTGCCCTGCGGGCAGATCCAGTGACCAATCACGTTGCCGGGATGGGTCGGGGTACCGAACCACTCGCGCGGCGCGCCGCTCCAGTTCAGCAGATCCTCATCCCAGCTATCGCTGTTGATATTGACCAGCTGGGTGGTGGTGGCGTTGGTGTATTCCCAGTTCATCTGGCCGGTCAGACGGAAGCTGAAATAGTCCGGGATCAGCAGCGCGTGCGCGGCCTGGCTCACCAGCTCCGGCTGCTGCTCAACCAGGGCGCGCAGCTGGTACAGGGTGTTGAACGGCAGAAACTGGATGCCGCTGCGGCGGTAGATATCCGCGCGGCCCATCTGCTCTTCGGCATGCTGCATCAGGCCGTGGGTGCGGTCGTCGCGATAGGAAACCGGCAGGCCGACGCGCTGGCCCTGAGCGTCGAGCAGGACATAATCCACGCCCCAGGTATCAATGCCGATGCTATCGATAAGGATGCCCTGCGCGCACACCTTCTCCAGTCCGCGGCGAATTTCGCCTTCCAGGCGATCGATATCCCAGCAGTCATAGTCATCCACCTGGTGCAGGCTGTTGGTAAAACGGTGGATTTCACGCAGCGTCAGCGCACGCTGTCCGCTTTCATAGCTGGCGAGCATCACCCGCCCGCTGGAGGCGCCTAAATCAACGGCGACACAATGACGAAAACTCATGGCAGAGATCCTTCTGAAAATCATTGCCAGCAGTCTAAAAAAGTCGCCGGTCGCGCACCTTCTTGCCACGGACAGGGAAATTTCCCGGCTGGCAAGAAAGCAAAGGTGACCGTGAGAGAGCTCACAATTTCATTCTGTCGCTATGGGCGCGGGGGATGTGACGTTGTCCGCAGTTCCCGATCTTTCCGGCTGTTTCTTGAAAAAGCGGCAGGCTTTACGACGTTTGCGGTCGAAAATTGAAGGCCGGATTGCCGGTCCTTAATTACTATTTGCCACACTGATTGATAACATTTCTCATTTCGAGGGGGCTGCTATGACCGTATTGCACAGTGTGGATTTCTTTAAGTCCGGTACTTCTGCTGTTGCTATTGAGCCACGCCTCCCTCAGTCGGCGTTTCCGGAACATCACCACGATTTCCATGAAATTGTTATCGTTGAGCACGGGACGGGGATCCACGTTTTCAACGGCCAGCCCTATACCATCAGCGGCGGCTCGGTGTGCTTTATTCGCGATCACGACCGCCATCTTTATGAACATACCGATAATCTGTGCCTGACCAACGTGCTCTACCGCGCGCCGGATGCGTTTCGTTTTCTGAACGGCGTCAGCCAGCTGCTGCCGCAGGAGCAGGAGGGCAACTATCTCTCGCACTGGCGGGTGAATCAGGGGGCCTTGCAGCAGGTGCGGCAGCTCGTCAACCAGATGGAAAGCCTCGGCGCTGAGTCGGATGTGCATACCATTGCCAGTCGGGAGATTCTGTTTATGCAGCTGCTGGTGCTGCTGCGCAAAAGCAGCCTCGCGGAAGGGGCCGCCGATAGCGAGGCGCGGCTCAATCACCTGATGGCGTGGCTGGAAGATCACTTTGCCGAGGATGTTTGCTGGGAAGAGGTGGCGGCTCAGTTTTCGCTGTCGCTGCGCACGCTGCATCGTCAGCTCAAGCAGCAGACCGGCCTGACGCCGCAGCGCTACCTGAACCGGGTGCGGCTGATGAAGGCGCGCCATCTGCTGCGGCACAGCGATGACAGCGTCACGGATATCGCTTATCACTGCGGATTCGGCGACAGTAACCACTTTTCGACGCTTTTTCGCCGCGAGTTTTCCTGGTCGCCGCGTGATATCCGCCAGGGGCGCGACGCCATTCTTCAGTAACGCGAGAGCAGTCAACGTTTTAGCAAGCAAAATGCGAATAATGAAACGTTATTTGCGCCTGGAGTTGTCGCGGTGGCCGGTCAGTTGATTCTTCGCAAAGATGAGTTTTTTGCCTCGCCTTCTCAGGCGGTGGCGGTAGCGGATCGCTACCCGCAAAACGTCTTCGCCGAGCATACCCATGAGTTCTGCGAACTGGTGCTGGTATGGCGGGGAAACGGCCTGCACGTGCTTAACGATCGCCCGTGGCGCATTACCCGCGGCGATCTGTTCTATATCCGCGCGGAAGATAAGCACTCCTACGCGTCGGTTAACGATTTGGTCCTGCAAAACGTCATCTACTGTCCGGATCGGCTGCGGCTCAACTTTGACTGGGCGGCCCATATTCCCGGCCTGTTTGGTACGCCGTGGCTCCCGCACTGGCGGATTGGCAGCTCCGGTATGACCCAGGTGCGGCAGGTGATTACCCAGCTTGAGCAGGAGAGCACCCGCAGCGATGCCCAGGCTAATCAGATGGCCGAACTGCTGTTTGCCCAGCTGGCGCTGATCCTGCACCGCCATCGCTACGCGACCGATAACCTGGCGGCGACCCAAAGTGAAGCCCTGCTCGATAAACTGCTGACCGAGCTGGCCGGCAGCCTGAACAGGCCCTTTTTCCTCGATCGTTTTTGCGCGCGGGAAGCGTGCAGCGAGCGCGCCCTGCGTCAGCAGTTTCGCCAGCAGACCGGGATGACGATCAACCACTATTTACGTCAGCTGAGAATTTGCCACGCGCAGTACCTGCTGCAGCATACGGAGCGGCTGATTGGCGAAATCGCCATGTTGTGCGGATTTGAAGACAGTAACTACTTTTCGGTGGTCTTTAACCGTGAAATTGGCATGACGCCGGGGCAGTGGCGGCAACGCAGTCGCGTCGCCGCTTAGGTGATTTAGTTCGCCATTCCCAGGCCGACAATATTGGCGGCGATAATGATGACCACGCAGCCGAGGCTGAGTACGCCGACCGGCCGGCGCCCGGCGTTTTTCCACTCCTTCAGCACCAGACCAACCAGCCCGCCGCACAGAACGTAGAAGCTCATATGCAGCATCCAGCTCATATAGTCGTACTGCGCCGGAATGCTGGCGTGGCCCCATGCGTAGAAAAAGAACTGCAGGTACCACATCAGGCCGCCGAGAGCGGAAAGCAGAATATTGGCGATGATGAGCGGTTTTGCCCGCGAGAAGTCCGCTTTTATCGACAGATTCTTCACCTTGGCTAGCCGAATAAAGCAGAATCCGAGGTTCACCAGCGCGCCGCCGCCCATGATGACCACGTAGCTAGGCAGGGCGGTGTACAGCGGGTCGACCCCTAGCGCCGCGGCGGCTTCGTGCATCGGTTTGGCGGCGTTCATCGCAAACGACATCCCCGCCGAGAAAATACCGCACATCACCGCCAGGAGCAGGCCTTTTTTCAGATTGAAGTCTTCGGCTTTAATGCCCATTTTGCGCTCTTTCAGCTGCCCCGCTCGGGTCACAATAGCCACGCCAATCACCGCGACCAGCACGCCGAGCAGCGTCATCTGGCCGCCTTTGGTATTGATTAATACCTCGAACTGACCGTTGAGAATAGGGGTCATTAACGTACCGACGATCAGGGTAATACCAATGGCGATACCGATCCCCATCGACATGCCGAGATAGCGCATGGTCAGGCCGTAGTTGATATTGCCGATCCCCCACATCGCGCCGAACAGGAAGACCGGTAGCAGAGTCGAGGCGCTGAAGGAGCCGTAATAGGCCCAAAAATCAGGTAACAGCATGGCGCTGATAGTCCAGGGAAGGATCAGCCAGGAGACAATCCCGCCGATAGACCACATGGTTTCCCATGACCACTGTTTAACTTGTTTGAACGGAGCATAGAAACAGGCTGCACTGGCCGCACCTATCAAATGCCAAAAAATACCCATCGTAATCGCGTGATTCATTGATTTTATCCTCATCTATTTTTTATCGGATAAATCTTCTTCCGACCCGATGAGTGTAAAAATCGGTCAGTTTTATCGCCTTCAGGCTGTTGCCACGTGTTGGGAAACCCTGGCAACCAACAGCTTAATTACTTGTTCCAGCTCACAAAATCGCAGGTATCACACTCTGTTATAACCTTATTAAAAATACGGCATTGATAAGCGTTTTCAATATCATTTAATTAACTATAATGAACCAACTGCTTACGCGGCCTTAACACTCTCAGCCGCTCGACAATAATGGAGATGATTATGAGTTTTACACTGCCAGCCCTGCCGTACGCTTATGACGCCCTGGAACCGCATTTCGACAAGCAGACTATGGAAATCCACCATACTAAGCACCACCAGGCTTACGTTAACAACGCCAACGCTGCGCTGGAAAGCCTGCCTGAATTCGCCGATCTGTCTGCTGAAGAGCTGATCGCTAAACTGGATCAGCTGCCGGCTGACAAAAAAGGCCCTCTGCGCAACAACGCGGGCGGTCACGCTAACCATAGCCTGTTCTGGAAAGGCCTGAAAACCGGTACCACCCTGCAGGGCGACCTGAAAGCGGCTATCGAGCGCGATTTCGGTTCCGTTGATAACTTCAAGGCTGAGTTTGAGAAAGCGGCAGCCACTCGTTTCGGTTCCGGCTGGGCGTGGCTGGTGCTGAAAGGCGACAAACTGGCCGTGGTTTCTACCGCGAACCAGGACTCCCCGCTGATGGGTGAAGCCATCTCCGGCGCTTCCGGCTTCCCGATCCTGGGCCTGGACGTGTGGGAACACGCTTACTACCTGAAATTCCAGAACCGTCGTCCGGACTACATCAAAGAGTTCTGGAACGTGGTTAACTGGGACGAAGCCGCAGCGCGTTTTGCCGCCAAAAAATAAGGTTGCATTGTGCTGACCGAGAAGCGAGTCTGATGACTCGCTTTTTTTATACCTGTAGCAGGGGGCAGCAGATGCATTATCCGGTGAACGTCTTTGTAGGCAAAATAAGGGATTACGAAGGAAGCCGTCCGAGCGCCATCGGGAAAATCCAGGTCGACGGTGAGTTAACCCTCGGCGATCTGGGGCTGGAAGGCGATGAGCAGGCGGAAAAGAAAATTCATGGCGGTCCGGATCGGGCGCTATGCCAGTACCCGCGTGAGCACTACGCCGACTGGGCCCGTGAATTCCCCCTGCAGGCCGACCTTTTCTGCGCTCCGGCCTTCGGCGAAAACCTTTCTGCAGAAGGGATGACCGAGAAAAACGTTTATATCGGCGATATCTTTCGCTGGGGCGAGGCGCTGATTCAGGTGACGCAGCCGCGATCGCCGTGCTTTAAGCTCAACTTCCATTTTTCCATCAGCGATATGGCCCAGCTCATGCAGAATAGCGGTAAAACCGGCTGGCTGTATCGGGTGGTGGCGGGGGGCGTGGTGTCCTGCGACGCGCCGCTGGAGCTGGTGTCCCGGGTGAGCGATGTCAGCGTACATGAGGCCGGCGCGATTGCCTGGCATATGCCGTTTGATGATGAGCAGTATCATCGCCTGCTCTCTGCTGGAGGGCTATCGGTAAGCTGGAGCCGCACCATGCAGAAGCGGCGCTTAAGCGGACAGATCGAAGATAATTCCCGCAGATTGTGGGGAAAATAATGCTCCCCCGGCTGCGGGCGCAGGCCGGGGGAAACCTCGTCAGGTGCGCTTATACAGCGGCAGCCATATGGTCAGCCGCAGGCCGCCCAGCGGGCTGTCGTCGGCCTTCACCCAGCCGCGATGCTGCTGAATAGCGGCTTCGACAATCGCCAGTCCTAGGCCGGTACCGCCTGATTCGCGATCGCGCGCTTCGTCGGTCCGGTAGAACGGGCGGAAAATCTGCTCGCGATCCTCAGGGCTGACGCCCGGCCCGTCATCATCGACGTTAACCGTGATGCCGTCTTTATCCACCGAGAAGCTCACCGAAATTCGGGTGTGCGAGTAGCGTAGCGCGTTGCGTACGATATTCTCCAGCGCGCTTTCCAGCGCGTTGGGGTTGCCGTACAGCGGCCACGGCCCTGGCGGGTACTCCACGGTGAACGATTTTCCTACCTGCTCGGCCTCAAAGGCGGCGTTATCCAGCACCTCGCCCCACAGCTGATTGGCTTTTACCGTCTCGCTGACCAGCGCGTTGTTGGCCTGATTGCGCGACATCACCAGCAGATCGTTGATCATGCTGTCCAGCCGATGCGCCTCCATCTCAATACGCTCCAGCTCTTTGCTCTCGCCGCTGCGGCGGCGCAGCAGCGCGGTGCCCAGCTGCAGGCGCGTAAGCGGCGTGCGCAGCTCGTGGGAGATATCGGAGAGCAGACGCTGCTGGCTGGTCATCATCCGTTCCAAGGCGGTGACCATCTGGTTAAAGCTGGTCCCGGCGGCCAAAAACTCCTGCGGGCCGGCTTCCAGTTCCGGATGCTGGCGCAGGTTCCCCTGGGCGACCTCGTCGGCCGCATTTTTCAGCTTACGCGCCGGTTTTGCCAGACTCCACGCCAGCCATAGCAGCAGCGGGGCGCTGACCAGCATGGTGACGATAAGCAGCAGCAGCGGACGGTCAAACAGCAGGTTGATGAAATCTGATTGTGACGTGCTGGCGGGGCGGATCAGATAGAGCTGATAATTATCTTCGCCATCCCTGACGGAAAACGGGCCGACCATTTCCAGACGACCGTAGCGTTTTTTCTGCGGATGATCGGCGTTATCGGCCTGGCCGATAAAGTTGCGAATAATCTGCATTTCGTTGCGTTCTGCGCCGATAACACGCCCCTCGCTGGTGACCAGCAGCAGGCGCTGTCCCGGCGGAGCCCATTTATCTATCGCCCGAAACAGACGACGCCACCACATCAAATCGTTGGGTGGATCGGTCGCCAGCTCGGCCTCAACGTGCTGCTCAATCATGATGCCCTGGCGTTGCTCGCTTTCCAGAAGTTCGGTCATCTGGCGCGAATCCAGCTTGGGCAGCATCAGAACCAGCATCAACACCAGCGCCAGCGTGAGCCAGAAAATAGCGAAGATGCGTGCGGTTAAACTTCCAATCATGAAGCTGAGACCATCAGATAGCCGCGCCCACGCAGGGTTTTAAACCACGGGTGGCCGTCTTTACGCTCCGGCAGCTTACGCCGCAGGTTAGAAATATGCATATCGATGGCGCGGTCGAACGGCGTCAGGCGTTTGCCCAATACTTCCTGACTCAGGTGCTCACGAGAGACCACCTGGCCAAGATGCTGCGCCAGCAGGTACAGCAGGGTGAACTCCGTTCCGGTCAGCTCCAGCGTTTGACCATCGAAATTGGCTTCCTGACGGCCTGGGTTGAGGCTCAATGCGTCAACCTCCAGCGTCGGTGAGCCGGCTTCGGTGGTTTGCTGCTGCTCGCTCCAGTGGGAGCGGCGCAGAATCGCGCGTATGCGCGCCACCAGCTCACGATCGTTAAACGGCTTAGGTAGATAATCATCCGCGCCCAGTTCAAGGCCGAGAACGCGATCCAGCTCGCTACCGCGGGCAGTTAGCATGATAACGGGAGTCTGGTGTGTCTGACGCAACTCTTTAAGCGTATCGATACCGTTTTTCTTCGGCATCATCACATCAAGTAAAAGTAAATCGATGCTGTCGTCCAGGAGAGCCAGCGCCTGTTCCCCATCATGGGCTACGAGCACGTTAAAGCCTTCCATATCGAGCAGCTCTTTTAACAGGGAGGTGAGCTCCCGGTCATCATCAACTAACAGGATTTTGTTCATTGTTTAAATACCTCCGAGGCAGAAATTACGTCATCAAGGCTCGCTAATCCATGACTTTACGTTGTTTTACACCCCCTGACGCATGTTTGCAGCCCGAATCGTAAACTGTCTCTCGTTGAATCGCGACACAAACGTTTTGGGAGTATGTGATGCGCAATGTTATTGCTGCCGTCATGGCCTCAACGCTGGCGCTAAGTGCTTATAGCCAGGCCGCTGAAGTCGTTACCAGCGTTAACTGGCTCCCCGGAGAAGACGGGGCGCAGCGCAGCAGTCAGGGCCATATGTTTGATGGCATAAGTTTAACCGAACAGCAACGACAGCAGTTACGAGATCTTATGCAACGGGCACGCCACGATAGGTTACCCGTTAATGTTAGCGAAATGGAGACAATGCATAGCCTTGTCACCGCAGAAAAATTTGATGAAAACGCTGTGCGCGCTCAGGCCGATAAGATGGCGCAGGAACAGGTTGACCGCCAGATCGAAATGGCGAAGGTTCGCAACCAGATGTACCACCTGTTAACGCCAGAGCAGCAAGCGGTTTTAAATGCTAAGCACCAGCAGCGAATGGATCAGTTGCGTGAGGTTGTAAGGATGCAGAAAGGCTCAGCGAAGATGCTTTCAAGTAGTAGCAATACCGTGCAACCCCAGTAACAAACCCTGTTTTCCTTGCCATAGACACCATCCCTGTCTTCCCCCACATGATGTGGGGTTTTTTTTTGCCTGTCATTCAGCTAAACGACCTCCCGCTTGCCATCCGTCGTAACAATAGATCGGGTTATACTAAGCGCATTGCGGGTGAAGGAGCGTTTATGAATCAATCTTATGGGCGGCTGGTGAGTCGTGCGGCTGTTGCGGCGACGGTGATGGCCTCCGCGTTACTTTTGATCAAAATTTTTGCGTGGTGGTATACCGGCTCTGTGAGTATTCTGGCTGCGCTGGTGGACTCGCTGGTGGATATTGCCGCCTCGTTAACCAATCTCCTGGTGGTACGTTATTCGCTGCAACCTGCCGATGAGGAGCATACCTTTGGCCATGGCAAGGCTGAATCGCTGGCGGCGCTGGCGCAAAGCATGTTTATCTCCGGGTCGGCGCTGTTCCTGTTTTTAACCGGCATTCAGCATCTGGCTCGTCCGGAACCGATGCAGGCGGCGGGCGTCGGGATGATTGTGACCCTGATTGCGCTGCTCAGTACGCTGGTGCTGGTGACCTTCCAGCGCTGGGTGGTGAGAAAAACGCAGAGTCAGGCGGTGCGCGCAGATATGCTTCATTATCAGTCTGATGTTATGATGAACGGCGCTATTCTGGTGGCGCTGGGCCTCTCCTGGTACGGCTGGCATCGAGCCGATTCGCTATTTGCGTTAGGGATTGGCGTCTATATTCTGTATAGCGCGCTGCGTATGGCCTATGAGGCCGTCCAGTCTTTGTTAGACCGCGCGCTGCCTGATGAGGAACGTCAGGACATTATCGATATCGTGACCGCATGGCCGGGCGTCAGCGGGGCACATGATCTACGGACGCGGCAGTCAGGGCCGACTCGCTTTATTCAAATACATTTGGAAATGGAAGATAACCTGCCATTGGTTCAGGCACACGTCATTGCCGACCAGGTGGAGCAGGCGATTCTGCATCGTTTTCCGGGTTCCGATGTCATTATCCATCAGGACCCCTGTTCTGTGGTGCCGCTGGCGCGACAGGGTGTTTTTTAAGCTTTGAGTTATAGTCTGTAAACTCGATGTAAAATGTGGGGCAGGCCGGCATTATTTGTATAAATTACCGCCGTTTGGTCTGACCTGAATCAATTCAGCCAGAAGCGTTTGATATACTATTGCAATTATCGTCGTGCACTCCTGGTAAGGGAGCGCTTCAGGCAACAGGATTATTTTTTGCTTCCTAAGTTCAGAGGTAGTCATGATTAAGAAAATCGGTGTGTTGACAAGTGGCGGTGATGCGCCGGGCATGAACGCGGCAATTCGCGGCGTTGTGCGCGCGGCATTAACGGAAGGTCTGGAAGTTTTTGGAATCTATGACGGTTACCTCGGGTTGTATGAAGATCGTATGATCCAGCTCGACCGCTATAGCGTTTCCGATATGATCAACCGTGGCGGCACCTTCCTGGGGTCAGCACGTTTCCCGGAGTTCCGCGAAGAGCATGTTCGCGCCGTGGCCCTTGAGAACATGAAAAAGCGCGGGCTGGATGCGCTGGTTGTTATCGGCGGTGATGGTTCGTATATGGGGGCGATGCGCCTGACTGAAATGGGCTTCCCGTGCATCGGTCTGCCGGGCACTATCGACAACGACATCAAGGGTACCGACTACACCATCGGTTTCTTCACTGCGCTGAGCACCGTTGTTGAAGCAATTGACCGTCTGCGTGATACCTCTTCTTCACACCAGCGTATTTCCGTCGTTGAAGTCATGGGCCGCTATTGCGGCGATCTGACTCTGGCGGCCGCCATTTCCGGCGGCTGTGAATTCGTCATGGTGCCTGAGGTTGATTACAGCCGCGACGATTTGGTCGCAGAAATTAAAGCGGGTATCGCCAAAGGTAAGAAACACGCGATTGTGGCGATCACTGAGCACATGTGCGACGTCCACGAGCTGGCTGACTACATTGAGAAAGAGACCGGTCGTGAAACGCGTGCTACCGTTCTGGGCCACATTCAGCGCGGCGGTTCCCCGGTTCCTTATGACCGTATTCTGGCATCCCGCATGGGCGCCTACGCAATTGACCTGCTGCTGCAGGGCTTCGGCGGCCGCTGTGTTGGTATTCAGAACGAGAAGCTGGTTCATCATGACATCATCGACGCTATCGAGAACATGAAGCGTCCGTTCAAAAATGACTGGCTGGATTGCGCGAAGAAACTGTACTAAGTTTCGGCGTAAAACAAAAAGGCCTTCTCAGAGAGAAGGCCTTTTTTATTGGGCGGGTTATTCGATATCCAGCGCATCCTCGGAGAGGATGATTCCGGTATTATCGGCGTACAGATGGTCGCCAGAGAAGAAGGTTACGCCGCCGAAATTGACGCGTACGTCGCTTTCGCCGATGCCTTCACCTGCGGCACCTACGGGAATGGCCGCCAGCGCCTGGATGCCGATATCCAGCTCCTCCAGATCGTCTACCTGACGCACCGCGCCGTAAACCACCACTCCTTCCCACTCATTCTGCACCGCCAGACGCGCCAGGTCTGCGTCAATCAACGCCCGTCGGACGGAACCGCCGCCATCGATCAGCAAAATATGACCACGGCCGTTCTGTTCGAGCATATCGTATAGCAACCCGTTATCCTCGAAACATTTCACCGTGATGATTTGTCCACCAAACGACGACCGTCCCCCAAAGTTGGAGAACAGAGGTTCCACTACGTTGACATCCTCCTGGTAGATGTCACAAAGCTCGGAAGTATCGTATTTCATAGGCTTAACGTTCAGTTGCTGCGAGAGTTTTTAGTATATCTCGCGAAACCCATTGTTGGCAAAATCATCAATTGTTAATTGATATTTGTCAGTTAACCCACCAGCTTGCTGCAAATAATCCCGATGACAAACAGCAGGTTGGTTAACAGGGCCGCTTTTACCGTACGTTCCAGCATCGGACGCATCGCCACCGGTTCGCGTTCGCGCATGACAAATCGCACCTGCTTCACCAGCAGCGGCGTAGCGAGGATAAACAGCCAGCCCCACGGGTTGTGCAGAGAAAGCAGATTAAACAGCGCCAGGCATAGCGGAGCGCCGATTAACAGGCAGGCGTGGTAGCGGCGGGCGTTGATCGGGCCAAGGCGTACCGCCAGCGTGTTTTTGCCGTTTTCCCGGTCGCTGTCGATATCGCGCAGGTTATTGATATTGAGTACCGCCGCCGCGAGCAGGCCGCAGGCCGTTGCCGGCAGGAAGACGCTTGCGGCAATCGTGTGGGCCTGAAGGTACCAGCTTCCCGCCACGCTCAGCCAGCCAAAGAAGACCAGCACCGAAATATCGCCAAGGCCGATATAGCCGTAAGGGCGGGTACCGACGGTATAGGTGATTGCCGCCACGATGGCCAGGCCACCCAAAACCATAAAGCCAATAAAATCGGCCATGGTTTGCCAGGCGGAAAACAGCAGAGCCAGTCCGGAAAGACAAATCAGCACTACGGTGAGGATCAGCGCGCGTTTCATCTGCGCCTGGCTGATCGCCCCTTTTTGCATCCCGCGCAGCGGGCCTATGCGATCGGGCTTGTCGCTGCCCTTTACCGCATCGCCGTAATCATTAGCCAGATTAGATAAAATTTGCAGCAGGCCGGCGGTAATCAGCGCCAGCAGAGCCACCCAGGGATCGAAATGACCCTGGTGCCACGCAAGCGTCGTGCCGACAACGATAGCGGCAAAGGCCAGAGGCAGCGTTTTGGGGCGCAGGCTTTCCAGCCAGGCCTGGGTTCGGTTTATCGGTTGTTCAGTCATAATTCCCGGCCAAAAAAATGGGGCTATATATAGCCCCATCGATTGTGATGAAAATACATTGAACCGGATTATAGGATAAAACGACTCAGATCTTCATCTGCCACCAGAACATCGAGATGTTTACCGACATATTCAGCATCAATGGTGATGCTCTGGCCGTTCATTTCGCTGGCATCGTAGGAGATATCTTCAATCAGACGCTCCAGGACGGTGTGCAGACGGCGCGCGCCGATGTTCTCGGTCGTTTCATTGACCTGCCATGCGGCCTGAGCGATACGCTTGATACCCTCTTCGGTGAACTCGATGTTCACGCCTTCGGTCGCCATCAGCGCTTTATACTGCACGGTAATCGAGGCGTTCGGCTCGGTCAGGATGCGCTCGAAATCTTCGGTAGTCAGCGCTTTCAGCTCAACGCGAATCGGCAGACGACCCTGCAGTTCAGGGATCAGGTCCGACGGGCTGGCCACCTGGAATGCGCCGGAGGCGATAAACAGAATGTGGTCAGTTTTCACCATGCCGTGCTTGGTTGAGACGGTACAGCCTTCAACCAGCGGCAGCAGATCGCGCTGGACGCCTTCGCGAGACACGTCCGGGCCGGAGCTATTGCCGCCGCGCTTACAGATTTTGTCGATCTCGTCGATAAATACGATACCGTGCTGCTCTACCGCGTCGATAGCATCCTGCTTCAGCTCTTCCGGGTTAACCAGTTTTGCCGCTTCTTCTTCAATCAGCAGCTTCATCGCGTCTTTGATTTTCAGCTTCCGCGGTTTCTGCTTCTGCCCGCCCAGGTTCTGGAACATGGACTGCAGCTGGCTGGTCATCTCTTCCATGCCCGGAGGGGACATGATTTCTATGCCCATCGGCGCAGCGGCAAGGTCAATCTCGATCTCTTTATCGTCGAGCTGGCCTTCGCGCAGTTTTTTACGGAATGCCTGACGAGCCGCGGACGGCTCCTGATTTTGCTCGGCCTGGCCCCAGTTATTTTTCGCCGGCGGGATCAGCACGTCAAGAATGCGCTCTTCCGCCAGCTCTTCCGCACGATAGCGGTTTTTATCGATGGACTGCATGCGGACCATTTTGATCGCCGCATCGGTCAGATCGCGGATGATGGAATCCACTTCTTTACCGACATAGCCCACTTCGGTGAATTTGGTCGCTTCAACTTTGATGAACGGCGCGTTGGCCAGCTTTGCCAGGCGACGGGCGATTTCAGTTTTACCGACGCCGGTTGGGCCGATCATCAGAATGTTTTTCGGCGTAACTTCATGGCGCAGCTCTTCGGTAAGCTGCATGCGGCGCCAGCGGTTACGCAAAGCGATAGCGACAGAACGCTTAGCCGCGTCCTGACCAATAATATGTTTGTCCAGTTCGCTGACAATTTCGCGTGGGGTCATTTCAGACATGGGAGATCCTTACGCTTTAGAGGCTAATTCTTCGATGGTGTGGAAATGGTTGGTATAAATGCAGATATCGCCTGCAATATTCAACGCCTTCTCTGCGATGTCGCGAGCGCCCATATCGGTATTTTCCAGCAGAGCGCGGGCAGCGGCCTGGGCGTAGGGACCACCGGAGCCGATAGCAATTAAATCATTTTCTGGCTGCACCACGTCACCGTTACCGGTGATGATCAGAGAGGCATTTTCATCCGCTACCGCCAGCAGCGCTTCCAGCTTGCGCAGCATGCGGTCGGTACGCCAGTCTTTCGCCAGCTCAACGGCGGCTTTGACCAGATGGCCCTGATGCATTTCCAGTTTACGTTCAAACAGTTCAAACAGCGTAAAGGCGTCTGCGGTGCCGCCGGCGAAGCCCGCAATCACTTTGTCATTGTAGAGACGGCGGACTTTTTTCACGTTGCCTTTCATTACGGTGTTGCCCAGCGTGGCCTGGCCATCACCGGCAATAACCACATGGCCGTTACGGCGAACACTAACTATTGTTGTCACGAGCAGACCCCTTGGTTACAAAAGCGGAATAGGGGCCCCGCGCTTTACGCGGGGCGGAATGCAATTATAGATGGGGGGGATTTTGAGGGTTTCAACCCCTGGCGGCGAGACGAATGCAGTTTGCGTGTCCGGCCATTTTCAGGCGGCCGATCATGTCGTTGGCATTTTCCTTGCCTTTCAGCGGCCCGATGACCACGCGATTCCAGCCGTTGTTGGTGGTGATGTGCGAGGCAAAGCCTTCAAAGGCCAGCTGAGCGCGCACGGTTTCCGCCTGTTCAGCACCTTTAAAGGAGCCGCACTGGATCATCCAGCTGCGATCGTCTTTCTTCTCGGCAGCGGCTTTTGGCGCTTCTTCAACCCGCGCAACCGGCGCGGCCGCCTGTGTTTTAGGCGCCGTTGCGGTATGCGCTGGCGTCTGCAGCAGATCCTGATACGGCTGCTGCGCGGCCGCCGTTTGTTTCGGCTGCTGTACCGGCTTCGGCTGCGGGATCGGCTGTTCTGCGACCCGCTGCTGCACGCGCGGCTGTTGCACCGGCGCCTGCTGCTGGGTTTGCGCCCACTGCTGCTGCTGTACCTGCTGCTGAGCCAGACGCTGACGCTGCAGCGTCTGCTGACGCTGCGCCGGGGTCTGTTCGTTCCACGGCACTTCGGTCAGCTGAGTGGGCTGCTGGCGCATATCGGCCTGCATCTGGGCCAGCAGCTGGCGCTGTTCGTTGGTCAGCTGTTCGGGCTTCATCACTTCGCCGCCGGCCGTCGGTTCAGTAGGCGCACGTACGCCAGGCTGACGACTTTCCAGCTCTTTAATATAGCGCCAGCGCTCTTCCGGTTTCGGCGGTAGGCCGTTGCCTGCCACCTGGCGATTTTGCAGCGCTTCAGCTTCTTCTTTTTTGTGGTGCGTGATGAAGTACAGTCCACCGATAAAGGCCACCAGCACTGCCGCCGCGATTGCCACCATAGTAGGTGAAACAGCAGGAAGGCTGCTTTGCTTGTTCCTTGAGCTTCGGGTATTGCTCTTTTTGCGCCGCGAAGAAGCCGGTTGGCTGCGGCGTACATAATCTCGTTGTGCCACTATCGTTTCGCTGTCTTATTCATTCGTCAGCCCGCCATGTTACTTAAGCGGCGGGCCTTTGACCAGAAGAGCAGGCCCGAAAGCCTGATGGTTATGCTCTGATTTTTCGCGTACTGCCACGAACGATCAGCTCGCAGTCAAGAAGTCGCGAGCCGCTGTTGACGCTGTGGCCGTGTAGCTGGTCCAGCAATAGCAGCATCGCTTCGCGGCCAATATCAAAGCGCGGTTGCGCAACGGTCGTCAATGGCGGATCGCAAAATTCAGACAAAGAGATATTATCGAAACCAATAATAGACAAATCGTCAGGAATTTTCAGGCCGCGGCGTTTTGCCAGCGACAGAGCCCCCAGCGCCATAATATCGCTATGGCAGAATACGGCCGTCGGCGGCACGGGCAGCGATAAAAGCTGCTCGAGGGCGTTTGAACCGGCTTCATAGGTAAAATTACCGCGCGCAATATACTGCGGCTCGACGGTTATCCCGCTGCGGCGCAGCGCCTGAACGTAGCCCTGCAGACGGTAGTGACACAGCGGCATCTCTTCCGGGCCGGCGATACAGCCAATACGCTTGTGCCCCAGCTCGTGCAGGTAGTTGACGGCGTTGAATGCGGCGGTGAGGTTATCGATATGCACCGTGGGCAGCTCAAGCTCCGGCGCAAACTCATTCGCCATTACCATCGGCGGCAGATTGCGCTGCTCCTCTACGCCGGCATCGAACGGCAGCCGGGAGCCGAGCAGCAGCATGCCGTCGATCTGCTTGGTAATAATCAGGTCGATAAAGGTTTTTTCCTGACGGTTTTGATGGGCGCAGTCGCCGATCAGCACCAGGTACCCCTGTTCCGCAGCGGTGATTTCGATACCGCGGATGATTTCACTGAAAAAGGGATCGCAAATATCCGGCACAATCACCAGAATCGTGCGCGATTCGTTGCGTTTCATATTCCGCCCGAGCGACTGCGGCAAATAGCCGACTTCCAGCGCCGCCTGCTCCACCCGATTACGGGTAGTTTGTGAAACCTTATCGGGATTCATTAACGCTCGGGATACGGTTGCCGTTGAAACGTTAGCCTTCAGGGCTACGTCTTTCATCGTGGCGGCAACCACCTGTTTTTTGGGCTTCACCTGTTTTCTCCTCGCTGACTGGCGCAGACACATCCTTTGTGTTCTGACATCAACAACATTTTTATCAGATAGTCGATGCGGAGAGTTACAGAATTTTCATGAAAAACGTGATGAGCATTGAATTTTTTCGATCCTCCTCGCAAGAGAAGGCTTAACCTTCAATAGGATCGACGTCCAGCATCCATTTCACCTTGCGTGATTCCGGCAGCGTATTGATCAGCGCCAGCGTACCGCTGACGATATGCTGTAGACGGATACGCGACGGGTGCTGCAGAAGGATCTGCCAGCGCCAGCGGCCTCCGCGCTTTGGCGCCAGCGCCGGAACCGGGCCAAGAACCCACAGCTTATCGTCGGCCAGCGGGCTGGCCTGCAGCAGGTTACGCAGCTGCTGCAGGAACAAAGGCGCCTGCTGATTGTTATGATCTTCCGCGCGAATCAGCACGTGGCTGGTCCACGGCGGCAGCTGCATCGCCTGGCGTTCGGCGAGCGCCTGATCCGCGAAGGCGTCGTAGCCTTTATATAACAGCGTTTGCAGCAGCGGATGCTCAGGGTGGTGGGTCTGGAGGATCACCTCGCCCTGTTTTCCGGCGCGGCCCGCGCGGCCTGATACCTGGGTATAGAGCTGGGCGAAGCGCTCCGCCGAGCGGAAATCGGCGGAAAACAGCGCTCCGTCAACGTCGAGCAGAGAGACCAGGGTGACATCCGGAAAGTGGTGACCTTTTGCCAGCATCTGGGTGCCAATCAGAATACGCGCGCCGCCGCGATGAATATCGGAGAGATGCTGTTCAAGCGCCCCTTTGCGGCTGGTGGTATCCCGGTCAACGCGGGATATTGGCACTTCGGAAAACAGCGGCGCCAGCGCCTGCTCCAGCTGCTCCGTGCCGAGCCCTACCGGCACCAGATGCGTCGAGCCGCAGGAGGGGCACTGACGCGGGACAGGCCGCTGGCTGTCGCAGTGGTGGCAGCGCAGATGATGCTGCGCCTGGTGCAGGGTGTAATAGCTGTCGCAGCGCGGGCATTCGGCAATCCAGCCGCAGTCATGACATAGCAGCGCCGGGGCGAAGCCGCGCCGGTTTAAAAACAGGATGACCTGATTATCGGCCTGCAGGTGCTGGCGCATCCGGGCAATAAGCGCCGGAGAGAGCCCCGACTGCAGCTGCTGGCCTTTCAAATCCAGCACGTGCTGCTGGGCCGGGCTGGCGTTCCCCGCGCGCCTGGTCAGCTTCAGCTGACGATACTTACCCTGGCGAACGTTGTGTAACGTCTCCAGCGCCGGCGTTGCTGAGCCGAGAATAATTGGGATTTGCTCGCTGTGGGCGCGCCACACCGCGAGGTCGCGGGCGTGATAGCGCCAGCCTTCCTGCTGCTTATAGGAGCTGTCGTGCTCTTCATCAATCACGATCACCCCGAGGTCTTTAAATGGGGTAAATAGCGACGAGCGGGTACCGATAACAATCGCCGCTTCGCCGTTTTTGGCCTTTAGCCATGCCGAGAGGCGTTCGCTATCGTTAAGTCCGGAGTGCAGCACTTCAACGGGAGCGTTAAAGCGCTGGCGAAAGCGGGCGATAGTTTGCGGGGTCAGGCCGATTTCCGGGACCATCACCAGCGCCTGGCGGCCTTGCGCCAGCACGTTTTCCAGCACGCTCAGATAAACTTCGGTTTTCCCTGAGCCGGTGATCCCCGCCAGCAGCCAGGTGGAAAAGCGGTCAGAGGCGCTGTGGATCGCCCCGACGGCGGTGGCCTGTTCGGTATTCAGGCGCAGCCGCTCTCCGGGTACGGTAAAGCCGGTCCGCCAGTCGGTAAGGGCCGGCGCTTCGTTCGCCAGCTCGCAGAGCCCTTTCCCGCGTAGCGCCTGCAGCGCCGCGTCGCTGAACTCCAGCTCCGCTACCTGGTGACGCCAGATTTTTCCCTGACGTAGCGCGGCCAGCGCCTGCTGCTGCTTCGGCGAACGCTTGAGGCTGTTGATGTCAACCGCCTGGCCCTGCTCGGTTGCGAACCAGTACCAGAGCGGCGTCGCGCTGGCCGGCTTTCCCTGGCGTAGGGCGATGGGGAGGGCGTGAAACAGCACGTCGCCAATCGGGTGATGATAATAGTCGGCCGCCCACAGCAGCAGCCGCCAGATAGAGGAAGAAAAGACCGGCTCGGCGTCCAGCGCTTCTGCGACCGGCTTGAGCCCATCCAGCGGCAGCTCGCTGCGCTCGCTAATCGCGGTGACAATTCCAATGCGCTCCTGTTTACCAAACGGCACGCGCACGCGACAGCCCGCTTTGACCGTGATGCCCTCAGGGAGCAAATAGTCAAAGGTACGAGGCAGCGGAACGGGCAGGGCTACGTGAGCGACGGGCATGTCATCTTCCTGACTTGAAATCTGGCCGGTTAGTATACACATTGTGATAAGGGCTCGCGGATCAGTTTGCATCTGCCGGTCAAATTCTGTATAATTCGCCGCCTTTGGTGTGCTTCGTGCAGCATCAAAGCGTATACTATTACCCATGAATTCCGCACGGCGGAAAGTCTACGGGAAATTATTAACATCGCGTGGTGTCTGGCGTTAGGGCTGGAAGAGCGACGCGGCCTTAACTGAGGTTCTCCCATGAAAAAAGATATTCACCCGAAATACGAAGAAGTTACTGCTAACTGCTCTTGCGGTAACGTCATGAAAATCCGCTCTACCGTAGGTCACGACCTGAACCTCGACGTGTGCGGTAAATGCCACCCGTTCTACACTGGCAAACAGCGTGATGTTGCTACCGGTGGCCGTGTTGACCGCTTCAACAAGCGCTTCAGCGTACCGGGCAGCAGCAAGTAAGTTGCCGGAAGAAGAAGCCGCCTCAGGGCGGCTTTTTTGTTTCTCTCGCCGTCAAACGCTGAGAAATAAAAAAGGGCAGAAGTTGTCTTCTGCCCTTTTTTATTGGCTTAGTATTCCCACGTATCCGGGTCGATACCCATCTCACGCATAATCTGTTTCGCCGCTTCTGGAATTTCATCACTGCGTTCTTTACGCAGGTCTTCATCGTTAGGCAACGGTTGACCGGTAAATGCATGCAGGAACGCTTCACACAGCAGCTCGCTGTTGGTGGCGTGACGCAGGTTGTTGACCTGACGACGCGTGCGTTCATCTGTGAGGATCTTTAACACCTTCAGAGGAATGGAAACCGTAATTTTTTTTACTTGCTCACTCTTCTTACCGTGCTCAGCGTATGGGCTGATATATTCGCCGCTCCATTCAGCCATGAGATACCTTTAATCCTCTAGTCATTAGTTAAGGGCCTGAATCTTGAGTCCGGGCCATAATCGCGCGTAGTTTACCGCATGACTCATCTTTCCGACATGAGATAAGCCGATACGGATGTGCGCTAATGCATATAATTTTAACGGCTATTTCCAGTTTGCTCAATCTATACGCAAAGAAGTTTAGATGTCCAGATGTATTGACGTCTATTGTGACAATGATTACTCTGGAGTCTGACATTTCACCGATTCAGCCCAGGAACTGCCCAACATGACGCGTAAACAGGCCACCATCGCAGTGCGTAGCGGTTTAAATGACGACGAACAGTACGGCTGCGTTGTCCCGCCGATCCACCTTTCCAGCACCTATAACTTCACCGGCTTTAACGAACCTCGTGCCCATGACTATTCCCGTCGCGGCAACCCAACTCGTGACGTGGTACAGCGCGCCCTGGCGGAGCTGGAAGGCGGCGCGGGTGCGGTTCTGACCAATACCGGCATGTCGGCTATTCTGCTGGTGACCACCGTTTACCTGAAACCGGGCGACCTGCTGGTGGCGCCGCACGACTGCTACGGCGGCAGCTATCGTCTGTTTGATAGCCTGGCGAAACGCGGCTGCTACCGCGTGCTGTTTGTCGATCAAAACGATGAGCAGGCGCTGAGCGCTGCGCTGGCGGAAAAACCGAAGCTGGTATTGGTCGAAAGCCCAAGTAATCCATTGCTGAGAGTGGTGGATATTGCGAAAATCTGCACGCTGGCTCGTGAGGCGGGGGCGGTGAGCGTGGTGGATAACACCTTCCTGAGCCCGGCTCTGCAAAATCCGCTGGCGCTGGGAGCCGATCTGGTGTTGCATTCATGCACCAAATACCTGAACGGCCATTCAGACGTCGTCGCCGGCGTGGTGATTGCCAAAGATCCGCAGACTGTCACCGAACTGGCATGGTGGGCGAATAATATCGGCGTCACCGGAGGGGCCTTCGATAGCTACCTGCTGCTGCGCGGTCTGCGTACGCTTTCCCCGCGTATGGAAGTTGCCCAGCGCAACGCGCAGGCGATCGTCGACTATCTGAAAACTCAGCCGTTGGTGAAAAAACTGTATCATCCGTCTCTGCCGGAAAATCAGGGGCATGAGATTGCTGCGCGTCAGCAAAAAGGTTTTGGTGCGATGCTAAGCTTCGAGCTGGATGGCGATGAGCAGACGCTGCGTCGTTTCCTGAGCGGATTGTCGCTATTTACGCTGGCGGAGTCGCTGGGAGGCGTAGAAAGTCTGATTTCTCACGCTGCGACGATGACCCACGCAGGTATGGCGCCTGAAGCGCGTGCGGCGGCGGGGATCTCAGAAACGCTTCTGCGTATTTCGACCGGTATTGAAGATGGTGAAGATTTAATTGCCGACCTGGAAAATGGCTTCCGGGCAGCAAACGAGGAATAAACATGAGTGTGATTGCGCAGGCAGGGGCGAAGGGTCGTCAGCTGCACAAATTTGGTGGGAGTAGTTTAGCGGATGCGAAATGTTACCTGCGCGTCGCGGGGATCATGACGGAATACTCGCAGGCTGGCGACATGATGGTTGTCTCCGCCGCCGGCAGCACCACCAACCAGCTGATTAGCTGGCTGAAGCTCAGCCAGACCGATCGCCTCTCTGCGCATCAGGTACAGCAGTCGCTGCGTCGTTATCAGATGGAGCTGATCTCCGGTCTGCTGTCGGCAGACGCTGCCGACACGCTTATCGCGACCTTCATTCACGATCTTGAACGACTGGCGGGTTTACTGGATAGCGGCGTCACCGATGCGGTATACGCTGAGGTGGTTGGCCACGGCGAAGTCTGGTCCGCGCGCCTGATGGCTGCGGTTCTCAATCAGCTGGGGCTGGAAGCCGCGTGGCTTGATGCGCGTAGCTTCCTGCGCGCCGAGCGTTCGGCACAGCCGCAGGTGGATGAAGGTTTATCCTACCCGCTGCTGCAGCAGCTCATGGCGCAGCATCCGAACAAGCGTCTGGTGGTAACCGGCTTTATCTCGCGTAACAACGCCGGAGAAACCGTGCTGCTGGGACGTAACGGCTCCGACTATTCCGCGACCCAAATTGGTGCCCTTGCCGGCGCGTCCCGCGTCACTATCTGGAGCGACGTCGCCGGCGTCTATAGCGCTGACCCGCGTAAAGTGAAGGATGCCTGCCTGCTGCCGCTGCTGCGCCTGGATGAGGCCAGCGAGCTGGCTCGCCTGGCGGCGCCGGTTCTGCACGCGCGTACGCTCCAGCCGGTCTCCGGCAGCGATATCGATCTGCAGCTGCGCTGCAGCTACACGCCCGATCAGGGTTCTACGCGTATTGAACGCGTTCTGGCCTCCGGGACCGGGGCGCGAATTGTCACCAGCCATGACGACGTGTGCCTGATTGAGTTCCAGGTTCCCGCGGGCCAGGATTTCAAGCTGGCGCACAAGGAGCTGGATCTGATCTTTAAACGCGCTCAGCTGCGCCCGCTGGCCGTTGGCGTCCATGCCGACCGCAAGCTGCTGCAGTTCTGCTATACCGCTGAAGTGGCGGACAGCGCGCTGAGGCTGCTCGATGAAGCCGGTTTACCGGGCGAGCTGCGTTTGCGCCAGAAGCTGGCGCTGGTGGCGATGGTTGGCGCGGGCGTCACCCGCAATCCGCTGCACTGCCACCGCTTCTGGCAGCAGCTGAAGGGGCAGCCTGTCGAGTTTACCTGGCAATCTGAAGAGGGGATTAGCCTGGTTGCCGTGCTGCGCGCGGGCCCAACGGAGAGCCTGATTCAGGGTCTGCACCAGTCGCTGTTCCGCGCGGAAAAGCGTATTGGTCTGGTGCTGTTTGGTAAAGGCAACATCGGTTCCCGCTGGCTGGAGCTGTTTGCCCGCGAGCAAACCACGCTTTCCGCCCGCACCGGCTTTGAGTTTGTCCTCGCCGGGGTGGTGGATAGCCGCCGCAGCCTGCTGAATTATGAAGGGCTGGACGCCAGCCGCGCGCTGGCCTTCTTCCATGATGAAGCCGTTGAGCAGGATGAAGAATCGCTGTTCCTGTGGATGCGTGCCCACCCGTATGATGATTTAGTGGTGCTGGACGTGACCGCCAGCGCGCAGCTGGCCGATCAGTATCTTGATTTTGCCAGCCACGGCTTCCACGTGATCAGCGCCAATAAGCTGGCCGGGGCCAGCAGCAGCGATAAGTACCGCCAGATCCACGACGCGTTTGAGAAAACGGGGCGTCATTGGCTGTACAACGCGACCGTCGGCGCCGGACTGCCGGTAAACCACACGGTGCGCGATCTGATCGATAGCGGCGATACCATTCTGGCGCTGAGCGGTATTTTCTCCGGGACGCTCTCCTGGCTGTTCCTGCAGTTTGACGGGACGGTACCCTTTACTGACCTGGTCGATCAGGCATGGCAGCAGGGGCTGACTGAACCGGATCCGCGCGTTGACCTTTCGGGTAAAGACGTGATGCGTAAGCTGGTGATCCTCGCGCGTGAGGCGGGCTATGATATCGAGCCTGACCAGGTGCGCGTTGAATCGCTGGTGCCGGCGCACTGCGAAGAAGGGTCCGTCGATCACTTCTTTGAGAATGGCGAAGAGCTGAACGAGCAGATGCTGCAGCGCCTTGAGGCCGCCCGTGAAATGGGCCTGGTCCTGCGCTATGTCGCGCGTTTCGACGCCAACGGCAAGGCGCGCGTTGGCGTTGAAGCCGTGCGCCAGGAGCATCCGCTGGCGGCACTGCTGCCGTGCGATAACGTGTTCGCTATCGACAGCCGCTGGTATCGTGATAACCCGCTGGTGATCCGCGGCCCGGGCGCGGGGCGCGATGTTACCGCTGGCGCGATTCAATCGGATATTAATCGCCTGGCGCAGCTGCTGTAGTCTCCGTATCAGAGAGGCCGGGCGCCCGTCCGGTCTCTCTTTCCGCCAGGCCTGGCGAACACCTCTTTGGCGGCAAACAACCCGTTCAGGGCGGCCGGGAATCCGGCATAGACCGCCATCTGCATGATCGCTTCAACGATCTCTTCCTGCGTCAGGCCGACGTGCAGTCCGGCTGCGATGTGCACCTTTAGCTGCGGGGCCGCATTGCCTAAAGCGGTCAGCGCGGCAATGGTGGCGATTTCACGACTGCGCAAATCGAGCCCGGGTCTTGCGTAAATATCGCCAAAAGGGAACTCAACCAGAAAGCGGGCAAAATCAGGGGCGATGTCGCTCAGGCTGTTAACGACGGCTTCGCCGCCCTTACCGTCAACGCGCTGCAGCATTTCCATACCGGTAGTAAAACGTTCTGAAGTCACGATCTTTCCTCATAATGTGGGGTGTGATGAGGAGATTAAGAAAGTTTGCCGGGCTTGAGTAATACCCTTTTCGTGATACCTTTTCGGTATGACAAATTTACGCCTCTATTCTCTGGATCTTCGTCTGCTACGCTATTTTGCCGTGGTGGCGGAGGAGAACAATATTAGCCGGGCGGCGCAGCGCTTATTTATCTCACAGCCGCCGCTTAGCCGTCATATCCGTCACCTGGAAGAGCAGCTGGGAACCGCGCTATTCGTGCGCCATACCCGGGGCCTGATCCTGACCGAGGACGGGCAGCGGGTGCTGGATATGATTCGCCCTCTGCTGGCGCTACAGGAACAAACCTTAACCGCACTGGGCCAGCTGTCTGATAGCGGGCAGCCGCCGCTGCGGCTCGGGCTGACAACCGCCTTTGAACAGGGGGTCTTTACCGCCGCTGAAGCTGCGCTGAGGGATAATGCCCGCACTTTGCAGATTAGCCGTCACGGCTCGCCATCCCTGGCGCAGCAGGTGCGCAAGGGCCGGCTGGACGCGGCGCTGGTGGCGCTTCCCCTTGATGCCAGCGGGCTGGTTTTGTCCCCCTTGCCCTATCAGGAGCCGCTGATCGCCGCGCTGCCGGCGTCATGGCCGGAATCCAGCGTCGCCGGACTGGCCCTAAGGGACTTTAACCATCGGCCGCTGTTTTGGTTTAAACGCGAGCGCAATCCGGCATTTTTTGACTACACCCGACGGATGTTTGAACGCGCGGGGTATACGCCTGCCTACGTGGAAGAGCCCGTAGAACATGACGTTCTGCTGGCCCGCATCGCGCGCGGGGAGGGGATGATTTTGCTGCCGGCATCCTTTGCCGCTATCCAGCGTCAGGGCGTGGTATTTCATCCGCTGGATGGGGCCAGCCTGCATTTTCCGCTGGCGTTAGGCGTGGTAACGCTGCCGCAGAATGACGCTTTGCGTGCGTGGCTGATCCCTGTGCTTGAAGAATCATTAGCTTAGCGCCAAACCCTACGGCGTTTAGCCGAAATGACGTGAACCAATTTCATCTTCCCTGAATATTCCTCACTCTTTACGCTGATTTTTCTGTTGACGCCCGGGCTCTTTTCCGTCATTTTTACATCTGGACGTCTAAACGTATAGAAGTTCGCAACACGACAAACAATAAAATGCGATTGATGAGGTAAGGTATGAGCTTTTTTCACGCCAATCAGCGGGAAGCCCTGAATCAGAGCCTGGCAGAAGTGCAGGGCCAGATTAATGTGTCTTTTGAATTCTTTCCGCCGCGGACCAGTGAAATGGAGCAAACCCTGTGGAAATCCATCGATCGCTTAAGCAGCCTGAAGCCAAAATTTGTTTCAGTGACGTACGGGGCTAACTCCGGTGAACGCGACCGTACCCACAGCATCATCAAAGGTATCAAAGAACGTACCGGCCTTGAGGCGGCGCCGCACCTGACCTGTATCGACGCCAGCCGCGACGAGCTGCGCACAATTGCTCAGGATTACTGGAACAACGGGATCCGCCATATCGTCGCCCTGCGCGGCGACCTGCCGCCGGGTAGCGGTAAGCCGGATATGTACGCTGCGGACCTGGTTACACTGCTGAAAGAAGTAGGCGATTTTGATATCTCCGTTGCGGCTTATCCGGAAGTCCATCCGGAAGCGAAAAGCGCCCAGGCGGATCTCCTGAACCTGAAGCGTAAGGTCGATGCCGGCGCGAACCGGGCGATTACCCAGTTCTTCTTTGATGTTGAAAGCTACCTGCGTTTTCGCGATCGCTGCGTCTCCGCGGGGATTGATGTTGAAATTATCCCGGGAATTCTGCCGGTATCCAACTTCAAGCAGGCGAAGAAATTTGCCGACATGACCAACGTGCGTATTCCAACGTGGATGTCGAAAATGTTCGAAGGTCTGGATAATGATGCGGAAACTCGCCAGCTGGTGGGGGCGAACATCGCCATGGATATGGTCAAAATTTTAAGCCGTGAAGGGGTGAAGGATTTTCACTTTTACACCTTAAACCGCGCGGAGATGAGCTACGCGATTTGCCACACGCTGGGCGTGCGCCCGGCGGTGTAAAAAAAGGCCCTCTTCGAGGGCCTTTTTTGTTTATTCCCACTCCTCCAGGAAACGTTGCCCGTACTGGTCAGCGACCAGCAGCGCGGCGTAGACCTGATCCGCCGTGGCTCCGCCAGGCATATTATGGATAGTTTCTCCCTCTGCGCAGGCGGCTTCGGCGACGATCCGCATTTTACGCGGAATATCCTCTTTGATATCCAGCTGGGCCAGGGTGAGCGGCAGGCCCACGCTGTGACACAGAGCGGCGGCGGTTTCAATCTCTTCTACCGGCGCGTTTTCCAGCACCAGCTGCGTCAGCGTTCCGAAGGCAACCTTTTCTCCGTGATAGTAATGATGGGCGTCCGGCAGGGCGGTCAGGCCGTTGTGAATCGCGTGCGCGGCGGCGAGGCCGCCGCTTTCAAAACCGACGCCGCTGAGATAGGTGTTGGCCTCGATAACTTTTTCCAGCGCCGGCGTGACAACATGCTGCTCCGCCGCCAGCATCGCTTTTTCACCCTCTTCAATCAGCGTGTGGTAGCACAGTTCAGCCAGCGCCAGCGCCGCCTGCGTGCACTTGCCGCCGGCCATGGTGGTAGCGCCGCTGCGCGAACAGGCGCGGGCTTCAAACCAGGTGGCCAGCGCGTCGCCGATACCGGCCGCCAGCAGGCGTGGCGGAGCGCCGGCAACAATCTGGGTATCAACAATAACCATGTTTGGGTTGCGCGGCAGCATCAGATAGCTGTCGAACTCGCCCTCGTCGGTATAGATAACCGAGAGCGCGCTGCAGGGGGCGTCGGTGGAGGCGATGGTTGGGGCAATCACCACAGGTAGATTCATAAAATGTGCTAATGCTTTTGCGGTATCCAGCGTTTTTCCGCCGCCGATACCCAGCACGGCATTGCAGCGGGCTGAACCTGCAATATCGCGCAAGCGATTGATTTCATTATGTGAGCATTCGCCACCGAACGGGGCGATTTCGGCGACAAGGCCGGCTTCGGTCAGGCTTTGACGCAGCTTTTCTTCGGCAAAGCCCAGCACAAACTTGTCGCCAACGATAAGCCAGCGCTCGGCCAGCGGTTTGAGATAGCCACCGAGGCGGGTGATAGCATTTGCACCCTGAATGTATTTGCCTGGCGATTGAATGATGCGATCCATTTCTATTCCTCCTGGATGACCATGATACCGCCCTCGGGCGGTTAGCCGATCGGGTTACAGGTTCAGATTTCCAAAAGCGCTACTCCAGTCGTGCTCAAACTTCTCTATTGCTGATTCTACCGCAGGCGTGCCGAGCATTTGTTGCGCTACATCTAAAGGAAGGGTGATAGCTTCACACCCGGCCAGCAGGCAGTCCAGCGCCTGGCGCGGGGTTTTAAAGCTGGCGGCCAGGACTTTGCTGCCCGGCGCGTGCAGCTCCAGCAGGGTCTGCAGCTCCTGCACCATACGGATGCCATCGCCGCCCTGGGCGTCAACGCGGTTGACGTAAGGCGCGACGTATTTTGCCCCAGCCAGCGCCGCCAGCAGACCCTGAGAGGCGCTGTAGACCGCGGTACCGAGCGTGGTGATACCCTCTTTTTTCAGCAGCTTTATCGCGGCGAGGCCTTCGGCGGTGACCGGGATTTTGACCACAATGCCGGGTATGGCGTTACTCAGGCGTTTTGCTTCTTCAACCATGCCCTGCGCGTCGCGGCTCATGGTCTGGGCAAACAGGACCCCATCCGGGCCAACGGCTTTTTGCAGGCGCGGCAGAACGTCCCAAACCGATGTTTTTCCCGCCGCGATGATGCTGGGGTTGGTGGTTACTCCGGCCAGCGGGTAGATGCGTGCCAGGCGTTCAACTTCTGCTACGTTCGCGGTGTCCAGATAGAGTTCCATAGCCTTTCCTCAATTCTCAATTCAGTGACGTTGAGATAAGAATACGGTCTCTGCCCGGCGGGTCGCCAGATGACAAATTTGCCAAAAACTGGATAAATGTACGCATTGCGGGTAAGGGTGACTTAGATCACGTTTATCCGCCTGTGCCTGGCGTTCCTGGAGAGATCCGTGGGGATGGCTGCCAGGGAGAACTTACAAAAATCTAGTTTTCCGCCGGCGGATGCTTTTCCGTCAGCTGGCTATGATACTGGCGACGATATTCTGACGGCGAGCGTTCGGTATTTTTACGAAACAGGCGGCAGAAGTAGTTACTGTCGGCAAAGCCGCAGGCGTGGGCGACATCCTTAACCTTCATATCATGGCCCTTTAGCAGCATTCGGGCCTGTTCGAGACGAACGTGGTTCAGGTATTCGTTAAAGCCCATGGGGCCGCATTTCTGGAACAGATGGGAGAGATAGTTGGGGGAGAGGTAAAACTCCTCGGCGACCGACTCACGGGTTAAGGGTTCGGCGAAGCGAGCATCGATATATTTTCGGATGGCTTCAAACAGCGCCTGGCTGCGGGAAGAGGTTTGAACCTGGCTGCCGAGAAGATCGGCGCAGTGGCTTAGCAGGCCGATCACGATGTAGCGCGCCGTTTGCTGCTCCTGCGGCTGCATCTGCATTTCATTGAGAGCCTGCAGCAGAAAGGAGCCCACGCGAGGGCCGCGGCGCGGCGTCTGCACTCTTTCTTCAATATGCAGCGTCTTGCCGTCCCAGCGCTGGAGGGTGAACTCCAGCTGCTGCTTACCAAACTGAATGCTCAACGCGGTGCAGGGTGCCTGCCACTGCGGAAGATTCCAGCCGCCTGCGGGGATATACAGCACATCATAGCGGGCAAGCAGCGCCGGCTCGGCATTGATGCCGGGATCGCCGCGCTGGCCTTCGAGGATAACGTCGAGGCGCGGAAAATCGACCTGCAGCGCCAGCCCGGAGGCCGGGCGATGCTCCGTGGTAAAGCGAACCTGCCTGATTGCCGTCGGGCCTTTAATTAAAGCGTCAATGTGCTGACTGAGATGGCCGTCCATTCCTGCTCCTTAAAAAGCCCCACGTTTTTATCATACCCGACATCGCGGGAAGGGCAAAAGTCAGGCGGATCTCCGCGCATCAGATGTTGCACAATATAAATGTTATGTTATATCGTAACCATCGATTGCAAAAGTTAACTCAGGAGAGAGTAATGACCAGAAAGATACCCGCATTTGCGCTCGGCGTCGGCATGCTGCTGGCCGGTAGCCAGGCTTTTGCCCACGGCCACCACAGCCACGGCCCCGCATTGACGGAGGCGGAAGTTAAGGCGAGCGAAGGCATTTTCGCCGATAAAGACGTCAAGGATCGCCCGTTAAGCGACTGGGATGGAATCTGGCAATCGGTGAATCCGTATCTGCTTAATGGGGACCTGGATCCGGTGCTGGAGCAGAAGGCCAAAAAAGCGGGGGGGAAAAGCGTCGCCGAGTATCGGGAATATTATAAGAAGGGGTACGCCACCGACGTTGATCAAATTGGGATTGAAGACAACGTGATGGAGTTCCACGTCGGGAAAGACGTTAATGCCTGCCGGTACGCCTATTCCGGCTATAAGATCCTGCACTATGCTTCCGGCAAGAAAGGCGTGCGCTATTTATTTGAATGCCAGCAGGCAGACTCGAAAGCGCCAAAATTCGTTCAGTTTAGCGATCATACGATTGGCCCGAGAAAATCACAGCATTTTCATATCTTTATGGGGAATGATTCGCACGAGTCCCTGCTGAAAGAGATGGACAACTGGCCGACGTACTACCCTTATGCGCTGCATAAAGAGCAAATTGTCGACGAGATGCTGCACCATTAATAAAAATCCCCGGATAGGGCGCGTACGGCGCTATCCGGGGATTTATGCTGACGAAGGGCGGAGGTTAGCCGGTGTTACGCATACCAGCAGCAACGCCCGCGATGGTGACCATCAGCGCCTGCTCAACGCGCGGGTCCGGATCCTTGCCCTGCTCTTCCGCCAGACGTGAACGGTGCAGCAGCTCGGCCTGCAGGACGTTCAGCGGGTCGGTATAGATATTACGTAACTGGATAGACTCGGCAATCCACGGCAGATCGGCCATCAGGTGAGAATCGTTGGCGATATCGAGCACCACGTTGATCCCTGAAGACAACAGCTCGCGCAGCTCGCTGCCGAGGCCCCACAGCTCTGGTTTCACCAGGCGCTGATCGTAATATTCCGCCAGCCACAGGTCGGCCTTCGAGAACACCATTTCCAGCATCCCAAGACGGGTTGAGAAGAATGGCCAGTCGCGACACATGGTTTCCAGCTCGTTCTGTTTGCCATCTTCCACCACTTTCTGCAGCGCGGCGCCGGCACCCAGCCAGGCCGGCAGCATCAGGCGGTTCTGCGTCCAGGCGAAGATCCACGGGATTGCGCGCAGTGATTCTACCCCGCCGGTAGCACGGCGTTTCGCCGGGCGTGAGCCGAGCGGCAGTTTGCCCAGCTCCTGCTCCGGAGTGGCGGAGCGGAAGTAAGGTACGAAGTCTTTATTTTCACGAACGTAGCCGCGGTACATTTCACAAGAAATGTCGGACAGCTCGGCCATGATATCGCGCCACTCCGGTTTGGGTTCCGGCGGCGGCAGCAGGTTTGCTTCGAGAATGGCGCTGGTATACAGCGACAGGCTGCTGATGGTGACTTCCGGCAGGCCGAACTTGAAGCGGATCATTTCGCCCTGCTCGGTGACGCGCAGACCGCCTTTCAGGCTGCCTGGAGGCTGAGAAAGAAGCGCCGCGTGCGCCGGGGCGCCGCCGCGGCCGATAGAACCGCCGCGACCGTGGAACAGCGTCAGCTCAATACCGGCTTTTTCGCAGGTTTTGATCAGCGCGTCCTGAGCCTGGTATTGCGCCCAGGAAGCGGCCATGACGCCCGCATCTTTCGCTGAGTCAGAATAGCCGATCATGACCATCTGCTTGCCCTGAATAAAGCCGCGATACCAGTCGATATTCAGCAGCTGGGTCATCACGTCGTTGGCGTTATTCAGATCGTCCAGGGTTTCAAACAGCGGAGCAACCGGCAGCGCGAAGCCAATACCGGCTTCTTTGAGCAGCAGGTGCACGGCCAGCACGTCAGACGGCGTCTTCGCCATGGAGATCACGTAAGCGGCAATGGATCCGTGCGGCGCTTCGGCGATCACTCTGCAGGTATCGAGAACTTCGCGGGTTTCATTGCTTGGCTCCCACTGGCGTGGCAGCAGCGGGCGCTTGGAGTTCAGCTCGCGGATCAGGAATGCCTGCTTGTCGGCTTCTGACCAGCTTTCATAATCGCCGATACCGAGATAGCGGGTCATTTCGCCCAGCGCTTCGGTATGGCGGGTGCTTTCCTGACGGATGTCGATACGTACCAGCGGCACGCCGAACGACTTCACGCGGCGCAGGGTATCGAGCAGCTCACCGTTGGCGATAATGCCCATGCCGCAGGCCTGCAGGGATTTATAGCAGGCATAAAGCGGCTCCCACAGCTGTTCGTTTTGGGTAATCAGGCCGGCGGGTTTCGGCAGCTTCTGTCCTTTCAGGCGAGCTTCCAGCCAGGACTGCGTATCCATCAGCTGGGTACGCAGCTTTTTCATCAGATAGCGGTACGGCTCCTGCGCCCCTTCGGCGCCGGCCATCTCGCGCAGTTCGTCGGTACACTCGACCATCGACAGCTCGGAAATCAGCAGCTGGACGTCTTTGAGGAACAGATCGGTGGCTTTCCAGCGGCTGAGCAGCAGCACGTGGCGGGTGATATCGGAGGTTACGTTTGGGTTACCGTCGCGGTCACCGCCCATCCAGGAGGTGAAGCGCACCGGGACGAAGTCAACCGGCAGCTGATAGCCGAGGTTTTCTTCCAGCTGTTCGTTCAGCTCGCGCAGGTAGTTCGGCACGCCTTCCCACAGGCTGTTTTCGACGACCGCAAAGCCCCATTTCGCCTCGTCAACCGGCGTCGGGCGATATTTACGGATTTCATCGGTGTGCCATGACTGGGCGATCAGCTGGCGCAGGCGGCGCATCAGCTGGTGGTGCTCGTAGTCAGCGATCTCTTTGTTATCGAGCTGCTTCAGGCAGTTATTCACTTCCACCATTTTGTGGATCAGCGTGCGGCGGGTGATTTCGGTCGGGTGGGCGGTTAACACCAGCTCCAGCGACAGCGACTCCACCGCTTTTTTAATGGTGTCTTCGTTGAGATGGGATTGGCCTTTGAGCTTTCTCAGGGTACGGGCAATCACTTCCGGATTGCTGGCCGCTTCGCCGTTTGGCGAAATGCTGTGGTACTGCTCAGCGGTATTGGCCAGGTTCAGAAACTGGCTGAAGGCGCGTGCTACCGGCAGCAGCTCATCGTTGGACAAGTTTTGCAGCGTGGTGAGCAGTTCCTGGCGATTGGCTTCATTGCCCGCGCGTGAAGACTTGGACAATTTACGGATAGTTTCGACACGATCAAGAATGTTCTCTCCAAGTGCATCCTTGATGGTATCGCCCAGCACTTTACCGAGCATACTGACATTACTACGCAAAGCGGAATATTGTTCGTTCATGTTACCCCAGACACCCCATCTCATTTTATTTTGTTATATCCGCTACTCGGCAACGATGAGCCGCGGATAAGCAGCCGTCTTTTATAAAGCCACGTAAAAACCCCCACGTCAATTGTTGCGAAATCGCTTCAGCAAACGAATAAATGGCGGCAATTTGCGAAATTTAACTCAGAGGTCGCTTGATAAGCATTGCTTATGGGAATGTGACAATTGTCACTGTCCCGCCCCTGGCTAAAGGGCGGGAAAAGAGCGATTTTAGTGCCAGCAGAAATGATGGACCACCTGGCTGATAAGCTCGCGGGTAGGCTTAATAAACCGGGTTTCCAGAAACTCATCCGGCTGGTGGGCCTGGTTGATTGAGCCAGGGCCGAGGACCAGCGTCGGGCAGATGGTCTGGATAAACGGCGCTTCGGTGCAGTAGTTAACGACTTCGGTTTGTGCGCCGAGCAGTTTTTCCACCACCTGCACGAGCTGATGATCCGGCGGGCACTCATAGCCGGGGATCGGCGGATGGAGTTCGCTAACGGTTAAACGACCCGGCCAACGTTCGCTGACCGGCGCCAGCGCTTCATCCAGCAGTCCGTTGAGATCGTTGAGCGTCATACCCGGCAGCGGACGAATATCCATATGCAGCTCGCAGCAGGCGCAGATGCGGTTAGATGCGTCGCCGCCGTGAATCGAGCCGAGGTTGAGCGTCGGGTACGGTACGGTGAAGGCGGCAAAGTGATAGCGCTCTTTCAGCACATCGCGCAGCTGCATGATGCGGCCAATGGCGTCGTGCATGAGTTCAATGGCGTTAACTCCGCGCGCCGGATCGCTGGAGTGGCCGGACTGGCCCTGAACGCGCACGGCGGTGGAGATATGGCCCTTGTGCGCTCGCACCGGCTGCAGGGACGTTGGTTCGCCGATAATCGCGCAATCCGGGCGCAGGCGGGTGGTTTCGGCAAAGTAGCGGGCCCCGGCCATGCTGGTCTCTTCATCGGCGGTAGCCAGAATATAGAGCGGTTTTTTGAGTTTACTGACATCAACATCGCGCAGGGCGTCAAGAATAAAGGCGAAGAAGCCCTTCATGTCGGCGGTGCCGAGACCGTAAAGCTTGTTGTCATGCTCGGTGAGGGCGAACGGATCGCGGGTCCAGCGGCCATCATCGAACGGCACGGTATCGGTATGCCCGGCGAGCAGCAGGCCGCCGGCGCCCTGGCCGGTACTGGCCAGCATGTTAAATTTATTGCGCGTATCCGGCACCGGCTGAACTTCGACATTGAAGCCAATTTCGCGAAACCAGCCTGCCAGCAAATTGATTAAAGTCTCATTGCTCTGATCCAGCGACTCTTCGGTTGCGCTGATGGAAGGTGTGGCGATCAATGCGCGGTAAATCTCGATGAACGGTGGTAAATTGTTTTTCATTGTTGACACACCTCGGGTCATGATAGTATCAATATTCATGCAGTATTTGTGAATAAAAATACATTATCGTTGAGCGTAAGAAAACCCATCTAATGTAAGGAAATACTCTTACGGCTTAACAGGGTGAGGAAGATAACGGTCTTCCCAGGCAAACAGATGTAAGAAGGTGAAGAGCCCCAATGTTGAATACGCTGATAGTGGGTGCCAGCGGTTATGCCGGCGCAGAGCTAGTGACCTATGTAAATCGCCATCCTCATATGACCATAACCGCTTTGACGGTCTCCTCGCAAAGTAATGATGCGGGGAAATTGATTTCCGATTTACATCCGCAGCTGAAAGGTATTGTCGATCTGCCGCTGCAGCCAATGTCAGATATCAGCGAATTTAGCGCCGGGGTGGATGTCGTCTTCCTTGCAACCGCCCATGAAGTGAGCCACGACCTGGCGCCGCAGTTTCTCGCCGCCGGCTGCGTGGTGTTCGATCTCTCCGGCGCGTTCCGCGTGAACGACGGCGCTTTCTACGAGAAATATTACGGCTTTACTCATCAGCATCCGGCGTTGCTTGAGCAGGCGGTATATGGCCTGGCCGAGTGGAGCGTCGAGCGGCTTAAAGAGGCAAATTTAGTCGCCGTTCCGGGCTGCTACCCGACCGCAGCCCAGCTGTCGTTAAAACCGCTGATCGATGCCGGGCTGCTGGATCTTAACCAGTGGCCGGTGATCAACGCGACCAGCGGCGTTAGCGGAGCGGGCCGTAAGGCGGCGATCGGCAACAGCTTCTGTGAAGTGAGCCTGCAGCCGTACGGTGTTTTCAACCATCGTCACCACCCGGAAATCTCTACTCACCTTGGTGCTGAGGTTATTTTTACTCCGCATCTGGGCAACTTTAAGCGCGGCATTCTGGAAACCATCACCTGTCGTCTGAAACCGGGCGTCAGCAAAGAGCAGGTGGCCGCCGTTTTCCAGCAGGCATACGCCGATAAACCGCTGGTACGTTTATACGATAACGCGCTGCCGGCATTGAAAAACGTCGTGGGTCTGCCATTCTGTGATATCGGTTTTGCGGTCCAGGATGAGCATATCATCGTGGTGGCGGCGGAAGATAACCTGCTTAAAGGCGCAGCGGCGCAGGCAGTACAGTGCGCGAATATTCGTTTCGGCTTCGCTGAGACGCAGTCTCTTATTTAAGGTGTGATGATGAACCCATTAATTATCAAACTCGGCGGCGTGTTGCTGGATAGCGAAGAAGCGCTGGAGCGTCTGTTTACCGCGCTGGTGAATTACCGTGAAACGCATCAGCGTCCGCTGATTATCGTGCACGGCGGCGGCTGCGTGGTCGATGAGCTGATGAAGCAGCTTAACCTGCCGGTAAGCAAGAAAAATGGGCTGCGGGTAACGCCGGCGGATCAAATCGACATTATTACCGGCGCGCTGGCGGGAACCGCCAATAAAACGCTGCTGGCGTGGGCGAAAAAGCACGGTATAGCCAGCGTTGGCCTGTTCCTCGGCGATGGCGATAGCGTTAAGGTGACTCAGCTTGCCGAAGATCTGGGGCACGTTGGCCTGGCCCAGCCGGGCTCGCCGGCGCTGATTAATACCCTGCTGGCGAGCGGCTACCTGCCGGTGGTTAGCTCTATCGGCGTTACCGATGAAGGGCAGCTGATGAACGTCAACGCCGATCAGGCAGCGACCGCGCTGGCGGCCACTCTCGGCGCCGATCTGATCCTGCTTTCCGACGTCAGCGGTATCCTTGATGGCAAAGGTCAGCGCATTGCGGAGATGACCGCGGAGAAGGCGGAGCAGCTGATTGAACAGGGTATTATTACCGACGGCATGATCGTAAAAGTGAACGCCGCGCTGGATGCGGCGCGCGCGCTGGGTCGCCCGGTGGATATTGCCTCCTGGCGCCACGCGGAGCAGCTGCCGGCGCTGTTTAACGGCACGCCGATCGGCACGCGTATTCTGGCCTGATTGAAAACATTTGCAGACGGGAAGCGTAGGGCTTCCCGGCAGAAATAAACAAATTTGAAGGAAGCACATTATGGCACTTTGGGGCGGGCGTTTTACTCAGGCAGCAGATCAGCGGTTCAAACAGTTCAACGACTCTTTGCGCTTCGACTATCGCCTGGCGGAGCAGGATATCATTGGCTCTGTTGCCTGGTCCAAAGCGCTGGTGACGGTTGGCGTGCTGAGCGCTGGCGAACAGCTGGAGCTGGAAGAGGCGCTGGGCGTCCTGCTGGAAGAGGTGCGGGCTAACCCGCAGCAAATCCTGGAAAGCGATGCTGAAGATATTCATAGCTGGGTGGAAGGCAAGCTGATCGACAAAGTCGGCCAGTTGGGTAAAAAACTGCATACCGGCCGTAGCCGCAACGATCAGGTGGCGACTGACCTGAAGCTGTGGTGCAAGGATACTATCGCCGAGCTGCTCTCTGCGAATCGTCAGCTGCAGGGCGCGTTAGTTGAAACGGCGCAGAATAATCAGGATGCCGTGATGCCGGGCTACACTCATCTGCAGCGCGCGCAGCCGGTTACGTTCGCCCACTGGTGTCTGGCCTATGTGGAAATGCTGGCGCGTGATGAAAGCCGTCTGCAGGACTCCCTGAAGCGCCTCGACGTCAGCCCGCTGGGCAGCGGCGCGCTGGCGGGTACCGCCTATGAAATCGATCGTGAACAGCTGGCCGGCTGGCTGGGCTTCGCTTCCGCGACCCGCAATAGCCTGGATAGCGTGTCCGACCGTGACCACGTTCTGGAGCTGCTTTCCGGCGCCTCGATTGGGATGGTGCACCTGTCGCGTTTTGCTGAAGACCTGATTTTCTTTAATACAGGCGAAGCGGGCTTTATTGAACTCTCCGATCGCGTGACCTCCGGCTCATCCCTGATGCCGCAGAAGAAAAACCCGGACGCGCTGGAGCTGATCCGCGGTAAGTGCGGCCGTGTTCAGGGGGCGCTGACCGGCATGATGATGACACTGAAAGGCCTGCCGCTGGCCTACAACAAAGATATGCAGGAAGATAAAGAAGGGCTGTTTGACGCCCTCGATACCTGGCTTGATTGCCTGCATATGGCCGCACTGGTGCTGGACGGCATTCAGGTGAAGCGCCCGCGTTGCGAAGAAGCGGCGCAGCAGGGTTACGCCAATGCGACCGAGCTGGCGGATTATCTGGTGGCGAAAGGCGTACCGTTCCGTGAAGCGCACCATATTGTCGGCGAAGCGGTTGTCGAGGCGATTGCTCAAGGTAAGCCGCTGGAAGCGCTGGCGCTGGCGGACCTGCAGAAATTCAGCAGCGTGATTGCCGATGATGTCTACCCCATTCTGTCGCTGCAATCCTGTCTTGATAAGCGCGCGGCCAAAGGCGGTGTTTCACCGAAGCAGGTTGCGCAGGCGATCGCCGATGCGCAGCAGCGCCTGGTTTAAGCCGGTAGCCTGCTGGCCCCGGCGGGCGTATTAGGGACCAAAAATTAGAAGCTCGAGCGATGCTCGGGCTTTTTTATGCAAAAAAAAGCGGACACGAGGTCCGCAAAAGTTCACGTTGGCTTTAGTTGTTCGGTTAGGGAAAACGTTGAGGCAATTCGGTGATTTTCTGATACCGGCCTCGTTTCTGGGCTTATTATTGAACAGAAAACTTGATAGGGATAATCGTTCGTTGCTATGCTATCTATCGCCATGAACTATCATGGCGACGGAGGATGAATAATGAATATTCGCGATCTTGAATACCTGGTTGCGCTAGCCGAGCACCGCCACTTCCGGCGCGCCGCGGACTCTTGCCACGTTAGCCAACCCACGCTTAGCGGGCAGATCCGCAAGCTGGAGGATGAGCTTGGGGTTATGTTGCTGGAGCGCACCAGCCGTAAGGTTCTGTTTACCCAGGCTGGACTGCTGCTGGTGGATCAGGCGCGTACGGTGTTGCGCGAAGTAAAAGTGCTCAAGGAAATGGCAAGCCAACAGGGCGAGACGATGTCCGGGCCGCTGCATATCGGCCTGATTCCAACTATTGGCCCGTATCTGCTGCCGCAGATTATCCCGATGCTGCACCAGACTTTTCCAAAGCTGGAAATGTATCTGCATGAAGCTCAAACCCATCAGCTGCTGGCCCAGCTGGATAGCGGCAAGCTTGACTGCGCTATCCTGGCGCTGGTTAAAGAGAGCGAAGCCTTTATTGAGGTGCCGCTGTTTGATGAGCCGATGATGCTGGCTATCTACGAAGATCACCCGTGGGCCAACCGTGACCGCGTGCCGATGTCCGATTTAGCCGGGGAGAAGCTGCTGATGCTGGAAGATGGCCACTGTCTGCGCGATCAGGCGATGGGCTTCTGTTTCGAGGCCGGTGCGGATGAAGATACGCATTTCCGCGCCACCAGTCTTGAAACGCTGCGTAACATGGTTGCTGCCGGGAGCGGTATTACCCTGCTGCCTGCGCTAGCGGTGCCGCAGGAGAGAAAGCGCGATGGCGTGGTGTACATTCCGTGCATTAAGCCCGAGCCGCGACGCACCATTGGGCTGGTTTATCGCCCCGGTTCGCCGCTGCGCAGCCGCTATGAACATCTGGCGGAGGCCATCCGTAGCACTATGGATGGCCATTTCGACGAAGCGTTAAAACAGGCGGTTTAAGCCATTTAACGCGGCTACCCGATAGGCTTCCGCCATCGTCGGGTAGTTAAAGGTGGTGTTGACGAAGTACTCGATGGTGTTACCGCCACCTTTCTGCTCCATAATCGCCTGGCCGATGTGAATAATTTCGGCCGCGCGCTCGCCAAAGCAATGAATGCCAAGGATCTCTTTCGTTTCCCTGTGGAACAGGATTTTCAGGGTTCCCACGCTCATACCGACGATCTGCGCGCGCGCCAGGTGCTTGAACTGTGCGCGACCCACTTCGTACGGGACCTTCATGGCGGTCAGCTGCTGCTCGGTTTTACCCACTGAGCTGATTTCCGGGATGGTATAGATCCCGGTTGGAATATCTTCAATCAGATGGGCCGAAGCCTCGCCTTTAATCAGCGCCTGCGCGGCGATGCGTCCCTGATCGTAAGCGGCCGAAGCCAGGCTCGGATAGCCGATAACGTCGCCAACGGCATAGATATGCGGCAGCGCGGTCTGATACATGCTGTTCACCTTCAGCTGGCCGCGGCTATCGGTTTGCAGACCGATATTTTCCAGCGCCAGGGAGTCGGTATTACCGGTACGACCGTTGGCATACAGCAGGCAGTCTGCCTTCAGTTTTTTGCCCGATTTCAGATGCATGATCACGCCATCATCCACGGCTTCAATCTTCTCGTACTCTTCGTTGTGACGAATCACCACGCCGCTGTTCCAGAAGTGATAGGAGAGGGAGTCGGACATCTCCTGGTCGAGGAACGCCAGCAGCCGATCGCGGGTGTTGATCAGGTCCACCTTCACTTCCATCCCGCGGAAGATTGACGCGTATTCGCAGCCAATGACCCCTGCGCCGTAGATGATCACATGGCGCGGCTCGTGCTGAAGGCTGAGAATGGAGTCGCTGTCGTACACGCGGGGATGGGAAAAATCGACGTCCGTCGGATGGTACGGACGTGAGCCGCAGGCGATAACGAATTTTTCGGCGGTGACCGTTTCAACGGTGCCGTCGTGACACTCCAGGGCCAGCGTATGGTCATCAACGAAGTGCGCATTGCCCTGCAGGATTTCGCAGTGGTTGCGCTCATAGAATCCCTGACGCATATGGGTCTGCTGGTTAATGACGCTGTCGGCATGGTTAAGAATGTCGGCGAAGGAGGAGCGAAGAAGGCGGGAATGGTCGCTGTAGAGAGGGTTTTGGTTAAACTCGATAATACGGCTGACGGCGTGGCGGAGCGCTTTCGACGGGATGGTTCCCCAGTGGGTACAGCCACCGCCGACGTTATGGTAGCGTTCAATAACGGCAACGCGGGCTCCCTGTTTAACCAGTCCCATCGCAGCGCCTTCGCCGCCGGGGCCGGAACCAATTACTATTGCATCATAATCCCAAGAGTGCGACATGGCATTACTCACCTGTTTTATACATAAAATAAACACGATGATAACATTCGCCGCAGTTTAACCCAATTATCGTTGTGCTTTTTTGCGGCATAAAAGCATGATCGGCTCGTAAACAATCTTTCACAAACCAGTGTAAACCGATTAGTTTTATCTCTGGTATAGTGCCAGCAGGGCTATTGGAAGGATTCATACAACGTGATGGGCGTAAGAGCGCTACAAAAAGAGAAAACCCGGCGTTCGCTGGTAGAAGCGGCATTTAGCCAACTTAGCGCCGAACGGAGTTTCGCCAGCTTAAGCCTGCGTGAAGTTGCGCGTGAGGCGGGGATCGCGCCGACCTCCTTTTATCGTCATTTTCGCGATGTCGATGAGCTCGGTCTGACGATGGTCGATGAGAGCGGACTCATGCTGCGCCAGCTAATGCGCCAGGCGCGCCAGCGTATTGCCAAAGGCGGCAGCGTGATTCGCACCTCGGTCTCTACCTTTATGGAGTTTATCGGCAATAACCCGAACGCTTTTCGCCTGTTGTTGCGCGAACGTTCAGGGACTTCCGCGGCGTTTCGTGCCGCCGTGGCGCGCGAAATTCAGCATTTCATCGCGGAACTTGCCGATTATTTAGAAATCGAAAATCACATGCCGCGCGCCTTTACTGAAGCGCAGGCCGAAGCGATGGTCACCATCGTGTTTAGCGCCGGCGCTGAGGCGCTGGACGTCGGGCTTGAACAGCGTCGACAGCTGGAAGAACGGCTGGTGCTGCAGCTAAGAATGATCTCGAAAGGCGCGTATTACTGGTATCGCCGTGAACAAGAAAAAATATCAAATCATTCCGTATAACGTGAAGGACGAGCAATGAAACACTCAGTTCAAGATAAAGGTACGCTGCTGCTGGCGCTGATCGCTGGCTTATCGATTAACGGAACCTTCGCCGCATTGTTCAGCTCGATTGTTCCCTTTTCCATTTTCCCGGTGCTGTCTCTGCTGCTGACGGTCTACTGCCTGCACCAGCGCTATCAGAACCGGAGTATGCCCGTGGGGCTGCCGGGCCTGGCTGCTGCCTGTTTCATTCTCGGGGTTCTGCTGTACAGCACCGTGGTGCGGGCGGAGTATCCGGACATCGGCTCTAACTTCTTCCCGGCCGTGCTGTCGGTCATTACGGTATTCTGGATAGGCTACCGGATGCGTAACCGGAAGGATGCGGCGGCAGAGTAACCGCTTAACGCCAGAACCCGGCAAGCATCGTGGTGCCGGGTTCTGTAAAAATCGTCTACCTGCGGGTTAATAAGACGCCGCACTCCATATGATGGGTATACGGGAACTGATCGAACAGCGCCAGACGCGTAATGTCATGGGTCTGGCTGAGGGTTTCCAGGTTCTGGCACAGCGTCTCCGGGTTGCAGGAGATATACAGAATTCGCGGATATGCCTGCACCATTTTCTCCGTTTCGCTATCCAGCCCGCTGCGCGGCGGATCGACAAAAATCGTCTCACACTGATAGCTTTGCAGGTCGATACCCTGCAGGCGGTTAAACTCCCGCACGCCGTTCATTGCCTGAGTAAACTCCTCTGCCGCCATACGGATAATCTGCACGTTATCGATATGGTTGGCCGCAATGTTGTACTGCGCCGCAGCGACGGAAGGTTTGGCGATTTCCGTGGCCAGCACGCGATCGAAATTACGCGCCAGCGCCAGGGAAAAGTTGCCGTTACCGCAGTACAGCTCCAGTAAATCCCCGGTTGCTCCTTGCGTACTCTCCAGCGCCCACTCCAGCATCTGGATATTCATCGCCGCATTCGGTTGGGTGAAGCTGTTCTCAACCTGGCGGTAGATCATTTCGCGACCGGCCACCGGCAGACGTTCGTCGATGTAGTCCTGATCAAGCTCGATTTTCGTTTTGGTTGCCCGGCCAATCAGGTGCACGTTGAGATTTTGCGCGCGCAGCGCGTCGCGTAATGCTTCCGCCTGTTGACGCCACTCGTCGCCAAGCTTTTTGTGATACAGCAGCGATACTACGGCCTGGTTGCTCATGGTCGTCAGGTAGTCGACCTGAAATAGCTTATGCCGCAGAACCGGGTTATCGCGCACGCCGTCGAGGATGGCGACCATCAGCTGATTGATAAGCTCGCTGGCCGCCGGGAAGCTATCGACGCGAATCCGCGATTTGGTCTGCTGGTCAAACATAATGTGGTAGAGATCGTCCCCATCGTGCCACAGGCGGAACTCTGCGCGCATGCGATAGTGGCTGACCGGCGAACGAAAAACCTCCGGAACCGGGGCGGCAAAAGGCGCCATCATTTTTTGCAAACGAATGACTTTCTCTGCCAGCTGCGCTTCATATTGTTCGGTTGGAAGGTGTTCGGGGGTCATGATGCATCCTGAATAAAATAAGTACGCGGGGATTGTAGGGAAAGCATCAGGGAAGTCCAGCCCGGATGATGGATCAAATATAATTATAGAAGTCTGGACTTCTATATGTTTCTGATTATAGCATTGTGTAACCGGTCCTGTGAGTTAAAAGGGAACCCAGTGTAAATCTGGGGCTGACGCGCAGCGGTAAGGAAGGTGGGATGAACGCAATCTGCAGACACTGCCGATATCCGGTGGGAAGTCCTCATCCATAACACGCCCCGAGCCCGAAGACCTGCCGGTATACGTCGCATTTGGTTTCTATCATCGCGTGCTACTGATGAAACCCGCGGCATCCTTTATATGTTACGGATGCTTTTACAATGATTAAAAAAGCTTCGCTGATGACGGCTCTCTCCGTCACGGCATTTTCCGGCTGGGCGCAAGACAGCAATTCAGACACGTTAGTGGTGACAGCAAATCGTTTTCAACAGCCGGTCAATACGGTCCTTGCACCGACCGATGTGGTTACCCGGGAAGATATCGATCGCTGGCAATCAAAGGATTTAAACGACGTGATGCGTCGTCTGCCGGGCGTTGACGTCGCACAGTATGGTGGGATAGGGCAGAGCTCCTCTTTATTTGTTCGCGGTACCGAAGCGCGGCATGTTCTGGTATTGATTGATGGCATTCCAATGTCACGGGCAGGTATTGCCAACACGATTGATATTGGACAGATTCCGGTGTCGCTGGTCCAGCGAATTGAATTCATCCGCGGCCCGCGTTCTGCGGTTTATGGCTCTGGGGCGATTGGTGGCGTGGTGAATATCATTACGATGACCGATTCAGAGCGTTCGCAGATTAACGCAGAGATGGGGACGAACGGCTATCAGCAGTACGACGGTACCTTCAATCATCGCTTCGGCGATACCGTTGTGACGGCCGCAGGCGCTTACCAGACAACCAAGGGGTTTAACGTTCAACCCGACTCAACCTACAGCGATGACAGCGATCGCGATGGCTATCGCAATAAGTTGTTCTGGGGCGGGGTACAGCATAAATTCAATAATAATTTCTCTGGTTTCTTCCGTGGCTACGGCTACTCCTCAAATGCGGACTACGATCAGGGGTCCGGGGGCTATGCTGGTGGCGGTGATGAAAACCAGAGTTACACCCAGTCCTGGGATACGGGTCTGCACTATAACTCTGGAATCTACTCGTCTCAGCTGATCGCTAACTATCAGCATAGTAAGAATTACAACTACAATGGCCTGGTTGGGCGCTATGGGCCTGGATCCAGCCTGGATGATATGGAACAGCGTTATATCCAGTGGGGTAATAATGTTGAAGTGGGGCACGGGGCGGTAAGCGGTGGCGTTGACTGGAAACAGGAGAAGCTGCAGTCCAGCGGCACAACCAGTACGGATGTCTACAAACGTGATACCACCGGACTCTATATTACCGGGCAGCAACAAATTGACAGCGTAACCCTGGAAGCATCTGGTCGTGAGGATCATGACGAGCAGTTTGGCTGGCATGGAACCTGGCAAACCGCCGCGGGATGGGAGTTTGTCGATGGCTATCGGGCCACGCTATCTTACGGTACCGGCTTCCTGGCGCCATCGTTGGGTCAACAATTTGGTGCAGAGCGTTTTGGGATTGCTTCGAACCCTAATCTGAAACCGGAAGAGTCGAAACAGTGGGAAGCAGGGCTTGAGGGACTCACTGGACCTGTGGACTGGCGCCTGTCTGCGTATCGCTATGAGATTCAGAACCTCATCGACTACGACAATAGCGCGTACTACAACGTGAAGTCTGCGACAATTAAAGGTCTGGAATGGACGGGGAATCTTACCACCGGTCCGGTAGACCATCACCTGACTTTGCAATATGTCGACCCACGTGATGATGAAACTGATAAGGTTCTTTATCGCCGTGCGAAACAGCAGGTGAAGTATGAATTGACAGGAAAGGTATACGATCTTGGCTGGAACATTGCCTATCAATATATTGGTCAACGCTATGACAGCGCCTATGATTCAGCAACATATACGTCCCATGACGTTAAATTAGGCGGCGTTAGCCTCTGGGATGTCGGTTTATCATATCCAGTCACCTCACATCTCACAGTTCGTGGTAAAATAGCCAACCTGTTCGATAAAGATTACGAGACAGTTTATGGCTACCAAACTGCAGGACGAGAATACACCTTGTCTGGCAGCTACACCTTCTGATCCACGTCCCACCGTGCTGGTGTTTGACTCCGGCGTCGGTGGGTTGTCGGTTTATAATGAGATTCGGCAGCTGCTGCCGAATCTGCATTACATCTACGCTTTCGATAACGTGGCTTTTCCTTACGGGGAGAAGAGCGAAGAGTTCATCGTTGAGCGCGTGCTTGAAATTGTCACCGCTGTTCAACAGCGTTATCCGCTGGCGCTGGCCGTCATTGCCTGCAACACCGCAAGTACCGTTTCCCTTCCCGCTCTTCGTGACCGCTTTGCTTTTCCCGTTGTGGGCGTGGTTCCGGCGATTAAGCCTGCGGCCCGCTTGACGGCTAACGGCGTCGTCGGCCTGCTGGCGACGCGCGGTACGGTCAAACGCCCCTATACGCGTGAGCTGATCAGCCGCTTTGCTAATGAATGCAAAATAGAGATGCTGGGTTCCGCGGAGCTGGTCGAGCTGGCGGAAGCGAAGCTGCACGGCGAGCCGGTGCCGTTGGATGAACTGCGGCGTATTCTGCGCCCGTGGCTGCGAATGGCCGAACCGCCTGATACGGTGGTGCTGGGCTGCACCCATTTCCCTCTATTACAGGAAGAGCTGCAGCAGGTGATGCCGGAAGGAACGCGAATGATTGATTCCGGTGCCGCCATCGCCCGTCGCACCGTCTGGCTGCTGGAGCATGAGGCGCCGGATGCGAAATCCAGCGATCCAAACCTGGCATACTGCATGGCGCTGACGGCGGAAACTGAACAGCTTTTACCCGTTTTACAGCGCTACAGCTTTGAAACGCTGGAAAAACTGCCAGTTTAGGCCCGTTTTGGTGAAAAAAGAGACGGTTGAAAAGTTTTTTGAAAACAGGGCTTGTCAACGTCGGAGAACTCCCTATAATGCGCCTCCACTGACACGGAACAATGGCTTACAGGCCGCCGGGTTAGCGGGGTTCAGCGATGAACGCCGACAGAGAAAAGCAAAATAAACGCTTGACTCTGAATGAGGAAAACGTAATATACGGGACCTCGCGACAGAGCGCTAAAGCGCGTC
>NZ_WQRE01000014.1:67471-67822 GCF_009758445.1 Klebsiella sp. 10-1
AAAGTGACATGGATTCTTAACGTCCTCGGACGAAAAATGAATACCAAGTCTCTGAGTGAACATACGTAATTCATTACGAAGTTTAATTCACGAGCATCAAACTTAAATTGAAGAGTTTGATCATGGCTCAGATTGAACGCTGGCGGCAGGCCTAACACATGCAAGTCGAACGGTAGCACAGAGAGCTTGCTCTCGGGTGACGAGTGGCGGACGGGTGAGTAATGTCTGGGAAACTGCCTGATGGAGGGGGATAACTACTGGAAACGGTAGCTAATACCGCATAACGTCGCAAGACCAAAGTGGGGGACCTTCGGGCCTCATGCCATCAGATGTGCCCAGATGGGATTAGCT
>NZ_WQRE01000015.1:0-65357 GCF_009758445.1 Klebsiella sp. 10-1
ACTATATCGTCGGGTATTACAGCTCGCTAAGGCCGCATGACTATAACGGTGGGTTACCCCCAAACGAATCGGAAAATCGATACTGGAAAAACTCTAAAGCGGTGGCCAGTTTTAGTTGACCACTACAAAATAGCGATCTTTTACCGATAACAGAGATCACACTTTTCCGGCTCGTTGAATCACCAGGGTTTAACAGCCTCTCAAAGCTATTTCCGATGGCTTAAAAAAGTACTCATGAACGGTACTATCCTGAACAGCGCAAAATTGAAGCGGGCAAACAGGTTGCCGATCGTTGCGATTAACCTTTTTATTATGCTGTTGGTCGCTGATTCCTGGCGTCTGTAAACTGAATATTCCCGTCGTGGATCTCCCGGCTAATTTTCTCATACTGCAAGCTGATGCTTTCAAGGTGGTTCATTGTGGTTCATTTGGTCATTTGCTGAAAGTTTGCAATTAGGCGCACCACAGTTAACGCCTGTGATCTTTACGTTCTCCATCAACACGGAATAATAGGCCACTTGTTGCCCTGCATGGCTGATATGATAGAACTTGATTTCAGCACTTTTAAGCGTCTGACCAGCTGCAGCGGCTTTGCAAAGGTAGAGTGTAGATCTATCAACTTCCATTTCAATCATCAGTGATGAATGCTGACGTGTGCCAGTGATTTACCCTTGGCGCTGCCTACAGGTAAGTTAATACCGTGACTCAATCCGATGATCTCTGTACTTCCTTTACGGTCTTTAACATCGACAGATCCTTTGAGATCTGCACATCGCCATCGTCCAGAGGTATAGTGGCCTCCTGTTTCAGCTTATAAATGTTACCTCTGGCTAATGAACCTCAATCGCTTTTGTTACATTCTTCTCGGCTTAGCGGCTCTGGGCTGCTTATTTCTTCCCCATGCTTTGGCTATGTGGTTCTTACTGGTTAACGCGCTGACGCTGGCGATTTATGGCGTCGATAAAATGGCGGCCCGCAAAGCCTGGCGCAGAGTCCCCGAGTTGACGTTGCTCGTTTTTGGGCTGGTGGGGGGATGGCCTGGGGCGATTATGGGCCAGCAGCTCTTTCGGCATAAGACGCAAAAGCAGCCCTTCAGGCGCTATTTCTTTATCAGCGTGATGTTGAATGTCGTGGTAACGGCGGCGGTATATCGCTACTTGCTTTACTGAGGCCCGCGAAGTATTCATGAATACCGCTCATAGTGGCTATCCTCCTGCCCGCGATTATCTGCGGGCACAAACCGGTTAACATGCGTCTATCTCATTATCTCCAGATGGATCACCATGCTTAATCCACAGGCACGAACGCAGTCAGCGACGGCTAAAAAAACCACTCTTGCATTTGTACTTATTCTCAGCGCATTAATGGCTGTCACCTCCCTATCAACCGATATCTATCTCCCCGCAATGCCGGTCATGGCGCAAGATTTACAGGGCGATGCAGCGCTGACCATCACCGGTTTTCTTATTGGTTTTTGCATTGCTCAGCTGATTTGGGGGCCGATTAGCGATCGCTTCGGGCGGCGTCTGCCGCTGTTCATCGGTATGGCGCTGTTTGTTATCGGTTCTGTGGGCTGTGCGTTATCAGCGGATATCGTGCAAATCGTCTTCTGGCGCGTTTTTCAGGCTTTAGGCGCCTGCACCGGCCCGATGCTGGCGCGGGCGATGATCCGCGACCTCTTTAGCCGCACCCGGGCAGCGCAGATGCTTTCGACCCTGATGATCATCATGGCCATCGCGCCGATTGCCGGCCCCCTGATTGGCGGGCAAATGATTAAAGTGACGTCGTGGCACGCCATTTTCTGGCTTCTGGCGGTTATCGGAACATTGATGCTGGTTTCGTTATTCTGGCTACCGGAAACATTAGCTGAAAACAGACGTTCGCAGGCGTCGGTATCCAGCGCCTTTCGTAACTATTACGCATTACTGACTAATGGCAAGTACATGCGTTGTACGCTGTGCCTGACGTTCTACTACGTCGCCGCCTATGCCTTTATCACCGGCTCCCCGTTCGTATACATCACGTACTTCGGCGTTGACCCGCAGCATTACGGGTGGCTATTTGCCGTGAACATTGTCGGACTGATGGCGGTGAGCCTGGTCAACCGCCGCCTGGTTCACCGCTATCCGCTGGAAGCGTTACTTAAGATTGCCGTATTCGTCGCTACCCTTGCCGCAATAGTCCTGGCGGTCGCAAGCGGGCTGGGAGTCGGGGGGATTAGCGCGATCGCAGGAGCCGTATTCGTCTTCTTCTCCATGAACGGCATCATTGCTGCAACGTCTACGGCGTGCGCGCTGGACGCCGTACCGAGCGTTGCCGGTTCCGCATCGGCGCTGATGGGGGCGCTGCAGTACGGTAGCGGCATCATCTCTTCGCTGCTGCTGGCGCTGTTCAGCGACGGCACGCCGTGGACCATGGGCTGGATTATTGCGGCGTTTACGGCCGCCAGCGCCTTAATGGCGCTGACCATTCAGATAAAAAAATAACCTTCACCTGACGTCTCCCGTTCGGGTTTATGAATTTCATTCATAGCGCCTATTTAATGGGCGTAATTATCTTTCCCCGTGACTTCGCTAATCTGGGGGTCGTCAGGCGAATAAATATGAGTAACGGCCGGCCCGTCAGGCCGGCCGGGATAGTGACGGCGGCGAATTAAATATTCTTATCGAAGAAGACGTCCAGCTTCCGCACAGCCTGGTCAACGTATTTGGGAACCCAATACGTTTCGATATGGGTCGCGCCGTCGATCAGGAAGAGCTCTTTGTCCTTCGTGCCGGTGGCTTTAGCGAATGTATCTTCGGTCATATACAGCGTATCCGCTTTTGTACCGGCAATCATTAGCAGTGGTTTATTGATGAGATTGATATGGTCCGTCACGTCAAAGTTCATCAAGTCCAGCAGGCTGCTGGTGGTGTATTTAAACGTTGAGTTCGGGTGGGCGTGGGTTTTCCAATAGTACTCGTAGCCCTGCCGATATAAGGCAAAAGGTAATTTAGCGATCTGCTCATCGGTCAGATTTACATCGCCGGAGTAAAGAATTTCGCCTCCGGCGGCTTCCTGAGCGCGCGCGTCAGAAGCCTGCTGAAGCCGCTGCTGGATAGTATCCCGCTGCGAATCCTGTAACCCATTGCGGCGTACAAGCCCTGAGTTAAACATGCTGATTGTGGCAATCGATTTGAATCGCTTATCCGTTTCTGCTGCAACAAGTGAATACCCGCCGCCTCCGCAGATGCCAAGCAGACCGAGGCGGGAAGTATCCACCCCCGGGTACTGGCTGATGTAGTCAGCCATCCCGTGAACATCCTCAATGCGGTTAGCGGGTTTATCCACGCTGCGAGGCATCCCCCCGCTGCCTCCCTGCCAGGCGGCATCGGCGGTAATCGTAATGTAGCCGTGCTCTGCCAGACGCTGAGCGTACAGCCCGGCAACCTGCTCTTTTACGCCGCCGTTAGGGTGGGCAACCACAACCGCAGGGTACTTTTTCGCGGGATCGTAGTTGGCCGGCGTATAGACGTTCGCGGCAATCTGGATGCCGTGCAGATCGTATTTCACCGGGTGGATGTTGACCTTGCCTTTGACGTTTTCGGTGATAGCGCCGTCATAGACGAGAGTAAACGGATTCTTTTTGTAATCAGCCGCATGGGCCGAGGTGATTCCGGCCATTGCCGTAAACAGCATGGCGCTTAACAGCGTGAATTTCATGGTATCTCCCAACGAGTAACGGCCTGTCCATGCAGGTCCGCAAGATCAAAATTGCGGGTTCAGAGTAGGGAGCGAGGACTGTCAGCATCGTGACAGGCCAATAACATTTTTGTCAGGAAGCCGCGGTTTGGCAGGCGCCAGTTTCTGACAGGGCTGTCAGGCAACCGTCAGCTTTATGTTGGCAATCAGGCAGCACAATGACCGCAGATTACACGAGGCTGATGTTCAATTAGCGCAGAAAAGGAGCGAACCATGAAAAGCCAAAACAATCCGGCGCTGCCCGGGCGACGTAAGCTTTTAGCGGCCGGAGCCGGCATCGCCGCGGCGTCACTGCTTCCCCACGCCCTGGCAGCAGGGAAATCCTCTTCGTCGGATTCATCCGGACAAGGCAGCCAGCGCTCCGCTACGCCGGGCAGACGCAGGCTCGGGGAGCTGGAAGTCTCCGCCGTGGGGTTGGGCGTTCAGAACATGAGCCGTAAATACGACACCTCTACCCCGTGGCGTCCCGAGATGGTGAATATTATTCGCCGGGCATTTGATGAGGGCGTGACGTTTTTTGACGCAGCCGAAGCCTACGGTCCCTTTGAAGTGGAGAAGATCCTCGGGGAAGGGGTGGCTCCTTTCAGGGATAAAATCGTTATCGCCACGAAGTTTGGCTGGAACATCGATCAGCAGACCGGCAAGCGCCTGCCGGGCCTCAACAGCCGGCCGGAGCATATCAGAGCGGTTGTCGAAAATATGCTCAAACGCCTGCGGACCGATCGCATCGACTTGCTGTATCAGCACCGGGTCGATCCTCAGGTTCCGATCGAAGATGTCGCCGGCGTGATTAAGGATTTAATGGATCAGGGAAAAGTCCTGCACTGGGGACTGTCGGAAATGGGCATCAATACGTTAAGGCGGGCCCATGCGGCCGTACCCGTCACCGCCGTACAAAGCGAATATTCGATGCTCTGGCGGGGACCGGAAAAGCACGTGCTTCCGGTATGCGAAGAGCTGGGAATTGGGTTTGTGCCGTGGAGCCCGTTAGGCGTGCAGTTTTTAACCGGCTGGATTGATGAGAATACCCGGTTTGCCGCCGGTGATTTCCGCGCGACGGAAACGCGCTTCTCGCCCGATAACCTCGCGCACAACTTACAGCTGGTTGAGTTACTGAAAGCCTGGGCGATAAGAAAAAATGCCGCGCCAGGTCAGATAGCGCTGGCATGGCTGCTGGCTCGCAAACCCTGGATTGTCCCGATCCCCGGCACCACAAACCAAGACCATATGCGGCAAAACACGGCTGCCGCAGGAGTCTCGCTGACGCCCGCCGAGATGGCCGAGCTCAGCCGTTCGCTGGATGCGATCGCTATCCAGGGCCAACGGCTGCCGGATGCCGTGCAGGTTTATTCCGATGTTGAAGCGCCGTTGAAAGGTTAAGAGGAAGTCTCGTTATGCGTCTGCTGTTAGTCGAAGATGAAGAAAAAACGTCAACCTATCTCAGCCGTGCGCTGGGTGAGTCCGGATTTACGGTGGATGTTTCTGCCGATGGCGCTGAAGGGCTTCACTACGCGCTGGAATTCGACTACGACGCGATAATCCTCGACGTGATGCTGCCGGGAATGGATGGCTACCGGGTGCTTGAGGGCGTGCGGGCCAGTAAACAAACCCCCGTGCTGATGCTATCCGCGCGGGGATCGGTTGACGAGCGCGTCAAAGGGCTTCGCCTCGGCGCTGATGACTACCTCCCCAAACCGTTCTCGCTCATTGAGCTGGTGGCGCGTATTCAGGCGCTGGTGCGGCGCCGGTCAACGGATGGGGTTGATATCACCCAGCTGCAAATTCACGATCTGCATCTCGACCTGCTGGCTCGCCGGGTGTTTCGCGCCGGTTCGCGGCTGGAGCTGACCGCCAAAGAGTTCTCTCTGCTGAGCCTTCTCGCCCGTCATCAGGGAGAAATCCTGTCGAAGATGATGATTGCTGAGCAGGTATGGGACATGAATTTTGACAGCGACGCCAACGTGGTTGAGGTCGCCATTAAACGCCTGCGGGCCAAAGTTGATGCCCCGTTCGCCGTTAAATTACTTCATACCGTACGCGGTATGGGATACGTCCTCGAAGTCAGGCCTGAATAAATGAAGAGGATAAGCATGACCAGACGCTCCATCTCAGTCCATCTGGCGCTGATGTTCGCGCTATCCGCACTGCTGATCGTCTCGGTTATCGGCATTCTGCTGCGAAGCTCGTTGCACGACTCGCTGCAAAAGCAGATGCACAACGAGCTGTTATTCCGTGAGTCATTAATGAGCCCGTGGATCGCCGCGCGTACCTCGGCCGACGGCTGGTCAACGCTGGCCAATAAATTCACCGTGCTGGCCAATTCAGAAGGCGAGCGCGTTCGCTACTGGATAGTGAGCAATAATCCACGATTCAGCGTGGGGGGAACGCCGCCGGTTGGGGTTGAGTGGTCCGCGTTGCGGGAGGGCTTTAATAAAGCGCCCGGCGCATCGGAAGGCGCATGCTCGCTGTTCCTGTTAGTAAAAACTATCCCCGCAAACGGCGAAAGACCTGCGCTACGCTACGTGGTTGCCATCGACTCCACGCCGTACATGGGCACTCTCGATGCGTTCACCCATACGCTGCTGGTTATTGCCGCATTGGGGGTATTTATCGTCGCTTTGCTGGGCTATATGGTCTCAAGGATTGGTATGCGGCCGGTGGGGGCGCTCGGTAAACAGGCGCAGCATCTCGCGCCGGGGGATCACGGCCAGCGCCTGGATACCAACGCATTGCCCGGAGAGCTACGGCAGCTAGCCTCATCCTTTAACGGAGTGCTGGAGCGTCAGGAGGTCGCCTGGCGACAGCTTGAAAGTTTTAACGCCGACGTTGCCCATGAACTCCGTACGCCGCTGACCAATCTGATTGGCCAGACGCAGCTGGGGCTCTCACGTCGACGTTCGCATGATGAGCTGGAAGAGTTGCTGGGGTCAAATCTCGAAGAGCTTGAGCGAATGACGTCGATCGTTAACGACATGCTGTTTCTGTCCCATGCGCACGCGGGCGAACATGCCTCCCAGCTTGCGCCGGTCTCCCTGCGTGAGGAGACGCTAAAAACAGCGGAGTATGTCGAACCCTCCTTTGCTGAGAAACAGCTTTCCCTTGACGTTGAAGGCGATGTCACCGCGCATATTGACCGGCGGTTGTTCCACCGTTCACTGGCCAATTTGCTGGAAAACAGCGCAAGGCATTCGCCCGCTAAAAGTACGGTTACCGTCAGGTTGAGCGCAAAGAATAATCAAGCCTGCGTTGAGGTTTCGAACCCAGGCGATCCCATTGCGGCAGCGCATTTGCGTCGGCTTTTTGAACGTTTTTATCGCGTCGACTCATCTCGTGCGCGGAGTGATACGCATCATGGGCTGGGGTTATCGATCGTCCGTGCCGTGGCGATTATGCATCGGGGGGACGTCTTTGCGCGCAGCGAAGGGGGGATCAACACGTTTGGACTGACTTTGGCAATGCAGCCGGATAAAAAAACCGGCAGCGCCTTCGCCGGGGCGGGGGAGGCAAAAAGGCGGGCCAGCCAGGCTGACGCAATTGTCAGGCGTTCGTCAGCCTGACGACATCGCCCCCTCGTTAGAATCATCGCAGGCCATCCCCTTCCAACGATAAGGACGCTTTGTATGACTCAACGTTTACGCTACCTCGGGCTACTGCTGCCGCTCATTGCTTTTACATCCTCGGCCGCGGAGCAAAATGCCGCCGTCCATATTGCCGCCGCCGGTAGCCAGAGCGCGGTATCCGGGCCGGCGGAAAATTTTAGCGGCCGCGTCCGGGTTGAGCCGCTCTTCAGGCCGGATAGCGACATCAACGTTTCCGCAGCTTATGTCACGTTTGAGCCCGGAGCGCGATCCGCCTGGCATACGCACCCTGCGGGTCAGAGGCTCATTGTGACCTACGGCGTAGGGCTTACGCAGCAGGAAGGCCAGCCGGTACAGGTCATTCGCCCTGGCGATGTCGTCTCTTGCCCGCCGGGCGTCAGGCACTGGCATGGCGCAGCGCCGGGCAGCGCCATGACGCATCTGGCGATAACCGGGATTGTGGATGGCAAAAGCGTGAACTGGATGGAGAAAGTGACGGATGAACAATACCACGCCCGTTAAGGCATTAACGGCAGCGGCACTGCTGACCTGGGGTTTTAGCCTCACGGCAAATGCCGCGCCGGTGACGAAAGGAGCCACAGAAATGAATCAAGAACAAACCGTTTCAGACTCGTTGTCTGCCCGACAGCAGGCTATCCCTTTGATTGCGGCATCAATGGCCAGCAGTCAGATGGATAAGCTTAATGCGGCGCTTAATCAGGGTCTGGACGCCGGACTCACGATAAACGAAGCCAAAGAGATTCTCGTCCAGCTCTATGCCTATACGGGTTTCCCCCGCAGCCTGAATGCGCTTAATGAGCTGATGAAAGTGGTTGAAGCGCGCAAACAGCGCGGCATCGCAGACGTTGAGGGTAAAGAACCGGGCAAACCGGTTCCCGTCGGGGAGGAACTTCTCCGCACCGGCACCGCAAATCAGACCAAAATCTCCGGGGCTCCGGTTCAGGGGCCGCTTTTTGATTTTGCGCCGGTCATTAATCAGTTCCTGCAAACGCACCTGTTCGGTGACATTTTTGCCCGCGATAATCTCGACTGGCAAAGCCGCGAGCTGGCAACGGTGGGCGCATTAGCGGCTACGCCCGGGGTTGAAGCGCAGCTGTTATCGCATACGCGGGCAAGCATGCGGGTCGGCCTGACGGCAGGACAGCTGCGCCAGCTGGCGCAGGTACTGCGCGAGCATGGTGAAAACGATGCCGCCATGCGGGCCGAACGCGCGCTGCAGCAGGCGCTGGCGAGCAGGTAGAGGAACCGGTATGGAACACGATCCCACCCGCAGAGCGTTAATTACGGCGCTGGCCGGGCTTACGCTGGCTAGCGTCACGCTGGCGCCGGCGGCGTCCGCAGCCGCCAACGTTCGGGGCAGCAGCCGTATTCTGGTGGCGTACTTTTCACGTAGCGGGAATACGCGGGTGATTGCCGGCGTCATTCATCGCAGCCTGAAAGCCGATCTGTTTGCAATCGAACCGGCTGCGCCTTATCCGGAGGACTATTTCCTGACCGTTGAACAGGCAAAAAACGAGCGTGCCCGGGGAACAAAGCCGGCATTAAAAAATAGCGTCGCGGATATCGGGCGCTATAAGACGGTTTATTTAGGCTTCCCCATCTGGGGAACCAGCGTGCCTCCCGTGGTGCAAACCTTTCTGAGTACCCACAACCTTGCGGGTAAATTACTTATCCCCTTCATTACCCACGGCGGCTACGGCAAAGGTGACAGCGAGGATATCCTCGCTGTCCTTGCTCCGGCCGCTCGTCGGGAAAAACCGCTGGTCATTGAATGCGATCAGGAACGCAGAACCACGGAGACGGTAGCCGGTTGGCTAGAGGCGATACGCGGCTGATTTATTGATGCGGGAATGACGTTGCGGACACGCTGACCATCTGCACGACGCACCTTCCTTATATAGGGGGAAAGGAAATACCCACTTCCCGTTATCAGACCTCAATAAGATGCAGGTTGCTGATTTGGTGGGTAATTTATTGAAAGAAAAATAGCTGCCATAGTACGAGATAATATTGAGCCTCCATTATTGAGGGCTCAGAACATCGGCTTTATAAAGGCTAATGTGGCCTCATCGTGGCGAAGGGATGTTGAACGTGACTGTCTGCTTTGAGCTGTGAGTTCAACGGGTCGATGCTATCTTTAACACTTTGTTAGCGTTGATAAGGGATCGACTGGTATGGATAAGAAATTGTCTGGTGGGTGTTTATGTGGGTTTATCAGATTCACTGCGGTGAACCCTTCTTCCTCTCATTCCTGCTCCTGCGATATATGCCAGAAGCATTCTGGCTGCCAGACCGCAGTATGGCTTGAATTCCACTCGGATGATGTTGAATGGACTGGCGAAGGGGGAGTGCCTTCCCTGTTCCGCTCATCCACGGCTTCATCCACGGCTTCATCCAGGGCATTTTGCGCCCGGTGTGGCACCTCAGTCGGCGCTATCGATGACGCTCCGGTGATTGCTTTGCTTAGCGGTATTTTTGACCACAACGAGCGCGCCTTGTTTTCGCCACAATTTCACTCATTTCAAGATATGAAACCTGAATGGTGGAGAAAAATCATGCCTGATACCGCTGTCTAAATAATGAAGCAGTGCCATGTTCAAAGTGACTGCAACGCGATGTCGCTTCAATTATAAGGTTAGTGTTAGTTTTGGCCCTTAGCTGTGTGCAATGAGCGAGGAACGGAATTTGTGACCTTATGAATTAGATTGAACCTGAATCAACATCTTTATTTTCTCTCACCTTGTATCGCTGGGTGTTTATTGGCTGCTGTTGTAATCCAGTCACGGAACCGGCGACTTATCTTCTGCAATATAGCGGACTCTTCGTACACCAGGTAGTACGCAATCGGCGAATCAACCGGCATTTTCAGCGGGTTAATCAGCAAGCCACTTGCAAGTTCTTCCTGAACAAGAGCACTGCGAACAAGCGCAATACCTTTACCTGCGATTGCGGCCTCAATCACGCCGTTGGAATCGACGAAAACAGGACCAGTGTCAGTATTCACATTGGCAATACTCAGTGCACGAAACCAGACGGACCAGTCCAGCCGGTGTTCATCATGCAACAGCGTGTACTCTGCAATATCGATCGGTGATGAGAGTTCGTGTTCCGGTGCAATTAATCGGGGGCTACAGATCGGGAGAAGTTTATCGTTCACCAGGCACTCAGACTCCATTCCAGGGTAGCTACCAGCGCCGTGCCGGATAGCGAAATCAATCCCTTCAGACAGTAAATCAACCTGTCTGTTGGTTGTACTGATTTGTACTTCCACACCCGGGTTGGCTTTTTCAAATGCAGGCAGCCGTGGCAGCAGCCATTGAATGGCAAAACCACTTGTGCAACTAATCGTTACTTTGTTTGCCTTTCCATCATTCGTTAAGCGTTGTGTTGCTTCTGCTATCTGGCTGAAAGCGGGCCGTATCGCCCTCAGATAGATGCGCCCCTCAGTTGTCAGTTCGAGACGACGAGGACTGCGTATGAACAATCGAGTGTTCGTCACGTTTTCCAGTTTTGCAATCTGCTGGCTGACAGCGCTGGACGTTACGCATAATTCTTCAGCAGCGGCCTTCATACTCATAAGTCTGGCCGCAGACTCAAAACACATAAGCGCATGTAAAGGTGGAATTTTCATCAGATATTGTGCTTTATAAGTTAGAAAATCTTAAGTATAAACAAAAATCTTGTTTGTCGACATGTCTGGCATGATTCACAGTTTCGTTGTTACTTCCCCTTCAAAGAAAAAGGAACTGTTATGCGTGTTGCTGACTATCTCCGGTTACTCCTGCTTGCCGCTATTTGGGGGGCGAGCTTTCTCTTTATGCGTATAGCTGTGCCGCAATTCGGTGCCATTAACACCGCTTTTTTGCGGGTGTTTTTTGGCTTTGCAGGCCTCGCGGTTATTTTGTTTATGCTTAAATCCTCTTTTGATTTTAAAGGTAAATTCAAGTCCTCAGTGATACTTGGCGTGATTAACTCCGGGTTGCCCTTTCTGATGTATTGCCTTGCGGCCAAATGGCTACCTGCCGGGTATTCAGCCATTTTGAATGCAACAACGCCTTTGATGGGGGCACTCGTTGGATTTTCATGTTTTGCGGAAAAACTGACACTCCGAAAATGGGCTGGCATGCTCCTGGGACTTGTCGGCATCATTGTGATCACCACAATTGGTGAAGCATCGTCTGCGGACAAGCAAATTGCCGGTGTTATTGCCTGTCTCATCGCTACCGGTTGTTATGGGGTCGCCAGTTTTCTGACACGAAGCTGGATTTCCAACAAAGGCGGACTCGATCCTAAAATTGTCGCCTTCGGTAGCCAGATGGGGGCATCTATTTTTCTGATGCCTTTTTTTCTATGGAGCACCAGCATTGGCCCCACTGTTGACTGGCTACAGCAAGAGGCATGGGTAAGCGTAATTGCAGTGGGAGTGATCTGTACTGCGTTTGCTTACATATTGTATTTCCGTCTGATTGCCGATGTCGGGCCGTTACGTTCATTAACAGTGACATTCTTAATTCCTCCGTTTGGCATGCTGTGGGGATATATTGTGCTGGGCGAAATCGTTAACAATGGCTTCATTATAGGGGCGGCAATTATAGGTGTTGCTGTCTGGATGGTTGTGAGCCCGGAAAAAACTAATTAGTGGTGAAGTATAATGAATAAAAACAGCGGGCTTTCATAACCAGGAAGCCCAGAGGAGTTTAATTAAAAGCTAATTAACGCAGAAACTTATATTTATCAGTGATTCTTTTTTACTTGATTATAAAAATAAACGTCCGCTCACAGCACAAAACGGACCGGTCCTAAGCGTACGACTTCTGTTATGGACGAGAAGCGGAGCGCAACCCTTTCCCTGCCCAACAAATCCCATTTATGCAATTGAGTGCCATTCTCATCTATTATTATCCGCAAATCACAGGATCCATGGCTGCTGCAACAAGGGAGGTCGTCAGTGCTACTGGCTATCAGGTACGTCTTTGCTTCATGTCCACTTCGTATTACCGCGCTTATCGCCGTTGTATTGCTTCAGGGGCTGATACCGGCCCTCAACGTCTTTATGACCGGCCAGATAATCAATACGCTGCATGCAGCGCAAACCACCGACGGCGAGCTGATGCTGAACGTCGCAGTTTGGTGTGTCTCACTCCTTGGCATGCAGCTTATGCAGCCCCTGGTCAATCTTGTTCAGGGGGATGTCACGGAGATTTCGACCAATCACTTCAGCGCGAAGATCATGCGCCGCATGAACGACTCTTTTTCCCTGAGCCTGTTTGATAACAAGGCGCGTTACGAGCAGCTGGAATATTTGAAAAAAGAAGCAGCCTATCGTCCGCTTAATTTCATCATCTGTATCATTTACGTCATCCGGGCAACCATCATGGCCGGCAGTTTGCTGTTGGTTCTGCTCAACTATTCAGGAGCAGGAGCGGCCATTTGCGCGCTCTCCGCCATACCGATGATTGTTATTAATATGCGTATTCAGCAGAGATATGTGCGGGACTTATTCCTCACCTCTAAAGATGCGATTGCGATGCGCTACGTATATGGCGTTAGTATGGACAAGAGCTTTTTGCAGGAAATCCGGCTTTACGGCCTTGGGAAATATCTGCTGAATAAATTTAGCGTATCTGCCCGCAATACCTACTCACGCATGCACAAACAGCGCATTCGCGCGCTCATCGCGCCCGTGCCAGCGATGGTGCTGAGCCTGGGGATGCTGTTCGCCGGAGTAACGCTGTTTTTAAGCAACTTACGCACCAGCGATATTGCCGTGGGCGCGCTGGTGATGGTGTTCCAGTCTATTGTGATGATGAAATCGCACCTCGACGAGATAGCCAACTATGGTTCTAATCTCGTCAGCATGAGCAGTTTTTTCACTCACTATCATTCGTTTATGACGGATAAGATCGAACCGGTGAAAAACGGCCATCTTACCTTGCCCGCCGAAACGCCTTTTGCGCTCAGCATTCAAAATCTCCGGTTTCAGTATGAGGGGCGTAATCATCCCGCCCTGAATGGGGTTAACCTTGAAATCGCCCCCGGCGAAAAGGTCGCTATTCTCGGCGATAACGGCAGCGGAAAAACAACGCTGGTAAAAATGATTCTGCGCATGTACGCCTTCAGTGAAGGGGCGGTGTCGGTGTCAGGCGTGCCGCTCGACAGGCTGGATATTGAAAGCTATCGGAATCAGATCGCCACCGTGTTTCAGGATTACGGAAAATACGAGTTCACGGTGGGCGAAAACATTGCCCTGAATAATTACGACGCTGAAGCCCCGTCACCCGCGGTGGATGAATTGCTAAAACAGGTAGGGTTCCCGTATGACCAGCACACCCGTCTGGGCAAGCAGTTCGGCGGCGATGAGCTCTCCACGGGGCAGTGGCAACGGCTTGCGATTGCACGAGCGCTATACCGAAAGGCGAGTTTGTTTATTTTTGATGAGTTCTCTTCGTCACTCGATCCCGAAACCGAGCATCGGCTGTTTAATGACATCCTTGCTCTGAACACGACCGTTCTCGCCGTAACGCACAGGCTCGGTAACATCAAAGAGTTCGACAGGATTATCGTGATGTCTGCGGGAAAGGTCATCGAAAATGGAGACTTCGCTACGCTGATGGGCCGCCGGGGGAAATTTTACGACATGTGGCGTGCGCAGTTTAAATCGGTGATGGCTCAGGCGGTTTAATACTACGAGAATAGTACGCGGGTATTTTGCGCGTTACTCCTTAGATGTCGCTCCGCCAAAGTTAATATTATTGCACCCAGGCGTATGGCGGCCCCAGGTCTGCTATAAGCGAACGTAGGCTTTAAAAGAGTATTGGACACTTTGAAAATGAATCGCTTTTTTGCCGGGACTCTTATCCCAGGGCAACGGTTATTTTTCGGAAAAAAAGTCAGTTATGGATCAGGAAATTCCCAATCGAGTCGATTAAACCGGGAGCTAAGGGGAGTGCCGGTTCCGCGTATGAAGTGATATTTGCCTTGAGATCGTCCGAAGTCACCTCTTTCATAACGTGGTTCATATTGGGCAGTATAACCAGGGACGCTTGAGGATTTGCGGCTTTAAGCTGTCTTGCATCCGTTTCTCCCACCTGGAGATCGCGTTGCCCTTGTAGCACTAGCACGGGTTTGGTAATGGTCGAAATGAGCTGACTCGGATTATATGAAAACACATTGATCAAAAATCCCTGAACCGCAGGATTAAAGAGATTTTGCAGTGCTGGATGTATATTCGTTGTATCGACCCGCCGCCGATGCTCCAGAGCATCAATTATCGGCAATGCCTCCTTTAATAACAGCGCGTTTGCCGGATTAGCTTTAAGTTGTCCCCTCAACACCTCCCCCATCGGCCTCCCGGGCGTTGCGATAAGAACCACTCCGCACACATCCTGTTCCTGAGCCGAGGCAAGTGCGACAACACCTCCTTCGCTGTGTCCCAGAACCCAAATACAGGGAGTTTGCATTTCACGTCTAAGCACTTTTACCCAGGATCGAACGTCGTCAACATAGTCAGCAATCGTCACCGCATTGGCATCCTCTACGGCCATTGCGCTAGCGAACATTCCACGTTTGTCGATACGAAGCGTTGCAAAGCCTTTTGCAGCCAGGCCTTCAGCAAGAAGTCGATATGATGATGCACTCACTCCAGGCGGGTTGTTTCCATCCCGATCGGTAGGCCCGGAGCCAGGAACGATAAGAACAACTGCGGTTGGTGTTGAATTTGGGGTGAGTAACGTGCCTTTCAAAGGACCTTTTGGCCCGGGAGCCTCAAGGAAAGTTTCGGAAAAGGTCACCGGCACCGACGCCAGACTCACAAACGGGCATGCGCTCAAAAGGGCAATGGAGGCTGTAATATTCACCGATTATGTTCCTGTAAAACTAAGCGTAGCTGTCAATTTATATTATAAATATGACCTGCTCTCCATTGATTAATACATCAGTGATGTTAGTCAGGTCCGCCTCTGATGCAAAACAGCCCGTCAGACGCCAACAGCATTGATGAACACATCTAATAAACCCTAGCTAATTACCCCATCTAATAGAATAAATCGCTTTGCGTTATGCTTTTTCCGGACAACAGCTGAAGGATAACGTCATGCAAACTGTAAAACTGAACAACGGTATTGAAATGCCCCTGCTGGGCTTTGGTGTGTTTCAGATGTCTGATGCCGCCGAATGCGAGAGAGCCGTTATCGATGCCATCGATACGGGATATCGTCTGATCGATACCGCCGCCTCCTACCAGAATGAAAGCCAGGTCGGGAATGCGCTGCAGCAGACGGGTATCGCACGTAATGAACTTTTTGTGACCACCAAACTATGGCTACAGGATACCAGCTACGAAGGGGCGAAGGCGCAGTTCGAACGTTCATTGAACCGACTGCAGCTGGACTATGTTGACCTGTACCTGATTCACCAGCCCTACGGCGACGTCCACGGTGCCTGGCGCGCGATGGAAGAACTGCAGCAGGCTGGCAAAATTCGCGCGATTGGCGTCAGCAACTTCCATCCTGACAGACTTGCCGATCTTATCGCTTTCAACAGCGTCGTCCCTGCGGTGAACCAGATTGAAGTTAACCCCTTTAACCAGCAATTGCACGCTGTGCCGTGGATGCAGAGTCGTGGCATTCAGCCGGAAGCCTGGGCTCCGTTTGCAGAAGGCAAAAATGGTCTGTTTCAGCACCCCGTGTTAACGGCGATCGGTAAGAAGTACGGCAAGAGCGTCGGTCAGGTTGTTCTGCGCTGGATCTTCCAGCGAGGCACCGTTTCGCTGGCGAAATCGGTGCGAAAAGAACGCATGGAAGAGAACATCAACGTTCTCGATTTTGAACTCAGTTCTGCAGACATGCTGCAGATTGCCGCCCTTGATACCGCAACCAGCGCATTCTTCTCGCATCGCGATCCGGCAATGGTTGAGTGGCTGACCGGCCGCAAACTTGACGTTTAAGCCACGACAACAGAGGTACTTATTAAATGCAAAAACGTTATCTGGGTAAGTCCGGACTGGAAGTATCGGCCCTCGGACTCGGTTGCATGGGGCTTAGCCACGGCTACGGCCCGGCGACAGATACCCGTCAGGCTATCGAACTCATTCGTGCTGCGGTTGAACGCGGCGTCACCTTCTTCGATACCGCCGAAGTGTATGGCCCGTATCTAAATGAAGAGGTTGTCGGCGAAGCCTTAAAACCGTTTCGCGATCGCGTGGTCATCGCCACCAAATTTGGCTTTACCTTCGGGGATGACAACAGGCAGCAGATTTTAAACAGCCGGCCGGAGCATATCCGCGAAGCCGTTGAAGGATCATTACGCCGCCTCAAAACCGAGGTTATCGATCTGCTGTATCAGCATCGCGTCGATCCGGATGTTCCCATTGAAGATGTTGCGGGAACGGTAAAAGATCTGATTGCAGAAGGAAAGGTCAAACACTTCGGCCTCTCCGAAGCGGGGGCGCAGACCATCCGACGTGCGCATAGCGTACAACCGGTCACTGCCCTGCAAAGCGAATATTCCATGTGGTGGCGCGAGCCTGAACGGGAGATCCTGCCGCTGCTGGAGGAACTGGGCATCGGGTTCGTGCCGTTCAGTCCGCTAGGTAAAGGATTCCTCACCGGATCGATCAAGGCCGGGACCTCGTTTGGTAAGGACGATTATCGCAGTACGGTACCGCGTTTTGCCGCGCATGCGATTGAAGCCAATGAAAAGCTGGTCGCTTTACTGGGTGAACTGGCAGGCGAAAAAGGTGTGACGTCTGCGCAAATTGCGCTGGCATGGCTGCTGGCACAAAAACCGTGGATTGCCCCCATCCCCGGTACGACCAAACTGCACCGTCTGGAGGAAAACCTGAGCGCCGCCGAGATTATCCTTTCTCAGGATGATTTACGCCAGGTCACCCAGGCGCTTGAGACGATAAAAATCGTCGGCGAGCGTTACTCGCCTGAGCATCAGGCCCGCGTAGGCCGCTAAGACCCTGGCTGGTTCGCCGCGAGCTGCGGACCAGCTATTCCGCGTAGCGAAGGGCATCGATCATTAACGCAAAGGCGGGCGGGTGCTGCTTGCGGCTAGGGTAATAAAGATAGTATCCGGGGAAAGAAGGGCACCACTCCTGCAGAATCTGGATGAGCTCCCCTGACCGGATATAACCCTGGACCATATCTTCCGGAATGCAGGCGATGCCAAAACCCGATAGAACGGCATCTATTCTTTCCGCCAGCAGGTTAAACGTCACTTGTCCTTCAACTCTGACGCGTAGCGGTTTCCCGTCCTTCTCGAACTCCCAGTGATAAAGGCCGCCGGCGGTGGGCAAACGCATATTAATACAGCGATGGTTTTGTAGCTGGTGCGGCGTTTCAGGCGCGGGGTTAGCGGCGAAATATGCCGGAGCACCGACCACCGCCATACGCATATCCGCGCCTATCTTGACGGCGATCATGTCCTTATCCACGCTTTCGCCCAGGCGGATCCCGGCGTCAAAACGCCCCTCAACAATATCGACAAAACCATTATCAACGACCAGTTCGACATTGATTTCCGGATATTCCCTGAGAAAGGGTTTTAGCTTCGGCCATACGAGACTTCGCGCGGCGTGCTCCCCGGCAGATAAACGGATATTACCCGAGGCAGTGCCGTTCAGTTGAACAAGCGACTCCAGCTCCTGCTCAAGATCGGCAATACGGGGTTCAAGGCAGGCAATAATTCTCTCACCAGCTTCCGTGGGGGCAACGCTGCGGGTGGTTCGGGTCAAAAGACGGATGTTTAATCGTTCTTCCAACGCTTTCATCGCGTGGCTGAGCGCTGACTGGGAAACGCCGAGCTTACCCGCAGCTTTGGTAAAGCTTCGCTCTCTTGCCACCACAAGGAAGATTTGGAGTTCGTTGAAGTTTTCTTTGAGCATTGGCGATTCCCTTATTGAGGCATTCCCCCCCAAAAGCACTCATGAAGGGCGTTCATAGACACAATCATTTTAGCCCTGTTACTGACAATAATGATAATTGATATTCTCTTTGTATTAAAAAATATATCTGAATTATCAAAAGGTTTACTATGAAAATACTCGTTGCCGGCGCGACAGGAAGCATAGGGCTTCACGTCATGAACAGCGTAATTGAAATGGGCCATCAGCCCGTGGCCCTTGTCAGAAACCGGCGCAAAGTGAAATTGCTTCCTCGCGGAACCGATGTTTTTTACGGGGACGTTTCGCTGCCTGAAACGCTGGCTGATGTGGCGAAAGATATTGATGCCGTTATTTTTACGCTCGGTTCGGATGGGCAGGGGCGTATCGGTGCCAGAGCGATCGATTATGGCGGCGTGCGTAATATCCTGAGAATGTTCATAGAGAGGCCTGTCCGCATCGCCTTAATGACAACGATTGGCGTCACTGAGCGGCTCAGCACCTGGAATCAACGCACCGAGGTTCATGACTGGAAGAGGCGCGCCGAGCGTCTGGTCAGAGCAAGCGGTCATCCCTACACCATCGTCAGACCGGGCTGGTTTGATTACAACAACGATGATGAGCAGAGGATCGTTATGCTCCAGGGCGATCGACGCCATGCCGGAACGCCGGAGGATGGCGTGATCTCCAGAGAACAAATCGCCCGGGTGCTGGTTAATGCCCTGACCTGCGATGCGGCAAAAAATAAAACCCTTGAGCTGGTGGCTGAGCAAGGGGAAGAGCAGCAGGATCTCATGCCGCTGTTTGCTGACCTGCAGGCTGATAATCCCCAAAGAAATGAGGGCATTTTAGATCTGGACAATATGCCTCTCAATGAAGAACCACAATGCGTTATTAACGAGCTAAATCTGTTTTCAAAACACGCTAAATCAATTTAATTACTCTGACAATTTTGTCATATCACGGTCAGTCTTATGACAGCTAAGATCTGTATATTTATTTTGGCGGCCAGAGGGGACTTCTCCTAGCGGAAGCTCTGGAATATACATTTTTTGACAGAGGTACACAGCATGAAAACGCTACTTATTACTACATTGTTCATGGGCTTCCTTTTAGTGAATGCCGCATCTGCGGCACAGGAAATTAACCATGCCGATGGCAAGGAGAGAATTGGCGTAGTCTCGGCCAGCAACGCCTATACGCTTGATGATTTATCGAATGAGCTTTCTCGCAAGGCTGATGAGCAAGGGGCAACCTCGTTCAAGATTCTGTCAACAACAGGAAATAATCGACTGCACGGCGTAGCAGAAATTTACAAATAAATCATGAGTATCCTGAGAGGGATGGTGTCATAAACCTTTCATAATGAGCGTCAATTTATGTTCAGAACAGAAGACATCATCGATGAGATAACTCAATGGATTGATTCAAATTTACATCAACCGCTGAGGATCGAGGATGTTGCCGCCAGGGCTGGCTACTCTAAATGGCATCTTCAGCGGATATTCTTTCAGGTTAAACGCATTAGCCTTGGTAAATATATTCGCGATCGGCGACTGTCCCTCGCGGCAAAAGATCTTGTCGAAACCGACGAATCGATAATGGAAATCGCTTTTAAGTATGGATTTGATTCTCAGCAGACCTTTACAAGAGTATTTTCAAATAATTATAGGTTACCACCGCTCAGGTATCGAAAGTTTAATGGAGTAATTGATTAATTTATTATCTCATGCACTATATTCTACCTGACTCTGTGTTAATTAAGCCGTTACGCAAGCATAATAACCAATGCGTTGGTTTTAGATAAAGTCACCCAGTGTTTATTGGGAAATATCTATTTGAGCCTGTTACGTCCTTTTGCATATCCGGAAGGGGATTCAGTGCGTTCACTGACCAGCGATAAAGACAGATGCCCGCGCTGTTATATGCGTAGATGATCTTGGTTGACGAACTCAGCGCGGATTGCCGCGTCCTGACGGTAGCGATGATGGCTCCTGGCCCTAAACTTCCCACCGGCATTAGCCTTCTTTATGAGCGGAGTTAAGGCGCTGGCCGGGGCTTCCCTCCATGCCATCTTCTGGCGCGGAGCGGTAAAACAACATCCAGCCGCCGACAGGGGCTGGATGCCAGTAGTATACAATCGTAGCCGATTAGTTATCGCACTTACCCGGTACCGCTAACTTAACTTCCGGTTTGGAAACGACGCGCATACCTTCGCTTTCAGGAACCTGTTCCAGCCCGGCGCCGCCGACGAAAACGCCCATTTTAATGTACTGGCGGACAAAGTAGTTCTTGCCTGGGGTGACATTGAGCGTCAGGTTATTTGGCGAGAACTCAGATTCTGTCCCCAGCGTATGCGGCTGGCTGGCCGATATTTGCTGATAGAAAAAGACTCTGTCGGCGGTTTCGCCGAGACAGCGGCCATCAAGATAAACGTCTTTTTTTAACGCTTTTCCGACAAAGCTGTCCCTGTACACGTAGAGACCAGCCTTACCATTTTCCGGAGCAGGGAATGATTTAGCCGTCGTATTTTCAGCATTGCTGGCTAAAGGGACCGAGGCACAGCCGCCAAGAAGGGCTGAAGAAAGAATGACAGCGGCAAAGATTAGTTTATTCATTGAATTCTCAGAGGGTTAAAAAAAGTGGGGTAAGAGTAATCCTATTTTTTGAATGTGTCACCCCTGAAACATGGTGTAACAAAGTGTGAGAGTAAGATGAAAATTCGGACCGAAAAGTGATAGATATCGGGGGAATGATCGGGGACGCAATGAGGAGTGACCGCGGTTTATCGCAGCGCAGGGCGATAAAACTGACGTCTTCGTTTTTAATAGTGATTCAGCTAAGGTAGGAACCTAAGGGTTCAACGCGGGGCTAAAAGAAGGTAACGATGCTGATTTACGATGTATTTGGCCGACATATAGGGGTTAAGCGTGAAGGTGAGCGCTGGCTGATATTTCGAGCTGACCTGACGGAGCGAAAATTTTCCCGATTGCATGAAGTCATTATCCCCGACGATCTTACAGAAACCGAGATTCCGGGCTGGCTGGGTGATATTTTTCACGAGGCAGCAACGGAAAAGCATCCCGACGTGAGGCGGATTGAATAATAAAGGCGGCGTCAGTCCAATAACCGACGTTCGCTGTTCGCTCAAAGCGGTCTATCAGCTTCGTTTTATTTAAAAACAGCTTTACCGTATGATATTTTCCGTTTTCCAGGCGATCCCCTACTTCAGACGATAACCCATATAGTAAGAGGTTCGTCCGTTGCCAGTTTTGACCCTCATATTTTCTTATCCCACCACCTGAAGTTCCTATGAAATATCGCCCACCAGCTCTGCTATAACTGCATCACCGCTGATTGCGCAATCGGGTACATCATTTCCTATTTCTGCGGAACCCGAAACTTATGGATATTGCCAGCATTGAAAAATTGATCGCCCTGGTTGAAGCCTCCGATATTGGCGAACTGGAAATTGCCGAAGGGGCAAGCTCCGTGCGTATCAGCCGCGCCATCTCCAGCCCCACGGCGGTTGGGCCGTCCGCCGTATCCGTGGCCGTCGTTCAGCCGCAGCCGGATATTCCGATTCAGGCCACGGAGGCGCAGGTTATCGCGCCTGGCCCAGCGACGGAACACATCACGGTGTCCCCGATGGTGGGAACCTTTTATCTCTCACCGGGACCCGGTTCGGCGCCATTCGTGGCTGTGGGTCAGCAGGTTAACATTGGCGATACCCTGTGCATCGTCGAAGCGATGAAGATGATGAATCAGATCTCGGCAGAGAACAGCGGGATCGTTAAAACGATTCTGGCTACTGATGGTCAACCGGTTGAGTTCGACCAGCCGCTGATAGTGATTGAATAGGGGATCTCATGCTGGACAAAATCGTGATTGCCAATCGCGGCGAAATCGCGCTGCGTATTCTGCGCGCCTGTCGGGAGCTTAACATTCGCTCGGTTGCCGTCCACTCTACCGCCGACCGTGAGTTAAAACACGTGCTGCTGGCCGATGAAAGCGTCTGTATTGGTCCGCCGTCATCCGCCAAAAGCTATCTCAATATTCCGGCGGTAATTTCGGCTGCTGAAGTGACGGGTGCGGCGGCCATTCATCCCGGTTATGGTTTTCTGGCAGAAAATGCAGATTTTGCCGAACAGGTGGAGCGCTCAGGGTTCGTGTTTATCGGCCCGAAAGCGGAAACCATCCGTCTGATGGGAGACAAGGTCTCTGCTATTCAGGCGATGAAGCAAGCCGGGGTGCCGTGCGTGCCGGGATCCGACGGCCCGCTGGACGATAACCAGGAGAAGAATCGCCGGCTGGCAGCAGGGATCGGTTACCCGATCATCGTCAAAGCCTCCGGCGGCGGTGGTGGGCGCGGGATGCGGGTTGTCCGTGAAGAGAAAGAGCTGGCGCAGGCCATCGACATGACGCGCGCCGAGGCAAAAGCGGCGTTCAACAATGGTATGGTCTACATGGAAAAGTATCTGGAGAACCCGCGCCATATTGAAATCCAGATTCTGGCCGATGGACAAGGGCAGGCGATTTATCTTGCCGAGCGCGATTGCTCAATGCAGCGTCGTCACCAGAAGGTGGTGGAGGAGGCCCCTGCGCCGGGGATCACCGAGGAGATCCGCCAGGCTATCGGCGAGCGCTGTGCCAAAGCCTGTCTGGACATTGGCTATCGCGGCGCCGGTACCTTTGAATTTCTCTATGAGCAGGGTGAGTTTTATTTTATCGAAATGAATACCCGCATTCAGGTGGAGCATCCGGTGACGGAAATGATCACCGGCATTGACCTGATTAAAGAGCAGTTGAGGATTGCCGCCGGATTGCCGCTCTCCATCAGCCAGCAGCAGGTGAGCGTACGCGGTCATGCGATTGAATGCCGTATTAACGCTGAAGACCCGCACACCTTCATGCCTAGCCCCGGCAAAATTACCCGTTTTCATGCGCCAGGTGGCTTCGGCGTACGCTGGGAATCTCATATCTACGCAGGCTACTGCGTCCCGACGTACTACGACTCGATGATTGGCAAACTGATCGTCATCGGCGATAGCCGGAATGACGCCATTGCGCGGATGGAACATGCCCTGAGCGAACTGGCGATCGACGGCATCAAAACCAACGTTGAACTACAGCGGCGGATCATGGCGGATGACCATTTTCGCGCCGGCGGCAGCAACATCCATTATCTGGAAAAGAAACTGGAGCTCAGTCGCTGAACTTCGCCGCAAAGCCGCCTCCGGGCGGCTTTCTTCATCTATCGCTATCACTACTGGAAAACCGGAGGTAAGTTGTGTCTGCACTCTCTTATGTGACGGGTGAGAGCCATTGCGCCTGGGCTATCTATCTCTCCCAGGTGGAACGTGTTCTGCCGCTGCCCGGCGATCTCAATCGCTGGGCGGATACCCTGCGCCACCCGGAAAGGGCGCTGATTGTCGATGTTCCTCTGGAAATGGATGACGGGACGATTCGCCATTTTGAAGGCTATCGCGTTCAGCATAATCTCTCCCGCGGACCTGGCAAGGGGGGCGTGCGCTATCACCCCGACGTCAGCCTGCAGGAGGTGATGGCGCTGGCGGCGTGGATGACCGTGAAATGCGCGGCGCTCAATCTGCCGTTCGGCGGGGCGAAAGGCGGTGTGCGCGTCAACCCGACGACGCTATCCGACAGAGAGCTGGAGCGTTTGACCCGCCGCTACACTTGTGAAATCAGCAGGGTGATCGGCCCACGGCAGGATATTCCGGCGCCGGATGTCGGCACTAACGCCCAGGTCATGACCTGGATGATGGATACCTGGTCACGCAACGCCGGAACAGCCGCGGCCGGCGTGGTGACGGGGAAACCGATCCACCTCGGCGGATCGCTGGGGCGGGTGCAGGCTACCGGGCGCGGAGTGTTTATCACCGGCTGTTACATCGCGGAAAAAATGGGACTCTCCGTGGCGCAAAGCCGGGTTGCGGTGCAGGGGTTTGGCAATGTGGGTAGCGTCAGCGCCGGGTTGTTTCATGCCGCCGGCGCGCGGGTGGTGGCTGTACAGGATCATCGTGCGACGCTGTATCAGCATAACGGGCTCGATATCCCGGCGCTGCAGGCGTGGCAGCAGGCTCACGGCACGATAGCCGGTTTCCCCGGCGCCGATAGCGTGGCGGACGAGGCTTTCTGGCGTCTCGAGTACGAGATACTGATTCCGGCAGCGTTGGAGGGGCAGATTAGCGCGGAACTCGCCGTCGGGCTGCGCTGTCGCCTTATTCTGGAGGGAGCCAACGGTCCGACGCTGCCGGAGGCCGACGATGTGCTGGCTGAGCGGGGGATCATGCTGGTTCCAGACGTTATTGCCAACGCCGGCGGGGTGACGGTCAGCTATTTCGAGTGGGTGCAGGATTTCTCCAGCCTTTTCTGGAGCGAAGAGGAGATCGACGCGAGGCTGGATACCATTATGCGCCACGCTATCGAAAGCGTCTGGCTGAAAGCGCAGGCGCTGGCAATTCCCCTGCGTACCGCCGCTTGGGCCTTGGCCTGCGAACGGATCCTACAGGCAAGTAAAGACCGCGGGCTGTATTCCTGAGGCGGGGCGATGAAAAGCCCTGCGCTACCGGCGCGGGGCCACAGGTAGAGTCAGAAAGCGTCAGGAAGAGGCGCGCGCGATATGCGCCCGCCGCTGCCGCTGGTCGCACCACAGGGTGAATATCCCCGCCAGCGCTACGATCCCCGCGCCGATCAGCGTTGATGAACCGGGCAGGCTGTTTAAGAACAGATAACCGATTACCATCGACCAGACCAGCGTGGTGTAGTCAAACGGCGCCAGTAGCGAAGCGTCGGTAAATCGCAGGCTCAGCGTGACCAGAATCTGTGCCATGCCGCCGAAGAAGCCGCAGCCCACCAGCAACAGCAGCTGACCCGGCGTGGGCCGTGCCCAGCCGAACAGGCTGGTTGCCAGACCAATCAAGGTGGTCATCAGCGAGAAGTAAAAGACGATGGCGCCAGGTTTTTCAATGCCGTTGAGAAAACGGATCTGAATGTTGGAGGTGGCGGTGCAAAGAGCGGCCAGCAGGGCGAACGCGACGCCGAGAGCCATCCCGGACTGCAGGTGGCCGCCGGCGAACAGAGAACCGCTGGCGGTTAAACTGGCGGAGAGCATAAACAGGATGCCGGAAAAACCGACAATAACCCCCAGCCAGCGGGAAAAACGTACCCGCTCTTTCAGCAGCAGGGCCGCCATGATGACGGTGAAGAGCGGGGCAGCGTAGCTCAGGGCGGTGGCGTCGGCGAGAGAAATCGATACCAGCGCCAGATAGTTGAAGTACATCCCACCGGTACCGGAAAAGCCGCGAATCAGATGGCCGAAAATATTTTTGGTCTTGATATTGGCCAGCACGTTGCCCTGAGCTTTTAACCAGATGAGCAGGGGAAACATGGCGATAAAGGAGCGAAAGAAAATCACCTCGCCGGTGGGAATCGCCCCCTGCAATCCTTTGACGCAGGCCAGCATTAACGTAGCGCACAGCGCGGAGAGTATTTTTAGATAAATCCCAAGTCGGGCATTCATGTGACTACCTTTGGTTAACGGTCGCGGAGGGACGCGGCGTGGGTGTCGCGCATGGCGTTACAGTAGAGGGCGCGAGGGGCAGGCAGATAAGATAATTTTGTTCTGTCAGGATAATTTTTGCTTATCTCTGTGCGCCGGTGCCGTCATATAAATCACCTATCTCGCGACAGCGTTTCCCTCTTACCCATCACGTAAACAATGTCGATATAGTCGCGATAAGTGGTTAGCTATACCGGCGAAACGGGGGAACCTCTTACCGGGTGTCGGTACTCTTTTATCCAGACCGAGGAAAACAATAATGAAACTGAAGCGAAATGCGGGTTTAGCGCTGGTTCTGACACTGGTAGCGGTGTCCGGCGCCGCGCGCGCCGACATGCTGGCGGATATTCATGCACGCGGTGAGCTGAAGTGCGCGGTCTATTCCGATGTGCCGCCGTTTTCGGCCCCGGATCCAAAAACCCGCCAGCTGGTCGGGATGGACGTTGAACTCTGTCATTCGCTGGCGAAACAGATGGGGGTCAAGGCGCAGCTGGTTCCTACCTCCGTGGAAGCGCGTATTGCCATCATCGCCACGGGGCGAGCCGACGTGCTGATCGCCAACCTTGCCTATACCAAAACGCGTGGCCGCCAGATTCAGTTCAGTGACCCTTACTACGTCGCGAAAGAGATGCTGCTGGTAAAAGAGGCGAATGCCGATAAAACCCTCGCCGATTTTAAAGGCAAGCGTATCAGCGCCACCAAGGGCACCACCTCTGAACAATCCATCGTGCTGAAGGGGGGCAAACCGGTTACCTTCCAGGATGCCGCGTCGGCCTTCCTTGCCCTTGAACAGAATAAAGTGCTGGGTTTCGTCACCAACACCATGACTGGTATCAAAATGATCGGCCAGGCAAAAAAGGACGGCATTAATCTGGCGATGATTAAAGAGCCGATGGCGCTTGAGCCAATCGGCGTAGGGATGAAGCAGGGTGAACCGCAACTGCTGGCCAGCGTCAATGAAAGCCTGAAGGTTATGGATGACGACGGGACGATCGACAAGATCTGGAATACCTGGATTGGACCGAACACCGAATACAAAATGGTCCGCGAAGAACGGGTACAACCGTTATCCAGCCTCACGTTCGAACCGTTGGAATAAGTATGACGCCGACATCGAAAACGTTGTTACCCGAGCGCCGCGTTGAAATTCATGCCAGCGCCCCGGCACGGATCTCCATGATGGGCAGCCGGGCCTGGCTTATCGAAGCGCCTGGCGCCTTTGACCTTCCGGCGCAGCGCCGTATCTGGTCTATGGCGCAGAACCTGCAGCGGTGGCCGGAGGTGGAATCCTTGATCCCCGGTGTGACCAATTTACTGGTACTGCTACGCGATACGCCGGAGGAGCCGACGGCGGTGGAGCGCCGGTTGCGCGAGTGCTGGCTGTCCGCGCAGGTGCTCAACGTCGAAGGGCGACAGATTGATATCCCGGTGTGCTACGGCGGGGAACACGCCACAGATCTGGAGGCGGTATGTCGGCATACCGGTTTTTCCGCCCGGGAAGTTATTCGTCGGCATTCGCAGGGGGTCTATACCGTGGTCGCGCTTGGCAGCGCTCCGGGGTTCGGCTATCTGCATGGTCTGGATCCGCGCCTGGCGACGCCGCGTAAAAAGGTGCCTTCGCTGAATATGCTTAAGGGGACGGTCACCATCGGCGGGCCGCAGGCAGGCGTCTCGGTGCTGACCGGGCCGAACGGCTGGAACGCTATCGGCTACGCGGAAATTGAGGTATTCAATCCCCATGCTGCCATTCCTGCGCTGATGGCGCCAGGCGATATCATCCGTTTTCTGCCTGAGAGAGTCGAACTGTGATTGAGATTGAACAAAGCGCCTCGCTAAATACGATCCAGGATTTAGGCCGCCCGGCGTGGCGCCACCTCGGCGTCTCGGTGAGCGGCGTGATGGACCCGCTGGCGCTACGCGCCGGCAACACCCTGCTGGGGAATGAGGAAAACGCGGCGGCCATCGAAGTGCAAATGTTTCCCTTCCGCGTTCGTTTCCTGGCGGACACCTGGATCGCGCTCACCGGCGCCGATTGCCGTGCAAGGCTCGACGGCGAAGAACTACCGGCCTGGTGGGGCTGCACGGTACGTAAAGGACAGGTGCTGGAGTTGCGTTTTCCCCGTCGCGGCGCACGCGGCTACTTATGCGTGGCCGGGGGCATTGATGTCCCTCAGGTTCTGGGCTCGCGCAGTACCGCCCTGCGCGGCGGTTTCGGCGGACTCGAGGGGCGGCAACTACAGCGCGGCGACGTGCTGTCCTGTGGCCCTTGGCAGGGAGCACCACTTCCGGATTCCGGGATTGGCATTGAGCCGCCGGAAGTGGCCTTAAGCGCCTTTTTCCCGCGCAACGCACAGGGCGATGTACAGATCCGTGCTATCCCCGCCGGCGAGTATCCGCTGTTTGCCGCTGATGCACCGCGTTTCTGGAACCAGGCGTGGAAAATTTCGCAGCACAGCAACCGAACCGGCTATCGCCTGGCGGGGGAGCCTATCCTGCCAGCCGAAACGGTTGAAATGCGCTCCTATGGCCTGATACCGGGCATCGTACAGGTTCCGCCGGCCGGCGAACCGATTATCCAGCTAAGCGATGCCAACACCGCGGGAGGTTATCCCAAAATTGCCTGCGTGATTGAAGAGGACCTCTGGCGCCTGGGCCAGCTCCAGGCGGGTCAGTCAATTCAACTGGTACAGACCGATACGTCTACCGCCATCGCAGTGCGCCAGGAAATTGAACGTTGGCTGCAGCGTTTGCGCGTCAGCATAGCGCCGCTGATCAGGGTCGTTGGTTTATAAGGAACTCAGCATGAAAATTGATGTGAACTCTGATATGGGAGAAGGTTTTGGCGTCTATCAGCTATGTGATGATTCAGCGCTAATGGATAAGGTCTCTTCCGCCAACATCGCCTGCGGTTTTCACGCGGGGGATCCGGCGATCATGACGCGGATGGTACGCCTGGCGAAGGTACGCGGCGTAGGGATTGGGGCCCACCCCGGTTTGCCGGACCGCCAGGGCTTCGGGCGCAAAGAGATGGCGTTCTCTGCCGATGAGATCTGCCAGCAGGTGGTATATCAGCTTGGCGCGCTCTCTGCCATTGCCCGCGCCGAGGGTACCCGCGTAGTTCACCTGAGTTTTCACGCGGCAATGGGCAATATGATTAACCGTGACGATGCGCTGGCGCTGCAGGTGATGCAGGCCGTCGCCCGGATCGATTCGCAACTGATTATCTTCTGCCAGCCGGATACTATAATTGAACGGGCGGCGCAGGCTGCCGGATTGCCGACGCTGACGCTGTTTCTCGCTGACCGGGCCTACGACGATCGCGGACAACTTGTCCCGCGCGGTATTGCCGGTTCGCTAATCAAAGAGGAAGCGGCGGTGCGCGCCAGGGTACGTCAGTTTCTCCAGCAGGGAACGGTGACCACTTTTAGCGGCAATACGCTGTCGATACGTGCGCGTTCGATCCTGGTCCATAGCGATACCCCGGGCTCGCTGGCGCTGGCGACGCTGGTTCGTAGTGAGATTGAAGCCTGCGGCGCGACGGTAGCATCCGCCGCGGAGGTGCTGGCGCAGTAAAGCCTTTCCCCGTGACGAGGGGTGCAAATCGCGCCCCTGACCACTACCTGCTCTCCCTTCACGCTATGCGCTCTCGGACCCACAGTCAGTCAAAACCCATTTGCCATCCCGCCAGGTATGGATCTATCCCTGCGCCCCTCAGGCGCGATAAAAAATGCCTGCCGGTCAGACGCCAGGCAGGCATTTCACTCTGCTTAGCGCGCACAATCTGCGCGCTACAGCTTAACGGCAACCCGCGCAGAAGGCCGCGAGGCGATCGCAACCGGTTTGCAATCGTTCCATACTGGTGGCGTAAGAAAGGCGGAAGTAGGGGCTCATGCCGTAGGCCGCCCCCTGTACCGTTACCACGTGTTGCTCTTCGATAAGCGCCATCACAAAATCGGCGTCGCTGGCGATAAAACGCCCGCTGGCGCTGGTTTTTCCGATAAACGCCTCAATGTTGACGAACAGATAGAAGGCCCCCTGCGGCTTATGGCATCGCAGACCGGGAATACCGGCAAGACGCTCAAGCACGTAATCGCGGCGCTGGCGATAGATTTCCGCCCGTTCTGCCAGCAGATCCTGCGGGCCATCAAGTGCGGCGACGGACCCCGCCTGTGCCAGGGTCGCCACGCCGCCGCTGTTTTGCGTATTGACGTTGCTCATCGCCTTAATCAGCGTCAATGGGCCACCGCAAAAACCCAGCCGCCAGCCGGTCATTGAATAGGCTTTCGAGACGCCGTTCACTGTCAATACGCGATCGTACAGCCGGGGCTCCACCTGTGCCAGGGTCCAGAATTTCACCCCGTCGTACAACAGATGCTCATAAATGTCGTCGGTCATGATCCAGATCTGCGGATGACGCAGCAGCATTTCGCCCAGCGCCAGGAGCTCGGCATGGGTGGCGACGGAGCCGGTCGGATTGCTGGGATAGTTCAGCAGCAGCCATTTGGTCTTCGGCGTGATCGCTGCTTCGACCTCCTGCGGCAGCGGTTTAAAGCCGTGCTCTTCATGACAGGGTACCGCAACCGGCGTACCGCCGGCGAATTTAACGATGTCGGCGTAGCTAATCCAGGATGGCGTGGGGATGAGTACCTCATCGCCGGGGTTAATTGTCGCCATCATGGCGTTGAAGATAATCTGTCGGGCGCCGCCGGCGGTCAGGATCTGGCTGATATCGTAGCGTAGCTCATTGTCGCGCAGGAACTTGCGCTGGATGGCCGCACGCAGCGCGGGCGTGCCGTCCGTTGGCGGGTAGCGGGTATCCCCGGCGCATGCTGCGGCATAGGCGGCATCGATCACGTGAGGCGGTGTGGGAAAGTCCGGTTCGCCGGTAGACAGACCAACGACATCGATTCCCTGCGCGGTGAGATCGCGCGCTTTTTGCGTCATGGCGACGGAGGCGGAGACGGTAACATTTTTGAGACGATCGGCGATATCAGGCATGAGGCTGCGGTTCCTGGTTATAAGGTCAGCAAACCCGCACGCGGCGCAGAACGATCCGCCGCGTGCGGCGAGCGGGGGTCAATACACATCAACCAGCATAGAGGGGGGCAAAGGCGGCGAGCTAATAGCGCTTTGTTGTGGGGACATAACGCAATGCGATGACTGACGGGAATCGCCCGCTGACGACCGGCCGGTGAACGGGGCCGCGCGTATGCGCCGATGCCCCCCCACGGTGCAAACGCGGGAGTGCTGAAGAGCGGATTGCCCGAAATGGTGGCGCGATCGGCGGCCTGCGGGGCTTTTAGGTTCTGGCACCGATCTTGCTTGTCATCAGAGATGCGTATTGATGTAGGACAGCTACTATGAATCTTCGCCGCCTGAAATATTTCATCAAAATTGTCGACGTCGGGAGCCTGACGCAGGCCGCTGACATTTTGCATATCGCCCAGCCGGCGCTCAGCCAGCAGCTGGCGACGCTGGAAGGCGAGGTCGATCAGCAGCTATTGATTCGTACCAAGCGCGGGGTTACGCCGACCGACGCCGGGAAAATTCTCTATACCCACGCCCAGGCGATTCTACGCCAGTGCGCGCAGGCGCAGAGCGCCATCGATGGCGCGGGCCGGGCCCTGAGCGGCCAGGTTTCCGTCGGCCTGGCACCCGGCACAGCCGCCCAGCTGCTGGCGATCCCGCTGCTGACCGAAGTGCAGCGCCAGCATCCCGGGATCGTGCTCTATTTCAATGAAAACTTTGGCACGACCCTCAGCGAATTAATCATGAGCGGGCGAATGGATATGGCGGTGATTTATGGCGACCGCGATATTCACGGTTTGCGTTTTCTGCCGCTGATGAAAGAGGAGCTTTTTTTCGTCTGCCCGCACACGCTGGGGGAGCCCCGGCGCGAAATCTCCCTGGCGGAGGTCGCCCGCTACGATCTGTTTCTACCGCGCATTTATAACATTATGCGTAAAGCCGCGGACGACGCCTTTACACTGGCCGGACTGAGCTACCGGGTGAAGTGCGAGATTGAATCGCTGACCACGCTTAACGCCGCGCTGGCGGCGGATCTCGGCGGCACCATCATGCCGGAGTCCGCGGCGCGCACCATGCTCCAGCCCGCCAATGCCTGGATGGCGAGAATTGTCGAACCCAATGTACTCACCTCGCTCTCGTTCTGTATGTCCGACCATCTGCCGCTTTCGCAGCCCGCGGAAGCGGTGAAGGGGATTTTGCTCTCCCTGATGGCGCAGCGGACTGAGGACAACCGGCCGCTAACCCTGGTGGGATAATAAGTCCCCCTTATTGCCTCAAAGCGAAACCCTCTTATCAACCCGTCCGATACCCGCGCTAGAGTCACTACTCTGGCGCGCGGCACTGCCGTGCTCTGACCCTTGCGCGATGGAATCATGATGGAAAAAGAACTGATAGCTTTTGAGGACGTGCGCCAGCTGGCGCAGAAGATGCATAACGCCGGACTACGGGAGCTTGAATGGCGCGGCGCGGACTGGTCGGTTCGCCTGCGCTACCCCGGTGGCAAAACGATGGCCGAACCGCCGCCTCTGCCGCCGCCGGCGGCCGAAACCCGTCAGCTATCGGTGTGTTCCCCGATACCGGGACGCCTGCTGCTGAGCCACCCCAGCCATGGGGAGGCGTTCGTCAGCGAGGGGCAGCGCGTTGCGCCGAACGATATCCTCGCGCTGGTGCAGGTCGGGCCGCTCTATTTGCCGGTGCGCAGCCCGGTGGCCGGGACGCTCAAAAACCTTGTGGCACAGGCGGGGAGCCGGCTGGAGTACGGCAGCGAGATCGCGCTGCTGCTGCCCACGGATGCCGCTTCCGCGAAGTTATAAGGACCCCTTATCGGGCCAAACTATTTATGTCTTATCCCCGTTGGACATAACTGCATACAGTCAGAAAAACAACGTCAAAGGCAGATCGGTCTGCCGCAACAGGAGAGGCTCATATGCCATTTTCAGATTATAAAGTGGCCCTGGTGACCGGCGCTTCCGCTGGGATGGGGGAAGCGATTGTCGAACGCCTTTGTAAGGAAGGAATTGAGGTCCATGCGGTCGCGCGTCGCCATGAACAGCTTGCCGCCCTGGCGGACAGAACTGGCTGCATTCCCCACGCCGTCGACGTCGGCGATCTATCGGCGCTGACCGCACTGTGCCAGGATCTGCAGGTCGATATTCTGGTGAACAACGCCGGCGTTTCTCATCCGGGATCGATTCTCGATGCCGAGGCCGACTGGGTCAACACCCAGGTGGATGTCAACCTGCGTGCCGTGCTGCACCTGTGTCGTCTGTTGGTACCGGGAATGGTAGCGCGCGACTGCGGCCACGTCATTAATATTACCTCCATCGCTGCGATTTATAACTTCAATGGCAATTCCATCTATCATGCCACCAAAGCAGGAGTGCACGCGCTGTCGCGTCAGCTGCGCGTCGATTGCTACGGCAAGCGGGTGCGAATTACCGAAATTTGCCCGGGGCGGGTGGCGACGGAGATATTCGGTAACGTATCCGGCGATCATGAAGAGGCCCGCCGTCGCTTTATCGATGGTTTCGAGCTGCCGGAAGCAAAAGATATCGCCGACTGCGTGGCCTTTGCGCTCGCCGCGCCGGTGGCGGTCAATATCGGCAATATTGAGATCACCCCGACGCTGCAGGTACCTGGTGGGTTATCCACGATGCGTCCCGGCGACCGTGAATCCTGAATGACGGTAAACGAGGAGGATATATGGCACTCGACTTCAGTAACGTGATGACTGGCCACTACGGTCAGATGATTATTGATGGCACCGTCGTCACTCTGGAACTGGCGTTGGGTGCATGGCTGCTGGCCATGTTTATTGCGCTGGTGCTGGTGATGATCCGCCTGAGCAACAAGCGCTTCGCGCAGCTTTTGGTCGCGGCGTACGTATCCTACCACCGCAACGTACCAACGCTTATTCAACTGATGATGTGGTATTTCGCGATTCCGACGCTGCTGCCCGAGTCGTTGCAGATGTGGGTTAACGAGATGAATGCGGAGTTTCTGTTTTCGCTTGTCGCGCTGGGATTGTGCCAGGCGGCCTACTTTTCAGAAGACATCCGCAGCGGTCTGCGTGCCATCCCCGAAGGACAGAATGAAGCAGCGAGGGCACTAGGAATGGGATATTTGCGCGCCATGTGGCTGGTGATTCTGCCACAAGGGATCCGTAATGCGTTGCCATCGGTGATTAACCACACCGTGCTGCTGTTTAAAAATACCAGCCTTGCAATGGTCATTGGCGTTACCGAGTTGACTTACGTAACGCGCGATATTGAAAACCAGACCTTCCGTACCTTCGAAGCTTATATGGTGGCGACGGTAGGCTACCTGGCCTTCTCTTTGTTGCTGATGGGGATGGGAGCGCTGCTGGCCCGTCGCTTTCAGCGCGCGTATGCGAGGTAATATGTATGTTTGATTTTTTCACGATTCTGCGTGATAACGGCCTGTTATTGCTGATGGGGCAGTATCCTGATGGTCCGCTGGGCGGTGTCCTGTGTACCTTGCTGGTGTCGCTGCTGGCAGTGCTGTTCGCCTTCCCGGTCGGCGTGCTGTTGTGCCTCGCTCGCCTCTCTCCGTGGCGCTGGCTGAGCTGGCCGGTCACCTGCTGGATCTATCTGCTGCGCGGTATCCCTCTGATGATGGTGGTGTTCTGGACCTATTTCTGCGTGCCGCTGCTGATTGGCCACAACATTAGTGGCTTCAGCACGATGCTGTGTACGCTGGTTATCTACGAGAGCACTTATATCGCTGAAATTGTGCGCGGCGGGATCCAGGCGCTGCCTTCAGGGCAATATGAAGCCTCCCGCGCGCTGGGAATGGGGCATGTGCGGGCTCTGCGCCTGGTGATTCTACCGCAGGCGTTGTACAACGCGCTGCCAAGTTTGGTCAGCCAACTGGTGTCGATTATCAAAGATAGCACCCTCGGCTACGTTATTAACGTTCCGGAGCTGACCTATGCGGCCAACCAGGTCAGTAATCAGCTGCTGACAAAACCGTTCCAGGTCTTTGCCATCGTAGCGCTGAGCTACTACATCATTAATTTTAGCCTGACGTGGCTGGCCAATCGCCTGGAGCTGCGTATTGCCAGCAGGAGGCAACGTGCACAGTCCGCTGTGGGAAAGCCGGTCACGCCGCTGGTTCTCGACCCGTCACCATCACAAACTCAATAAGGAACAACCATGCGACCGATGATTCTGTTCAATCAGGTGAATAAATGGTACGGGGAATATCAGGCCCTGACCGACGTCAGCGCCGAAATAAAAAGCGGTGAAGTGGTGGTGGTGTGCGGTCCTTCCGGATCCGGCAAATCGACGCTAATCCGGACGGTCAACCGTCTTGAGCCTATCGAACAGGGACAGATCTTGTTTGACGGCATTGATATTCATGGCTCGAGCACCAGGCTGAACCAGCTGCGTACGCGAATCGGCTTTGTCTTCCAGAGTTTCAATCTGTTTCCGCACGTTTCGGTGCTGGAGAATATCATGATGTCGCCGGTGAAAGTTCTCGGCGAGAAGCGTTCGGAAGCCCGACGTCATGCCGGGGAGCTGCTGGAAAGGGTGGGAATGTCGCACAAGGCCGACGTTTACCCGGCGCAGCTTTCCGGCGGCCAGCAGCAGCGGGTGGCTATCGCCCGGGCGCTGGCGATGAAGCCGCCGGTCATGCTGTTTGACGAACCGACATCTGCACTCGATCCGGAAATGGTCGGTGAGGTGCTGAGCGTGATGCGCGGGCTGGCGCAGGAAGGAATGACCATGATGTGCGTTACTCATGAAATGAACTTTGCTCGTGACGTCGCCGATACGATCTGGTTTATGGATCAGGGACAAATACTGGAAAAGGCTGCTCCGGATAAATTCTTCACCGCGCCGCAACATCCGCGCGCGAGACGTTTCCTCAATGATTTACTGCTCCATTAGGAGTGAATTCACTGATCATGGAACTGGTAGGCACTTTTCAGCCTTGTACGCCTGATGAATTTCATCGGGCGTTTTGCATTGTAGTAGCAGTTGTATTGTACATTTCTACTCTACCGGCTTTCTTGCCTGTACCAGAGACCATCGGCAGTTATCCATTTTCGAAGTGCCGCAGCTCCAGATTCTCGACGGTCGTTCCGTTAGATGCTGCTTGCGAGCAGCATCTAACGGAACATACGGTTTTTAACAATCGACTGAATGACATTACTCCGGCTGAGTTCTTAATCTGACATAGTCATTAGAATCCTGATGTCCCCATGACCCGATGGTTTGAGCCTTTATGCAAGAAAAAGTGACATTACTAAATGGGTTGAAAGTGACATCAGAATATTGCAGGTACATTAGCTGTCAAAGCTAAGTTAATAGGTACGGGGGGCAAAGTTCAAATGTCCGCTCTGTGCCAGGAGCGGACATCGCTGAAATAGTGTTATGTTAATCGGCAGCGGTTCGTGATGTGTGTAGCTCGCGCAACGAGGGAATTGGCTGATACCGAATAATAATGGAGAAGATGAATGACAATTGATTTGATTGCAATTTCTGCAATTGGTGTAGCTATCTTGATCGGCGCAATGAGCCCGGGAGTTAGCTTTCTCCTCGTTGCCCGCACTGCCATGTCCAGTTCACGGCGGGCGGCATTATTTGTTGCAGCGGGTATGGGTTTTGGTGCACTTGTCTTTGCTGCCATAGCGTTAGCGGGTCTTCACACACTTCTGACGTTGGTCCCGTCACTTTACACAGCTCTTAAAGCTGCCGGTGGTTGTTATCTCCTATGGCTGGCGTTAAAAATGTGTCGTCGTCCTTCAAACCGGTTTAGTGATCATGCCGTATTAGAGAACGTCAGCACCTCAAAAGCTTTTCTTACTGGGGTATTCACGCAAATCAGCAATCCTCATACCGCTCTGGTATTTGCCAGTATCTTTTCCGCAACGCTTAGCAAAGATATTCAGCCTATTATGTATATCATTCTGCCTATAATGGCATTCGTTATTGATTTGATTTGGTATGCAGTCGTGGCATGCCTGTTATCAACTGAAGGTCCACGTCATGCTTACATTAAATACCGTAAATTCTTAGACAGAATAAGCGGAGCAGTTATGGCCTTTCTTGGAATTCGACTGCTGTTAAAGTAAGTCAACGAATACAATTCAGTCCATGGATATACCGCCCTGATATCCGCTCTTCGCTCATGAAGGACGACCATACTCAAATCTCCCATATTGCAGGAGATTTGATCATGAACACGTCACCGTGGAACAAAGGCCGTATCGTCGGCCAAAAAAGACCACTTCAGATATCTCATATCTGGGGATCTGAATCAGGCTTGAACTAGAAGGTAAGACACGCGATTTTGTTCTGTTCAACATGGTTCTGGATAGTAAACTTCGGGCCTGCGATTTGGTGAAGCAGAAGGTTTCTGATGTAGTCTACGGACGCTCAGTTTCGGGCAGAGCGACAGTACTGCAGCAAAAAACCGGGAGCAGGTCAGGGTAGCTAATTCTTGGTCAGGGCTACACCTTTGCTGAATCAGTCACCGCAACAATAACCTGATGGATAAGACAATGCGGGATGGGTGGCAGAGGAATCAATATACAGGTATCTAAGCGCGTTTTAATGTAACAGAGCCTAACTATAATTGTTCGATGTTTGGCTTAACGATTTTATTATTTCAGAAGAGAGATTTGATATTAACTCATCGCTGTGTTTGGATAATAACGAAAAACGTGGGAGTTCGAAAATAAGACGCTCTCTTGTTGGCTCGAAATAGTCGGGGACATTTGGTCCTGTCTCTACGCAACACTGGGCGAATCCCCATAAGATATCGAGTATTTCAACCATAAGTAACTCATCGGCACTATCAAGAATTTCTAATATAAAAGGAAGGGCAAGATATCCCGCTGGCGCCATAGAAACATGCTGATGACATAGTCCGCACCAAAGTTTATGACTGGCGGTCTTTGCTACTTCATGATCAGCTGATGATAATTGTAATAATAGTTCAGGAACATCGTTTGCGGGTCCATATGCTGTATAGGATGAATTCCAGTTTACTGCATAAACTCTATCCTTCAGTGATGCATTACTCATCAATGATTTCCTTTATATTAATTAGTATAGTTAATTGGTTTTCCGCATTAAATATAATTTAGCCAACACTAGTTCTGCTTACAATAAATAGTCTTAAGCGTATCACTGCAATTATAACCATTTAGTCGCAAAAACCTTCACTTTATCTGCATTTATTGATGAAGTGAAGTTTATGGCGTGGATACACTCAATATCGTCTGCTCTTTGCTCTCAGCGGACCAACAGCACTCACATCCGCTTCGTACCCGGAGCGGATGTGAGCAGGTATAATTCAACAAGGGTCAGGCCAATATTGAATGCGGTATTAAGTCAGCGAACTCTCAATAACGAAAAAGTTCGCTGCACGCTCGTTTGAATGGATGTCTGAAGGGAACAAGGATATCTACAAATCAAAGACAGGCTTCGGAAACTGCGTAGCTATCCTCGAACATGCGAAAACGGGTAATAAGACCATCTTCAATGTACATATCTAGTACAAACTCGGTTTCAATCAGCTTATCCGTTTTTTTAACGCGTGATGCTTACAATCGCACTGCTTAAAAAATCGCTCACCGTCTTCATGCATAGATCGCGCTCTTCAACGTGCGGCATATGGCTTGAGTCTTCAAAAATGACCCACCGCGCGCCGAGGATATGGTCCATAAAGGGCTGTACCACTTCCGGCGTGGCTTCATCGTAGCGCCCGGAAATCAGCAGCACCGGAATCTGAATTTGCGCGAGGCGGTCGATAATCGTCCACTCTTTCATGCTGCCGATGACGTGGAATTCGGTGGGGCCATTCATAGCGTGATAGACCGTTGGATCGGCATCCATAGCATCAAAGGTGCGCCGGACTTCCGGCGGCCAGGGATCAAGCCGACAGACGTGACGTTGATAAAATACCGCGCTTGCCGCCTTATATTCTGCGCTGTCCAGCGTACCCGCCGCCTCATGTGCCAGCAGCGTCTTCTGGACATCGGCAGGGAGCTGCGCCCGGAGTTCTGCTGCGCCCTGCAGCCACAGCGCCATTGAGGCCGGAGAGTTGGCGATAATCAGCGCTTTTAAGCCCGTTGGCTGGGTCACAGCATGTTCTGCGCCTAGCATGCCGCCCCACGATTGACCCAGTAGGGCGTAATTATCGGCAATGTCGAGATAGCGCAGCAGGTTATCCAGTTCGTTGAGGAACAGTGCCGGTTGCCAGAAGTCGGCAGGCTGCTGCGGTAGATGAGTTGAGCGGCCGTTGCCTAGCTGATCGTAGTGGATCACCGCTCGCCCGCTGAGGGCGATATCGCGGAACGCATCGACATAATCGTGCGTACATCCCGGCCCGCCGTGGGCAATAACCAGCGGCGTCAGGCCACTATGGATGTCACCACAAATACGAAACCAGGTTTGGTATTCCCGAAACGGGGCGTAGCCTTCGCTAATGGTGTACATGAATGATCTTTACCCTGCTAAGTGGACCGGCTTTCAGGGTAAAGGGTCGCAACCAACGCTGAACACTAGCAAAAATGCTAGTTCTTAGCTGTCGAGCAGACGGTAATGCAGAGCGCGTACTACCGCCTGTACGCGATTGCTGGCGCCCAGTTTTCTGGCTGCGGTATTCAGGTGCAACGTCACCGTCGCCACCGAGCGGTGCAGTTTACGGGCGATCTCTTTGGCGGTGAGCCCTTCAGCAGACCACGCCAGACATTCGCGTTCACGATTGCTTAGCTTCACGTGGAGACAGGTCAGCATGGTGCTATCGAATAGCGGAAAGGCTGACTCCTGGAACTGGTGGGCAATCAGCATCAGCTGCGCCAGGGTCGCGCTGATTTCCCGTTCCTGACGCTGGCCGGTATGGATGCCGGTGAGAGTAACGAATCCGCCGTTGGGGAGATGCAGGGGAACCGTTGCTCCACAGGGCATATTGTGTTCACGCATATAGTCGGTGACTGCGGTAGCGTGATCGTCGAGCCTGCCGCGCAGCATGCTTCTGTCCGGACGTTGATAGGACCAGACGAAGGGCGCGCAGCTCTCCAGCGCACAGTGTTGTACCGGATCAACCTGGTAATATCCTCGCTCGCACCATAGCTGGCGCATATCCTCCGGTACATTGCACGTTTTCAGCAGCGATGGCGTAATCAGCTCCCCCTCCAGCGAACGCGGGACCGGCGTGTAGTCGTAAATAACCGCGTCAAATCCCAGCGTCCGGGTGTGCTGGAAAAGCCCACTGAATGCGTCATCCAGGCTGGTTGCCCGGGTGCTGCCGGGGCGTTCAAACTCCAGTCGCATATAACCCCCTTTACGTTAAACGAGACCTGCGACGGGCACGATTTGTGCAAAACCGTCAATAGCTCGCTCTGAGGCATGCAATTCCGGTGCCGTTCCGGCGCAGCGCAAAACTAGTATTTTTGCTAACTGTTCAGCTTCCGACGTTGTCGTTAGCGTTAAGGCTACGACACACCAGCAACATCGACGACGAGGAACACACCATGTGGAGCGAAGTAGCGCCCGATCAGTGCCATAACATTGCTGTGGATGGTTATAACGTCGTGGCTTATCAATTTGGTGACGGCGATGAGACCGTCCTCTGCCTCAACGGCGGACCTGGGCTGCCCAGCGACTATTTGCGTGAGGCTCACTCCTGCCTGAAACAGCACGGCTACCGGGTGATTGCCTTTGATCAACTGGGAACCGGGAAATCCGACCGACCGGATGACGCCAGCCTGTGGACCATGGCGCGCTACGTACGTGAAGTGGAAACCGTCCGCCAGGCGCTGGGGCTCGGTAAGGTGCATCTGCTTGGTCATTCGTGGGGCGGATGGCTGGCGATTGAAGTGGCATTGCACCATCCTGGCGCAATTTGCTCGTTGATTCTGGAAAACACCGTCGCCGATATGCCGCATCTGGTGCAGGAACTGAACCGCCTGCGCGGTGCGCTGGGACCAGAAACCGTCGCCATGATGCAGCGCTATGAAGCGCTGGACTGGCTGGATCACCCGGCCTATCAGGCGGCGATTACCCTGCTTAATTATCGCCACGTCTGCCGCCTTGATGTGTGGCCCGAACCTGTTAAGCGATCGCTTGAGGACTGGAATTCGGGGCCGTATATCACAATGCAGGGGCCGAACGAATTCCTCTATACCGGTAATTTAAAAGCGTGGAACCGCAGCGCGGAACTGGCTTCGATCCGCGTGCCGTGCCTGATAGTCACTGGGCAGCATGATGAACTTACACCCGCCTGCGCCCTGAAAATGAAGCAGAGACTGGCGAATGCCGAAATAGCAGTTTTTGCCAATAGCAGCCATATGCCGTTTTACGAAGAGCCACAGGCTTACTACCCGGTTCTGCTCGATTTTCTGGCGCGTCAGCGCGATACGGGAGGATGTTGATGCATCGTTACCGCTTTCTGCTTTTTCGCCCGCTACAACTTCTGCCGGTTCTGCTCGGCATCAGCTTGATCACCTTCATGATGGTGCGGGCGATCCCCGGCGATCCGGCGCGCATTCTGCTGGGGGTCCGCAGCACTCCGGCTGCGCTGGCCCGCATCCGCGCGCAGTTTGGTCTCGATGAGCCGCTATGGGTGCAGTACGGCTATTTTCTACGCAACCTGCTGCAAGGAGAACTGGGGAAGTCGATTGTGTATCGCGTGGATACTCTGAAGCTGATTGGTTCGCGTCTTGAACCAACGCTGTGGCTGGTACTGGGCAGCGTCCTGTTGGCCATTGCCTTGACGGTGCCACTAGCGGCGATTGCCGCACGTCAGCGTGGACGTCTCGCCGATCGGCTGATTCGTCTTTTTACCACCGCCGGGCTGGGGTTTCCAGCGTTCTGGCTCGGTATCATGCTGATTCTGCTGTTCAGCATCGTGCTTGGCTGGTTCCCGGTTTCCGGCTACGGCAGCGATTTTTTAGACCAGTTACGCCATATGGTTCTGCCGTGCCTGACCGTGGCGCTGGCGCTTTCAGCGGTATTAATTCGTAACCTGCGCGCTAGCCTGCTGATGGAGATGAATAGTGACTATGTCGTGGCGGCACGGGCGCGCGGGCAGCGGGAAAGACGCATTTTCTGGCGACATGTGCTGCCCAATTCGCTGGTGCCAACCATCAATCTGCTGGCGGTGAATATTGGATGGTTAATCGGCAGTACTGTAGTTATCGAAAGCGTGTTTGCCATCCCTGGCCTCGGGCAACTGCTGGTAAAGGCGATTTTTAGCCGCGACTACATGGTGGTTCAGGGCGTGGTCATGGTCTTTGCCCTTGCCACCGTGGCGGTCAGCCTGCTGGCGGACATTCTGACCGTGGCTCTCGACCCGAGGATAAAACTATGAAGGTGACGGCAACGTTTTCCCGTCTGCGTCAGCGGATTATTCCGCGCCAGCAGGCGCTATATGCCGGGCTGGCCATTGTCGGATTGTGGCTGTTGGTGGCCTGCCTGGCACCGTGGATAGCGCCGTTTGATCCGATTGCTCAGGACGTGTCCTCCAGCCTGCTGTCGCCGGGTGGCGCGCACCCGTTCGGTACTGACAACTTTGGTCGCGATGTCTTTTCCCGGGTGCTATGGGGCGCGCGGGTCGATCTGCAAATTTGCATTCTGGGAGTCCTGTTCCCCTTTATGCTCGGTACCACGCTGGGTGCGCTCTCCGGCTATCTTGGCGGCGTCGTGGATGCGCTGGTGATGCGGGTGATTGATATTGTGCTGGCTTTTCCGTTTCTGGTACTGATGCTGGCGATTATTGCCATCCTCGGGCCGGGGCTGAGCAGCTTTTATATTGCGATGGCGATAGTGGGCTGGGTCTCCTACGCCCGGCTGGTGCGCGCTCAGGTACTGACGCTGAAACAGCGAGATTTTATTCTGGCTGCCCGCAGCCTGGGCTATGGACACCTGCGCATTTTGTTCCGCCATCTGCTGCCGAATGCGCTAACCGGCGCGATCGTTTTTTCGATGTCCGACTGCGTACTGGTGCTGCTAAACGGGGCCTCGGTGAGCTATCTCGGGCTCGGCGTGCAGCCTCCAACCGCTGAATGGGGCGTGATGGTTGCCGAAGGGCAGAGCTTTATCACCACCGCGTGGTGGATAACGACCTTTCCGGGGATCGCCATCGTGCTGTTGGCAATGGGATTCAGCCTGCTGGCCGATGGGTTGGGGGATAAGTTAGGGGAGCGCGTATGAGTTTGTTGAAGGTTAATCACCTGACGGTCACGCGTGGTGAAGATATCGCGCTGGTAGATAACGTCTCATTAAGTCTCGAAGCCGGTGAGATGCTCGGGCTGGTCGGCGAGAGCGGGTCGGGAAAAACCGTAACCTGCCGGGCGCTGATGCGCCTGTTGCCGGGGGCCGGGCTGCGGATTACTGGCGGAGAAGTTCTGCTGGGAGGCCGCGATATTTTGTCCCTGAGCGAAGGGCAAATGTCGGCGGTGCGCGGACGGGAAATCGGCATGATTTTCCAGAACCCCTCCAGCCACTTGAATCCGGTGATGACTATAGGGGAACAGATTGCAGAAAGCCGCCGCCTCCATTTTGGCGCTAACCGTCGTCAGGCGCGGGAGGATGCGCTGGCGCTGCTGCGACAAGTGGGGGTCCCGGACCCGCAGAATCGGCTCAATAACTATCCGCATGAATTCTCCGGCGGCATGCGTCAGCGGGCGATGATTGCCGTCGCCCTCGCACCGGAGCCCACGCTGTTGATTGCCGATGAACCGACGACCGCGCTGGACGTGACCGTGCAGATGCAGATTTTGCGCCTGCTGAGCGACCTGCGCGCTGAGCTGGGGCTGGCGGTCATTATGATCACTCACGATCTCGGCGTGGTGGCGCAAACCTGTGACCGGATTGCGGTGATGTACGGCGGCCGACTGTGCGAGGTGGGCGGCAAGCGAGAAGTGCTGGCCGGGCCGTTGCACCCATACACTCGCGGACTTATTGATTGCCAGCCGGTCAGCGAAGGCGGACAGGGGAGGTTGACGACCATCGACGGCCAGCCGCCGGTTGCCGACCACTTTCCATCGGGCTGCCGTTTTCATCCGCGCTGTCGACGCGCCGATGAGGTCTGCCTGCACCAGCCGTTGCTACGCTACGGGCAGGATAGCCACAGCCACGCGGCAGCCTGCCATCACATATTGCCGACGCTTATCCGGCGGGAGGGATAATGGCTCACCCTAACTGGCCGCTGCTTGAGGCCGATAACCTTTCCGTCACCTTTCCGGTTTCCGGCGGGCTTTGGCAAGCGAAAAAAGTGGTGCAAGCGGTTAACCAGGTCACGGTACAAATTTATCCCGGCGAGACGCTGGGCCTGGTCGGCGAGTCCGGCAGCGGTAAAAGCACCCTTGGACGGGCGCTGTTGCAGCTCGAACGGGTTGCTGCCGGAGAGGTGCGGTTCGAAGGTCAGCGTATTACGCATGGCTTAACCAGCGATATCGCCCGTCTGCGCCAGCAAAGCGCGATGATTTTCCAGGATCCTTTTGCGTCATTAAATCCGCGACAGACCGTGGGAGAAAGTATTGCGGAGGTACTGCGCGTTCATCAGAAGGTACCGCGCGCGCAAGTTGCTCAGCGGGTAGCGGAACTGCTCACCTTGGTTGGCCTGCGTACGCAGCAGGCCGGCGCGAAACCGTCTCAGCTTAGCGGTGGTCAGTGTCAGCGCGCCGGTATTGCCAGAGCGCTGGCCATCGAGCCGCGGCTGATTGTGGCGGATGAGTGTGTCGCGGCGTTGGACGTCTCTATTCAGGGGCAGATCGTGAATTTATTGATGGATCTGCGGGAGAAGATGGGGCTGGCGATTCTGTTTATTGCTCACGACCTGGCGATTGTGCGTCGGCTCTGCGATCGCGTCGCGGTGATGTATCTCGGGCGGATCGTGGAGGAGGGGCCTACGGAAGCGGTCTTTACCCGACCACTGCATCCCTATACTGCCGCGCTGGTATCCGCGATCCCGGAAATTGACCCGGATAAACCGCTGCCAAAAAATTTGCTGGGGGGCGAGCCGCCCAGCCCCGTCGCTGTTCCACCAGGTTGTGCATTTCATCCGCGCTGCCCTTATGCGCAGGTGCAGTGCCGCACCGGCGAACCACCACCAACCCGGCAGATTGCCGACCACGCTTATGCCTGCGTATTGAACCACGAAGGCAATGAGACCGTTTTTCCTTTGACAGGGGGATCTATTGATGAAGCACAGGCATGTTAAATTACTGGCGGCGAGCGTTTTTCTGACGCTCAGCGTGGTGAGCGAAATAGCGCAGGCGGCAGGTGTATTGACCATTGGCCGTCGCGAGGACAGCACCACTTTTGACCCGATAAAATCGGCGCAAAATGCCGACAACTGGGTTTTTTCCAACGTCTTCGATCCGCTGGTACGGGTGGATAAAACCGGGACTAAGCTGGAGCCTGGCGTGGCAGAGAGCTGGACGATTTCCCCGGACGGCAAGGTCTACACCTTTAAAATTCGCGATACCAAATTCTCTGACGGCACACCGCTGACCGCCAACGATGCGGCGTTTAGCCTGTTGCGTATCCGCGATGATCAAGGTTCGCTGTGGCGCGATTCCTACAGCATTATCGCTAAAGCTGAGGCCACGGACCCGCGCACCCTGGTGGTCACGCTGAAATCGCCCTCAGCGCCATTCTTATCGCAGCTGGCACTGCCGAACGCCTCGGTGGTTTCACAGCAGGCTATGAAGGCGGAAGGTGAAGAGGCCTTTGCCGAAAAACCGGTAGGTTCCGGCGCGTTCAGCGTTAAAGAGTGGCTGCGTGGCGAAAAAATCGTGTTGGTTAAGAACCCGAACTTCTGGCAGGCGAAGAACGTCAGCCTGGATGGCGTGGAGTGGTTAACCATTCCGGATGATAATACCCGAATGCTGAAAGTGCAGGCCGGTGAGCTTGACGCCGCGCTGACCGTGCCTTTCTCGCGCATTGCATCGTTACAAAAAGATGCCAATCTGAAGGTTGAACTGGATCCTTCCACTCGGGAAGACCATCTGCTGATCAATCATTCTCACGGCGCGCTGGGCAAGGTGGAAGTGCGTCAGGCGCTGGACTTTGCGATTGATAAAGACGCTATCGTGAAGACTGTGACCTTTGGGTATGGTCAGGTGGCGAACTCCTACATTCCCGCCGGGGCGCTTTACCACTACGCGGACAATCTTCGCAGGCCATACGATCCGCAAAAGGCCAAAGAGATGCTGAAAGCGGCGGGGGCGGTCGATCTGAAGCTGAACTATGTGGTTAACGCCGGGGATGAAGTGGATGAGCAAATCGCAATTTTGCTCCAGCAGCAGCTGGCGAAAGTCGGGGTGACGGTGAATTTACAAAAAGTCGATCCGAGCCAGAGCTGGGATATGCTGGTAGCCGGGGATTACGATATTTCGGTGATGTACTGGACGAACGATATTCTTGACCCTGACCAGAAAACCACCTTTGTGCTTGGTCATGATGCCAATATGAACTATATGACCCGCTATCATAACGAGCAGGTTAAAGCGCTCGTGGCCGCGGCGCGCGTCGAAATGGACAGTGAAAAGCGCGAGCAGATGTATATCGACCTGCAAAAAATGGCCAAAGCCGACGTAAACTGGGTAGATCTGTATTACAGCCCGTATCGCAACGTCAGCCGCAAGAATATCGACGGTTTTTACCAAAATCCGCTGGGGCGCTTCTTCCTGGAAGATACCGTCAAAAACTAATGCCTCTTTGCGCCGGTTGGTCTCGGCCACCGGCGCTTTTTTTGATCTTTTCGGACAACACGCTTCCTCGGGAAACCCTCGACGTGCTTACTCCTACCACGTACAGCAGCTCCTCACGCATTATCAGTAGGTATGGCCTTAGCAGGATGGGGGACAGAACCTATCACACAGCAGCAGGCTGCACCGGGCTTCGGCGGACTGGCTTCTGCGTCCTGTTTTACGCTTGCGGGGCACCTTCTATACTGCAAAAAAATACTCTCTCCGCAACTAAATACGAGTGGGTCCCATTTATTGACAGCCTTTAAGGGCGAGTATAAGGGGAATATAACTGTGTATATACAGTTAATGAGTAAGGATTATCATAGTGAATCCGCTAAAAGGACACAAAGTGAGAACTTGATTTAACTCCCGCTTACGCCTGTAATCCGAGGGTGGGTTATGCCAGCAACTTTACAATTGTTCGCTCAGAGCAGCCTCTTAGGGGCTTGCGTACGGGCAAGTTCGTGCAGCAGACATTGCAACGCGGAGTATTTGTTGAAAATTTGTGTTTATGGATCGCTATGGACATCAGCTTGCCTCGAGTAAGAGGATGGGGATACCGGACAGATATGCCGAAAATATACCCCAACGCCATAGGCTGTTGGGGGTAATCATAATGCCTGGCCGACCTACCTGCGAATAACATAGCGGACTAAAGACATTGTTTCTCAGTGGTTATTTTCGTTACTGAGCCTGTTTGAGCTTTATCCCCGGTAGTACCATACATAGACATCCGATAAACGGCACCAATCGCATCTATATCCGGGCGCAGGCTCGCCGGACACTCTACTGCGGCTTCCGTCCAGTTGGTCCCGGCCTGCACGCGCAGTTCGCGAAATGACAGCTGGTTTTCGACGGCTGCTGCAGCCAGCTGACGGCTGATTTGCAGGGCTGTTTCGATCCCCCGCGGGGTGACGAGATCTACCGGGCTGACGCACGCCTCACGGACCTGGTGAAACAGCCACTGCAGCTCGTCTGGCGTCATCGCCTGAGGGCTAAACACCCCGTCTCCGTTGATTCTCCGGTAGATTTTTCGCAACGACTGGTCCGGGTCAGTGGACAGCTGCAGAAACTCATCCTGAGGCAGGCTGCTCTGCAGGCTGTGCTCGACCAGACGCTACGTCAGAGCATTGACCGAGATTTTTTCGCTGCCGGCGCGGTTTTTCAGCAGCTCAATTAATTTTCTGGAAAACCGGAGTGTTAACTGACCGATCATCCGTCTGCCCTCGTCGTCATTTGGTTTCAGACCAAATGTTATCGACGATGTCCCTTCTAACGCCCACGCTTGCGCCAGCGTGGGTACGTCGTGGAGGTTTTATCAACCCGCTTTCACGGCAATCACGTCGATCTCAACTTGCCATTCCGGACGAGCCAAATGTGAAATCATCAGTCCGGTAGAGACCGGGAACACGCCTTTCAACCAGCGGCCCATGATGTTGTATACCGTTTCACGGTGGCGAACATCGGTCAGATAAACGGTAATTTTGCAGATCTCTTGCAGGTTGCTGCCGCTCTCTTCCAGCAGCATGTTGATGTTGTACATTGCCTGCTCGGTTTGCGCCGCAATATCACCAATGCCCACTGATTCACGGGTGTCTAAGTTTTGCCCAATTTGCCCGCGTAGAAAGACCATATTTCCGGCGACAACGGCCTGACACAGATCGTTATCCAGATTTTGTTCCGGATAGGTCTCTTTGGTATTAAACGGACGAATACGCGTGTGTACCATTTTTTTGCTCCAGGGTGTATTAGCGGCCCTCAGGCCAGGAATTGACGAAGTTCTGCCGTTTGCGGCTGAGTAAACAGTGTGTCCGGGCTACCCACTTCGTGGACGCGCCCTTGATGCATAAACACTACCCGGTCGCTGACTTTGCGCGCGAAATTCATTTCGTGCGTGACCATGATGATGGTCATACCTTCCTGCGCCAGCGACTCAATCACCTGCAGCACTTCGCCGACCAGCTCCGGATCCAGCGCGGAGGTTATTTCATCGCACAGCAAGATTTCCGGATTCATCGCCAGCGAGCGGGCAATAGCGACGCGCTGCTGTTGACCGCCGGAGAGGCTATCCGGCCAGGCATCAAATTTATCGGCCAGGCCGACGCGTTCCAGTAACCGTCTGGCCGTGCGCTCGGCTTCACCTTTGGCCATCTTTTTCACCAGCGTCGGGGCCAGCATCACGTTCTTACCCACGGTAAGGTGAGGAAAAAGATTAAAGCTCTGAAAAATCATGCCGACGTTTTGCCGCAGTTCGCGCAGAGCGGCGCCGTTGTCCTGCTGCACCGGCTGCCCGTCCACCCGCAGCTCTCCCGCGTGATAGGCATCCAGGCCATTAATGCAGCGTAATAAGGTGCTTTTCCCCGAGCCGCTTTTGCCGATAATGCACACCACTTCCTGGCGTTTTATCTGCAAATCAATGCCTTTCAGCACCTCGTTTTCGCCAAAACGCTTACGCAGCGCGCGTATATCCACCAGGGAAAAATCGGCTGTCTGGGTCATCAGTTGGTTCTCCGTGACAAACGTTGTTCAAGATGCCGGCTCCATATGGAGAGCGGAAAGCACAGAAAGAAGTAGAACAGGGCCACGCTGCCGTAAATCAGGAAGGGTGAAAACGTGGCGTTCGAGATGATCTGCCCGGCGCGCGTCAGTTCGACAAAACCAATCACCGACGCCAAAGCCGTGTTCTTAATCGCCTGCACTAAAAAGCCGACGGTAGGGGCGATGGCCACACGCAGGGCCTGGGGCAGAACGATGTAGCGTAGCTGTTCGCGAAAGTTGAGCGCCAGGCTCTGGGCTGCCTCCCACTGCTGGCGTGGAATGGCTTCCACGCTGCCGCGCCAGATTTCGCTTAAATAGGCGCTGGCGTACAGCGTCAGGCAGAAACTGGCGGTAAATAACGGTGAAGTATTAATGCCGACGATCGCCAGGCCGAAATAGACCAGAAAGAGCTGCAGCAGCAGCGGCGTTCCCTGAAACAGCTGCACATAGCCGCGAACGAAATAGCCGGCGATACGTGAACCAGAGAGGCGCAGTACCAGCAGTAACCCACCGACGACGCCCCCGCCAATAAAAGCGATAGCGGACAATCCAACCGTCCAGCGCAGCGCCAGCAGCAAGTTGCGATAGATATCCCATAAGGAAAATTCGCTCATCATGGATCCTCAAGGTCGACGGAAAATAAAGCGCGGGCCTATCCAGTTCAGAATCTGGCGCACGGCGATTGCTAATACCAGATAGGCAGCGGCGGCGATAATGTAGGCTTCGAAATTACGGAAGGTGCGGCTGGCAATCAGGTTGGCGCTGAACGACAGCTCCTCGGTTGAGATCTGGCTGCATACCGCCGAACCCAGCATGATGATAATGACCTGACTGACCAACGCGGGCCAGACTCTACCAAGAGCCGGAGGTAGCACCACGCGGGTAAAAATTTGCCAGCGGTTTAACGCAAGGCTCTGCGCCGCTTCGATTTGGCTGCGCGGCGTGTTCTCAATACCAGCACGGGCGATCTCACTGGCGTACGCGCCAAGGTTGAGGATCAGCGACAGCACGCTGGCCGTCAGCGCCGACATCTGTACGCCTACCGCCGGCAGGCCAAAAAAGATAAAAAACAGCTGGATGATATAGGGAGTATTGCGGACCAGCTCGACATAGCTGGCAATGAGCCACCGTAACGGGTGCGGGCCGTTGGCGCGCCCCCAGCCGCAGGCAATCCCCAGGGTAATGCCCAGCAGCGTGGCCGCCAGCGTCATCATGAGGGTGATGACAATGCCGTTAAGCAGCATTGGCCACTGGCTCAATACCGGCGAAAAATCAAAGCTCATGTTCTTGGTTCTCCAGTAGTCGTGACAGCTGCGCCACGGAGGGCAGGGCGATAACCTGGCGTAGCTGAGCCAGAAGGCGACGACTCGTGGTCGCGGATAGCACACGCTGGGCGCATGACAGGAACTTGTCATCCAGGGCCTCATCGCTCAGGGGATTGGCGGCATTGCCCAGAGCGCGATCGACACGGCAACTGAGCTGCCGCCCCGATTTCAGATTCAGGGTGACGCAGGCACCTTCCGGGGCGGTTTGCAAACTCTGCGGGTGTTGCCACTGCGTGCTGCTGGTGATGCTGACTTTCGCCATCAGGGCATGGAGCTCCGCCGGTTCCAGCGACGCCTGCGTCAACTGGTTCAGGGTTAACTCACCATAAAATAGCGTGGCGGCGATGGCATAGGGCAGGCTGAATTGCGCCTGTTGCGGAGTCATCGGATCGGCGTAAATCAGGTTGGCGATCACGATCTGCGGCACATCGCACTGGATCTGCTTGATTCCATCCACCGCAAGCGTATGCCGTTGTACCAGGGCGACAACCGCATCGACGGCCGCGTGAGCAGACAGGCATACCGGGATGCGTTTAACGTCCAGCCCCGGCTGCAGCAAGCGCCAGCCGGGAGCGGTTAACCGCTTCGGCCGCCATTGGGCATCGTTCATCAAGGCCGGCAATCCGTAATGATGCTCCAGCGTATTGAGCGGACCTGTGATTCCCGCTTGCGCCATCAGCGCCGCCTGAACGCCTCGCTCGGCGGCCAGTCCGGCCATCACGGCTTTTGCATCGCTGCCAAAGGCGCTTTTACTGCCGCCAGCGGCGGCGAGAGCTAACGCAATGGCGTGCGCAACCTGAGGCGTATCCAGGCGTAGCAGGTGGGCGGCGGCAACGGCGGCGCCCACCACGCCCAGAACCCCGGTTGTCCACCATCCGCGTTGATACAGCTGCTGGCCCAGCGCTTCGCCGAGCCGGTATTGGCATTCGCTGCCCGAGACAATGGCCGTCAGCAGACTGGCGCCGTCGCGGTCATACTGCTGAGCCACTGCCAGTGCGGCCGGGATGATGACTGCGGAGCCATGGACGAATCCGGCGTAGCAGTTGTCATCAAAATCCAGCGCGTGGGCGGCACAACCGTTGATCCGCGCGGCGTCCAGCGGGCTGACGCGCAGCGTGCCGCCCAGCGTGCTGGCCTTACCCTCGCTCATTACCGTCCGTTTCAGACGCTGCACTATCGGCATCGTGCTGCCAGCCAACGCCACGCCCAGCGTGTCGATCAGCGCGCGACAGGCGACCCGCCGCACGTCGCCTGGGATCGACGACAGCGTTATGGCCGCCGCCTGCCGGGCCAAAATATGGGTTGCATAATGGTTCATGTTATTCCTCGCCAGAGAAAAGACTCCCCGCCCGCAGGGAGCCATAATGCTCAGGATTCAGGCAGATCGCCTGCTGGCGCACCCAGCCACTTCTGCGAGATCCGATTGATAGTGCCGTCGGCTTTCGCGGCGCGCAGAATTTCATTCACTTTGGCAACCAGCGCGGGGTTACCTTTCGGCAGGCCGACGTAGCACGGGGCGTTAGCCAGAATCACTTTTAACTGGATATCCAGGTCGGGGTTTTTCTGCTTCAGCGCGCCGGCGACGGTGGTACCGATTGCCACTAATTGCGTTTGGCCGGACATGAACGAGGCGATAGTGCTGTTGTTATCTTCAAAGCGTTTGACGTTAGCTTTCGGTGCCAGGGTCGTTAACTCTTCATCCTGCATCGAGCCGCGGGTTACCGAGACCGTTTTGCCCGCCAGCTCGTCGGCGTTGCTGGCTTTCACCCCGGCCTTGCCAAACACCGCATCAAAGAAAGGCGCATAGGCGATGCTGTAGTCGATCACTTTGGCGCGCTCCGCGGTTTTACCCAGCGAGGAGATGGTCATATCCGCTTTACCGCTTTGCAGATAGGGGACGCGATTTGGGCCTGTGACCGGCACCAGCTGCAGCTTCACGCCCAGTTTATCGGCGATCAGTTTGGCGGTGTCGATATCAATGCCCTGCGGCTGCATATCACTCCCCACAAAGCCATAGGGGGCGTAATCCTGAGGGACCGCAATACGCACCACCTTTTGCTGCATAATGGTATCCAGCAAATCGGTGGCGCTGGCGGAGAGGCTGGAGAATGTGCAAGCGAGTCCCAGCATTGCTGCAAATGCAAACTGTTTTTTCATCTCATTATTTCCCGTTCAGGTTATTGTTACGTAAATGCGCGGTCATGAGGCGGATTAACTATTTTTATTGAAATAACCCGCGCGCACTGCAGTGCCAATTAAATTGACAAAGAACCGACAGGCGGTAATGGCGGTAATTTGGTTAATATCTTTCTTCGGCGTGATTTCAACCAGATCCATGCCCACGACTTTGCCTTTTGCCACCAGACCGTGAATTAATTTACGCATTTGGTGATAGGTTACCCCGCCTAATGCCGGGCCGTTGACCGCAGGCATAATCGTTGGGTCAATACCATCGGCGTCACAGGTAATATAATAATGACCGCCATCAGGAATACGTGCTAACAGGCTGTCGATACCCTCATCATGCAGCTGATGGGCAGGAATCAATTTCGCACCATATTCCAGCGCTGCGTCCACCTCTTCCTGGCGGGCCGAACCGTTTGCGCGCAGGCCAATTTGCCAGATTTCGCCGATGTGCTTCATTTCCGAGGCCCGGCGAATGGGGCTGGAGTAACCATCGGTCACGCCGTTGACATCCTGACGCCAGTCCAGATGAGCATCGACATGAATCAGGGTGATGGTTTCATTCAGTTCATCCAGCGCGCGCAGAACCGGAATCGGAATGCCGTGGTCGCCACCAATCACCAGCGGCATGCCGCCCAGTTGCAGAATTTTACGTACCACCGCTTCGGCCGCTTCGTAATGTTGACCAAGGGCACGCGCATCGCCTGCGATATCGCCGCAATCGATCATGCGAATATCCTGATTATCCATCAGCGGGCCGCCAATATCGAAATCGTAACGCTCAATGCTGCGCACCGCGCGATCGGTCGCCTGGCGCACTGCCGTTGGTCCATTGGTTTGATCGTTGGTGACCTCATCAATGGAATAAGGCGAGCCATAAGGAATCCCTAATACGGCGATATCTACGCGATCCAACGTATTTAAATCACTGACTACTTCGGAATAAAGCAGGCTCTTATGACCATGTTTCGGTGCGGTGGTCATTTCGGATTTATATCTCATTTTATCCTCTGGTCTGTCGTGAATAACTAGTTAAGACTCCACCATTCTCCGGTGGCCCATAATTGCTCTTCGGTTCTTTTCACTGCCGAGTGAATATCGGTCCGGGCGTTGGCGGCAAATAATGCCACCAGTAATTCACTAACTAATAAGGCTGGCGTAATGGTGTCGAAAAACGACGCCGTTTTCTTTTGTACCAATATTGATTCCGCGGCCAATCTTGCGACAGGAGAACTGGCATTATCGGTAATTGCGACAACACGGATTTTCCGTTGGGCTAAATAGCGGGCCAGCGTGACGGCCCGTCGGGAATAGGGGGCCAGACTGACCACCAGCAGCACATCTTTGGCATTAATCTCCCCCATCAGCGTCATCATGCCGCTTTCGCCTGCGCCATCAATCAGGCGCACATTATTGGCGAACCAGGCGCTGACATGTTGAAAATGGAAGACGACAGGAAACGATGAGCGAAGCCCCAGACAGTAAATGGTCCGCGCGTCTGCCAGCAGCCTGCTGGCTCGGATCATCGCCTCAAGATTCTCCTGACGACACAGTGTTTCAATATGGGCCTGCGTGGTGGCGGCCAGATCGCGCAGCAAAGAGTCTTCTCCCTGCTTATTCATCGCAACCAGCCCCGGCACTCGTGATTCATAGATGCTGCTTTTGGCACGTACGGTGGCGATAAACACTTCACGCAACGCATCGTAGCCGCCGAGTCCGAGGCGTTTTGCCAAACGGGTCATCGTGGAAGGCGGAACGCCGGCAAGACGTGACTGTTCACGCATCGACATCACCGCCACTTCCTGGGCGTGGTCTAACACAAAGCTGGCCGCCTGTCGTTCCTGACGGGGGAGCTGTTCGTACATTGCTTTTAGTCTGGAGATAACTTCAGCCTGTTCCATATGTTATTCCCTTTCGGTTTGACACAATCACAATTGCAACGTATGTGCCAAAGATGATTTTCATTGATTGGAATGAATCAAAATTAAACCCGCGGAAATACACCCTGGTGGCATAGGGAGGGAACGTTGATCCCAGGAATGATTAGTCTGATTCAAAACGGCGTGAAAAAAGTGGCGGCGTTATTTTTTAAGGTCGTTAACGACGTGCTGCTGTACGTTTTTTGCGCACCAGAGTAGGGCGTCGACTGTTTGCTGATGGAGCAAAAAAAGTGTTTATGGGGCAGGGCAGCGCTAATGAGGGCATAATTTAGGGCAATCAAAGCGGGTTCGCGTGAGCTCCCATCAGAAGAATCCGGTCACACTTAATGGGTAGGAATCTCAACCGCATCACGGTTTTTGGGGAGCCATTTCTGCCGATAACCATTCGGCAAGTTGCTTTATGGTTTGGTGGTGGTTACCTTCGGGATTGCTGACGAAATAATGTGCTGCACCGGATAAGGCTGTGTTGAAAGGGGCAACAAGCAACCCGTCTCTCAGAGCATGTTGTGCCATCAACTCACTGACAATAGCCACCCCCTGTCCTGCAATCGCAGCCTGAATTACATGAGCCTCGTCGGTGAACCGTGGCCCGGCGTTAATATCCAGCGCCGCTGGGCCAAATTCATTGCGCCAGCGCTGCCAGTCTGGCACAGGTTGTGGTATCCGGCGACCATCGGTATGAAGCAGCGTGACTTGTAGCATATCCTCTGGCGTCTTCAAGGTGAGCTGTGGGCTGGCGACCAGCACGAAACGATCCCGGTATAGCAGGCGTGGTGCCAACTGCTCATCCGGTTCAGTACCGTAGCGCAGGGCCATGTCAATCTTCCTGCTGCGCAAATCCACAATGCAGTCATCGGCATGTAGTCGTAGTTCTATTGTGGGGAACTCGCGCATCAGCGCCGGTAGTCTCGGTACCAACCAATGAGTGATCATCGCGGTGGTGGCTGTTAGCGTCAGAACTCTTGGACGTTGTACCTCAACAATTTCTTCCACCGCATTTTCTAGCAACCGGAAGGCCTGAATGGAGGCCCGTTGCAGAATCTTCCCGCTAGCGGTGAGTTCTACCTTGCGTGGTGTTCGTTCAAATACACTAACCTCCAGCAGACTTTCCAGCAGTCGGATTTGGTGGCTGATGGCCGTTGGCGAAACGCCAATTTCTTCAGCGGCCAGTTTGAAGCTTTTTAGTCTTGCTACTGCATCAAATACTTGTAGTGAACGTAAAGGCGGAAGTCTTTTTTTCATGATGAGTTTTTTACATCTTTAGCTGAGAATTATGATTTTGATTAACTATATAACATCAAGATATCTTCTTACTTGCAGCATAGAAGATGAAAATTATTCATTGAGTTAATCAGGAGATGACCATGTCTAAAACAGCGGTAAAACAGCTTCGTTTAGTAATCACTACAGAAGATTTTGATAATGCGCTTTCCTTCTATCGCGATAGACTTGGATTGACGCAAATTAGTGCTGTCCCACCTGATGAAGGTAGGGTGGCAATACTTGAGGCGGGCAAAGCTACGTTAGAGTTGGTAGAACCAGCGACAGCTGCTTACATCGATAATATTGAAGTCGGTGAGCGAGTTTCCGGCTGGGTACGGGTAGCGTTTGAGGTGGTAGACATTGCCACAGCAACCGCAACTTTGGTGGAGGGAGGCGCGCGTATGCTCTCAAAACCAAGGGTGACGCCCTTTAATTCTTTGAATAATCGTCTGGAAGCGCCAGCAGGATTACAGTTAACACTGTTTCAACCACTGTGAAAACAAGCCTGCCGGATGGCTGGGAACTATTTGTATTAGCTATTTATTAGCATCCGGAATGTCCGCTTTGTGCTGCGAGTACAACCGATGGATGCAACACACTTATTGAACCGTTCTACGGGTGATTCATAATCTGGCGTTTTTCTCGGCCTTTCGTTGAGCTGTCCGGCAACACTGTTAAGCCTTTGCTGGCTGTGAACCGATAAGTCAGTTCCTGTTGGAAATATTGTCTGAGCAATATGTTCGTATTTTCATTTGAGCCACGTTGCCGGGGAGATTGAGGATCACAGAAATAAACCTGAATGTCTGTCGCTACAGTAAATCGGGTGTGGCTGGTCATTTCAGCCCCCCGATCCCATGTTAATGTTTTTATAAAGCTCAACAGGTAATTCCCGGGCTTGTCTGATGAGCGCAGATATAACCGTTATGGTCTTTGTTGTCCCTGATTTTGGCCAGCATAACAAAGCGGGAATGGCGTTCTACCAGGGTGACGATATACGTAAAGAACGTGATGTTATTTCGTCGGCAATAGTCAAGGGTCCCCGCCTCTTCAGAGGCGCGATAGAGCAGGCTAGAGTGATTCTGTACTGCACTGAGGGCATGACCGGAGGCGTTAAGGATCTCATTGGCGCATTTTATTTGCGCCAGATTGAGCCTCAGCCTGATCGGACAATAATTTTCATAACAACCCTTCGAAATCCAAACTCTCCTGTGAGAAAGACGAGAGAGGGCGTTCCTGCGGTAAAAACCCGATTTTAACCTTAACAATTCTTAACATATTTAACGGCTTTTTTAAGAAGCAGCCTGTTATTAATATATTGATATCAATATGAAAATATTTTTTTAAGGCTGAAGATATAAAAAGCGTATGCATGCCAAAAGACACTTCATATCGAAGCTAAAGTGTTTTTAAACATCTCATCGCGGGGGGCTTCTATCCTGAACAGTGTATGGCAGTTTTGATGCCCTGGTTCAGCGATAAGAACAGTGAGCTTAAGTGCGTTGGCCGCGGGGAAAAAAGTAACCCTGGTGTAACCCCAAAGAGGTTTTTCAGGATAGTGCTTTCTGTAACTTATTGATTTTGATGGTGCGATAATAGGAATCAACAAATCAAATCAAGGTGTTGATATATAGGTGAAATTTAAGATCGATAAATAAATCTATACACATCCCTATACATATCGTCGATGGCGTTCTTTTTTTGAGCTCAATTCTCAGTAAGAAAAAGTTTTTTTGCATTTAACTGTTCACACTGTTCACTGAGAGTTTTTTTTATTTATTTTCATTGTGTTAGCGTGTGAATGCTTGGTGAACAGTGAACACTTTACTGTTCACCTCCACAGGTTATAGGTACAAGCGCTATAGTCTGCTGTGAGCGAGAAGCGGAAGTTAGCATTTGTCATGATCACCCGGATGCAAGACAAACATTGGCGTGTGATTATCAACGGGGAGCAGGTCAACTTTCATTTATAATCGTTAACATTACTTCTGCCTGGCTTTATTGCCTCGAATACATATAGGGGTAAAAAAACTCCCCCCTACCTCAAAATCAAAATAAAAATTATTGGTTGCTAATCCTTGCAGTTATGAAGTATAAATTATTAATTTAGTTTGCTAATTTGGATGTCTGATGGAACTACTACAGGAATACGGGGCTATACTTAAAGTTGTAATAATGCCTACTACGGGAAAACAAACTATAATCCAGGGTTTCGATACTGGTATTCTCAACTCAGAGATATCAGACATCCTTTTTTTATTAGCTAAAACACCAAAAGAAATCAGTGATATTTTTATCAAAAACAATGATAATTCCCAGCCCTCGCTAAACGGGCAAAACCCTATTATTTTGATATCTAAAGAAAATATTGACAACATACCAAATCTTTATCAAACACCATTCTGTCTAATTTTTTGTGTTCAAGATGATTTTTCATATGTTTGTACTCTCAAAAAGCGTTTTGATATCCCTCCGATTATATGTTGCAATGCTAAACATGCAGACTTACAACCGAAAGAAATCAATAGCATATACTCTTTTGATAAAATCCTCTTTTCTCGCTTTAAATTCATTGAAAACAAAATAAGAAAAATTAGTGGCGAGAAGAAAATATCCACAAATTTAAAGCGAAGAGGATCTTTCTTTTATAAATCAACTTGGAAATCGACACTTAGCAACTCAACGCTTCCCAATGAATTGTTAATTGAATCACTTGGCTATATGTTATCGTCACCTAAAAGAATTAAAGATGGTAGTAGCAAAAGAGAATTTATAGGAACAATACTTCAAAGTGTTGAAGCATACATCGAATGCTTAAAGCAATTAGACATACCACTACCAACGGAGGTTTTACTTTTTGCTCCGGGCATGCACTCATTTTTATATGATAAAAACAATCAATTTTATGATTTAATAACGCAAGATTTATCCTTAGTTGAGAAAAAAATTCTTATCGATGGAGTGTTACGAAACCCTGGCTATTCCGGGATCAGACTTAATGTAGACCCGGATAGAAAAGAACTTTTCAAAAGCCCTGCTTTCCGTTACTTCACTTCGCTGAGACGTTCTGAAATGCGGTTAACAACGGCTGCAATTGCTTTACTTAGTATGAATAAGGAAATCCCAGCGATAAGGATGCCAAACGCTATAAATCATTACTCCAATTATTTGAAAAAACTTGAAGATCTTGCAATTTCATCAGGGATAAATAGTGAACAATTCATTACTAAATCTAAAGCATTCAATACTGTCATTAAAAGAGCCCTTGGTTTCAAGTTGAGAACATATATAACCCAAAACTATAACGATTTATCCTTTGTTTGTGATGTACCATTGGACTGGATAAGGTTTAACAATATACCTATTATGTTTAGTCATGAGATATCAAGAATAAATGCCACACCTGGCAACGTTCTTCTACAGAACACCTCAGATTTCCCACGAGCTTTAGTTAAAGCATCTGAGCTAAAGAAGATTTTAATTATACGTTCTTTTGAACCAGATGATCACTTAAAGTTCATATTAGAGAATGCTATTGAAATATTCAAGAAACAGATGCCAGATCTTGACTGTGAGATTATTGATGTTAGAACGAGAATTGAACTTATAGATGCTCTAAATCAATATCAAGGTTACATTCTTGTTATAGACTGCCATGGAAATCATGATGGCAATAAAGGTAATGGATGGTTAATAATAGGTGAGGATAAAGTAGACACTTGGAATTTGAAGAAAGTTGCAAGGATTCCTCCTATCGTAATTCTTAGTGCGTGTTTAACATCTGCTCTAAGTGGTTCTCATGCCTCTGTTGCTAATGGTTTCGTTATAAGTGGTGCATTAAGTGTCATCGGAACATTACTGCCAGTAAATGCGGTAGACTCCGCTGTTTTTGTCAGCCGACTGATCTATCGGTTTTACGAGTTTCCTTCCACGTTATCCAAAAATTTCACGCATGTTAATGTAAGGCTATTTCTTTCTGTTTTTCTTAGAATGTCCTATGCGACCGATTTAATAAGAGGGTTTGAGCGTGAAGGGTTGATACCGAAAAACTCATGGGAAGAAGATGCCATTGATATTAACATATATATAAACATGCTTCATCATGATTGGTTCGATTATGTAATAAATAAATTGGTGAAGTTAACAGGACTCACGCTCAAAGATGTAATTAGTTTTATTGATAGGAAATTATTCATAACCGAGACCATGTGCTATAGCCAAATTGGTTTTCCAGATGCAATCACAATAAGTCTCAAAGATTAACAATTGTATGTAGTTAAGCTAAAATCGCGAGCTTCCGTTTCTGGCACAGAGCGGTCTGATAACTTTTGGGAGTAAAAAGTTTTTTCTGGAAAAACTGTTCACACTGTTCACTAGGTGTTTTTATTGTTTATTTTCATTATGTTACACGGTGAATGCTTGGTGAACAGTGAACACTTTACTGTTCACTCTGCCCGGTGTGCAGGTAAAAAAAGACCGGCAATGCCGGTCCGGGTAGGTTATGAAGCGGTGGGTTCATCGCACTTCGGCAGCCAGTCGGCGTTGCTTTCCTCCCTTAGGGCGAGATTGGTCTGCATGCCCTGATTTGTGCGGCGCTTCTCATAATTCAGACCGTACTCTTTCAGCATGGCTGAGAGCCCCTTGCCGAACATGGTCAGGCTGAGCGCATTCCTGTAGCCATGGGCTTCCATGTACACCAGATAAGCGTGATACAGATACAGGCGAGGCTGGCGCGGGATAATGTTGGCGTTCCCCATATACATTCCGTCCGGCTCCGGCAGCGCCTCCAGATAGCCGCAAAAATCAAACGTCGGGTCAGCATCGCGTTTGATGCTGAGCGCCTCGTCTGAGTTCTGCTGCGACTGGAGCAGCGCGCGGGCACTCATCGGGTCGCTGAACTGCTGCATCAACTGGCGCACAATCACGGCCAGCTCGCGGGCGATTTTATCCCTCAATTGCGGGTCGCGCTCCTCCGGGGCTATCTGCTCCGGGAAGTGGATAATTACCCGGCGACGCGACACGCCGCCGCTGCGGTCGGTGAAGCGCATCGGGTTATTGTTGACCGCCAGAATGACCGCCGGAATATGCGTCGAGTATGGGTTCTGATATTTCGGGTCAACGGAGACCGCATCACCGCCGGTGATGGCCTTGAGTCCGGCACCGTCACCGCTCCATTTCTCCTGGTCAGGCAGACGAATGAGCGAGAAACCAATCAGGGAGGCGCGCTTGCGCGGGTCTTCCAGCGTGTCGATGTCCGCTGACGTGGCGTTATCCTCTCCGGCCAGCATCGTGGCGATTTCAGCCAGAATACTTTTCCCGCTGCCGCCGGGGCCGGTGACTTCGAGAAAGAGCTGCCAGTCGTAGCGGTTCGCCAGCACCATAAACAGCGCGGCCAGAATCACGTTACGCTTTGTCGGGTTGCCACTGGCGGCGCGGTCGAGCCAGCGCCAGAAGTTCGGCGCGTGGGTTTCCAGCGTTTCCCCCTCCACCGGCGGGGTAAAATCCACATCGCACAGGGTGCGCAGCCAGTGTGATTTGCTGTGCGGGCTGAATATACCTGAGCGGGTATCGAGCACCCCGTTGCGAAAACCAATCAGACGGCGTGCCGGTGCATCCTGCTGCGGAATAATCAGTTTCAGGGTCTCCACCACCGAGGCAATTCTCCCCGATGAGAACGGGGCGCGCAGGCGCTGAAACAGCCCGGCCACGTCGCGGGCAAAATCAGACGGCGTTATCACCTTCCAGATGCCGTTTTCATAGCGGGACAGGAGCTGGCCGTTGGCATCCACGGCCAGCGCTTCGCCGTAATGCTCATGCACCCGCATCGCCTTATCGCTGGCGCTCATGGCGGTAAATTCCGCCTCGCTCATGGTGTCGAAGGGGCTTTGTGCCGCTGGCCGGATGGCGGCATAAATGGCTTTCCGCGTGGCGTCTTCGCCTCTGAGCATCACCGCATCATTCCAGTCACCAAATACCGGCGGCAGGGCGACAACGCCCTCACAGGCCTGAGCGGCTGCAGTGGCTTTGTTCTGGCCGTCGCCGTTAAGGTCACGGTCGGCGGCGAGGATAATCTGACAGGCCGGGTGTTTCTGACGGGCCAGGCTCGCCAGAGAAAGAAGGTTCACGGACGACAGCGCCACCATGACGGTTTCTCCGGTCAGGTGATGCACAGTAAGGGCAGTCGCATAGCCCTCCGCTATCCACAGGCGTTTCCCGGCCTGTTTCTGTCCGTCGATGAGATGGCATGCCCCTTTGACCTGCCCGCCTTTCAGGGTGCGTTTAAGACCGTCAGCATTAATGAGCTGGAGGTTAACCAGCGCGCCGGTCCCGTCATACAGCGGCACCACCACATCACCGGCACGGTAGGCCACACCGCCGGTTTTGTGCGACGTGGTCAGCGTCAGACACTCACGACGTGCAAAGCCCTTGCGGGTCAGGTAGGCGTTGCCGGTGGCCGGGCGCGTTTTCTCCAGCAGTCTGACGGCCAGCGCGGCCGCTGCTTTGCGGTCGGCCTCCGTTCCGGCGTCTGCGGCCGCCACCATCTCCGGGGCCACCGGCGGCAGGTGGCCGGTGACGGCGTTCACCTTCCCGGCGGCCTCGGATGCCGATATGCCGAACACCTTCTCAACCAGTTTCAGACCGTCACCGGCGCCGCACCGGTTGCAGTACCATGTGCCGCGCCCTTCCTGGTCATCAAAGCGAAAGCGGTCAGCGCCGCCACACACCGGGCAGGCCTGATGGCGGTTTTTTATCACTTTCATTCCCAGCGCCGGGAGAATGCGAGGCCAGTGGCCGCACGCCTGTTTTACCGTGTCCGTTACGTTCATTTTCATGGTTTTTTCTCCCTCAGTGCAGTACAGGCGATGTGATATGGCGGGCGCAGAGCTCATCCATCACGGCGAGCCCGAGGAAGGACAGAGACGGGGCGGCTTTCAGCGGCCCGGCCTGCATCAAATCTTCCAGTAATGCACAGGCAATCAGACGGCCTTTTTCCTCGCCATGCTGGCGCAGGTAGAAGCCCTCCAGCTCGGTAGCGATGGCGCTTTCCAGCGCGTCGAGGGTGAGGTGGGGATAGCGGTGCTGACGTTCGCACAGGGTCAGCCAGGCACAGGCCACAGCGCGGCGATACAGGGCCGCGCGCAATACGGGCGGCAATGGCGTTTTCATACGTTGCCCTCCCCGGTGAACCAGCGGTGATGACAGCGCTCGACCACGCCGTCGAGCTGGGCGGTCATGAGGTAAATCACGGAGGTGAGCTGTAACTGCTGCGCCGGGTCACGGCGAACGGTCGCGCAGTCCTGTACCTGCATCAGGTTGCTGACGAGCTGACCGACATTGCGCATATGCTCCAGGCATTCGAGGTCACGGGCGGTAATGGTAGTGTGTCTCATGCGCGCACCTCCGCCACCGGCAGACGCCCGGCAAACGAGAGGACGTAATCGCGAACGAGGGAAAGGCGTGCGGCGTGTTCATCCCCGGCCACGGCGCGGAGCATACAGATACGGGGTTTACGGTCTGCGCGACGAACGGCGGCAAACACAAAGACAAACTGCGGGTGTGACGGGGTGAGGATCGTAGCCATAAGGGCAACCTCCATAGTTAGCTGGTTACAGCCACCACCGGAGTTCCTACGCTCATGGGTGGTAGCCCAGACGGGGGTAGGAATACCGGTAACTATGAGAACCGGCCAGCCCGAAGGCTGCCCCGCCTGAGCCACCATTACGCGATACCCACAATGGCGAAAAGGCCACTGTGTATTGAATGGGTGCATCAAGGCACAGACACAAAAAAAGACGCAAGGCGCGTCTGGTGTCGCCATAGTTAAACACGGGTTCCTACGCCCGGCTGCCGATTTTGCGGCAGCGAGAAAACTATACCTGGAAACGACGAAGGGAAGCAAGCCAGAAAAAGGGGCTGTTTGCGGAACGGGCATCATCATGCGTCGTAACCCCGGTTGCGTTCGGCGATACGGTCAGCCATCCACCCGGTGATTTCCGACTGCGCCCACGCCACGTTTTTTCCGCCGAGGGAGATTTGCTTCGGGAAAGCCTCCCGGCTGATGAGGTCGTAAATCGTGGAGCGGGACAGCCCGCACAGATGCATCACTTCGGGCAGGCGAATAAAGCGCTCGTGAACGGCATCAGAAACCGGCATCAGCGGCGCGGCAGGGGCAGAAGACGGGGAAGAAAAAGCGGTGTGCATCGGGCTACCTCATAAAGTCCATACAGTGCCGGTCGTGTCCGTCCGGCCTCGGGTAGCTCTCTATTTTGTGAATATTTTCCCTGAGGGCAACAAGTCATTTTGTAGTGGCCCACCACACAACAGAACGATTTTTAGACAGTGGCAAACGTTGGCCATCTTTTGGTAAACGTTGGCAAACTGGTGGCCCATTTCTGATTACTTTTATTTATATATTCTTCATTTTTAATCGCAAAAAAGACTAAATGAGCAGGACTCCGTCAAAACAGAAAGGTGAACAGTAGTGAACAGTCGGTGAACACTTCCACTCTCAACTGTTCATCACTTAACTTACTGTATTACTTATCTTTTTATTTAAAGTGAACAGTAGTGAACAGTTATATGTAAAAAAACAAACGGTGAGTAGGCTTTTCCTGAGACCTTTCTCTGGCAAGCCGGGTTTTGACGTCCTGTTTGTGCCAGCACTGCCACAACCGCAACAGGTCGTGTTGTTGTGTGTGCCCCGGCAGAATCACCTCATATTGAAATCACGAGGAAACCTGCCATGACCGACACCCCCTTTATCCCTGATTACCTGAAACCGGCGCTGGAGCGACTGGCCGCAGCCAGAGCGGCCCATCTTGAACAGGCCCGCCGGATGGAGGACACCCTGACGGCCATTACCCGCGCGGAGGAACAGAAAGCGGAGCTGGAGCAGGACAACGGCAGCGATACCCGCACCTGGCGCGCCGCTTTCCGTGCCGGGGGCGCCATGCTGACCGATGAGCTGAAAAGCGGCCATATCGAACGCGTGGCCCGCCGGGAGCTGGCGCAGGAATGTGACAACCTGACCGAAGTGCTGGCCTTTGAACGTGACCTGCTGAAAGTCGCCTGCAACAGCACCGCGCAGGCATTCCGCCAGGCGCATCATGCCGTACTGTCTGAATACGCGAAGGAAGAGCTCGACCGCGCGCTGAACGACACCCTCGGGCCACTGGTCCGGGCGATGGTGCTGAAAGCGGATGTGATGGCAAACCCGCTAGCCAACACCACCGGCCATCAGGGGTACACTGAGCCGGAGAAAGAGGTCATGCATCAGGTGGTGACCTTCCTGACCAGGAAAGTGAGCGACTTCTCCGTCACGCCAGCGGATGAGCCGGTGCTCTCCCTGACCGGCTTCCCGGCCGTCGCGCTTGCGCATATGGACCACGACGCCGCCAGCACACCCGGCCAGCTAAAAGTCTGGCAGGAGAAAATCCGTCAGCGCGAGGCTGACCTGAAAGCGCGGGGGCTGCTGCCATGATGCACTGTCCGTTCTGCAAAAAGTCGGCGCATGCCCGCACCTCCCGCTATCTGTCGGAGAA
>NZ_WQRE01000016.1:0-45613 GCF_009758445.1 Klebsiella sp. 10-1
CGGTCAGATCGGCCGGGTTGTCGTACACGCCGACGTTGTGACCGACCTCATCACGGATATCGTTCCACTCTGAACAGGCCACCTGACAGGCTTTACAGCCGATACAGGTGGTGACGTCGATAAGCTTTGCGACCTCCTGCTGGTGGTCCCGCGCCTGAGGCGCGGGGGTGAAACCGTTAGTCGCGGAACGACGAATAATGTCTTGCGATTGATAAGCCATAAGTCGTCTCCCTTACACCTTTTCCACGTTCACGAGGAAGGCTTTGTATTCGGGAGTCTGAGAATTCGCATCGCCCACCGAAGGCGTCAGCGTGTTCGCCAGGAACCCTTTCCGGGTCACCCCCTCAAAACCCCAGTGACAGGGGATGCCGATCGTATTGACCGTACGCCCGTCGATGGTCAGCGTTTGCAGACGTTTCGTCACCACCGCTTTGGCCTTGATAAAACCGCGTTTCGAGACGATTTTGACTACGTCACCGCTCAAAATGCCTTTCTCTTCAGCCAGCTTCTCGCCGATTTCAATAAACTGCTCCGGCTGCGCGATAGCGTTCAGACGCGCATGTTTGGTCCAGTGGCGGAACAGTTCGGTGATCGAATAGGTGGTCGCCACGTACGGGAACTCATCCGCATGGCCCATATTCGCCAGATCGTCGTTAAAGATCCGCGCCACCGGGCTGGAGACCACCTTCGGGTGGAGAGGGTTAGTGCCAATCGGGGACTCTATCGGCTCATAGTGCTCAGGGAAGGGGCCATCGTTCATTTTGTTCAAGGCGAACAAACGGCCGACCCCTTCCGGGTTCATGATAAACGGCCCGACGTTGCTGTCCGGTGCCGCCTGGTTATAGTCGGCGACATCCATTCCCGCCCAGCGTTTACCGTCCCAGTGCAGCAGCGCGCGCTGCGGATCCCAAGGCTTGCCTGCCGGGTCGGCCGACGCGCGGTTATAGAGAATGCGGCGGTTAGCCGGCCATGACCAGGCCCAGCCGGGCGTACAGCCTAGCCCGTAAGGATCGCTATTATCACGATTCGCCATCTGGTTGCCCTGTTCGGTCCAGCAGCCGCAATAGACCCAGCAGTAGCTGCTGGTGGAACCATCATCCTTCAATTGTGCAAAGCTGCTGAGCTGCTGGCCTTTTTTGACGATCACCTGACCCTGGTCATCAACAATATCGCGCAGCGCTTTACCATTGGCCTCACGGGCCACCTCTTCCGGCAGCGGATCGCGGGGATCGTGGTAGTCCCACGACATATTGAGGACTGGCGCCGGGTTGGCGCCGCCTTCCTGCTGATACAGTTCGCGCAGACGGGTAAACAGCCGCCCCAGAATTTTGCCGTCATGCAGCGCCTCTCCCGGCGGCTCCGCTGCCGCCCAGTGCCACTGCAGCCAGCGGCCTGAGTTAGCAATCGAACCGTCCTCTTCCGCAAAGCAGGAGGACGGCAGGCGGAACACTTCGGTCTGGATATCGGCGGGGCGGACATCGTTCATTTCCCCGTGGTTTTGCCAGAAGTTGGCTGACTCCGTCACCAGCGGGTCGATGACCACCATATATTTCAGTTTTGCCAGCGCTCTGGACGACTTGTTCTTGTCGGGAAACGCCGCCAGCGGGTTAAATCCCTGGACAATATAGCCATTGATTTTTCCCTGCGTCATCAGCTCGGCCTGGGTCATCACATCGTATAGCCGGTCCCATTTCGGCAGCCAGTCATAGCCCCAGTTGTTTTCCGCCGTTGCAGCATCGCCCCAGAAGCTTTTCATCATGCTGACGAAAAATTTCGGCGTATTTTGCCAGTAGTTAACTTCATCCGCCCCTAAGGCCGCAGGGGTGATTTGCGCAATATAGGTTTGATAATCGGGCTGTTTTTCCGATGGTAGCGGCATATATCCCGGCAGATTGGTGGAGAGTAGCCCCAGGTCGGTATAGCCCTGAATATTGGAGTGCCCGCGCAGCGCGTTAATCCCGCCGCCGGCCATGCCGATATTGCCCAGCAGCAGCTGCAGCATCGCCGCGGCGCGGATGGTTTGCGCTCCCGCCGTATGGTGGGTCCAGCCGAGGGCATATAAGATCGTGGCGGTGCGATTCGCCGCGCTGGTGCTGGCCAAAAGCTGGCAAATACGCAGGAAATCGTCGATCGACGTTCCGCACAGGCGGTTGACCATTTCCGGGGTGTAGCGCTCGACATGCTGCCGCATCAGGTTCCAGACGCAACGCGGGTGGCGATAGGTTTCATCGCGCCTGGCGAAACCGTTCTCATCCAGCTCGTAGTTCCAGCTGGTTTTATCGTACTGGCGTTGTTCAGGATCAAAACCGCTGAACAGCCCGGCATCGAAAGCATAGTCTTCACGCACGATCATGCTGGCATTGGTGTAGTGGCGCACGTACTCGTGCTGCACCCGATCGTGCGCGATCAGATAGCGAATGACGCCAAGCAGGAAGGCGCTGTCGGAACCGGCGCGGATCGGCGCGTACAGGTCGGCTACCGCCGCGCTGCGGTTAAAACGCGGATCCACGACGATGACCGTCGCATTATTCTTAATTTTGGCTTCGATAACCCATTTAAAGCCAACCGGATGCGCTTCCGCCGCGTTGCCGCCCATAATCAGCACGACGTTGGCGTTTTTAATATCCACCCAGTTATTGGTCATCGCCCCGCGGCCAAAGGTCGGCGCCAGCGCCGAGACCGTCGGGCCATGGCAAAGACGCGCCTGGCAGTCAATCGACACCATCCCCAGCGCGCGGGTAAATTTGCCGTCAAGGATCCCGGTCTCATTACTCGCCGCCGAAGAGCACAGCATGCTGGTTGAGGTCCAGCGGTTAACGGTGACGCCCTGGGCGTTCTTTTCGATAAAGTGGGCGTCGCGGTCGTCTTTCATTAACCGCGCGATACGATTAATCGCCTCGTCCCAGCTGATGCGCGTCCATTTATCCGCCCCCGGCGCCCGATATTCGGGATAACGCAGACGGTTTTCGCTATGGATATAGTCCAGCACTCCGGCGCCTTTCGGGCACAAAGAGCCGCGGCTCACAGGATGATCGGGATCGCCTTCAACGTGGTAAATACTTTCACGCACGTTCTTCGCGTTATCCCCAAGGCTATACATGAGGATGCCGCAGCCCACCGAGCAGTAGGTGCAGTTATTACGGGTTTCTTTGGATTTTAATAGTTTATATTGACGCGTCTCGGCGTTAGCGGAAAACGCAGGGAGAAAACCAAGCGATGCTACGGTTGTCCCTGCCATCCCACCCACGCAGATGCGAAAGAACTGCCTGCGACTGAGCTCCATTGTATCTCCAGCTTAAACTTAAGACAGGAAAAGGTGCAGCAATTATAAGGTTATTTTGCGGGGCTGCGCCAGAAAACCGGCGTATTAATGCTGTGACCGCGAGCACAGCTAGGCTCATTCGGGGCATTTTGCTATGGTGGCGTTTTCAAAAAAGAGTGGGAAACGCTTTATGGAACGGCTGGATTGCGATCGAATGTTCGTTGCGGTAATGGAAACCAGCAGTTTTACCAATGCCGCCCAGCGCTGCGGAACCAGCCACGGCCAGGCCTCCAAGCTGATTTCCCGCCTTGAAAGCGACCTTGGCGTACAGCTGTTAAGGCGCAGCACTCGTTCGCTCACCCCCACCGACGTCGGGCTGGCCTACTATCAACGTATCCGCCAGCTGTTAATTGACTACGATGAGCTCAACGACTCGGTGCGCACGCTCTCCAACGCCCCATCCGGGCAGCTGCGCATCTCCGCGCCGGTGAGCTTTGGCTCCACTCAGCTGGCTCCCCACCTGGTCACCTTCGCCCGTCGCTATCCGGATATCGAGCTGGATGTCAGTTTTTCCGACCGCCTGGTGAACGTGGTAGATGAAGGTTTCGATCTCGCCTTGCGTATCGGCAATTTGACCGATAGCACGCTGCTCGCCCGTCGCCTGTGCCCGATACGTAGCGTGGTTGTGGCGTCTCCGGATTACCTGGCCGCTAACGGCGAGCCCCAACGTTGGGACGCCCTGAGCCAGCACGCGCTGATTGTCGATACCAACTTTCGCGATCCCTGGAACTGGCCCTTCCTCGATGAACAGCAGCAGCTCCACACGCAGCCGGTGTACGGCAAGCTGAAATTCTCCAATGCCGAGGTTTGTCTTGCCGCCGCCTGCGCCGGATTGGGGATTGCCCGTTTACCGTTCTTTATTGCCCGAAAAGCGCTGGATGAGCGGCGGGTCGTTTCGCTGCTGGCGCCATATGAAGCCCCGCCGCTGGCGCTGTTTGCGGTATTTCCGCCTGCCCGCTATCTGGCGCACAAATCGCGGGTGATGATCGATTTCCTCGTCGAGGCTTTTTCTGCCGATGAAGAACGGGCGCGGTGCTGATGATTATTTCCATTATGGAAATAAGTATGCCCATTTTGACGGGATAATCAGGCCCACAAAATATTGTACAGTCCTCTTACTTAAGGTCGTTTCCCCGCCGCCATCGTTGCGCAGGAAGAGATGCTAATCACCCAAGAGGATTTCACCATGATTGATCAACGTACCACTCCCTATGCCGCTCTGGTCATGCGCCTGGCGCTCGGCATCCTGTTTCTGGCGCACTTCGGTCTGAAATTCTTCGCCTTCACCCCCGCGGGCACCGCAAAATTCTTCGCCTCGCTTGGCCTTCCGGGCTGGCTGGCCTATATCACGATGGCCGTTGAATTCTTTGGCGCCATCGCCCTGATCCTCGGCATCTATACGCGTATCGTGGCCGTGGTGCTGATCCCCATTTTACTCGGCGCGATCTTCACGGTGCACGGTTCGGCCGGGTTTTTCTTTACCAACCCGAACGGCGGCTGGGAATTCCCCGCTTTCTGGATCGTTGGCCTGATCGTGCTGGCGCTCACCGGAGACGGTAAATACGCGTTAAAACCGACGCCGCTGAAATCGTAACGGGGGTTTTATGCTGATTGATGGAAAATGGACCGCCGACTGGCACCCGGTGCAGGCGACCGATAAAAAAGGCGGTTTCCTGCGCCAGACCTCGAGCTTTCGCCACTGGGTCACGCCGAACGGCGAGCCGGGGATCACCGGCAGCGGCGGGTTTCAGGCCGAGCCGGATCGCTACCACCTGTACGTTGCGCTGATCTGCCCGTGGGCATCGCGTACGCTAATCGCCCGCCGGCTGAAAGGGCTGGAGGCGGTGGTCAGCGTATCTGTGGTTGAGCCCTGGCTGCTCAACGAAGGCTGGCATTTTGGCGACTATCCCGGCGCTAACCGCGATACGCTGAATAACGTCGAGTGGCTGCATCAGCTCTATACCCGGGCGGACCCGACCTTTACCGGGCGCGCCACGGTCCCGGTGCTGTGGGACAAAAAGACCGCCACCATCGTGAACAACGAGTCCGCCGATATCGTACGGATGTTTAACAACGGCTTCGGCGAACTGGCGGACAGCCGCATCGATCTATATCCGCAGGCGCTGCGCGAAGAGATCGACCGGCTCAATAGCGATATTTATCCGAAGCTCAATAACGGCGTGTATCGCGCCGGATTCGCCACCACCCAGGAGAGCTATCAGGAAGCGGTCAATGATGTTTTCTCGATGCTGGACTGGCTCGAACAGCACCTATCGACGCGCGATTTTTTGAGCGGCGAGACGCTGACCGAGGCGGATATTCGTCTTTTCGTCACCCTGATTCGTTTCGATGCGGCGTACCACGGCCTGTTCAAATGCAATCTTCGCCGGCTGGCGGAATACCGCAACCTCGATCGTTATCTTGGCGCTCTGCTGGCCATTCCGGGCATTCGCGAAACGGTGAATATCGACCATATTAAGCAGGGCTACTACTCCATCAAGGCGCTGAACCCAAAAGGGATTGTGCCTGCAGGGCCGGATCTGAGCGGTTACGGACTTTAAGCGAGCCAGAGATGAAAAAACTGATTATTTTGCTACACGGCGTCGGCAGCAGCGGCGACGATTTAGAGGGCCTCGGCCACTTCTGGCGTCAGCAGCTTCCCGGCGTGACGATCGCGACCCCTAACGGCACGGCCAGCTTTGATATGGGGCCGGGCTACCAGTGGTTCAGCCTCAACGGCATCAGCGACGCCACGCGGCCGGAGCGGATTGCCGGCGCGCGCCGCGCCTTTCGTGCCAGCATTGAGGCGATTATCAGCCAACATCAGCTCTCGCCTGGCGAAGATCGGCTGGTGCTTGCCGGCTTCTCTCAAGGGGCCATTATGACCCTCGATGCGCTGGTCAGCGGAGCGTTTCCGCTCACCGCAGCGATCTCGTTTTCCGGCCGTCTGGCCTCCCCGGCGCCGTGGCAAGCCAATAATGGGACGCCGACTTTGCTGGTCCATGGCGTCAACGATCCGACGATCGCTATCCGCGAAAGCGAAACCGCCGCACAAAAACTCGCCGCTATCGGTGTCGATGTCGATACTTATTTCGAACCCGACGTCGGTCATACCATTACCGCGAATGGCGCCAGAAAAGCGGCGCAATTTTTAGCGCCGCTGCTGGACTCCGACCACTAGACGCCGTTGCGTAATGATTGCGTCGGCGAAATAAAACGGATGGGGGAGGGGAAATTAATCCAGGCTAAACGGATCGGCATCCTGCCAGGCGGGGAATTTTTCACGATACTCGTTGAGCGCGGTGAGCGACAGCTCCGCGTCGAGGCGCGTGGCCTGGTGAGGTTCCGCCGTTGCCAGAATCTCTCCCTGGGGGCTGATAATGCGGCTGTCGCCCCGATAGTGGTGGCCATTACCGTCGGTACCGACCCGATTGCAGCCGGCGACGTAGGCCTGGTTTTCAATTGCCCGGGCTACCAGCAGCGACTGCCAGTGCAGCGAGCGCGGCGCCGGCCAGTTGGCCACGTACAGCGCTAAATCGTAGTCGTTATGGTTGCGTGACCATACCGGGAAGCGCAGGTCGTAGCAGACCAGCGGCAGGATCCGCCATCCGCGCCACTCGAAAACGACCCGCTCGTTGCCCGCCGTATAATAATGATGCTCTTCGGCCATCCGGAACAGGTGCCGCTTATCATAAAAATGGCTTTTACCGCCGGGCTCCACCAGCAGGAAGCGGTTAACCGGGCCGCGTTCGGTTTGTAGCGCAGCGCTACCCGCAATAAGGGCATTGGTCTGCACCGCTTTCGCCAGCATCCAGTCAATGACCTCTTCCTGCGGCAGCGACTGTTTAGCGGCTTCCATGGCAAAACCGGTTGTAAACATTTCCGGCAAAACAATCAGGTCACGCCCGCTGACACCTTCCAGCTGGCGATCGAAATGGCGCAGGTTGGCGGGACCGTCCATCCACACCAGCGGTTGTTGCAATAGCGTAATTTTCAGGCCAGGCACGGTGGTGAACTCCATTATCATTAGGCTGTTATAGTCACTTTAACACCATATCAGTCTCTGGATAGTCAGCGGAATATTTTGTTAAAAAAATGCTAATGCTGGAAACGATTTGTGCGGGAAAGAGGCCGCCAGAGTTACAAGGGCGTGGGGGGCTGAAAGCCGCAAAGACGGGCAGGCGCGGATTTATGCACGCGGCCAGGGGCGTGCCCCGTAAACCCTGGCCCGTGAGGGGGAGTTTAAGGGGCACTGCGTGAAGCATGTCCGCGTGGCTTAAATCGCCATGCTGGCCAGCAGAATAAAGATCAGGCCGCAAAGGGATAGCATTGTTGACATTAGCGTCCAGGACAGTAGGGTTTCCTTGATGGTCAGGCCGAAGAAATCCTTTATCATCCAGAAGCTTGCGTCATTGACATGGGAGCAAATGCAGGAGCCTGCGCCCGTCGCAAGAGTAATCAAGGCCAGGTTTGTGTTTGGGTGTGCAGACAGCAAAGGGATCACCAGGCCGGCGGTGGAGATGGCGGCAACCGTTGCGGAGCCCAGACAAATCCTCAGAAAGGCCGCCACTCCCCAGGCCATCAGAATGGGGTTGATATCCGTACCTGCCACCAGCGTCGAAATATACTGGCCGACGCCAGAATCAATCAGCACCTGTTTGAATGCGCCGCCGCCGCCGATAATCAATAACAGACCGGCAATGCCTGCAATTGCTTTCCCGCAGGAGTCCATCAGTTCCGGGATCGTTTTTCCTCTCCCGAGACCCATCGCCCAAATGGCGAACAGCAGCGAAATCAGCATCGCGATCGTCGAGTTTCCCAAAAACAGGAACACGGAATAGAGCATACCGGGGTCGCCTGCGTCTTTTGGCCGGACCATTTGCATAATGGTGACCAGAGCCATCAGGATCACCGGCAGCATGGCGGTCAGAAAACTTATCCCAAACCCCGGCATTTCGCTTTCGGTAAAGCTCTTTGTCGCCCCAAGGGAAGCAATGTTGCCTTCTTTGGTAAATGCCTCCGGGATCAGCCGTTGGCATACTTTATTCAGCAGCGGGCCACAGAGAATAAAGGTTGGAATGCCCACGATGATGCCATAAATCAGCACGACGCCAACATCTGCGCCATATTCTCTGGCGATGACGGTAGGGCCGGGATGCGGCGGCAGAAAACCGTGCGCCACTAACAAACCCGACAGCATCGGTACGCACATATACATCGGTGATATTTTAGCTTCCCTGGCGATGGCGAATAAAATCGGTACCAGCAGAATTAAACCGACTTCGAAAAATAGCGCGATACCGACAATAAATGCCGAAGTTACTACCGCCCAGTCCAGCCTTTTGACACCAAAATAGTTCAGCATGGTCAATGCAATACGCTGCGCGCCGCCGGCATCGGATAATAACCGTCCCAGCATTACGCCAAAACCGAATATCAAGCCGATATGACCCAGGGTGCCGCCCAGCCCGGATTCGACAGAAGCGACGACCTTATTCAGCTCCATGCCGCTGGCAATAGCTACGGCCAGCGAGACAATAATTAATGAAACAAAAGTATTGAGTTTTATTTTTATGGTTAAAAGCAGGAGTACAGCGATACCTGCCACAACAATTAATAGTGGCATAACGTCCTCTCATTAATAATGTAATAATGGTTTTAATTATTTCTTCAGGATTTAGTCATCTGCTGGTGCAATGCAGCGCTTATTTTATTAACGTCGTAGATGCAGCCGCGCCAGGTTCCGCCGCTTACCGCCTGGAGCATCGCCCAGAGTTGGGTATCATCTGGTAAATCAGGATCGGGCATTAAATCAGGGTGGCTGCTTCTGCCGTTTAATATAACGCTAGCCTCCTCACGTGAGGGGAGTTCCTGAGCGTTAGCGAGACCCAGGAAATTGACTTCTCCCTGGAGTTGTTTGCAGTCAATTTTAATTTCAATGAGATCCCCGGTGCGTAATTTCCCGATGGCGCCGCCTGCCAGCGCCTCCGGCCCAACGTGGCCAATACAGGCGCCGGTGGAAACGCCGGAGAACCGGGCGTCGGTAATAAGCGAAACATGCTTCCCATAGGATAAATGCTTCAGCGCGCTGGTAACCTGATACGTTTCCTCCATCCCGGTGCCGGATGGCCCTACGCCGATAATAACCAGAATATCGCCCGCTTTAATTTTGTCGTGTTTGATATCATAAATGGCGGTTTTCTCCGAGAGGTACACTTTCGCCACGCCCTGATGATAATAAATACCCTCTTCATTAATGACCGAGGGGTCGATGGCCGTGGATTTTATGACCGAGCCCTCCGGAGCGATATTTCCGACCGGGAAGGTAATCGTGGAGGTTAACCCGCGTTTTTGCGCCTGCTGCGGAGACATGATGACCTCCTGGGGATCAACCTGCTCCTGACTGAGCAGCAGATTTTTAAATATCTGCCGACGCTCGGAGCGCTCCCACCAGTCGAGATTTTCCCCTAGCGTCTTGCCCGTGACGGTAATGACATCCTCATGCAGAAGACCCAGCTGGCGCAGATGCAGCATCACTTCAGGTACGCCGCCAGCCATAAAGGCCCGTACGGTTGGGTGATAAACCGGGCCATTGGGCAGTACGCTGACCAGGCGCGGCACCTGTTTATTAATGCGTATCCAGTCCTCCACCGTCGGAATATGGCAGCCCGCCTGATGGGCAATCGCCGGGATGTGCAGCAGGAGATTGGTGGAGCCGCCAAATGCCGCATGGACCATCATGGCGTTTTCAATAGCGCGATCGGTGAGGATATCCTTCGTCGTGATGCCCTTCTGGCTCAGCAGCAGCGCGGCCCGCGCTGATGCCCTGGCGATCTCCGTCCAGACCGGTTCGCCCGAAGGCGCCAGCGCAGAATGCGGAATAGCGAGGCCGAGGCCTTCAGCGACGACCTGCGAGGTGCCTGCGGTTCCGAGGAACTGGCAGCCGCCACCCGACGAAGCGCAGGCCTGACAGCCCGCCCGACGAGCGTCCTGCAGCGATAATTCGCCGTTGGCAAAGCGCGCGCCGATAGTCTGCACCTTGCCGTTATCTTCGCCATGTAAAGCAGGCAGCGTGGCCCCGCCGGGGATCAATACCGTCGCTTTATCATGCTGCGATGCCAGCGCCATCATGGTGGCGGGCAGCCCTTTATCGCAGGTTGCCACGCCGATCACCGCTTTAACTCCCGGCAGGGAACGGATCAGGCGGCGCATCACCATAGAGGCATCATTGCGATAAGGTAATGAATCGAACATGCCGGTGGTGCCCTGCGTGCGTCCGTCGCAGGGATCGGAGACATACACCGCGTAAGGCAGCGCGTGATGGTTTTTGATGACCTCCGCCGCTGCTTTCATCTGGATATCCAGCTCGTAATGTCCCTGATGAAGCGCCAGCGCGACGGGTTTGCCGTCCGGCCCGCGCAGCCCGCCCAGCGTGCTAAGCAGCAGGATACCGTCCTGATTCAGCTCGTCCGGCGACCAGCCCATCCCGGCATTCATGGTCATGCCAAAAATATCGCCGCTAGGGCGGTTGATTAACATATCCGGGGTCAGCGGCAGCTCGCCCTGCGGACCTGGCGCATGGGTTCTGACGCGGTAGATATCCGGATTATCGCTAGCAAAAATATCGTCAATGGACATCGAATGCCTCCTCATGATTTTAAAATGCCCTGCGAGGCCAGCAGCTCGCGCACCCGCGCCTTTGCCTCTTCCGACGCATCCAGAATCGGCGGCAGGCAATAGGTATTTACCGGCAGCCCCACACGCTGCATGGCATATTTGATGAGGGAGACAAACGGTGTTTCCAGGGCGTAAATAGCCGGTAGCTGCAGCAATTTTTTATTGAGCGTCGCCGCTGTCGCGAGATCGCCATCTTGCCAGGCGCTAAAAATGCCTACGGACAGTTCCGGCGCGAAGTTTGCGCTGGCGGTAATAGCGCCATCCCCGCCCAGCAGCAGGTTATTGAGTAAATGGTCGTCGAAACCGCAGAACACGGAGAACTCGGGGCGCACGGCTTTGACGGTGTTGATCATCGCCCGCAGGTGGCCGACGCTGTCGATAGTGTCTTTAATACCGACGATGTTTTCATTTTGCAGCACCAGCCGTTTGACGATATCAGGGGTGAGATCCTGGCCGGTGAGGTCCGGGAAGTTATAAACGATCGCCGGCAGGCGAACGCTGCTGGCGATGCGATGGTAATAGTCGTCCAGATTGCTGGCGGCAACTTTCCAGTAATAGGGGTTAATAATAACGATGCCGTCCGCGCCGCAGGCTTCGGCGTGTTTTGCCAGTTTGACCGCTTCGTCAGTGGAGGGGGAGCCAACGCCAATTAATACCGGAACGCGTCCGCCAACCGCCGCGATTGCCGCCTCGGCGAAGTCCATCCTTTGCCCGGCGTTCATCTGACTAAATTCACCGCCGGTTCCCAGATAAAACAAGCCGTCGACGCCTTTCTTAATAAGAAAATCGGCGACTTGCGTTAAGGCCGTTTTATCAATGTTGCCGTCGCTATCGAGCGTCGTGGAGACCGGTGGAATAATTCCCCTGAATTTTTTCATTAGATCAATTTCCTTTTCTTAAATATTCATTTTCGTTTCTATAACCCAGACCATGCGAGATCTGATCGGCGCATTGCCTGAGTAGTTCGAGATAACCATCGATCCTCTTTCCCGAATAAACTATCGGGTCTCCCGATAATGAAATTGCATAATTCACGCGATGATACATATCGAAAATAGGCATGCTCAGGCATACCGCCCCGTAGGTTGACTCTTCATTATCTATCGCCCATCCCCTGAGGCGCGTTTTCTGTAGCTCTTCACGAAATAATTTTTTATCGGTGAAGGTATTTTGCGTGTGCTTTTTCAGAATTAAGGCATCGAGAAAATAATCCATCTCTTCTCGCGGCTTCCAGGCCAGCAGCGCCTTACCGAGTGCGGTGATATGCAATTCCAATTTTTTACCGATCCAGCTTTTTTTAGTCGGCACGGAATCCGGGCTCTCGACTTTATCCAGGTAAATGGCGGAATAACTCTCCATTGCCCCTAAATGGCAGACCAGTCCGCTTTTCAACGAAAGCTCCTGCATCGGGCGCTTCGTCACCTCGAATATGTTTTTCCGGTGCAGCGACTGGCATCCAAGCTCGTAATTTTTTATGCCAAGCGAGTATTGATTACGCTCGCTTTTTATTAAAAAGCCGCAATCGACCATGGCATTTAATAAATTCAGCAGGCTACTTTTCGGGTACTGAAATTCTTTTAGCAGCTCCATAAAACTGGCCGCTCCGACATATGCAATGTAGGTCAGAATTTTTTCTGCCCGGATTAATGAATTACATCCTTTACCGCCCATAACGGCTCCCGTTTCTCGTTGATATAAAGCCTATCCACTCTGGAAAGCGGAAAATACGCCTTGTTCAGCAGGCTGAACCGAGTTACAGGGGGGAAACGTGATCCACGTAGGTATTTTAATTATTGAGCGGGAATTTGCTGCGCGTGGCGCTGGCCGATTGGCAGCCTATGGCGCTAATGCGGGAAATGATTTGTGCGAAGCCGGAGGGCAAAGCGGGGTAAAAAAAAGAGGCGGAGGAAAGCCCCCGCCCCGATCGTGATGTGATTAATTTACTCTTCAGGCCGCTTCAATCTTGCGGACTTTCTCCGGCAGCTTTACCGGCCGGGTGGCCAGCTCATCCGGGGCGAAGTCGTCAACGTTGATGCTGCGCAGGCGGCTGGTTTCGGCTCGGGTAAGAATAGCGGCTTCATCCTGATTGATTAACCCTTTAGCCAGCGCATTGCCGGCCAGTTCATCAAGGCGCGTGAACGGCAGGTTTTTGCCCAGCTCTTTGCAGATACGCTGGTGAATCGGGTCGGCGGCCATCACGTCCAGTAGCGCCTCTTCCAGCAGGCCGACCGGGTTGTGCTCGCTCGGGGTCAGGTACTGGCCACGGCCAATACGCGAACGCGTTGCGCTCGGGATCTGCAGGATTTTTGCGACCTTATGGTCCAGCTTATCGGACGGCGCGTCGTAGTGGCGGCCGGTCGGGAAGATGGCAACGCGCAGGACGCCTGCGACAAAGCGGTTCGGGAAGTTTTTCAGCAGGTCGTCGATGGCCTGCTCAGCCTGATACAGCGCATCCTGAACGCCCCAGTGAACCAGCGGCAGATCGGCTTCGTTACGCCCCTCATCGTCATAGCGTTTCAGCACCGCAGAGGCGAGGTAAAGCTGGCTTAAAACATCGCCCAGTCGCGCGGAAATACGCTCGCGGCGCTTCAGGCTGCCGCCAAGAACGGCCATTGAGACGTCGGACAGCAGCGCCAGGTTCGCGCTCAGGCGGTTCATATGCTGGTAGTAACGGCGGGTCGCGTCGCGGGTTGGCGTGCCGCTGGTCAGCCCACGGGTCAGGCCTAGCCAGAAGCTGCGGACCTTATTGCTGCCGACGTGACCGATGTGTTTGAACAGCAGCTTGTCGAAAGCGTTAACGTCGTTATTCTGCGCGGCGGCCATTTCATCCAGCACGTACGGATGGCAGCGAATTGCGCCCTGACCGAAGATCATCATGCTGCGGGTCAGAATGTTGGCGCCTTCGACGGTGATAGCGATCGGCGCCCCTTGATAGGCGCGGGCGAGGAAGTTGCCTTCACCAAGCATGATGCCTTTCCCGCCGGTGATATCCATTGCGTCGATGATTGAACGCTGGCCGCGGTGGGTGCAGTGATACTTCACGATAGCCGACAGAACCGCCGGCTTCTCACCGAGCATGATGCCGTAAGTAATCAGCGACGCGGCGGCGTCCATCACGTAGGCGTTACCGGCGATACGCGCCAGCGGCTCTTCGATGCCTTCCATTTTACCGATGGAGATCTTGAACTGGCGGCGGATATGGGCGTAGGCGCCGGTGGCCATCGCCACGGACTTCAGGCCGCCGGTGGCGTTTGACGGCAGGGTGATCCCGCGACCGACGGACAGGCACTCCACCAGCATCCGCCAGCCCTGACCAGCCATCGTTGGGCCGCCGATGATGTAGTCGATAGGGACAAAGATATCTTTACCCTGGGTCGGTCCGTTCTGGAACGGTACGTTAAGCGGGAAGTGGCGGCGGCCAATTTCAACGCCAGGAGTCGAGGTTGGGATCAGCGCACAGGTAATACCCAGCTCCTCTTCTCCCCCCAGCAGGCGGTCAGGGTCGGAGAGTTTAAACGCCAGCCCCAGGACGGTCGCGATAGGCGCCAGCGTAATGTAGCGCTTGTTCCAGGTCAGGCGCATGCCCAGAACCTGCTCGCCCTGCCATTCGCCCATGCACACCACGCCGGTATCCGGAATGGCGCCGGCGTCGGAGCCCGCTTCCGGGCTGGTCAGCGCAAAGCAGGGGATCTCCTGACCACGCGCGAGGCGCGGCAGATAGTGATTTTTCTGTTCATCGGTACCGTAATGCTGCAGCAGTTCGCCCGGGCCTAAAGAGTTGGGCACGCCCACGGTGATCGCCAGGATCCCGGAAACGCCGGACATTTTTTGCAGCACGCGGGACTGAGCATAGGCGGAGAACTCCAGGCCGCCGTACTCTTTCTTAATGATCATCGCAAAGAAACGATGTTCTTTCAGATAGGCCCACAGCTGCGGAGGCAGGTCGGCCATTTCGTGGGTAATTTCGAAATCGTTCGCCATGCGGCAGGCTTCTTCCACCGGGCCGTCGATAAACGCCTGCTCTTCGGCGGTCAGGCGCGGCTGCGGATAGTTATGCAGCTTTTGCCAGTCCGGGTTGCCGCGAAACAGATCGCCTTCCCACCAGGTGGTTCCCGCGTCGATAGCTTCTTTTTCCGTCCGCGACATCGGCGGCATCACCTTGCGAAACGCGCGGAACGCGGGCGCTGAAAAAATAGATTTACGCATCGGCGCAAAGTTAAACGGCAGCAGAACGATCGCTAACGGCAGCAGCAGCCAGATATTCCACAGTCCGGCCACGCTAAGGGCGGCGGTCCAGGCGAGCAAAATCACGCTGCTGAGCAGGAGATTGATTCGGTGATAGAAGAGCGCACCGAGTAGAACAACGGTTGCAACAATACTCAAAATCATCATAACGAAATGCTCCCTGTCTTGTAGGAGGTCTGACCACTTGTGATGATATGGTTGTAGTGGATGTAATTTGTTTTAGCAATGTGTTTACAAAATAATTACAACCTTGCTCACATTGTTGTACGTAAATGCGGCACGTAAAAGCAAAACCTAAGGGGATAACAGCGCCTGCTGCTTCTCGCTTTAGCGGCTATCCGGTACACTGCCAGGGTTATTCCACCAATACTGAAGGATTATCCTCATGTACCAGGATCTTATTCGTAACGAACTGAACGAAGCAGCGGAAACGCTGGCTAACTTTCTGCAGGACGAAGCCAATATTCACGCTATTCAGCGTGCCGCGGTGCTGCTGGCAGATAGCTTTAAGGCGGGCGGTAAAGTCCTTTCCTGCGGTAACGGCGGTTCCCACTGCGATGCGATGCATTTTGCCGAAGAACTGACCGGACGCTATCGTGAAAACCGTCCGGGCTACCCGGCAATTGCGATTTCAGACGTCAGCCACCTTTCCTGCGTCAGCAATGATTTCGGCTACGAGTACGTTTTCTCCCGCTACGTTGAGTCAGTCGGCCGTGCCGGTGATGTGCTGCTGGGGATTTCCACCTCCGGCAACTCAGGTAACGTTATCAAAGCGATCGAAGCCGCCCGCGCGCAGGGGATGAAAGTGATCACCCTGACCGGTAAAGACGGCGGTAAAATGGCCGGTTCCGCCGATGTTGAAATCCGCGTGCCGCATTTTGGCTATGCCGACCGTATTCAGGAAATTCACATTAAAGTGATTCATATTCTGATTATGCTGATCGAAAAAGAGATGGTTAAAGCTTAACAGGCCGTTTTGCTGGCGGTGTTGAACCCCGGGCAGCGCTCAATCTCCTCGCGTACGTCAGGTACGATCCGGTTTTTGTGCGCTGGCCGTGTTCAGGCTGGCCGCCGCAATGACGCCTTTGGTATTTAAGCCGTGTGGTATGAGGTGAGATATGTGCGAACTGCTCGGGATGAGCGCTAATGTGCCAACAGATATTTGCTTTAGCTTTACCGGGCTGGTTCAGCGCGGTGGCGGCACCGGGCCGCATAAAGACGGCTGGGGTATCACCTTTTATGAAGGTAAAGGCTGTCGCACATTTAAAGATCCGCAACCCAGCTTTCAGTCGCCAATCGCTAAGCTGGTACAGGACTATCCCATCAAATCCTGCTCGGTCGTCGCCCATATTCGCCAGGCTAATCGCGGCATAGTGGCGCTGGAAAATACCCACCCCTTTACCCGTGAGCTGTGGGGACGCAACTGGACCTACGCGCATAACGGCCAGCTGGAAGGATATGAGTCTCTTGATACGGGAAATCTTCATCCGGTCGGCGAAACCGACAGCGAAAAGGCCTTCTGCTGGCTGCTGCATCGCCTGACCGAGCGCTATCCCGGCACCCCTGACTCGATACCTGAAATCTTCGGTTATATCGCTGAGCTGGCGGGCGAGCTGCGGGAGAAGGGCGTCTTCAACATGCTGCTGTCTGACGGGCGTTACGTGATGGCGTACTGCTCGACGAATTTGTACTGGATTACGCGAAGGGCGCCGTTTGGCGTAGCGACGCTGCTGGATCAGGATGTGGAGATCGACTTTCAACGCGAGACCACACCGAACGATGTGGTCTCCGTTATCGCCACTCAGCCTTTAACCGGCAATGAGACCTGGAATAAAATCATGCCGGGCGAGTGGGCGCTATTTTGCCTGGGGGACCGTGTAGTTTGACGCCAGCTGCGGCTGAATAAGTTCATGGCTAAGCGGCTTGCTGACCACATAGCGGCCGTCCGTTACCGAGATAACCGGGGGCTTGTGGGTTTGCTGGAAATAGTCGTAGCCTGGTTTCAGCTGTTTCCAGAAGTCCGCGTAGTAGGAGTACTTGTGGCGCTCCATATTGGCGTTGGTCATCCGGAAAGGATAAATGCTGACCTGCACGTTTGACTGGCCAAACACCAGCGCGCCGGTAACGAACTGGAAAATCTCATCAATACCGGTATCGGTCATGGCATAGCAGCCGATAGATACGCAGGCGCCGTGGATCATCAGGTATTTACCTTCATAGCCGTGCGCGCGGTCGTAGGCGTTCGGGAAGCCGATATTAATGGCTTTATAGAAGCGGCTATCAGGTTTTAGCTGGTTGCGCGCAACGTTATAAAACCCTTCCGGACTCTTGAAGTCGCCCTGGCGCTGTTTCGGCCCCAGCCCGCCGGAGTAGTTACAGATCCGGTAGCTGTCGAGGAGCTGCCAGGTTTCGCCCATTTTGACGTAAAGATCGAGCGTTCGCTCCTCTTTAAAGATCTCAATGTAGACCGGAGAACCCATTAATTGCTGTTTATATTGTTTGCTAACCGGCGTCGTCGAGCTGTTATTGCTGAGAAGCCCAGCAAACGAAACGCACGGCAACAGAAGCATCGCAATAAATAATGCGATTTTGCGCATACTGCTTGTTCCTTGATAAAACCAAAACCACATTGCCAGGACGGCAAGAGAGACCCAAAATCAGAGTTTTCTGGATTTAGAGCGCTCACATTAGCATCACGGCATTTTTTCGCAAGCGCGGCGTATCGCGTTTACAATTTAGTTGTCCTTTATAGCGAATCTGGCGGCAAAGCGCAGTGAGAACTTTGCGCAATAGCTCCCATTTTAGAGCCGCCTGATGGGGTTTACCTACAGCCGCCGCTCACAAAATGTTACACTTACACCGCTTAGTGACCAGGGTAAGAAAGGATGCTTCTCTCCCGTCTTGTGAATGAGCAGGACCTTCGTTTTTCCTTTCTTTCTCTGACTTTCCATCAATGTTGCTGGCCTCGGCCTGATGCCGGGGTTTAGGTTACGGATACCTGCTAACAATATGATTAAAATCAAAAAAGGGCTGGACCTGCCCATAGCTGGCATGCCAATACAGCAGACGACTTCTCAGATTGCAGTCAAACGCGTTGCGCTGTTGGGCGAGGAGTACATCGGTATGCGCCCCTCAATGGCGGTTAAAGAAGGCGACCGGGTGCAGAAAGGCCAGCCTCTGTTCGAAGATAAAAAGAACCCCGGCGTCCACTTTACCGCGCCTGCGAGCGGCGTTATCAGCGCGATTCACCGCGGCGAACGCCGGGTGCTGCAGTCGGTGGTGATTGACGTAGACGGCAATGACGCCGTGCAGTTTCCCCGCTACGCGCCGGACGACCTTGCCGGACTGTCGCGTGAAACCGTACAGCGTCAGCTGCTGGCGTCCGGCCAGTGGACGGCGCTGCGCACCCGACCGTTCAGCAAAACGCCGGCGCCGGGCAGCGTGCCGGCCGCGATTTTCGTCACCGCAATGGATACCAACCCGCTGGCCGCCGATCCTCAGCCCATTATCCTCGCCCGGCGCGAGGCCTTTGACGCCGGTCTTACGGTGCTGACCATCCTCACCGACGGCAAGATCCACGTGTGCCAGGCCAGCGGCGGTAAGCTGGGGGGCCATCGTTCAGGGCAGGTTACCTTCAACCAGTTTTCCGGTCCGCATCCGGCGGGGCTGGCGGGAACCCACATCCACTTCCTCGAACCGGTGAGCCTGACAAAACAGGTCTGGCACCTGAACTATCAGGAGGTTATCGCCATCGGGCGGCTGTTCCTCGACGGGGAGCTCTACAGCGAGCGCGTTATTGCGCTTGGCGGCCCGCAGGTCAAGGAGCCACGGCTGGTGCAAACCTGCTGCGGCGCCAGCCTTGATGAGCTGCTGGCGGATGGGCTGATGGCCGGCGAAAATCGGGTGATTTCCGGCACGGTGCTTAGCGGTACCCGCGCCTTTGGCCCGCGAGCTTTTCTCGGGCGTTTCCACCTGCAGGTGAGCGTGGTTAAAGAGGGGCGCGACAAAGAGCTGTTTGGCTGGGTGATGCCGGGGAAAGATAAATTCTCCATCACGCGTACCACCCTGGGGCACTTCCTGAAGCGTAAAGTCTTCAACTTTTCGACCGATACCCACGGCGGCGAGCGGGCGATGGTGCCGATTGGCAACTACGAAAGGGTAATGCCGCTGGATATTCTCCCCACCTTGCTGCTGCGCGATCTGCTGGCGGGCGATAGCGAAAGCGCGCAGGCGCTGGGCTGCCTGGAGCTGGATGAGGAAGATCTCGCGCTTTGTACCTACGTGTGCCCCGGCAAGTATGAATATGGCCCGGCGCTGCGCAGCGTGTTAACCCAGATTGAGCAGGAAGGATAGGTGATGGGCTTAAAGCAGCTGTTTGACAAAATTGAGCCGCACTTTACGCACGGCGGCAGGCTGGAAAAATACTACCCGCTGTTCGAAGCGACGGCGACGCTATTCTACACCCCCGGTCAGGTGACGCGCGGAGCCGCTCACGTACGTGATGCCATCGATCTGAAGCGAATGATGATCCTGGTCTGGCTCGCCGTATTCCCGGCCATGTTCTGGGGCATGTATAACGTTGGCCTGCAAACGCTCCCCGCGCTGCACAAGCTGTACGGCGCGGAGCAGCTGCAGCAGATTATTGCCAACGACTGGCACTACAGCCTTGCGCAGTGGCTGGGGGTGAGCTTCGCCGCGGATGCGGGCTGGCTGAGCATGATGACCCTCGGCGCGGTGTTCTTCCTGCCAGTCTATATCACCGTGTTTATCGTCGGTGGTTTCTGGGAGGTTCTCTTCGCCATCGTGCGCAAGCATGAAATCAACGAGGGATTTTTCGTCACCTCGATCCTCTTTGCGCTGATCGTTCCTCCCACGCTACCGCTGTGGCAGGCCGCGCTGGGCATCTCCTTCGGCGTGGTTATCGCCAAAGAGATTTTTGGCGGCACCGGGCGTAACTTCCTTAACCCGGCGCTGGCGGGGCGCGCGTTCCTGTTCTTTGCCTATCCGGCGCAGATTTCCGGCGACCTGGTATGGACCGCCGCGGACGGGTTTTCCGGCGCGACGCCGCTGTCCCAGTGGACGAGCGGCGGCGGTGAAGCGCTGGTGAACGTTACCAGCGGCCAGCCGGTTAGCTGGATGGACGCCTTCCTCGGCAACATTCCCGGCTCCATCGGCGAAGTTTCAACGCTGATGATCCTGATCGGCGGCGCGATCATTATCTTCGGGCGCATTGCCTCGTGGCGCATCGTTACCGGAGTGATGATCGGCATGGTGGCGACCGCGACGCTGTTTAATTTCATCGGCTCGGACACCAACCCGATGTTCGCCATGCCGTGGTACTGGCATCTGGTGCTCGGCGGTTTTGCCTTCGGCATGATGTTTATGGCGACGGACCCGGTGTCCGCGTCGTTTACCGATAAAGGGAAATGGGGCTACGGCCTGCTGATCGGCGTGATGTGCGTGCTGATTCGGGTGGTCAACCCGGCCTATCCGGAAGGGATGATGCTGGCGATCCTTTTCGCCAACCTCTTTGCGCCGCTGTTCGATTACCTGGTGGTGCAGGCCAATATTAAGCGGAGGAAGTCGCGTGGCTGAGAATAAAGGTAACGATAGCATCGGCAAAACGCTGCTGGTGGTGCAGGTGCTTTGCCTGGTCTGCTCCATTATCGTCGCCGGGTCCGCCGTGGGTCTGAAGTCACGGCAGCAGGAGCAGCGCGAGCTGGATAAACAGCGCAATATCCTCGCCGTGTCCGGGCTGGTGACGCCGAAGATGAGCGCCGAGGAGGTGGAGAGCGTTTTTGCCGCCCGTATCTCCCCGCGGCTGGTGGATTTAGCCAGCGGCGAGCTGCTGGATAAAGACCCGGGCAAATTCAATCAGGCGCAGGCGCTGAAAGATCCTGCGCAAAGCATCTCGCTGGACGTCAGCCAGGACCCGGCGGGCATCAAGCATCGGAGCAATATTGTCGAAATTTACCTGGTGCGCGATGAGCAGCAGCAGATTCAGGAAGTGATCCTGCCGATTTACGGCAACGGTCTGTGGTCGATGATGTACGCCTTCGTGGCGCTGGGTACCGATGGTCGTACGATAAAGGGCCTGACGTATTACGATCATGGCGAAACTCCGGGGCTGGGCGGCGAGGTGGAAAACCCCAACTGGCGTCAGCAGTTTATCGGCAAGCAGGTGCTTGACGATAGCGGCCATCCGGCGCTGAAGGTGGTGAAAGGCGGGGCGCACCCGGGGGATATCCACGCCGTTGACGGCCTGTCCGGGGCGACGCTGACCGCGAATGGCGTGCAGCATAGCTTTGATTTCTGGATGGGCGAGCTGGGCTTCGGCCCGTTTCTGAAAAGAGTGCGTGACGGAGAGCTGAATAATGGCTGAAGCAGGCGATACGAAAGAGATGAAGCGCGTGCTGGTGGGGCCGCTGCTGGCCAATAACCCCATTACGCTGCAGGTGCTGGGGGTCTGTTCGGCGCTGGCGGTGACCACCAAACTGGAAACCGCGCTGGTGATGACCATCGCGGTAACGCTGGTGACGGCCTTCTCCAGCATGTTTATCTCGATGATCCGCCACCATATTCCCAACAGCGTGCGCATTATCGTGCAGATGACGATCGTCGCCTCGCTGGTGATTGTGGTGGACCAGCTGCTGCGCGCCTTTGCCTATGAGACCTCCCGGCAGCTGTCGGTATTTGTCGGGCTGATCATCACCAACTGCATCGTGATGGGGCGGGCGGAAGCGTACGCCATGAAGTCGCCGCCGCTGGCCAGCTTTATGGACGGTATCGGCAACGGACTGGGCTATGGCGCCATTCTGATCGTGGTCGGCTTCCTGCGCGAGCTTATCGGCAGCGGCAAGCTGTTCGGCGTCACCGTGCTGGAGACGGTGCAGAACGGCGGCTGGTATCAGCCGAACGGCCTGTTTCTGCTGGCGCCGAGCGCCTTCTTTATTATCGGTTTGCTGATTTGGGCGCTGCGCAGCTGGAAGCCGGAACAGCAGGAAAAGGAGTAAACGATGACGGCTCACTATATCAGCCTGTTTGTCCGCGCCGTATTCGTAGAGAACATGGCGCTGGCCTTCTTCCTCGGGATGTGTACCTTCCTGGCGGTGTCGAAAAAGGTTTCCACCGCCTTTGGTCTCGGCCTGACGGTCACCATCGTGCTTGGGCTGGCGGTACCGATCAATAACCTGATCTATAACCTGGTGCTGCGCGACGGGGCGCTGGCGGAGGGCGTCGATTTAAGTTTTCTCAACTTTATTACCTTTATCGGCGTGATCGCCGCGCTGGTGCAGATCCTTGAGATGATCCTCGATAAATATTTCCCGGCGTTATACCACGCGCTGGGGATCTTCCTGCCGCTGATTGCCGTGCACTGTGCGATTTTTGGCGGCGTCTCCTTCATGGTGCAGCGTGACTACAACTTCCCGGAATCCATTGTTTATGGCTTCGGTTCCGGTATCGGCTGGACGCTGGCGATTGTCGCCCTGGCGGGCATCCGGGAAAGAATGAAATATGCCAACGTGCCCGCCGGCCTGCGCGGGTTAGGGATCACCTTTATTACCACGGGTCTGATGGCGCTGGGCTTTATGTCATTCTCCGGTGTGCAGCTATAAGGGCGGAAAGTATGGAAATTATTCTTGGCGTCGTTATGTTTACGCTGATCGTGCTGGTGCTGTCAGGATTGATTCTGGCGGCGCGTTCGAAGCTGGTCAACGCCGGTGATGTGGTTATTGAAATCAATAACGAAGCGGATAAACAGATCCGCACATCGGCGGGCGATAAGCTGCTGAATACGCTGTCCAGCAACGGAATCTTTGTCTCCTCCGCCTGCGGCGGCGGCGGTTCCTGCGGCCAGTGTCGGGTGACGGTGAAAGAGGGCGGCGGCGATATCCTGCCGACCGAGCTTTCCCATATCACCAAACGTGAGGCGAAAGAGGGCTGCCGGCTGGCCTGTCAGGTCGCGGTGAAGCAAAACATGAAGATCGAGCTGCCGGAAGAGATCTTCGGGGTCAAAAAATGGCAATGCGAAGTAATCTCCAATGATAACAAAGCGACGTTTATCAAAGAGCTGAAGCTGCGCGTGCCGGACGGCGAAGTTGTGCCGTTCCGCGCCGGGGGATATATCCAGATCGAGTGTCCGTCGCACAAGGTGGCGTATGCTGACTTCGACGTGCCGGACGAGTACCGCGCCGACTGGGATAAGTTTAACCTGTTCCGCTACGTCTCCGAGGTAAAAGAGCCGACCCTGCGCGCATACTCGATGGCTAACTACCCGGACGAGAAGGGCATTATCATGCTCAACGTGCGTATTGCCACGCCGCCGCCGAAGGTGCCGGACGCTCCGCCGGGCATTATGTCTTCCTATATCTGGTCGCTGAAAGCCGGTGATGAGGTGACGATTTCCGGGCCGTTCGGCGAATTTTTTGCCAAAGATACCGATGCAGAAATGGTCTTTATCGGCGGCGGGGCCGGCATGGCGCCGATGCGTTCGCATATTTTCGACCAGCTCAAGCGGCTGCACAGCGGGCGTAAAATCAGCTTCTGGTACGGCGCGCGCTCGCTGCGCGAAATGTTCTACGACGATGAATTTGAACAGCTGGCGCGGGAAAATCCTAACTTTACCTTCCACGTGGCGCTGTCCGATCCGCTGCCGGAAGATAGCTGGAATGGTCACACCGGCTTTATCCACAACGTGCTATATGAGAACTACCTGCGCGATCATCCGGCACCGGAGGAGTGCGAGTTTTATATGTGCGGGCCGCCGGTGATGAATGCGGCAGTCATTAAGATGCTGAAAGATCTCGGCGTTGAGGATGAAAACATCATGCTGGATGACTTTGGAGGTTGATCGATGTGGACCCTGTTTCTCGCGACCTTTGTGATTTTCGCCCTGGTTATTCTGGGGATGTCGGTGGGCTATCTGGTGAAGCGCAAAAGCCTGCAGGGGAGCTGCGGCGGGATCGCCTCGCTGGGTCTGGAAAAGGTCTGCGACTGTCCGGAACCGTGCGATGCGCGGAAAAAACGCCTGGCGCGCGCAGCGCAGCGGCAGCAGGACCGGATCCTGTAATCACTTCTGACTAGCCTGATAAACGCCCCGGCCGCACTCAGCGACGCCGGGGTTCAGCGACGGCGCATTTTGGCTTCCCTCTCTTCTCATTGAACAGAATTATGCTGTATACTTGTCCAGTGGTCAGTGAGGGCTAGCTATGCGCAAAATCATCCATGTTGATATGGACTGCTTCTTTGCCGCGGTCGAAATGCGCGATAACCCGGCGTTGCGGGATATTCCCATCGCGATCGGCGGCAGCCGGGTACAGCGGGGCGTCATCAGTACCGCCAACTATCCGGCGCGTAAGTTTGGCGTGCGCAGCGCAATGCCAACGGCGATGGCGCTTAAGCTTTGCCCGCATCTGACGCTGCTTCCGGGGCGCTTTGACGCCTATAAAGAGGCGTCGGCCCATATCCGGGAAATTTTCTCGCGCTACACCTCGCTGATCGAACCTCTCTCGCTCGATGAGGCGTTTCTTGACGTCAGCGACAGCGTCCACTGCCAGGGCTCGGCGACGCTGATGGCGGAGGAGATCCGCCAGACCATTCAGCGTGAGCTGCAGCTGACCGCCTCCGCCGGCATCGCTCCGGTGAAATTTCTCGCCAAAATCGCCTCCGATCTGAATAAACCCAACGGCCAGTTTGTGATTGCGCCGCATCAGGTCGCAGAATTCGTCAGAACCCTGCCGCTGGCGAAAATACCCGGCGTGGGGAAAGTCTCCGCGGCAAAGCTGGAAAATATGGGGCTGCGCACCTGCGAAGATGTGCAGAAAAGCGATCTGGCGATGCTGCTCAAGCGCTTTGGCAAATTTGGCCGGATCCTGTGGGAGAGAAGCCAGGGCATCGACGAGCGGGAAATCAACAATACGCGGCAGCGTAAATCGGTTGGCGTCGAGCGTACGCTGGTGGAGGATATTCACCAGTGGGGCGACTGTGAGGCGATTATTGAAAGCCTCTACCAGGAGCTGGAGCGGCGGCTGATCAAGGTTAAACCGGATCTGCTGATTGCCCGCCAGGGAGTAAAGCTCAAGTTTAATGATTTTCAGCTGACCACGCAGGAGCACGTCTGGCCGCGCCTGAATAAAGATGATTTGCTCGCCACGGCCTACAAAGCCTGGCATGAGCGGCGCGGCGGCCGCGGGGTGCGGCTGGTGGGGCTGCACGTTACGTTACTCGACCCTCAGCTGGAGCGGCAGCTGGTTCTGGGATTATAGCTATGCTGCAGATAAGACATTACCAGGATGACGATTTTTCCGCGCTGTGCGCCATCTTCATGCGCGCGATTCAGGAGAGCGCCAGCGGCGACTATTCGGCGCCGCAAATTGCCGCCTGGGCGCAGGTCGATGAGGCCCGCTGGCGGCAAAAAATGCGCGACTCCCGGGTGCTGGTGGCGGCGATCGAGCGGCAGCCGGTCGGCTTTATTAGCGCCATCGGCAGCTATATCGATCTCCTGTTTGTCGCTCCCGAACGCTCCCGTCAGGGGATTGCCGGCGCGTTGCTCGCTGAGCTGTTCAGGCAAATTCCGCAAGGGACGCTGACGGTTGCGGCCAGCATCACGGCGAAACCGTGCTTTGCGCGTCATGGCTTCAGGGTGGTGGAAGAACAGCAGGTGGAAGTCCGCGGCGAGAGGTTTATCAATTATCGCATGGAGAAGGTGAGGGAGCCCGAATAGGGCGCAACGCGCCGTACCCGAGCTCTTTTCGCGGCGGAACTTACTTCGCCGGAATCGCTTTCAGCAGTTCAGTCAGCAGCGTCCAGTATTGGCCAACGCTTTCGATATGAACCTGCTCATCCGGGGAGTGCGGCCCGGTAATGGTCGGCCCAATGGAAACCATATCCATATCCGGGTACGGCTTTTTGAACAGGCCGCATTCCAGACCGGCGTGAATAATCTGGATATTCGGCGTTTTATTAAACAGACGCTGGTAGGTTTCGCGGACCAGATGCATCACCGGTGAGTTTGCATCCGGCTGCCAGCCCGGGTAAGCGCCCTTGGCTTCGGTTTTCGCTCCCGCCAGTTTGCCTAACGAATCCAGCATGCTGACGACGTAGTCTTTGCCGCTGTCGATCAGGGAACGGATCAGGCAGTGGATTTCGACGTTATCATCGGTCATGGTTACCACGCCGACGTTGAGGGAGGTTTCGACCACGCCCTTCGCCACGTCGGAGTTACGGATCACGCCGTTTGGCATGGCGTTCAGCAGACGAACAAAGCCGTCGCGAGACTGCGCCGTCAGCGCGGGTTTATCCGTCGCAGCGGACTCCAGCAGCAGGACCAGATTCTTCTCTTTGGCCGCCAGCTCGTTTTGGAGAATTTCCTGATAGGTATTCACCAGCGCCGCCAGGGTATCGCTCTTATCGGCGGCTACCGCAACGGTGGCGAAGGCTTCACGCGGAATGGCGTTGCGCAGGGTGCCGCCGTTGAAATCAACCAGGTGCAGATCCAGCTCAGCGACGTGACCGGCGAGGAAGCGGGCCAGCAGCTTGTTGGCATTCCCCAGACCGACGTGGATTTCACCGCCGGAGTGGCCGCCTTTCAGCCCTTTTAGCGTCAGCTTAAAGCTGTGGAAACCGGCCGGGATCGCTTCGCGCGCCAGCGGCAGGTTGGAGGTGAAGTCGATCCCCCCGGCGCAACCCATGTAGATTTCGCCTTCTTCTTCCGAGTCGGTGTTAATCAGGATATCTGCCTGCAGCCAGTTGGCCTGCAGGCCAAACGCGCCGTCCATGCCGGCTTCTTCGGTCATGGTCAGCAGCACTTCCAGCGGACCGTGTTCGACGGAGTCATCAGCCAGCACCGCCAGAGCGGAAGCCATACCGATACCGTTATCCGCGCCCAGGGTGGTACCGCGGGCCTTGACCCACTCGCCGTCGATGTACGGCTGAATCGGATCTTTAGTAAAGTCGTGAACGGTATCGTTGTTTTTCTGCGGCACCATATCGAGGTGCGCCTGCAGCACGACCGGTTTACGGTTTTCCATCCCGGCGGTAGCGGCTTTACGAATCAGAATGTTGCCAACCTGGTCGCGTTCTGCGTGTAAGCCTTTTTCTTTTGCCCAGCCCATGATGTGTTCAGCGAGTTGTTCTTCGTGATAGGAAGGGTGGGGAATGGAGCAGATTTTGGCAAAAATATCCCACAGCGGCTGCGGGGATAATTGAGACAGTTCAGACACGATGAGTCTCCTTACGATCGCCTGCAAAATTCTTTTGCAGGTCGAGGGTTAGCAATAGAATACACGTCAAGCGAGGGCTTGCGCGGTGGGGTTGAGAATACCACTTTCCACGCTAACGGGTAGTGGAAACAACGCAAAAAGCGTCGCCAGGGCCGCTTAATACTGGTTTTTAGCGCTTCAGATCTCTATAATCTCGCGCAACCATTTTCCCCCTCGAACATCATTTAAGCCGTATAACACAGGCTGGGACACTTCACATGAGCGAAAAATACGTCGTCACCTGGGACATGTTGCAGATTCACGCCCGCAAACTGGCAAGTCGCCTGATGCCTTCTGAACAATGGAAAGGCATTATTGCCGTTAGCCGCGGTGGTCTGGTACCGGGCGCGCTGCTGGCGCGTGAGCTGGGTATTCGTCATGTTGATACCGTTTGCATTTCCAGCTATGACCACGATAACCAGCGTGAGCTGACCGTCCTTAAGCGTGCTGAAGGTGATGGTGAAGGGTTCATCGTGATTGATGACCTGGTTGATACCGGCGGCACCGCGGTCGCCATCCGCGAAATGTATCCAAAAGCACACTTCGTCACTATTTTCGCTAAACCAGCCGGTCGTCCGCTGGTTGATGACTACGTGGTTGATATTCCGCAGGAAACCTGGATTGAACAGCCGTGGGATATGGGCGTGGTCTTCGTACCGCCTATCTCAGGCCGTTAATTTTCAAGGCGAGTGCTATTTACCACGCCCGGTTTTGCCGGGCGTGGTTTTTTTTGCCTGTTAGCAGGTTACAATAGCCATAGTGGCGACACGATGGAGACTGCACATGTCACAGGCTAACCTTAGCGAAACGCTGTTTAAACCTCGATTCAAACATCCAGAAACGTCTACGCTGGTGCGTCGGTTCGCGTCCGGCTCGCAGCAGCCGATCCACTCTGCGCTCGATGGGAGCAACGTCGATCGCTGGTATCGCCTGATCAATCGCCTGATGTGGATCCGGCGCGGCGTGACGCCGCAGGAGATCCTTGACGTGCAGGCGCGCATCGTCATGAGCGATGCGGAACGCACCAATCCGGAGCTGTACGACACCGTCGTGGGGTATCGCGGCGGCAACTGGATTTTCGAATGGTCTAAACAGGCCATGATTTGGCAGCAAATGGCGGGTCAGGAAACGGACCTCGAACTCAGCGGCCGCCACTGGCTGCACGCGTCCAACCTCTACAGCATTGCCGCCTATCCGCATATTAAAGGCGATGAGCTTGCCGATCAGGCACAGGCGCTGGCCAACCGGGCCTATGAAGAGGCCGCGCAGCGTCTGCCCGGCGGGCTACGTGAGATCGAGTTCCCGGTTCCCGGCGGCGCGCCGGTCAGTGGTTTTTTACATCTGCCAAAAGGGGAAGGCCCGTTCCCGGTGGTCATGATGTGCGGCGGCCTGGACTCGCTGCAGACCGATTACTACAGCCTGTATGAAGACTATTTTGCCCCGCAGGGGATTGCGATGCTGACCCTCGATCTGCCTTCCATCGGCTTTTCATCGAAATGGAAGCTAACCCAGGACTCCAGCCTGCTGCACCAGCACGCGCTGCGGCATCTGCAGAACGTCCCGTGGGTCGATCATACCCGGGTCGCGGCGTTCGGCTTCCGCTTTGGTGCCAATATTGCCGTCCGGCTCGGCTATCTGGAGTCGCAGCGCCTGAAGGCCGTTGCCTGTCTGGGGCCGGTGGTGCACAACCTGCTGGTTGACCCTTTGCACCAGGGGCGAGTGCCTGAAATGTATCTTGATGTCCTGGCGTCGCGTCTGGGAATGCACGATGCCTCTGACGAAGCATTGCGCATTGAGCTGAACCGCTACTCGTTAAAAACGCAGGGGCTTCTGGGCCGCCGCTGTCCGACGCCGATGTTCTCAGGCTACTGGAAAAACGATCCTTTCAGTCCGGAAGAGGAGTCGCGTTTAATTACCTCGTCATCTGCCGATGGCAAGCTGCTTGAGATCCCAACGAAGCCGATTTATCGCAATTTTGATCACGCATTGCGACAGATTAGCCGGTGGATCAACCAGAGATTTAGTTAATTTATTGCTAAATTTTATTGATTTGGTAAAACAGTTGCATCACTAAAGGAGATCGCAATGACGTTACCGAGTGGACACCTGAAGAGTAAGCTGATTAAGAAATTCACGGCTCTTGGCCCCTATATCCGCGAAGAGCAGTGTGAAGACAACCGCTTCTTTTTCGATTGCCTGGCAGTTTGCGTCAACGTTAAACCGGCGCCGGAAAAACGAGAGTTTTGGGGATGGTGGATGGAGATGGAAGCACAGGCATCGCGCTTTACTTACAGCTATCATTTTGGTTTGTTCGATAAAGAAGGGGTATGGCAGTCGGTGGTCATCGACGATCCTGAAGTTAGCGAACGGCTTGAAAAAACGCTACGTGATTTCCACAACAGGGCCAACGCGCTGCTGGCGACGTTCAGCCTGAAGCTTGAACCGGCTGATGACTTTAGCGAGCCCGTCAGGCTGAGAGCCTGACGCCTCGTCCGTAGTCCGCACCGAGCGAAAATGTCCATGCCCTACGGCATGGATTTTTTTGCGTAGAAAATCTTTTACTAATTGTAAATTCTGCTGGCCCGTTTCATCACCCTGTTTTAATAACCCGGATTAAAGTGGGTAGATATTTTTTGCGGCTGGAATATAGCCGCCTACGAATTCGTTTATTAAACGGCGGTCAATATTCTGGTCCGGCTGCGGGTTTATTTTAGGATGCGTATCGGCCGTTTTTTTAACCTGTAGCGGCATCCTGGGCGGGCAACCAGCTCCTGCCAGGTGAATGCGCAGGCGGCTTCTTTACTCATTATTCCCGATGCGATGTGACCCGTTAAGGGTAGCTTTACCAAAAAAATAAATAGATATCCTGCTGTTATGAAAGAGTAAAATTCTTTTAAGCTTGCCCGCAGAAGCGTGATTGTCTCGCCAGCGCTGATGCTCATCTCGCCATAAATACCCGCTGAACTTTATTCCCACGTAAGCGAAATACTTCTTTCTTATTATTTTCTGTTAGCGCCGTACCCCTTGATAGGAATCAGCGCGACGGGGCGCCTGTGTTAATAAAGCACCATTGAAAATATAACTGATACGATCTGATGACTGATACTACCCGTGGATTAAAAGAGTACCAGGGCGCCGCCGGAGGGTGGGGAGCCGTTAAAGCCTGTACTGCGCACGTACTGGGACAAAAAACGCCGGTACGCGACACTATCGCGCTGTTTAAAATGAACCAGGCTAAAGGGTTTGATTGCCCCGGCTGCGCGTGGCCCGATCCGGACCATCGCTCTGCGATGGAGCTATGTGAAAACGGCGTCAAGGCCGTTTCATGGGAAACCACCGCGAAAAAAACCTCGCCGGAATTCTTCGCTCGCCACACGCTGAGCCAGCTTTGGCGGCAAAGTGACTTTGAGCTGGAGAACCACGGCCGGCTCACTCATCCGATGAAATACGATATTATCAGCGATACCTATCAGCCCATCGCGTGGGAGCAGGCGTTTGCCGAAATCGGCGACATCATGCGCGGGTTCTCCCCCGATGAGATGGAGTTTTACACCTCCGGGCGCACCTCAAATGAAGCTGCGTTTCTCTATCAGCTGTATGCGCGCGAATACGGCAGCAACAACTTCCCCGACTGTTCGAATATGTGCCACAGCCCGACCGGCACCGGGCTGGGATCTTCTATCGGCATCGGCAAGGGCACCGTTGAGCTAAGCGATTTTGCCGCCGCGGACCTGGTGATTTGCGTCGGGCATAACCCGGGCACCAACCACCCGCGGATGCTGACGACCCTGCGCGAAGTTGCCAGGCGTGGAGCGAAGATCATCTCGGTGAATCCACTACGCGAGCGCGGCCTGGAGCGGTTTAGCTTCCCCCAATCGCCGACGGATATGCTTATGGGCGGGCACACGGATCTCTCCAGCGATTACTTCCAGATCCGCGTTGGGGGCGATGCGTGGTTTTTCCGCGGCGCCATGAAAGCGCTGCTGGAGATGGATGCGCAGCGTCGGGTCCAGCAGCAGGAGCCGGTCATTGATAGCGAATTTATCGCCTCGCAAACGTCGGGATATCAGGCGTTGGTTGACGACCTGAACGGCCTCGACTGGGCGGACATTGAGCGTGGGGCGGGGGTAGAGCGCAGCGCTATCGAATATTTCGCCGATATTTATAGCCGCCACCGGCGGGTTATCGTGAGCTATGGCCTGGGAATTACCCAGCATCGTAACGGCACGCAGAACGTCCAGCAGCTGATTAATCTGCTGCTGATGCGCGGGAACATGGGGCGTGAAGGCGCCGGTATTTGTCCGCTACGCGGCCATTCTAACGTCCAGGGCGACAGGACGGTGGGGATAAACGAAGCGCCGGACGAAGCGTTTAACCTGCGGCTGGAAAACTATTTCGGCATTACGGTCCCGCGGGCGCACGGACGATCCTCCATCGACAGCATTAAGGCTATCGAAAACCGGGTTTCCCGCGGGCTTATCTGCATGGGCGGCAACCTCGCCGTGGCGATGCCCGACCCGCTGCGGACATTCCCGGCGATGCGTCGGCTGGATCTCCAGGTCCACGTTGCGACCAAACTCAACCGTTCCCACCTGCTGGCGGGTAAAAACACCTATCTGTTCCCGACCTTAGGGCGCAGCGAGCGCGATGTGCAACGCGCGGGCGTGCAGTCCGTTACCGTAGAGGACTCGATGAGCATGGTGCACGCTTCAACCGGCGCGCTGAAGCCGGCCTCGCCGTGGCTGCTGTCCGAACCCGCCATTGTGGCGGGGCTGGCGCGCGCCACGTTACCGCGCAGCCCGGTCGCCTGGGAGAAGCTGGTGGCGGACTATCGACTGATTCGTGAGGCGATTGAAGCCGTGATACCGGAGTTCCATCAATTCAACGAACGCATCGCTGCCCCGGGCGGGTTCCGTCTCGATAACCCGGCCTCGCGCGGCGAATACCGTACGGCGTCGGGCAAGGCGACCTTCCACGTCTGCGATACCGAGGCGCTTGATAGCGCGGCTATGCCGTCAGATTGCCTGGTGCTCACCACGATTCGCAGCCACGACCAGTACAATACGACGATTTACGGTATGGACGACCGCTACCGCGGCGTTACCGGACGCCGCGACGTCATTTTCCTGAGCCGTCAGGAAGCGCAAAAGCGCCAGCTGGCGCAGGGCGATGTGGTCAATATTGTGGCGTTGGATGATGAGGGCAATGCCTGCGAAGAGAAGGTGATGCGCAACCAGACGGTTTATATTGTGCCGATGGCCGCATCGTCTATTGCCGCCTATCTGCCGGAGGCCAACATTTTACTGTCGCTGGACTCGGTTGATAAACAGAGCCTGACGCCGGCCTATAAGAGCGCCCCGGTGCGGATCTACAGGTCCTGACCGCGCCGGAGGGCGCGGGGGATAGCGCGCTGCCGTCTTCGCGACTTAGCAGAGTAAAAGCAGGGCACCGTGTCGGATCGCCCGCTTTCAAAACGGCGACGAGCCGATCTTTTCAGGAGGCTTTCTGCTGCAGTTTTCCCGCCATCGCCCGCTGAATCACCGGAATTGGCGTCAGCAGATGCTGGCGCATCAGTTCACCGGCAAGCGGGGCGTCACGCGCCAGAATAGCCTCGGTTAGCCTCCGATGCTGGCGCCGTTTATCTTCCAGCATGGCAACCGACAGCACCGTCGTGCGCAGCCAGATAAACCGGTAGCGCGCGGCGAGGTCGAAAAGACGTTCGCGCATTTGCAGCAGATATTGTGAACCGCAGCCGGCAACAATGGCGGAATGGAACGCCTGATGGCGCCTGTCCCACTCATCCAGCAGCTTCTCGCTGGCGTCGCTGGACTCCAGCTTATTGAGCAGATGCGCCCGGGCGAGCAGCTCGGCCTCCCACTCGTCGCCGCCGCGCTCAATGGCGAGACGCACCAGCATCGCCTCCATATTGGCCCGGGCGTCGAAGATATCGAGCAGCTCCTGCTCTGACATCGAGGCAACCCGATAGCCTTTTTGATTAATCACGGTAACCAGGCGCTCGGCAACCAGCCGGGAGAGCGCTTCGCGCAGCGGCCCGACGCCAAGCGCATAGCGCGAGGTCAACAGGCTCATACGCAGCTTTTCATCCGGCTGATAGCGGCCGCGAATGATGTCGTTTTTAAGCCAGCGGTATCCGTCTATGGCCGTCGGCTGGGAGGTGGCGGTCATGGGCTTACTCCTGAACGGCTATCCCGGCCTTCCCGCCCAGGGATACGCATATTAAGGGGGTATTTACGGCATCGCCGCCGGCGCGGCCCTACAGACCAATGCACATATATTTGATTTCTAAGTAATCATCTATTCCATACTTCGACCCTTCGCGGCCGAGCCCGGAGGCTTTGACGCCGCCAAAAGGCGCCACTTCATTGGAGATAAGGCCGGTGTTGATCCCGACGATACCGTACTCCAGCGCCTCGCCGACGCGGAAGACGCGGCTCATGTCGCGGGCATAGAAATAGGCCGCCAGGCCGAATTCGGTATCGTTGGCCTGACGGATAACGTCCTCCTCATCTTTAAAGCGGAACAGCGGGGCCAGCGGGCCAAAGGTCTCCTCTTTGGCAACCTTCGCGCTGTCGGGAACGTCCAGCAGGATCGTCGGCTGGAAGAAGTTACCGCCAAGCTCGTGCACCTTGCCGCCGGTCACGATCCGCGCGCCTTTAGCGACGGCATCGGCAATATGCTCCTGCACTTTGGCGACCGCCTTGTCATCAATCAGCGGCCCGGTGGTGACGCCGCTTTGCAGGCCATCGCCGAGCTGCAGCTTTTCCACCGCCTGCTGTAGCTTCGCGGCAAAGCGTTCGTAAACGCCCTCCTGCACGTACAGGCGATTGGCGCAAACGCAGGTCTGCCCGGCGTTACGGAACTTGGAGGCCAGGGCGCCCTCAACCGCTTTATCGAGATCGGCATCGTCAAATACGATAAACGGCGCGTTGCCGCCCAGCTCGAGGGAGACTTTCTTAATATCTTGCGCGCACTGCGCCATCAGCTGGCGGCCGATTTCCGTCGAGCCGGTAAACGACAGCTTGCGTACCAGCGGGTTGCTGGTCAGCGCATTGCCTACCGCTCCGGCGGAGCCGGTCACCACGCTGAATACGCCGTCAGGAATGCCGGCCCGCTGGGCCAGCTCGGCCAGCGCCAGGGCGGAGAAGGGGGTCTGGCTGGCGGGTTTGAGCACCATGGTACAGCCTGCGGCCAGCGCCGGGCCGGCCTTACGGGTGATCATGGCGGCAGGGAAGTTCCACGGCGTGATGGCCGCGGTGACGCCAATCGGCTGCTTGATAACGATCAGGCGCTTATCCGCCTGATGGCCGGGAATGGTATCGCCGTAGACTCGCTTACCCTCTTCAGCAAACCATTCGATAAACGAGGCGGCGTAGCTGATTTCGCCCCTGGCTTCCGCCAGCGGTTTCCCCTGCTCCAGCGTCATCAGGCGGGCGAGGTCGTCCTGGTTCGCCATGATCAGATCGAACCAGCGGCGCAGGATCGTGGCCCGCTCTTTAGCCGTTAAGGCCCGCCAGGCAGGGAGCGCCCGGTTGGCGGCATCAATGGCCTCGTGGGTCTCATCGGCGCCCATTTTCGGCACGCTGCCCAGCCGCTGGTCGTTAGCCGGGTTGGTGACCGTAATCACCTCGCCGCTGAGGGCATCGCGCCACTGGCCGTCGATAAATGCCTGCTGGCGGAACAAAGTTGGGTCGTTGAGTTGCATGATGGTTTCCTGTTTCAAAACGTTTAACGAGTGTATGCGGCAAGCAGAGAGTCCGCGCTACGGGCGGCGCGCAGGCTGCGGCCGGGATTATGCTGGCTGGCCAGCAGCGTCTGTACTTTGCCGACGATATGCGCCCCGATGGGGATAGCCGATGTGGCCGCCGGGGAGGGCGCATTGCAGGTATGAATGGAGCGCGCCGTGGTGACGAACAGAAAATCGTCGATCAGCCTGCCGTGCGGAGAAACCGCCTGTGCACGAACGCCCGCAGGCCACGGCTGGAGATCCTGCAGAACGAGGCTCGGGCAGTACTTTTGCACCAGCCGCAGGTAGCCGTCTTTGCACAGGGAGTTTTTCATTTCGCGTAATCCCGAGCGCAGGTTGCCCTGCAGCACGCGACGAATACCGGGCGAGCCGAGGATTTCCAGCGTATCGGAGAGTGAAAAATCGCGTTTGCGATAGCCTTCACGCTTCAAGGCGAGTACCGCATTCGGGCCCACGGTCACGCTGCCGTCGATCATGCGCGTGAGGTGGACCCCGAGGAACGGCATGGCCGGGTCGGGGATCGGATAGATCAGATGTTTCACTATCTGGTTATGCCGAGGCGCCAGGCGGAAATACTCCCCACGAAACGGGCAGATAATAAAACCGGGATCGACGCCGAGCATTTTGACCACCCTGTCGGCCATCAGCCCGCTGCAGCTCACTAATGTGGCGGCTTCAAACACCTGTCCCTGTTTAGTGTAGACGACCACGCCGGCGGCGTGCTCTTTCAGGGCGCTAACCTCGGCGGCGTAGACGATTTCGCCGCCGCCGGCGACGAAGGTTTTCGCCATCGCCTCGGTGACCTCGCGATAGCTGACAATTCCGCTGGAGGGGACAAAGATGCCGCCGATGCCGGTAATATTCGGCTCCCGCTCCCCCAGCGCCTCCGCGCTGAGCCATTCGCGATCCAGCCCGTTGGCCGCGGTGCGATCCCACAGCGCCCGCATCCGCGACATCTCCAGCGGCGAGGTGGCGACCAGCATTTTTCCGCAGCGGTCATAGCGGATACTGTGCCGATCGCAAAAAGCTTTGGTCGCCCGATTTCCGGCAAGGCAGAACTGCGCTTTGAGGCTCCCGGGAGTGTAGTAGACCCCGGCATGAATCACGCCGCTATTGTGGCCGCTCTGATGACAGGCCGGGCCGGACTCTTTTTCCAGCAGCGCAATTCTGGCGTCCGGGTAGACCTCCAGCAGCTGCATGGCGGTCGACATGCCGATAATGCCGCCGCCAATAATCACAAAATCATACATCCGCTCGGTTCCTTCCCCTGATAGCGCTTATTGATGGGGCCGCTCGTGGCGGGCGGCATCGCTGATATAGCCGCGTTGACGCATCAGCTCCCGGCGCAGATCCGGATGCGCGATAAAGCGGTCGCGGCCGTGCAGCCAGAACAGATTGTTAATTAACAGCAGTTTGCCGACCGGCACCGGAACGGAGAGGATGTTTTGGCTGCTCTCCAGGGCATCCGAAAGATCGCTTAGCCAGATGCCTTCGGCAAAATCTTTTGGCTGCACAAACTGATCGATATAGCGCATCACCGGGCGGCCCTGCCGGTCGACGTCGAACACCGGGTGGAAGACGTCACGGCTGACGTTTTTGCTCGGCGGCGCGGCCCAGCGCATCGAGCGACGGGCGAGCGGATGGTTGAAATAACGCTCCAGATGCTCCCAGTCGTCAAGATGCAGCAGCAGGGAGTTTCCGCCCTGCATATGCTGCTCGTCGATTTTCATCATCAGCACGTAGTCGGTGATCTCTTCGACGTAGGTTCCGTCGTTATGCAGCTCCATTACGCGGTGCGGCTGTCGCAGGTAGCTGTCTGAATTATCAACGTTAGTTACGACAAATCGGGCGTAATATTGGCCGCTCATGGCGTCGTAGCTGGAGCGGCCAATCAGATGGGCGACTGCCGTTGCCAGCTTCACCATTTCATCTGCCTGGGCTACGTTATCGATCCCTTCCGCGCCGATCAGCAGCGCGCCCTGACGGCGCTCCAGCAGCGTTTCGAGCAGCAGCGGCTGCAGCTTACCGGCGCAGAGATCGTCGAGGGTCTTCGCGATTTTAAAGCGCAGGAAGGATTTATACTCCAGCGCCTGTACCGGCCACTGCGCGGTCTGCTGCATAAACCGTTGGGCGATCTGCGCGGAAAAGGTGAGATCCTGCAGCCGCGGCGACCGGGAGGAGGGGGCGATGGTGAACCCGCTGTCGCCGCGGGCGCTCTCATCGGCATTGGGTTTTACGGCAGTGAAAGTATTCATCAGAATCGATCCTCGCGGTGGGCTCAGGCACAGCGATGTTGATTTCGTCGCCATAAATTAAAAATATCGACATTTTTATAAAGTGCGCATTAATTGCGCTGATTGTTTATTTTTTTGTGATCTGAGGCGATAAAACAGAGCCGCTTGTTGTATATGGCTATCGGGCGTAAAGGGGAGGATTGTCGGGGAATGACTGACAAAAATAGGGGTTGGTCTTTGAATATAAATTCAGTTATTGTGAATTTATAATTATTTTTGGTGGAAAGGAAAGCGTCATGGAATGCCCGGTTGAGAAGCAGTTTAAGGCCTACAACGCCCACGATATTGATGAATTTATTGCCTGCTTTTCCGAAGATTTCAAAGCGTATCGCATGCCTGCGGAAACCCCCTCCCTGATCGGCATTCCGGCGTTAAGAGAGTTTTACGTCAACCAGCGTTTTAATATCGCAGAACTGCGCGCGGAGCTTATTTTCCGTACCGTTCTCGGGAATAAGGTTTTCGACCATGAGCTGATTTACGGGCTCTCCGCAGAGCCGATTGAGAGCATGGCGGTTTTTGAGGTTGAGAATCAGCTTATTAAGACCGCATGGTTTTTCTTTGCCGCCTGAGGCCCATCGCCAGCGCGGCGGGGGCTAACGCTCTGCCGCTTCCTCCCTCTCTGCGCTAAACAGTGACTAAACAGCGACGCCCCGGTTTTTATTGTGTAACGCCCGCCCGCAAATTAGCGATGTCCGCCACAAAATTCACATCTCATCCGCCATGAGCCCGTTAAGTACCTTGCTTTTAGATAAGGCGCCGGATAGTTTCTGTAACGTTACACTAAAACGTTACAGTAGAAGCGTGAAGCTACTTTTTTGTTTAACTCCCCCGCCGATTCAGCAAGGCCTGAGAGGGTGACATCTATCTCAACGGGACGTGAAAGGATAACGATGATGAAAATGAAACCGTTTTGTTCAGTAAGTCGTATTTTTGCTTTTGCATGTTTGGGCGCGGCCCTGTTAGCCGGCAGCACCGTGACCTCTTTGGCCCACGCGGCGCTTAACTTTCGAGTCTACTCTTCGCTGCCGGGGGACGACTCCTCCGCCCACTACATTTGGTACAGCCGTTTTCAGGAAAACCTCAACAACAACCCGAAGCTGAAGGGACAGATCAAGCTCAACTATTTCGCCAACGGCATGCTGGGTAAAGAGGCCGACGCCACCCAGCAGGTACGTATTGGCGCAATTAATATGATGATCTCCGGGACATCTATCTGGGCAACGCTGGTGCCTGAAATTGGCGTTCTGGATCTCGGCTATTTATTTAAAGATTACGCTCAGGTCGGTAAAACCCTCGACGGAAAAGCGGGTGAAAAGCTGGCGGCTTTAATGCTGGATAAGGCTAACGTGATGGTGCTGGGCTACGGCTATAACCTCGGCGCGCGTAATATTTATACCAAGAAGGTTATTGAAAAACCTGAAGATTTAAAGAATCTGAAAATTCGCGTTTTACCGGTGCCTAACTTCATCGCCACCCTCAACCATATGGGGGCGGTGGCCATTCCTATGCCGGGCGGGGAGGTCTATTCGAGCCTGCAGATGGGGGTGATTGACGGCGTAGAGCATGACGCCCCGACGATCTACTCGAGTAAATATTATGAAATCGTCAAAAATGGCACCCTGACCCGCCATAGCTACAACCCGCTGATGATCGCCATGAATAAGAAAAGCTTCGAGCAAATCCCGGCGGAGCTGCGCGGCGAAGTGCTGGCTGCGGCAAAGGAGGCGACCGATTACGAACGCCAGCAGGCCGCTAAAAAAGAGCAGGAGGCCATTAAGAACCTGCAGGCGAAAGGCGTGACGTTCCGCGAAACCGATCGCCACTATTTCTATCAGCAGGTGCAGCCAGTTTGGCAGGCGTTCCTTGACCAGTATCCGGATATGAAACCTATCGTTGACGAGATCGCCGCCGCGGCGTCGGACAACCAGTAGCTGTGGGAACCGCCGGCTTGCCCGCCCTCGCGGGTGAACGGCGGTGATATCCATGACCTTACACAGAGAGTTCAAGATGGCTGATATCTCGATTAAAGCAAAGGATGGGTGCGTCGCGCTGGCGCTACTCGGCAGGTTGAGTCGATTTTTGACGACCCTGACCTCCTGGGCCGGGGCATTGGTGCTGTTTATCAACGTGCTGGTGGTTTTCGCATCCGTTATCTGGCGCTATGCGCTGCATTCCCCCATTCACTGGGCGGAAGAGGTGGCGCGCGCGCTGATGATTGCGCTGGTCTTTTTTGGCGTTGCGACATCGACGGCAAGAGGGGGACATATTGGCGTCGATTTGTTCCTGCGCTTTCTTCCGCCGCACGTCCGGCCGTACGTGGTGCACGCCAGCCGCTGGGTCCTGTTTCTGGTTTCCGTCGGGCTGGTGATTTCCAGCTATGACCTGGTCCAGGCCGCGCGGGTGCAGACTACCGAAACCGGTTTACCGCAGATTATCTACGTTATTCCGGTGCTGATTGGGTCGGTGGTGATGATGGTCGCCGCCCTGGAGCTTGCCTTACGCGAACGCGCCAGGGTCGTGCTGCTCAGCGGCGTCGGGATCCTCGTTCTTGCCGCGCTTGGCTACGTGAAGCTTTCGCTGATGGCCGATCCGGCCAGCGCGGCGGCGGGGCTGATGCTTATCTGCTTCGTCCTCGGTATTCTCGCCGGCGTGCCGATTGCCTTCACCCTCGGCATGTCGGCGATGGTGTTCTTTATCTGCGATCCGTCGCTGCCGTTTGTCTTCTTCTCTCAGCAGGTTGCGGCCGGGGTCGATCACTTCGTCCTGCTGGCGATCCCCTTCTTTTTGCTCGCCGGAGCGGCAATGGAGATCAACGGCATGTCCACGCGCCTCGTTGAGCTCATCGTGCGGGGAATGGGGCGCTTTCGCGGGGGGTTAAACATGACCACCGTCCTGTCGATGGCTTTCTTCTCGGGCATCTCAGGCTCCAAGCTGGCGGACGTCGCCGCGGTTGGCGGCGTGCTGATGCCGGCGGTACGGCGGGCGAAGCAGGATGGAGAGGAAGCGGCTGGCGTTTTCGCCGCCTCGGCGGTAATGGCCGAAACTATCCCACCGTGCGTAAACCTGATCGTGATGGGCTTCGTGGCCAATATCTCGATCGGGGCGCTGTTTATTGCCGGCCTGGTGCCTGCGGCCTGTCTGCTGGTGCTGCTGATGATTGCCGCCAACCGCTTTGGCGGCAAAATTAACGTCAGCGAGGCCTACCCCGTTCTGCGCCCGCGCACCCAGCTTTATCTGGGCGCCGCCGTCGGTCTGGTGATGATCTTTATGATCGGCCGTGGGGTGATGATGGGGATCGCCACGTCGACCGAGATCTCCGCCTTTGCGGTGATCTACGCCATCGTGGTCGGGCGGCTGGCTTTTCGCGAGCTGACGTTTAAAGCCACGGTGAAGATGTTTATTGATATCGCTGCGATGTCCGGAGTGCTGCTGTTTATCGTCGCCTGCGCCACCAGCCTCTCCTATGCGCTGACCATTCAGATGATCCCGCAGCAAATCGCCGGGCTGCTGGTCGGTATTGGCGTTGAGCAGGGGGCCTGGCTATTCCTGCTGCTCACCATCGTGATTTTGATTATATTCGGCGCAGTGCTGGAAGGCGCGCCGGCCCTTATTATCTTTGCCCCGATTCTGGTTCCGATTGCCGTTCAGCTTGGATTTAATCCATTACATTTCGGCATCATCATGATTCTGGCAATGGGCTTTGGGTTATTTTCACCTCCCATTGGGCTGGGCTTATATACCACCTGCGCCATTTGCGGCGTGGAGATGAAGCACGTTATCCGGCCAATGGCGAAATATCTGGCGGTGGTCCTGGTCGGCATTATTATCGTGGCGATGGTGCCACCGTTAACCACCTGGCTGCCGGGCCTGGCGGGTTACTAAGCGTTGCGTTAATCGTAGTACAAGACGGTGGCATGATGGCTATGCCGCCGAAATCACTGCCCAGAAGCTGAAATTTACTGTGCCAGGGGGTAGGGACGTCCACGTTCCGAAATTGGCCCTGGCGATAAATATTATTCTCTGGTGGCGTTGAGTCTGAATAACAGGAGTCTGAAATGGGATCGTTAACGGGAAAAAAAGTATTTATTACCGGTGCTGAACAAGGTATTGGAAAAGAGACCGCAAGAAAATTGATTGAGGCGGGATGCGATATTTATATTCACTATTTCAGCGGCGAAGACGGGCCCAAAGAGCTGATGGCTATTGCCGAACAAAAAGGACGCAAAGCGGCCTGCGGCCATGCCGATTTAACGGATGAAGCGGAAGCGGCCCGCTGCGTGGCGGCGGCGGCAGAGTTTTTAGGCGGTATCGATATTTTGATCAATAACGTCGGCGGCATCATCGGCCGTAAGTGGCTCGGCGAGATCGACGCCCGCTTCTGGCGTACCGTGATTGATGTCAATATGACCACCATGCTCAACGTGACCCAGCAGGCGCTGCCGTGGCTGAAATCCGCCCCGGACGGCGCCAGCATCGTGAATCTGGCCTCGCTGGCCGGGCGCTCCGGCGGCCACTCGGGGTCGCTGGTTTACTCCACTACAAAAGGCGCCGTGCTGACGTGGACGCGATCGCTTGCCGCGGAGCTCGGGGAGTTTGGCATTCGGGTCAATGCGGTCGCCCCAGGCCTGATTCTGGGAACGCGTTTCCATAATCAGCACACCACCCAAGCTTCTGCCGATCGCACGATCCAGGAAATTCCTCTGGGACGAGCGGGTACTCCGGAAGATGTCTCCAGAGCCATTTGTTTCCTTGCCTCTGAGTACGATGGCTTTATTTCAGGGGCGACAATTGATATTAACGGCGGTATTTACCGGGCGTAACGGAGAGCCGGGCGGTTAACGCCGCCCGTATTTAAGAGAGCGTATTGATGATTAAGTCCGATATTATCCATCCTGATTTACTCCAGGCGCTGGCGCTGTGCGGGCATAAGGCCAATATTCTTATTGCCGATGCTAATTATTCTATTTTGACCAACACCGCAGCGCAGGCGCGGATTGTGTACCTGAATTTTTCTCCCGGCTTAATTGGCAGCGTGACGATCCTGCAAAAAATTCTTGGCTATCTTAATGTTGAAAAAGCAACGCTGATGACCAGCCCGCCTGAGTTTGATAATACTATTGCGCGCGAATATCGTCGCATTCTGACAGAAGCGACTGAGCTTGAATATATTGAGCGAAACGCCTTTTACGCCCAGGCAAAATCGTCGGATACGCTGTTAGCCATCGCTTCTGGCGAAACCCGACGTTTTGCCAATATTCTGCTTACCGTCGGGCCGACGCTGGTATGAAAAAAGAGAAGCGCCTTGGGGGCTTCTCTTTTTATCGCAACGGAACGCGCCAGCTTCAGGAAGCGGGCGCCTCGCGTACCGATTGCCGGCAGACCAGCGCGGGAGGGAACAGAAACTCTGCCGGCGAAAGCGACGGGTTTTCTATCCGCTCAATTAACCGCTCGACCATCACTTCGGCCATCTCTGCCAGCGGCGGCATGATGGAGGTCAGCCCGGGATAAACCAGCCCGGAGAGCGGGATATTATCAATGCCAATAATCGAGATCTCCCCCGGGACGCTGATCCCGGCCTCGTGCAGGCCGGCCATCAGCCCAATGCCCAGGGCATCGTTAATGGCGACAACTCCGTCAGGACGCTGCGACTGCTGGCAGATCTTTTTCGCCAGCGAGCGACCCAGCTCGGTCATTTCCGTGTCGCCGTAGGCCGCCATCGTTTTCTCTTCGACAATCATTCCGTCGTAAAAAAGACCGTGGCGGCGCACCGCGCTAAGAAAACCTTCAATTTTGTGCGCCCGGCTGGAGGTCATGCCGGCGACGGTGGTGAAGATCAGGCGCCGACATCCGCGGGCAATAAGATGCTCCGCGGCCATACGGCCTGCTTCGATGTTATCCATCGAGACGCTGTCGAGGGCCAGGCCGCCGGATTCAACGCCGGTAGGCATGCGGCTGTCGTAGTTCACCATCATCATGCCCTGCGCGGCGGCCTGGGCAAAATGCGGTTTTTCAATGTCGCAGGCGGCAACGATAATCCCGCGCACGCCGTGGGCAAACATATCGGCAATAAAGGCTTCTTCTTCTTCGATCTGCCGATAGGTGTTGCCGATCAGCACCCGGTAAAAGCGCTTTTTCGCGGCCAGATCGACCTCGCGTACCAGCGAGGCAAAGCTGGGGTTAACGATCGAGGGCACCAGCAGCCCAATCATTTTTGCCTGTCCCGTTTTTAGCTGCTGGGCGACCCGATTCGGCAGGTAATTCAGCGCCTGCATGCTGTGCTGGATACGCGCCAGGGTTTCAACGCGCATCTGATCGGTGCGCCCGTTAAGCACGTTGGATACGGTACTCACCGAAACGCCGGCGTGCTTTGCGACATCACGAATATTTGCCATACATCTCCTTTGCAGCAATTTGTGAATGGCAGAGTCTTCGTCGCATTCAGCATCGCTTTTTTGATGGGATTCATAAACTACAACGGTTTAGTGTAACGTTACAGTTAGCGCTGTCAATGGCCTGATGCGGCTGGCAAACCGGCGCTTTAGCCGGCTTTTTTGCTGCGCGAATCCCGCCGGGACGGGCGGGCGCTCTCCGTCGACAAAGGGTTATTTAGCGATACCGAGCTGTAGCTGACCGGGCGTGTGGCCAAACCGCTCGCGAAATACCTCGATAAAGGCGCTGACGTTGGCGTAACCGCTGCGCGCGGCGACCTCGGCGATCGGCTCCCCTGCCAGCACCCACTGGAGCGAAGTGACCACCTTAGCCTGCTGTCGCCACTGGCAAAAGCTCAGGCCGGTTTGTTCGCGGAACAGGCGGCTGAGAGAGCGAACGCTGATCCCCCAGCGCTGGGCCAGCTGCGCCTGAGTCTGCAGGTTATCCGGATGGGCCAGTAGCTGGTCGGCAACGTTACGCGCGCGGCGATCGGTCGGCAAAAGCAGCTGGAGCGGAAGTTCGGCCGCGTGGGCGATTTCAGCCGCCAGCAGCGACAGCAGGCTGGACGAGTAATCAGCGGGAAAGCCCGGCCGGGGGCCGGCGCACAGGCGCTCCAGCAGGGCCTGAACAAAGCTATCGCTACCATAGATCCCGGGCGTTTGCGGAAGTCTCGCGCAGGTCGATAAATGAAGATAGAGGCTTGTCCCGCTGAGCTTGCCCGGCACCTGGGCCCTGTGGCGCAGGCCGGCGGGAAACCATCCCACCGAGCCCGGCGTGACCGTCCACTGCGCCTGGCCGGTCTCAACCACCATGATGCCGGCTTTAAGCCAGTAGATCTGACCGCTGTTATGTTCATGCCACTCTGTGACATGGCCGCGCTGATAATCAAAGGTTTCGATGTGCATCATCATGGCTGATTGGCCGTATATAATGTCCAGATACGGCTATCGTACCACGACCGCGATCCTCTAACCTTAATTCAACCTGTCGCCGCGCTTCGCATAGATTAATTAAGGAATAAGATGAACAAACAAAGTCAGATCGTTATGGACGCCCTGCGGGAAATCGTTACGAACCCGCAGCACGAGGAGGACAAAATTGCCCTCTATTTCTCTCCTGACTATCAGCAGCAGGTGGATGGAAAGAGCCTCGACTATCGAGGATTCGTCGGGCATATGGCCTTACTTAAGGCGCTGACTACAGGCATGACCCTTTCGGTTTTGGCCATAGCCGGCGATGAGAATACGGTGTTCACTCATCACCATGTCAAAGTGGATAAAAAGAGCGGCCAGCAGAGCGAAATTGCCGTGATGGCGCGCTTTACCCTGGCGTCCGGGCGCATCGTGCGCTGCGATGAGCTTACTCGCCTTCTCGTTGGGGAGCCTGAGGATCGCGATTTAGGCAGCCGCGGGTAGATCGTCATCAGCGCTCAGGAAGCCTGTACCGCAAGTAAAGATCGCTCTTATCCATTCCTGGCCCCACGGCAGGCAGAATTGTAGTGGTTTACTGAATTTGGCCACCTGAACAGAGGTGATATGCTCACCTCAGAACATTACAGGTGCCTCAATGAAAAAAAGAAATTTCAGTGCAGAGTTTAAACGCGAATCCGCTCAACTGGTCC
>NZ_WQRE01000017.1:0-493 GCF_009758445.1 Klebsiella sp. 10-1
CATCAGGCTTGCGCCCATTGTGCAATATTCCCCACTGCTGCCTCCCGTAGGAGTCTGGACCGTGTCTCAGTTCCAGTGTGGCTGGTCATCCTCTCAGACCAGCTAGGGATCGTCGCCTAGGTGAGCCGTTACCTCACCTACAAGCTAATCCCATCTGGGCACATCTGATGGCATGAGGCCCGAAGGTCCCCCACTTTGGTCTCGCGACGTTATGCGGTATTAGCTACCGTTTCCAGTAGTTATCCCCCTCCATCAGGCAGTTTCCCAGACATTACTCACCCGTCCGCCACTCGTCACCCGAGAGCAAGCTCTCTGTGCTACCGTTCGACTTGCATGTGTTAGGCCTGCCGCCAGCGTTCAATCTGAGCCATGATCAAACTCTTCAATTTAAGTTTGATGCTCGTGAATTAAACTTCGTAATGAATTACGTATGTTCACTCAGAGACTTGGTATTCATTTTTCGTCCGAGGACGTTAAGAATCCATGTCACTTT
>NZ_WQRE01000017.1:537-31833 GCF_009758445.1 Klebsiella sp. 10-1
AACGCGGCTTTCGCTCAGCGTTGCGAGGTGGCGTATATTACGCTTTCCTCTTTCAGAGTCAACCCCGTTTTTCAGAAGTTTTCTCTTTCAACCCGGCGGCTTGTTTGCCGTTGTTCCGTGTCGATGGAGGCGCATTATAGGGAGTTCTCGAGCGCCCGCAATAGTTAAATTGCAGAAAAATGACTGACTGCTGCATTCCCCAGCAAAACCCCGCTTTATACCCTGTTACGCACAGAATTATCCACAGACCGTCGGCGATCCTTCTTTATAAAGGCCGTCGCAGCGCCCTTCTATGAGGAGAGATAAGGAAAGATTTCCCCCTGCAAAGAGAAAGATAAAAATTCGCGAGCGTTGCGCAAACGTTTTCGTTACAATGCCGCGCTATGACACGGACGCCCGGTTGGGTGCGTTAGGTGAGTTTTTAGGCAAAAACTCACCTAACGCTCTCTGTAATGTTCAAATCCTGGGGATTTAATACCATGCAACAACGTCGTCCAGTCCGCCGCGCCCTGCTCAGTGTTTCTGATAAGGCCGGTATCGTCGAATTCGCGCAGGCTCTTTCCGCTCGTGGTGTTGAGCTACTCTCTACGGGTGGTACCGCACGCCTGCTGGCAGAGAAAGGCCTGCCGGTAACCGAAGTCTCTGACTACACCGGTTTCCCGGAAATGATGGATGGACGCGTGAAGACCCTGCATCCGAAAGTACACGGCGGCATTCTGGGTCGTCGCGGTCAGGATGATGAGATCATGGCGCAGCACGCTATATCTCCTATTGATATGGTCGTTGTTAACCTTTACCCGTTTGCCCAGACCGTCGCCCGTGAAGGCTGCTCGCTGGAAGATGCGGTTGAGAACATCGATATCGGCGGCCCAACCATGGTGCGCTCCGCGGCCAAGAACCATAAAGATGTCGCTATCGTTGTTAAGAGCAGCGACTACGCCGCCATTATTAAAGAGATGGACGCCAACGAAGGCTCCCTGACTCTCGAAACCCGTTTCGACCTCGCCATTAAAGCTTTTGAGCACACCGCCGCCTATGACAGCATGATTGCCAACTATTTCGGCAGCATGGTTCCGGCCTATCACGGTGAAACTCAGGAAGCTTCAGGCCGCTTCCCGCGTACCCTGAACCTGAACTTCATTAAGAAGCAGGATATGCGCTACGGTGAGAACAGCCATCAGCAGGCTGCCTTCTATATAGAAGAAGAAATTAAGGAAGCATCCGTTGCCACCGCCCAGCAGCTGCAGGGCAAAGCGCTTTCCTACAACAACATTGCCGATACCGATGCGGCGCTGGAGTGCGTGAAAGAGTTCAGCGAGCCGGCATGCGTCATCGTCAAGCACGCCAACCCGTGCGGCGTTGCGGTAAGCGATTCCCTGCTGGATGCTTACGACCGCGCCTATAAAACCGACCCAACCTCAGCGTTCGGCGGCATTATCGCCTTCAACCGCGAGCTGGATGCCGAAACCGCGCAGTCCATTATCTCCCGCCAGTTTGTCGAAGTGATCATCGCCCCCTCCGCTAGCGAAGAGGCGCTGAAAATTACCGCAGCGAAACAGAACGTCCGCGTTCTGACCTGCGGCGAGTGGACGACACGCGTACCGGGCCTTGATTTCAAACGCGTTAACGGTGGGCTGTTGGTGCAGGATCGCGATCTGGGTATGGTCACCGCCGGTGAACTGCGCGTGGTCAGCAAGCGCCAGCCGAGCGAGCAGGAGCTGCGCGATGCGCTGTTCTGCTGGAAAGTGGCCAAGTTCGTCAAATCCAACGCCATCGTTTATGCCAAAGAGAATATGACCATCGGCATAGGCGCAGGCCAGATGAGCCGCGTTTACTCCGCCAAAATTGCCGGGATTAAAGCCGGCGACGAAGGCCTGGAAGTGAAAGGTTCAGCAATGGCATCCGACGCATTCTTCCCGTTCCGTGACGGCATTGATGCGGCCGCGGCCGTAGGCGTGAGCTGCGTGATCCAGCCGGGTGGCTCTATTCGCGACGAAGAGGTGATTGCCGCTGCCGACGAGCACGGTATCGCGATGATCTTCACCGACATGCGCCATTTCCGCCATTAATTCACGGAGTAACACATGAAAGTATTAGTGATTGGTAACGGCGGGCGCGAGCACGCGTTAGGATGGAAAGCGGCGCAATCGCCGCTGGTTGATACCGTTTATGTTGCTCCGGGTAATGCCGGCACCGCCCTGGAGCCCGCGCTGCAGAACGTGGCGATCGGCGTGACCGACATTCCGGCACTGCTGAGCTTCGCACAGCGCGAAAATATCGATCTGACCATCGTCGGCCCGGAAGCGCCGCTGGTGATCGGCATCGTCGATGCGTTCCGCGCCGCCGGGCTGAAAATCTTTGGCCCAACGGAAGGTGCCGCACAGCTCGAGGGCTCTAAGGCCTTCACTAAAGATTTCCTCGCGCGTCACAACATCCCAACCGCCGAGTACCAGAACTTTACCGATATTGAGCCTGCCCTTGCGTATCTGCGGGAGAAAGGCGCGCCGATCGTTATCAAAGCTGACGGTCTGGCGGCCGGGAAAGGCGTTATTGTCGCAATGACGCTCGAAGAGGCGGAAGCCGCCGTCCACGATATGCTGGCAGGCAACGCCTTCGGCGACGCCGGCCATCGTATCGTTATTGAAGAGTTCCTCGACGGCGAAGAGGCCAGCTTCATCGTGATGGTCGACGGCGAGCACGTTCTGCCGATGGCCACCAGCCAGGACCACAAGCGCGTCGGTAATGGCGACACCGGCCCTAACACCGGCGGCATGGGCGCGTACTCTCCGGCCCCGGTGGTCACGGATGAGGTTCATCAGCGCACCATGGAGCGTATTATTTGGCCAACGGTCAAAGGGATGGCGGCGGAAGGCAATACCTATACCGGCTTTCTCTACGCGGGTCTGATGATCGATAAGCAGGGCAACCCGAAGGTTATCGAGTTCAACTGCCGCTTCGGCGATCCGGAAACTCAGCCCATCATGCTGCGCATGAAGTCGGACATGGTGGAGCTGTGCCTCGCCGCCTGTGATGGCAAGCTGGATGAGAAAACGTCAGAGTGGGACAACCGCGCTTCTCTCGGCGTGGTCGTGGCCGCAGGCGGCTATCCGGGCAGCTACAGCACCGGCGATGAGATCTTCGGCCTGCCGCAGGAAGAAGCGGCGGATGGCAAAGTGTTCCATGCGGGCACCCAGCTTTCTGCCGACCAGCGCGTACTCACCAACGGCGGCCGCGTACTGTGCGTAACGGCGCTGGGTGATAGCGTGGCCCAGGCGCAGCAGCGCGCCTATGAGCTGCTTACCGATATCCGTTGGGACGGCAGCTTTAGCCGCGACGATATCGGCTGGCGCGCCATCGCTCGCGAGCAAAACTAACGGCGTCATTTCATCCGTCGGGTTTACGCCCCCTTCTGTATGAACGGGCGGCCTCATTAATTTGTGGCCGCCCGTTTTATTTGGCATGCGCGGAGTACGGCTCTGCAAGGAGCGGCGGAGTGATGCCCGGCGGGTACGGCAACGAGGGTAGCGCGCATCGGAGTATGAAGCGCGGGTAAAGCGTTAGAAAGTTTTTTCCTGCGGTTGCCAGGTACAGAAGTCTTCGTTTGCCACCAGCAGCAGCTGCGAACCTTCAGATGCTTCCAGCCACGCGACGCTGACCTCTACGGACGAGTGATCCTGACGGCGGGCGATATGGGCTAACGCCCGGGCATCCAGGTCTGGCTTAACGGTCTGCCCTTCACAGGTGGTGATGGTCCGATCGGCGTGCCAGCGTCCCTGACGCAGCACAACGCGGCCCTGACGCAATGCGTCGCTGGTCTGGCGGATCTGCGTCGCCCGGTAGCGGTAGAGCGCGACCTGGTCGCTGGAGAGCTGCTGCTTTTGCCCGTCGATTTCACGCTGCATAAAGCTCAGCTCGCCCTGGTCATCAAAGCGGGCGCGAATATGTTCCGTGGTCTTGCCGTAAACGTTGAGCTCAATCAGCGTCAGCCGATCGCCCTGCCAGCGGTATTCGCTGGTTGAAGTATTGCCGTGACGCCACGGGCTAAAAGCGGCGAGAAGATGCACCTCGCCATTGGAATCCAGACGCCAGATACGCATCGCTCCCTGATTGTCAGCATAGCCGCTGGCGGTAAAAGGCGGGAGCGAGGAATCATGGCTGCAGGCAGCGAGTAACAGTACGCCTGCCAGCGTCAGCGTACGACGCCAGATAGACAAAAGGGGCTTAAAGGCCCCTTCGGTAGAACTGTACACTGCCACGCGGTCTTACTTAACTGCGTCTTTCAGTGCTTTGCCTGAAACAAACGCCGGCACGTTAGCAGCGGCAATTTTGATTTCATTACCGGTCTGCGGGTTGCGGCCAGTACGCTCAGCGCGGTGGTTCACTTTGAAGGTACCGAAACCAACCAGTTGGACAGCATCACCTTCTTTCAGAGACTCAGTAATTGCAGCCAGGGTAGATTCCAGGGCAGCTTTTGCCTGTGCTTTGGACAGGTCAGCTTTGTCCGCAATTACATCAATCAGTTGAGTCTTGTTCATAAGTTATCCTTACAATGTGTTTATCGCTTGCTAAGCACCGAGTGCGACGGAAATGCTGAAAAACACTCTCCTGCATACACGCACCGATAGCCACTTTTTTTCGCCCTCCAAATGTAGACCAGACGGGGGGCGGAATGGAAGCCTTCAGACGCTACAATTCAGGCGGTAAATCACGTTTTCTGGTCTCACTGCTGAAAATTTATACCAATATTGCTCTCGCCGGCTTCACGAAGGTCGGCACGCAGTCCTTTTATCAGTTCAATATCGCGCTCTTCGCAGTCGGCCAGCAGACGGAAAATTTCCCACTGAATGTCCCATTCTTGTTCAACCGCCGGGTTTTCCTTGAGCTCTTCGTCGGTCATTTCACGACCTGCCTGAGTCATTTCCAGCATCGCGACGGTGGTAATGGAACTCTTGCTCACTTCAATAGCGTGTTCGAGGGTTTCGCCACTCAGACGCGAGTGAACCAGCTCGCTTAATGCGACGCAGGCATCGATCGCCGGATAGACGCCGTACAGATCATAGTCGTCAGCCACCGGGATCGCCTCTTCCAGCTTCTCCAGCTGGCTATCAAAATTCACCTTCGCGTCTTTGACCGTTAACGTTTCCCAGATCAGATCGAGGATACGACGATACAGCTGGCCGTCGGCAAATTCGGTTTGCTGGCAAAACATGGCGTAATTGGGGTACATGCGCTCACACAAGCAGGCCATAAAAGTGACGTGCTGCCAGCTTTCCAGCTTCTCCAGGCGCAGATGAATCGGGTTTTGTAACATGATGAATTCTCGAAGTCAGAAATTAGCCGCAGTTTACCTGAATCAGCCGTGATTTGCTTGCCAACGCATAAACGCCGGGCGCTCTGATGCCACCGCATCCGCCCAGCGCGTCGGCTCCGGCAGGCGATAGCCTTTCATACAGCGCTCCACCCACATTAAGGCGCTATCCAGGCCAACCCGGTGGCCGGTGCTGATGAAGAGCGGGTTACAGCGCACCTTGCTACGCAGAACCCACGCCAGCTGTTCGTTTTTATCCATCAGCGCCGTCAGCGCCCCCGGCTCATCGCCCGGGGAGTCGCATTTGCCGCACAGACGCTTTTTCGCCACGCCGATGGTGGGCACGTCCACCAGCAGCCCGAAATGGCTGGCTACGCCAAGGCGTCGGGGATGGGAAATGCCGTGGCCGTCGACGAACAGCAGATCCGGTTTTTGCGAAAGCAGCTCCCACGCTGCCAGCAGCGCGGGGGTTTCACGAAAGGAGAGGAAGCCGGGAATATAGGGCATGGTGGTGGCAACGCGCGCCACCTGATATTCAACCAGCTCCAGCGAAGGCCAGGCCAGCAGCACCATCGCCGCTCGGGTGACTTCTCCTTCCTGCTCAAACCCTACATCCGCGCCGCCGATCAGCTGCGGCGGATCGCGATCCAGACGATCTTCACGAATGACTGATTCTGCTAAATCACGCTGCAGGGTACGGAGAGAAGCCAAATCCATAGTCGCTCCTTAGCGATGATACTGTGCTGACAGCCGATGTACCGCCTCCACAAACACGCCCGCATGCTCAGGGTCCACGTCCTGATGAATGCCGTGCCCGAGGTTGAAGACATGGCCTTCTCCCTGCCCAAAGCCGGCCAGAATAGTCGCCACCTCTTCTTCAATACGGGCAGCGGGCGCGTAAAGCATGGAAGGGTCCATATTGCCCTGCAGCGCGACCCTGTGGCCAACGCGACGACGCGCATCGGCGATATCGGTTGTCCAGTCGAGGCCCAGCGCATCGCAGCCGGTTTCCGCAATCGCTTCCAGCCACTGTCCGCCGCCTTTGGTAAACAGGGTCACCGGCACGCGGCGGCCTTCATTTTCGCGCAGCAGGCCATCGACGATTTTATGCATGTAGTAGAGCGAGAACTGCTGATAATCGCGGCCGGTCAGCACTCCGCCCCAGGTATCAAAAATCATCACCGACTGAGCGCCTGCTTTAATCTGGGCATTCAGGTACAGCGTGACGCTTTTGGCCAGCTTATCGAGCAGAGCGTGCAGCGTCTTCGGCTCGGCGTACATCATCTTCTTGATAACGGTAAAGGCTTTGCTGCTACCGCCTTCAACCATATAGGTCGCCAGCGTCCACGGGCTGCCGGAGAAGCCAATCAGCGGAACCTCGCCTTTTAGCTCACGGCGGATAGTACGTACCGCGTTCATTACATAGCCGAGCTCATCTTCCGGATCGGGGATCGGCAGTTTGTCGACGTCGGCTTTGCAGGTAACTGGCGAGGTAAAGCGCGGGCCTTCGCCGGCTTCAAAGTACAGCCCCAGGCCCATCGCATCCGGAATGGTCAGAATGTCTGAAAAGAGGATCGCCGCATCCAGCGCATAGCGACGCAGCGGCTGCAGGGTGACTTCACAGGCCAGCTCGGCATTTTTACACAGAGACATAAAGTCGCCCGCTTCTGCGCGAGTGGCTTTGTACTCCGGTAAATAGCGGCCCGCCTGGCGCATCATCCACACCGGGGTCACATCAACGGGTTGGCGCAGCAGCGCACGCAGATAACGATCGTTCTTCAGTTCGGTCATTTTGCAGTTCCTTAATGCGTCAGGCCGTCATTGTATCACGTCATTCATAGTCGGCCCGACACATTGCCACCGTATCTTCAATCAGCCGGCGCGCCACGGTTCCCGGCGGCGGCAGAAGCGGCAAGTCGTCGTAGCGATACCAGCCCGCCTCCAGCAGCTCTTTGCGATCGATGACAATCTCACCGCTGTCGTATTCCGCCATAAATGCGGTCATCAGCGACTGCGGAAACGGCCACGGCTGGGAGGTCACGTAGCGCAGGTTCTTCACCTTAATGCCGCACTCTTCCATCACCTCGCGCGCCACCGTCTGCTCGAGGGTCTCCCCGACTTCGACAAAGCCGGCCAGCACCGTATGTACGCCGTTGCGGTGGCGGGTATGCTGCGCCAGCAGGATAGAGTCTTCCCGGCGAATGGCGACAATCATGCACGGCGCGATTTGCGGATAGTAGCGCTCGCGGCAGTGGCTACACAGCATCGCCCATTCGGTTTTGCTCGGATGCATCGGGTGCCCGCAGTAGCCGCAGAACTTATGCGAGCGATAAAACTCTGCCAGCTGAATGCCGCGGCCCGCCAGCTGAAACAGGCCAGGATCCTGATCCAGCACCTGCCGCAGCGATCCCATATCCTGCCGACGATCCTGGCGTATCAGCCACACCGCGTCACCTTGCCATTCGCCAATCTGCAGCGCGTGCTGGCCGACAAGATTAAAATTTACCGCTTCGCCGTGTGGTAATTCCCCGCCGGGTAACCATAATTTTTGTTCGTGACTGACGATCCACCAGCCGCGATCTAATTTTTCAATAATACGATCCATATCTATTGCACTACCTTAATTTTACTGGCACTTTTAACATTATATTTACATTTTGGTGAGCAACGTTATTTTTCTTAATCTTGCGGAGTCAACCATGTTAAACCAGCTGGAAAACCTAACGGAACGTGTTGGAGGCAGTAATGAACTGGTCGATCGCTGGCTGCATGTACGTAAGCATTTGCTCGTGGCTTACTACAAGCTGGTTGGCCTGAAACCTGGCAAAGAGTCATTTATGCGGCTTAATGAAAAGGCGCTGGATAACTTTTGTCAAAGCCTGGTGGATTATCTCTCATCCGGCCATTTTAGTATTTATGAACGCATTATCGGGGAAATGGAAGGCGATACGCCACTTTTGGCCGCCACCAGGCTCTATCCACAGCTGGAAGCCAACACCCAGCAGATTATGGATTATTACGACTCCTGCCTCGAAAACGCGATCGATCACGATAACTATCTCGAGTTCCAGCAGGCGCTCTCAGATATCGGTGAAGCGCTGGAAGCGCGCTTCGCGCTTGAAGATAAGCTGATCGCGCTGGCCGTGACCTATAACCTGAAAGACAGCATCAGCGACAATATCGCGCCGACTGCTTGAGTTGTGAGCCGTTAACGAGTAGTTTACATACATTCTCCCTCTGCGGAGGGAGCGTTATCTTGTCGGAGTGCCTATTTTCCACAAAGCATTCGCGATGCCTCAAGATGGCAAGTCAGTGAACCTCCAGGAACTTATATCAGTAAGTGACCGGAGTGAGCGGACGAAGCCAACGAAGAGGCAGCGTGAAGGATAAAGTGGAAAAGGCTGAGACCGTTAATTCGGGATCCGCGGAACCTGATCAGGCTAATACCTGCGAAGGGAACAAGAGTAAACTGCAAAGAGCGGCCGTCCCTCCAGGACCAAACGCATCTGTTACTCCATCCGTCGTCTGACAAGCCATCTCCTTTTCGTCTGGAATGAGCTATGTCTACAGAAAAACTGACCCGTCGACAGCAGCGCGAACGCGCCCAGCGTTTTATCGACACTCTTGAAGGTTCGGTCTTCCCCAACTCGCAGCGTACCTACATTCAGGGTTCGCAGGATGATATTCGCGTCCCGATGCGGGAAATCCAGCTTAGCCCCACGCTTATCGGCGGCGGCAAAGAAAATCCGCGCTATGAAGATAACGAAGCGATCCCGGTGTACGACACCTCCGGTCCCTACGGCGACCCCGATATCGCGATCGATGTCCACCAGGGTCTGACAAAGCTGCGCCAGCCGTGGATTGACGCGCGTAACGATAGCGAACCGCTGAGCCATCGCAGCTCCGCTTACACCCAGCAACGCCTGGCTGATGACGGCCTCGACGAGCTGCGCTTCAGCCGCCTGCTGACGCCAAAGCGGGCCGCCGCAGGCCGCCGCGTGACTCAGCTCCACTACGCCCGCCGGGGCCTCGTCACGCCTGAGATGGAGTTTATCGCCATCCGCGAAAATATGGGCCGCGAGCGCATTCGTAGCGAAGTGCTGCGCCACCAGCACCCGGGGGAAGGGTTTGGCGCCCATCTGCCGGACAACATCACGCCGGAGTTTGTCCGTGACGAAGTGGCCGCCGGGCGCGCCATTATTCCGGCCAATATCAACCATCCAGAGTCGGAGCCGATGATTATCGGCCGTAATTTTCTGGTCAAAGTTAACGCCAATATCGGCAACTCCGCCGTCACCTCCTCCATTGAGGAAGAGGTAGAAAAGCTGGTGTGGTCAACCCGCTGGGGCGCGGATACGGTGATGGATCTCTCCACCGGCCGCTATATCCACGAAACCCGCGAGTGGATCCTGCGTAACAGTCCGGTGCCTATCGGTACGGTGCCGATCTATCAGGCGCTGGAAAAGGTAAACGGCATTGCCGAGGACCTAAGCTGGGAAGCATTTCGCGACACCCTGCTGGAGCAGGCGGAGCAAGGCGTTGACTACTTCACCATCCATGCCGGCGTCCTGCTGCGCTACGTTCCGATGACCGCCAGACGCCTCACCGGCATTGTCTCCCGCGGCGGTTCGATCATGGCGAAATGGTGCCTGTCGCACCATCAGGAAAACTTCCTCTATCAGCACTTTCGCGAAATTTGTGAAATCTGCGCCGCCTATGACGTCTCGCTATCGCTCGGCGACGGTCTGCGTCCGGGCTCGATCCAGGACGCCAACGATGAAGCGCAGTTTGCCGAGCTGCGAACCTTAGGCGAGCTGACGAAAATCGCCTGGGAGTACGACGTACAGGTGATGATTGAAGGCCCGGGCCACGTGCCGATGCAGATGATCCTCCGCAACATGACCGAAGAGCTGGAGCACTGTCACGAAGCGCCGTTCTATACCCTCGGGCCGTTAACCACCGATATCGCCCCGGGCTACGATCACTTCACTTCCGGCATTGGCGCCGCGATGATCGGCTGGTTTGGCTGCGCGATGCTCTGCTACGTGACGCCGAAAGAGCACCTCGGGCTGCCGAACAAAGAGGACGTTAAGCAGGGGCTGATTACCTACAAAATCGCCGCCCACGCCGCCGACCTTGCCAAAGGCCATCCCGGGGTGCAGATCCGCGATAACGCCATGTCAAAAGCGCGTTTCGAATTCCGCTGGGAGGACCAGTTCAATCTCGCCCTCGACCCGTTCACCGCCCGCGCCTATCACGATGAAACCCTGCCGCAGGAGTCGGGAAAAGTCGCCCACTTCTGCTCCATGTGCGGACCCAAATTCTGTTCAATGAAAATCAGCCAGGAAGTACGCGACTATGCCGCCCTCCAGAACATCGAAAGCGGAATGGCCGATATGTCGCAGGACTTCCGCGCTCGCGGCGGCGAAATCTATTTACGTAAGGAGCAAGCCTGATGTATCAACCCGATTTTCCCCCGGTCCCTTTTCGTTTAGGACTCTACCCGGTCGTGGATAGCGTGGCGTGGATTGAACGCCTGCTGAAAGCGGGCGTGCGCACCATCCAGCTGCGAATTAAGGATCGGCGTGAGGCTGACGTTGAGGACGATGTCATCGCCGCTATCGCGCTTGGCCGTCAATACCGTGCCCGGCTGTTTATCAACGACTACTGGCAGCTGGCCATTAAGCATCAGGCCTACGGCGTGCACCTGGGCCAGGAGGACCTTGAAACGACCGATCTGAGCGCTATTCGCAATGCCGGGCTGCGCCTCGGCGTCTCGACGCATGATGATATGGAGATTGACGTCGCGCTGGCGGCGCGCCCCTCCTACGTCGCATTAGGTCACGTTTTCCCGACCCAAACCAAGCAGATGCCCTCCGCGCCGCAGGGACTGGAGCAGTTGGCGCGCCATATCAGCCGGCTACAGGACTACCCAACGGTGGCCATTGGCGGCATCAGCCTCGAACGCGCTCCGGCGGTGCTGGACGCCGGCGTTGGCAGCATTGCCGTGGTCAGCGCGATTACCCAGGCGGCGGACTGGCGGCAGGCCACCGCCCGGCTGCTGGAAATAGCGGGAGCAGGCGATGAATGATAGCGATTTTATGCGCTACAGCCGCCAGCTGATGCTGGAAGATATTGCCATCGAAGGTCAGCAGAAGCTGCTCGCCAGCCGGGTGCTGATCGTCGGGCTCGGCGGACTCGGCTCTCCCGCGGCGCTCTATCTGGCGGGCGCTGGCGTCGGTACGCTGGTCCTCGCCGATGACGACGATGTCCACGTCAGCAACCTGCAGCGGCAGATTTTGTTCACCAGCGACGATATTGCCCGGCCTAAAGCAACGGCTGCCCGACAGCGGCTGGCGCGGCTCAATCCGCAGATCGATGTTATCCCCCTGCGGCAGCGATTAAGCGGCGCGGCGCTGCTGGCTGAAGTAACGCAGGCCGACGTGGTGCTGGACTGCACCGATAACATGGAGAGCCGCCAGGCCATCAACGCCGCCTGCGTGACCCACAAAACGCCGTTAATTACCGCCAGCGCCGTCGGGCTTGGCGGGCAGCTGATGGTCCTGACCCCGCCGTGGGAACAGGGCTGCTATCGCTGCCTGTGGCCAGATACGACCGAACCCGAGCGTAGCTGCCGCACCGCGGGCATTATCGGGCCGGTGGTCGGCATAATGGGTACGCTCCAGGCGCTGGAGGCGATCAAGCTACTCTCCGGCATGGTCACGCCGCGTAATACTCTGCGGCTGTTTGACGCCCGCACCGGCTCCTGGCGAAGCCTGGCGCTACAGCGGGCGCAGAGCTGTCCGGTATGCGGAGGACAACATGCAGATTTGGTTTAACGACGAACCGCTCCTCTGCGCCGACGCGATCACCGTCGCCGCCCTGCTCGTTCAGCTGGAACAGCAGCAGGCGGGTATCGCGCTGGCGCTCAATCAACACGTCCTGCCGCGCGAGCGGTGGGATCACCATCTTCTGCAGGAAGGCGATCGGGTCCTGCTTTTTCAGGTTATCGCCGGAGGCTGACATGTTACGTATCGCAGACAAAACGTTCGACTCACATATTTTTACCGGTACCGGAAAATTTTCCGCGCCGGACCTTATGGTCGAGGCGATCCGCGCCTCGGGAAGCCAGCTGGTGACGCTGGCAATGAAGCGCGTCGATTTACGTCAGCACAATGATGCGATCCTCGCGCCTTTACTGGCCGCCGGCGTCAGCCTGCTGCCGAATACGTCGGGAGCGAAAACGGCGGAAGAAGCCGTGTTCGCCGCCCGCCTGGCGCGGGAAGCCCTGGGCACTCACTGGTTAAAGCTGGAGATTCATCCGGACGCGCGCTGGCTGCTGCCGGACCCCATCGAAACCCTGAAGGCGGCGGAGCTCCTGGTACGGGAAGGTTTTGTGGTTCTGCCCTACTGCGGCGCCGACCCGGTGCTGTGTAAACGGCTGGAGGAGGTGGGCTGCGCGGCGGTAATGCCGCTCGGCGCCCCCATCGGCTCCAATCAAGGACTTGAAACCCGCGCCATGCTGGAAATCATTATCGCCCAGGCCACGGTACCGGTGGTCGTTGACGCCGGTATTGGCGTGCCCAGCCATGCGGCGCAGGCGCTGGAGATGGGCGCCGACGCGGTGCTGGTGAATACCGCAATCGCCGTCGCCGACGATCCGGTGACCATGGCGCGCGCGTTTCGTCTGGCGGTAGAAGCGGGTCTGCTGGCCCGTCAGGCCGGACCCGGCGCGCGCAGCGCCCAGGCGCAGGCCACCAGCCCGCTGACCGGTTTCCTGGAGGCGCTGGCATGAACACCTTTAGCGACCGCTGGAAACAGCTGGAGTGGGATGATATCCGCCTGCGCATCAACAGCAAAACCCCAGCCGACGTTGAGCGGGCGATAGCGGCAAAACAGCTTACTCGCGACGATATGATGGCCCTGCTCTCCCCCGCCGCCGCCGGCTATCTGGAGCCGCTGGCGCAGCGCGCGCAGCGCCTGACCCGCCAGCGCTTTGGTAACACCGTCAGTTTCTATGTTCCCCTTTATCTCTCTAACCTGTGCGCGAACGACTGCACCTACTGCGGCTTTTCAATGAGCAACCGCATCAAGCGCAAGACGCTGGATAGCGATGAAATTACCCGCGAGTGCGCCGCTATCCGCCAGATGGGCTTTGAGCATCTGCTGCTGGTCACCGGCGAACACCAGGGCAAAGTGGGGATGGACTATTTTCGCCAGCATCTGCCGGCGATCCGCAGCCAGTTCTCCTCGCTACAGATGGAGGTGCAGCCGCTGAGCACGGATGAGTACGCTGAGCTGAAAACGCTCGGCCTGGACGGCGTGATGGTCTATCAGGAAACGTATCATGAGAGCATGTACGCCCAGCATCATCTGAAGGGGAAGAAGCAGGACTTCTTCTGGCGCCTGGATACGCCGGATCGTCTCGGCCAGGCGGGGATCGATAAGATCGGCCTGGGCGCGCTCATTGGCCTCTCCGATAGCTGGCGCGTGGATTGCTACATGGTCGCTGAGCATCTGCTGTGGCTCCAGCAGCATTACTGGCGCAGCCGCTACTCGGTCTCCTTCCCCCGGCTGCGGCCGTGCGCCGGCGGTATCGAACCGGCATCGCTGATGGATGAGTGCCAGCTGGTGCAGACCATCTGCGCCTTCCGCCTGCTGGCGCCGGAGGTTGAGCTGTCGCTTTCAACCCGCGAAGCGCCCGATTTTCGCGATCGGGTGATCCCGCTGGCCATTAACAACGTCAGCGCATTTTCAAAAACTCAGCCCGGCGGCTATGCCGATAATCATCCCGAGCTGGAGCAGTTCGCCCCTCATGATGGCCGCCGTCCCGAAGAGGTCGCCAGCGCCCTGGTCGCTCGCGGCCTGCAGCCGGTGTGGAAAGACTGGGACAGCTGGTTGGGACGCGCTACGCAGTCATCCTGAAGAGGAGTGTAACGACCTGACTATTTTGCGAGCCTGAACGCGAGAACAAAAACGGCAGATTGCTTACCTCCTGCCGTTTTCCTATTCTGCCCCGGTCAGCAGCGGACGCTGACCAGGGCGATGATTTCTCTTCCTCATTTTCGCCCTGCCTCCTTTACGGACAACGGGCGCAAACCTCAGCGCAGGCGAATTTAAATCCCTTGCCCAAGGAGGGCGCGGTTATAATTGACGAATAGTTACCTGATTCGATCGGCAGGCATGCTGGCTAAACCTGCGTATTAACCCACGGTTTATACCTTCTGGAACGATTTACGACTCATGGCTCGTCACAACAGAAAGCTCTCTTTTACTACGCCGATTCTGGTGGGGTTTGCGGGGATTTTACTCAGTTTTTTACTGATCGCAGCGTTCGTTACCGCCACTCAGAAAAAGAATTTCCTTGAGGACTATCACCACGTTAATCGCAACTTCACCCATAATCTGGCCATTAACTACACCGAATCACTGCTGCGCGTAAATGATCATATTCTCACCCGCGCAACCACCTTTTTTTCCCGCAATGACGAGCTGAATAATGCCGTTAATCTCGATCCGCAAAAAGGCTTACGCACGTTGATGCAGCTTCAGGATCTGATGCAAACCGTCTCTTCTATCTCGCTGGCGGACACCCAGGCGCACTATTTGCGCGCCCCTGAAGTCCTGGAGACGGAAGATAGCCGATCGTTTGATCCTGAATCACGGCCGTGGTTTATCAAACAGGCGGAAGCCAGTATGTTCAGCCTCTACACCCGCCCCTATCTGGATTATTTTACCCATCGGCCAAGCGTAACCCTTTATCGCCCGGTGATCTCCCCGGAAGGACGGCTCAAAGGCAGCCTCGCCTTCCATATGGACCTGACATCGATGGGGCACGCGCTGCGGCAAATGGTGGCGCCGGTGCAGGGTGAGTTTTTTGTCGTGCAGCGTGACGGGAAAGTGGTGCTCCACCCCGACCCTGGCGCCCTGTTTAAACCCTACGTCAGCAGCAGCCTGATGGATAACATGACCAGCGCGGAAGGACAGCTGTACGATAACGCCAGCGATAGCTGGTACTACTACTACTCTTTTACTAATCCCGACTGGTTTGTGATTTACCGCGTCTCTAACGCCACGCTGGTTGATTTGACGCGCTACGAAACCGATATTCTCATCTGGGGATTTGTCCTGGCCGCCATTGTCATTATCCTGTTTGGCCTCTACCTGCGCCACGCTTCGCGTACGGTGCTGATGAATATCATTAACGCCATTAAGACCGGCGACGTTCAGCGCGCCCCGCGGCTGGAAGCGATGTTGAGCAAGGCTATCGAAAGCAATAAGCAGCGCGAGCTAACCTACGTGCGCCAGGCCACCATCGACGCCCTGACCGGCTGTAAAAACCGCCGCGCCTTCGATAGCGATATCGCCGCGCTGATGAACGATCACCAGCCGTTTGCCCTGGCGCTGGTCGACATCGATAACTTTAAATCGATTAACGACACCTGGGGTCACCTCAACGGCGATATCGTTCTGCGCAGCGTCGCCCGTGAAGGGCTGCAAATCCTGCAGCCGCTGCAGATTTCACTCTACCGATACGGCGGAGAGGAGTTCGCGGTGGTATTTACCGCAGAGCATCTCACCCATGCCCATACGCTGCTCGAAAGCTGGCGGATTAAGATTACCCAGCGCACCTGGCGTGAAGAGGGGCTGAGCGTAACCTTCAGCGCGGGCCTCGGCGAATGGAACATGGAGCCGCTGGATAAACTGGTGGTCAGCGTCGACGAAGCGCTCTATAAAGCGAAACAGCAGGGCAAGAATCAGATCGTCAGAACCTAAAGCGAATCCCCAAAAAACCCGCTTCGTGGGCTTTTTTGTCTTTTTTGTCCGCAAACCGAAACCGGTTTCATTATTTTGTGATGCCTTACACACAATCGCTGCAAAGCGGTTGTTCCGTCACCCTGCCCGCGCTAAAGATGGTATATCAAGGAACATAAAGGCGACGAACTATGAAGAATATCGTTTTATGCTGTGCCGCAGGTATGTCCACCAGCATGCTGGTTCAACGTATGCAAGCTGCCGCGCAGCAGAAAGGGGTGGAAGTCTCGATTAAAGCCGTGCCGGTTGCTGAATTTAAAGACAATCTGGCCGCTGCCGATATTATCCTGCTGGGCCCTCAGGTGAAGTATGAGCAGGCGAAACTACAGGCGCTGGCCGATCCGTTCGGTAAAAAAGTTGCCGTTATCGATATGATGGATTACGGCATGATGAAAGGCGATGCCGTTCTGGATAAAGCCCTGAAGTTGATGGAGTAAGAGATGGAAGATTTAGAAACGATCATCATGGAGCTGCTGGTTAACGCCGGTTCAGCGCGTAGTTCTGCATTAACCGCACTGCAGCTGGCGCGCAAAGGCGATTTTGCCGCCGCCGAACAGGCGATGGCAGAATCTCATGAGTTTGTGAAGCACGCGCATAAAATCCAGACCCAGCTTATCGGTCTGGATGAAGGGTCCGGCAAGCTTCCGGTCAACCTGATTACCGTTCACTCTCAGGACCATCTGATGAACGCCATGGTAATCCAGGATCTGGCGACCGATATGATCGAACTGTATCGCCGTATTCCGCAGTAAATTAAACCGCTTTATGCAGCAGGTGCCCGTTCGGCACCTGCCTTTTTTATTACAGAAATCCGTATAGCGCGGCAAATATCCAGCCAAATACGCACGAGACGCTGACGCCAATCAACCCCGGCAGAATAAAGCTGTGGTTAATGACAAAGCGGCCGATTCGGGTCGTGCCCGAGCGGTCGAACTGAATAGCGGCCAGGTCGCTGGGATAGGTTGGCAGAATATAATAACCGTAGCACGCCGGCGCGGACGCTACGATATAGGCCGGGTCGACGCCAATCGCCAGCGCAACGGGGACAATCGCCGCCAGCGCCGCCGCCTGGGAGTTGACGAATTTGGAGACAATCAGCAGGACAATGGCGTAGGCCCACGGATACTCTTTTACCATCTCGCCCAGTACGCCCTTGATTTCAGACATGTGCGCACCAAACATGGTCTCCGCCATCCACGCAATGCCGTATACCGCCACAATGGCGATCATTCCCGAACGGAATACCTCATTTTTAGAAATAGAGGCCGGATTGGTTTTGGTGATGATGATGATGAGCGCGCCGGAAAGCAGCATAAACATCTGGATAACCAGCACCATCGACAGCGGCTTGCCGTCGAAAGCGGGCCGCAGCTCGGAGAACGCGCCCAGCAGGGCTACCACGGCAATAGACGCAAGGAAGATCCACATCGCCACCCAGTTACTGGTCGGCAGCTTGCGGTCCAGCAGCGTCGCGGTATCGCCGTATACATAGTGGCGGTTTTCCGGTGTGGCAATAAACGCCTGGAACTCTTCGTCTTTATCCAAATCTTTGCCGCGAAACCAGCTAAAAATACCGATCGCCAGAATTCCCAGCAGGGTTGACGGGATGGTGATCGCCAGCAGATCGAGAAACTCCAGATGCTTGCCGTTAAACGTAAAGTTACCGAGCATCGCCACCAGCGACACGACAGCGACGGAAACCGGGCTGGCGATAATACCCATCTGTGCGCCAATGGAGCTTGCCGCCATAGGACGCTCGGGACGAATATTATTCTTAATCGCGACGTCATAGATAATCGGCAGGATCGTATAGACCACATGGCCGGTGCCGCAAAGGATAGTCAGCGTACAGGTCACAAATGGCGCGACGATTGACACGTACTTTGGATTACGCCGCAGAAGCTTTTCAGCAATCTGCAGCATCACGTCTAAACCTCCGGAAGCCTGTAGCGTCGCCGAGGCGGCCACTACCGCAATAATCACCAGCATGACATCAACCGGCGGTTTTCCCGGCTGAAGGTGGAAGATAAAGACTAAAATAACCAGCCCGATACCGCCTAAAAGGCCCAGCGCAATCCCGCCTTTTCGGGCCCCATAAAACAAACACATTAAGATAATGATGAGTTGTATAGCAAATTCCATGCATCCCCCAGAACTACTCTATTAGGTCGAAATCATCTATCGCGGTCGTCTCACTCTTATTTAGCGGCCTCCTCGATGGCGTTTTAAATAGATGAAGCGATGCCTCAGCGTGTGAGAGCTGAAAATAAGGAAAGGCGCAATCACCTGATTATCCGTATTTTTTGACTATACCTTTTTTGATTTTTAATTTTTTGATACGCGTAGAATTTTTACCCATATATTTAATATGGAATAAAAAACAGGATCGGCCGGTGGGATTTATATTAATAAAATAAGGCTCAATTGATACTTATCTATTAATGGAATGTAATCAAATATAGATTAAATAAAATAACGCGCTGATGCGGCAGCGTAAGAATAAAAAAAACCAGTCAGGAGACCTGACTGGCTTTTTTAGCACAGCGTCAACGATTAATCGTTGTCTGAACCGCCCAGACCCGCATTCAACAGCTCTGCCAGGTTGGCAGAAGCTTCTTCAACGGTGACCTGCGGTGCAGCAGGCTGTTCGCCAGCTGCCTTGCGGCGCATACGATCCTGGTGGTACGCATAGCCGGTACCAGCCGGGATCAGACGACCCACGATGACGTTCTCTTTCAGGCCACGCAGTTCGTCACGTTTGCCCGCAACGGCTGCTTCGGTCAGGACACGGGTAGTCTCCTGGAACGATGCCGCAGAGATGAACGATTCGGTTGCCAGAGACGCTTTGGTGATACCCAGCAGGTCGCGGGAGTAAGTTGCCGCAACTTTGCCATTCGCTTCCAGATCGCGGTTAGCAATCTTGACGCGGGAGTATTCAACCTGCTCGCCTTCCAGGAAGTCGGAGCTACCGGCACTGTCGATGGTCGCTTTACGCAGCATCTGACGAACGATAACTTCAATGTGCTTATCGTTAATCTTAACGCCTTGCAGACGGTAAACGTCCTGTACTTCGTTGGTGATATAACGCGTTACCGCGTGTACGCCACGAAGACGCAGAATGTCGTGCGGCGCTTCCGGACCGTCGGAAACCACATCACCACGTTCTACACGTTCGCCTTCAAACACGTTCAGCTGACGCCATTTCGGAATCATCTCTTCGTATGGATCGCTACCGTCTAACGGAGTGATGACCAGACGACGTTTGCCTTTGGTTTCTTTACCGAAGGAGATGATACCGCTGATTTCTGCCAGGATTGCCGGCTCTTTCGGACGACGCGCTTCGAACAGGTCGGCAACGCGCGGCAGACCACCGGTGATATCCTTGGTACCGCCAGATTCCTGAGGAATACGCGCCAGGGTGTCACCACCGCTGATCTGTACCCCATCTTCCAGCTGGACAATCGCTTTACCCGGCAGGAAGTACTGCGCAGGCATATCGGTGCCAGGGATCAGTACGTCGTTACCGTTAGCATCAACGATTTTCAGCGCCGGACGCAGGTCTTTACCACCCGCTGTACGCTCTGCAGAATCCAGAACCACCAGCGAAGACAGACCGGTCAGCTCGTCGGTCTGACGAGTAATGGTCTGGCCGTCAATCATGTCAGTGAAGCGGATGAAACCACTTACTTCAGTGATAACCGGCATGGTGTGCGGATCCCAGTTTGCAACGGTTTCCCCGCCGGCAACCTGCTCACCATCACCTTTGCCCATCACCGCACCGTAAGGAACTTTATAGCTCTCTTTGGTACGACCGAATTCGTCGATCAGCTTCAGTTCGGTGTTACGCGAGGTTACTACCAGCTTACCGGCAGAGTTCACAACCGATTTAGCGTTGCTAAGACGGATGCTACCTTTGTTTTTCACCTGGATGCTGGATTCAGCAGCCGCACGAGATGCCGCACCACCGATGTGGAACGTACGCATCGTCAGCTGTGTACCCGGCTCACCGATGGACTGTGCCGCGATAACGCCGATAGCCTCACCTTTGTTGATGATGTGGCCACGCGCCAGGTCACGACCGTAGCAGTGCGCACATACACCAAAGTCGGTGTCACAGGATACGACGGAACGAACTTTGACGGAGTCAACGGAGTTCTCTTCCAGCAGATCACACCAGTGCTCGTGCAGCAGCGTGTTGCGTGGAACCAGAATATCCGCAGTACCCGGCTTCAGAACGTCTTCAGCGGTCACACGACCCAGTACGCGATCGCGCAGCGGCTCTTTAACATCACCACCCTCGATAACCGGGGTCATGGTGATGCCTTCCAGGGTGCCACAGTCGTCTTCAGTAACCACCAGGTCCTGGGCAACGTCAACCAGACGACGAGTCAGGTAACCGGAGTTCGCTGTTTTCAGTGCGGTATCCGCCAGACCTTTACGCGCACCGTGCGTGGAGATGAAGTACTGGAGTACGTTCAGACCTTCACGGAAGTTCGCGGTGATCGGCGTTTCGATGATGGAGCCATCCGGCTTCGCCATCAGACCACGCATACCAGCCAGCTGACGAATCTGTGCCGCAGAACCACGCGCACCGGAGTCGGCCATCATGTAGATGCTGTTGAAGGAAACCTGCTGCTCTTCGACGCCGTCACGGTTAATAACGGTTTCGGTTTGCAGGTTATCCATCATCGCTTTGGATACACGATCGTTCGCCGCAGCCCAGATATCGATAACTTTGTTGTAGCGTTCGCCAGCGGTAACCAGACCGGACTGGAACTGTTCCTGGATTTCAGCAACTTCAGCTTCCGCTTCGCTGATGATCTCGTGTTTTTTCTCCGGGATGACCATGTCATCAATACCAACGGATGCACCTGAACGCGCTGCGTAAGCAAAGCCGGTATACATCGTCTGGTCCGCAAAAATAACGGTCGGTTTCAGGCCCAGAATACGGTAGCAGGTGTTCAGCATCTTGGAGATCGCTTTCTTACCCAGCGCCTGGTTCACGATAGTGAACGGCAGACCTTTAGGCACGATCATCCACAGAATCGCACGGCCAACGGTCGTGTCCTTCAGGCTGGTTTTCGCTACGAACTGGTCGTTTTCATCTTTTTCGTATTCGGTGATACGCACTTTAACGCGCGCATGCAGAGAGGCCAGGCCAGCGCGATAAATACGCTCAGCTTCTTTCGGGCCAGTCAGCACCATGCCTTCGCCTTTGGCGTTAACACAGTCACGGGTCATGTAGTACAGACCCAGTACAACGTCCTGAGACGGAACGATGATAGGCTCGCCGTTCGCCGGGGACAGGATGTTGTTGGTAGACATCATCAGCGCACGCGCTTCCAGCTGGGCTTCCAGCGTCAGCGGTACGTGAACAGCCATCTGGTCACCATCGAAGTCGGCGTTATATGCCGCACAGACCAGCGGGTGCAGCTGGATAGCTTTACCTTCGATCAGTACCGGCTCAAATGCCTGGATACCCAAACGGTGCAGGGTTGGCGCACGGTTCAGCAGTACCGGGTGTTCGCGGATAACTTCGTCCAGGATATCCCAAACGACGGCTTCTTCGCGCTCAACCATTTTCTTCGCAGCTTTAATGGTGGTAGCAAGACCACGCAGTTCCAGCTTGCCGTAGATGAACGGTTTAAACAGCTCCAGCGCCATTTTCTTCGGCAGACCGCACTGATGCAGACGCAGGTATGGACCTACGGTGATAACAGAACGACCGGAGTAGTCAACGCGTTTACCCAGCAGGTTCTGACGGAAACGACCCTGTTTACCTTTGATCATATCGGCCAAAGATTTCAGAGGACGTTTGTTCGAACCGGTGATAGCACGACCGCGACGACCGTTATCCAGCAGGGCGTCAACCGCTTCCTGCAGCATACGTTTTTCGTTGCGTACGATGATATCCGGCGCAGCCAGATCCAGCAGACGTTTCAGACGGTTGTTACGGTTAATGACGCGACGATACAGATCGTTCAGGTCAGAAGTCGCGAAACGACCACCATCCAGCGGAACCAGCGGACGCAGATCTGGCGGCAGAACCGGCAGAACGGTCAGGATCATCCACTCCGGCTTGTTGCCAGACTGAACGAAAGCTTCCAGCAGCTTGATACGCTTGGTCAGCTTTTTACGCTTGGTTTCGGAGTTGGTTTCGTTCAGCTCTTCACGCAGCTGTTCGCATTCCTGCTCCAGATCCATGCTCTTCAGCAGGGCCTGAATAGCTTCGGCGCCCATCTTCGCGTCGAACTCGTCGCCGAACTCTTCCAGCGCGTCCAGATACTGCTCTTCAGTCAGGATCTGGTTACGTTCGAGGTTCGTCATCCCGCCTTCGATAACCACATAGGATTCGAAGTACAGAACGCGTTCGATATCACGCAGCGGCATATCCAGCAGCAGGCCGATACGGGACGGCAGCGACTTCAGGAACCAAATGTGGGCGGTCGGAGACGCCAGCTCGATGTGGCCCATGCGCTCACGACGCACTTTAGTCTGGGTCACTTCAACGCCGCACTTCTCACAGATCACACCACGGTGTTTCAGGCGCTTGTACTTACCGCACAGGCACTCGTAGTCTTTTACTGGCCCGAAAATACGCGCACAGAAAAGGCCGTCACGTTCTGGTTTGAACGTACGGTAGTTGATGGTTTCCGGCTTTTTAACTTCACCGAAAGACCATGAACGGATCATGTCTGGCGAGGCCAGAGCAATTTTGATCGCATCAAACTCTTCGGTTTTAGTCTGCGCTTTCAGAAACTTTAATAAATCTTTCACGGATTTGCTCCCGTCGGAGTTAGCACAATCTGGCGCCGGGTATGACCCCGGCACCAGTGACCTGTTTGAGCGAGAGTTACTCGTCTTCCAGTTCGATGTTGATGCCCAGCGAGCGAATCTCTTTCAACAGTACGTTGAAGGATTCCGGCATGCCCGGTTCCATCTGATGGTTGCCGTCCACGATGTTTTTATACATCTTGGTACGACCGTTGACGTCATCAGACTTGACGGTAAGCATTTCCTGCAGGGTGTATGCCGCGCCGTAAGCTTCCAGCGCCCATACTTCCATCTCACCGAAGCGCTGACCACCGAACTGAGCCTTACCACCCAGCGGCTGCTGAGTAACCAGGCTGTAAGAACCGGTAGAACGCGCATGCATCTTGTCATCAACCAGGTGGTTCAGCTTCAGCATGTACATATAGCCGACGGTAACCTGGCGCTCGAACTGCTCGCCGGTACGACCGTCGAACAGGGTAATCTGACCGGAAGTCGGCAGGCCACCCAGCTGTAACAGTTCCTTGATTTCAGACTCTTTCGCACCGTCGAATACCGGCGTTGCGATCGGCATACCTTTTTTCAGGTTTTCAGCAAGACGCAGAACTTCATCATCGGTGAAGGTATTCAGATCGACCTTCTGACGAACATCTGTACCCAGATCGTACGCTTTCTGGATGAATTCGCGCAGTTTGGCGACTTCCTGCTGCTGTTTCAGCATGGCGTTGATTTTCTCGCCGATGCCTTTCGCAGCCATACCCAGGTGGGTTTCCAGAATCTGACCGATGTTCATACGAGACGGTACGCCCAGCGGGTTCAGTACGATGTCTACCGGCGTGCCGTTTTCATCGTAAGGCATATCTTCGATCGGGTTGATCTTAGAGATAACACCCTTGTTACCGTGACGACCTGCCATTTTATCACCCGGCTGAATCTGACGTTTAACGGCCAGATACACTTTAACAATCTTCAGCACGCCAGGTGCCAGATCGTCGCCTTGGGTAATTTTACGGCGTTTCGCTTCGAGTTTTTTCTCGAACTCGTGTTTCAGTTCGTCGTACTGCTCAGCCAGCTGCTCCAGCTGATTTTGTTTCTCTTCGTCGGCCAGGCCCAGTTCCAGCCAGCGGTCGCGCGGCAGCTTGTCAAGCTTCTCAGCTTCAACACCACCGGAGACCAGCACCGCGTAGATACGACCAAACAGGCCAGCTTCGAAGATCTGCAGTTCTTCAGACAGGTCTTTTTTCGCCTGCTTCAGCTGCATTTCTTCGATTTCCAGCGCACGTTTGTCTTTCTCAACGCCGTCGCGGGTAAAGACCTGAACGTCGATAACGGTACCAGATACGCCGTTCGGTACGCGCAGAGAAGAGTCTTTAACGTCAGACGCTTTCTCACCGAAGATCGCACGCAGCAGTTTCTCTTCTGGAGTCAGCTGGGTTTCACCTTTCGGCGTTACCTTACCAACCAGAATGTCGCCGCCGGTCACTTCCGCACCGATATAAACGATACCGGATTCGTCCAGTTTAGAGAGCGCAGCTTCACCCACGTTCGGGATATCAGCGGTGATCTCTTCCGGCCCCAGCTTGGTGTCACGGGACACGCACGCCAGTTCCTGGATGTGAATCGTGGTGAAACGATCTTCCTGAACCACACGCTCGGAGACGAGGATGGAGTCTTCGAAGTTGTAGCCGTTCCACGGCATGAACGCTACGCGCATGTTCTGACCGAGAGCCAGTTCACCAAGGTCGGTGGACGGACCGTCTGCCAGCACGTCGCCGCGCTCAATTGGCTCACCCAGGGACACGCAAGGCATCTGGTTGATGCAGGTGTTCTGGTTAGAACGGGTGTACTTGGTCAGGTTATAGATGTCGATGCCGGCTTCGCCCGGGTACATCTCATCATCGTTAACTTTGATAACGATGCGGGATGCATCCACGTACTGAACAGTACCGCCACGTTTAGCAACCGCAGTAACACCGGAGTCAACGGCAACAGCACGTTCCATACCGGTACCAACCAGCGGCTTATCAGCGCGCAGAGTCGGAACCGCCTGACGTTGCATGTTCGCACCCATCAATGCACGGTTGGCGTCATCGTGTTCCAGGAACGGGATCAGGGACGCACCGACGGAAACCACCTGCTGGGTGGATACGTCCATGTAGTCAACCTGGTCGCGGCTGAACAAGCTGGATTCGCCTTTACTACGGCACGTTACCAGGTCTTCTTCAAAGTGGCCTTCGTCATCCAGGTTGGAGTTCGCCTGAGCGATGACGTAGTTACCTTCTTCGATAGCAGAGAGGTAATGAATTTCGTCGGTTACAACGCCGTCAGTCACTTTACGATACGGAGTCTCAAGGAAGCCGTATTCGTTAGTCTGTGCATACACGGACAGGGAGTTGATCAGACCGATGTTCGGGCCTTCAGGCGTTTCGATTGGACATACGCGACCGTAGTGAGTCGGGTGTACGTCTCGAACTTCAAAGCCTGCGCGCTCGCGGGTCAGACCGCCTGGGCCGAGGGCAGAGATACGACGTTTGTGCGTAATCTCGGACAGCGGGTTGTTCTGGTCCATAAACTGAGACAGCTGGCTGGAACCAAAGAACTCTTTCACTGCTGCGGAAATCGGCTTGGCGTTGATCATATCCTGAGGCATCAGGGTATCCAGATCGCCCAAGGACAGACGCTCTTTAACCGCACGCTCTACGCGAACCAGGCCAACGCGGAACTGGTTTTCCGCCATTTCGCCAACGGAACGGATACGACGGTTGCCGAGGTGGTCGATATCATCGACTTCGCCAATACCGTTACGGATACCGATGAGCTTCTTCATCACCTGAATGATGTCGTCTTTGCTCAGGATACCGGAACCTTCGATTTCGTCACGCAGCAGAGAACGGTTGAACTTCATACGACCAACCGCGGACAGATCGTAGCGGTCTTCGGAGAAGAACAGGTTCTCAAACAGGTTTTCAGCTGCTTCACGAGTCGGCGGCTCACCCGGGCGCATCATGCGGTAGATTTCTACCAGCGCGCTCAGACGATCGTTGGTCGGGTCGACGCGTACGGTTTCAGACATGTACGCGCCGTGATCGAGATCGTTGGTGAACAGAGTTTCGATGCGCTTATGACCGGACTGGCTCAGTTTCGCCAGCAGATCAAGGCTCAGCTCCATGTTCGCCGGGCAAATCAGTTCGCCGGTCGCCGTATCGACATAGTCTTTAGCAGCAACTTTACCCGCGATGTACTCAACCGGAACTTCGATAAGCTTAATATCGTCTTTTTCCAGCTGGCGGATATGGCGAGCGGTAATACGACGGGCTTTCTCGACGTAGATCTTACCGTTAGCTTCGATGTCGAAGGACGCAGTTTCACCACGCAGACGCTCCGGAATCAGCTCCATCTGCAGCTTGTTGTCGCGAATTTCAAAGACCACTTTTTCGAAGAACAGGTCAAGGATCTGCTCAGTGGTATAATTCAGCGCGCGCAGGATGATAGTTGCCGGCAGCTTACGACGACGGTCGATACGGACAAACAGGTTGTCTTTCGGATCGAACTCGAAGTCCAGCCAGGAACCGCGGTAAGGGATGATACGTGCGTTATACAGGACCTTACCGGAAGAGTGAGTCTTACCTTTGTCACTGTCAAAGAAGACGCCCGGGCTACGGTGCAGCTGAGAAACGATAACACGCTCGGTACCGTTGATAACAAAGGTACCGTTGTCGGTCATGAGCGGAATTTCGCCCATGTAGACTTCCTGTTCTTTGATGTCTTTAACGGTGCCTTCCGGCGCTTCACGCTCGTAGATCACCAGACGCAGTTTTACGCGCAGCGGTGCCGAATAGGTCACGCCACGGATCTGACATTCTTTAACATCAAATACAGGTTCGCCCAGACGGTAGCTGACGTATTGCAGCTCGGAATTACCGCTGTAGCTTTTAATCGGGAACACGGAACGGAAGGCTGCTTCCAGACCATATTGCCCTTCAGGATCTTGCTCGATAAACTTCTGGAACGAATCAAGCTGGATAGAAAGGAGATAAGGTATGTCCAGAACTTGTGGACGTTTACCAAAATCCTTACGAATACGTTTTTTCTCGGTATAGGAGTAAACCATAGGGTTCCTCAGCTCGCTGACAAGTCGACCCGTCTGCCTCAAAAAGGCAGTTTTTTATGCAACACTATTTTGTGGACCGGAAAATGGAACACTTTCCGCAATACCTGTTGCTATCACGCTTAAACCATTTCGTCGCGATTTACACAGAGCGAGCACCCTGTCGCAGTATATTAAGTCGTCGATAGAAACATGCATTGTCAGGACAACCAGCAGTCAAACAGTGTGAAATGCTACTGGCGCCTTACAGCGCAAAAAGGCTGGTGACTAAATAGTCACCAGCCATCAGCCTGATTACTCAGGCTGCAACCGGAAAGGTTGGCTTATTTGACTTCAACTTCAGCGCCAGCTTCTTCCAGAGATTTTTTCAGTGCTTCTGCGTCATCTTTGCTGATGCCTTCTTTCAGGGCAGCAGGTGCAGATTCTACCAGGTCTTTAGCTTCTTTCAGACCCAGGCCAGTTGCGCTACGTACTGCTTTGATTACAGCAACTTTGTTAGCACCAGCAGCTTTCAGAATTACGTCGAATTCAGTTTTTTCTTCAGCAGCTTCAGCCGGGCCAGCAGCTACAGCTACAGCAGCAGCAGCGGAAACACCGAATTTTTCTTCCATTGCAGAGATCAGCTCAACAACGTCCATTACGGACATAGCGGATACTGCTTCAATGATTTGATCTTTAGTGATAGACATTTAAATTGTTCCTGAATATCAGAATAAGTTTATACGTAAGCGAGTGCTTTATAAAGACAACTGCGATTAAGCAGCTTCTTTCGCATCGCGTACAGCAGCCAGAGTGCGAACCAGTTTGCCAGCCGAAGCTTCTTTCATGGTTGCCATCAGGCGTGCAATTGCTTCGTCGTAGGTCGGCAGAGTTGCCAGGCGGTCGATTTGCGACGCCGGGATCAGCTCGCCTTCAAAGGCTGCGGCTTTAACCTCGAATTTTGCATTCGCTTTCGCGAACTCTTTGAACAGACGAGCGGCAGCGCCCGGGTGTTCCATAGAGTATGCAATCAGGGTCGGACCAACAAACGTGTCTTTCAGGCACTCGAACTGAGTACCTTCAACGACGCGGCGCAGCAGGGTGTTGCGGACAACACGCATGTAAACGCCAGCTTCACGACCTGCTTTACGCAGTTCAGTCATTTTATCTACAGTAACGCCACGGGAATCCGCAACTACTGCAGACAGCGCGCCTTTGGCTACTTCGCTGACTTCAGCAACAATCGCTTGTTTGTCTTGAAGATTTAAAGCCATTAGCTTTGCTCCTGGATGTTTGCCAGAGCTCATGCTCTGGGAACTCACTTCACTCTACTCAACGAATAGAGCGTCTTAATACGGTGAGCAGAAACAAGCCAGAGTATCCAAAAATAATCTTAGCGTTCTGTCACCGTCTACGCAGGGCATTAAGTTTCTTGCGAAACACCTGCGGTCTTCGACGGAGGCCTGGATAGGCCAGGCTCCAACGAACAAATTCTTTCTATGTCTTCGTCCTTCGAACCACAGCTGCGTTAGCTGCTTTCGTTCACACCGGTCACGTAGTCAACTACGCTCCCGGCGATTCACTCAATTGCCGCCTTGCTGCAATTCGAATAACTCGCATAGTCTCTGTTTATTTCAACAGAATCGTGGGGGTAGAATTGTAGACAAATCCACCGCCCACGTAAAGCTAATCTTAGTTCGCAGAAGCGCTCAGACCAGCTTGATCAACGGCAACGCCAGCACCCATGGTGGTGGAGAGGCTAACTTTCTTGATGAAAACGCCTTTCGCCTGAGTCGGTTTTGCTTTTTTCAGCGCAACCAGCAGGGCTTCCAGGTTTTCTTTCAGTTTGTCAGCGTCAAAGTCCACTTTACCGATGGTGGTGTGGATAATGCCGTTTTTGTCGTTACGATAGCGAACCTGACCTGCTTTAGCGTTCTTAACAGCTTCAGCAACGTTCGGAGTAACGGTACCCACTTTCGGGTTTGGCATCAGGCCACGCGGACCCAGAACCTGGCCCAGCTGACCAACAACGCGCATTGCATCCGGGGAAGCAATAACAACGTCGAAGTTCATTTCGCCTTTTTTGATCTGGTCTGCCAGATCTTCCATACCTACCAGCTCGGCGCCTGCAGCTTTAGCAGCTTCAGCGTTCGGGCCCTGGGCAAATACGGCTACGCGAACGGAACGGCCAGTACCGTGCGGCAGTACGGTTGCGCCACGGACGTTCTGGTCAGATTTACGAGCGTCGATGCCGAGGTTAACAGCAACGTCTACGCTTTCGGTAAATTTAGCGGTGGCCAGCTCTTTCAGCAGAGCAATAGCTTCGTTGATGTCGTACTGTTTAGTCACATCAACTTTGTCACGGATCACGCGCATACGCTTGGTCAGTTTAGCCATTTCTTAATCCTCTACTACCAGGCCCATGGAACGTGCAGTACCTTCAATGGAGCGAGTCATCGCTTCAATGTCAGAACCAGTCATGTCGGCAGCTTTGGTCTGCGCGATTTCCTGCAGCTGAGCGCGGGAAATTTTACCTACTTTATCTTTGTTCGGCTTACCGGAACCAGACTTGATGCCTGCAGCTTTCTTCAGCAGAACGGCAGCCGGCGGGGTCTTGGTAACAAAGGTAAAGGAACGGTCAGCGTAAACGGTAATAACAACCGGAGTCGGCAGACCTTTTTCCAGGGATTCTGTTTTGGCGTTGAACGCTTTACAGAATTCCATGATGTTCACACCCTGCTGACCCAGTGCTGGACCAACCGGCGGGCTCGGGTTTGCCATACCAGCTGCAACCTGCAGCTTGACGTAGGCTTGTACTTTCTTAGCCATTTAAATTTCCTCGTTTGGGTATAACGCCTTTAGAAAAGGCTCCCCGTTATCAATATCGTCTTACGGACACGCGGCCCATAAAAACAAAAGGCGCGAAATTGTATGTCAATTTCGCGCCTCATGCAACGATTAAATCGCTGCTTTTTTGATCGTCGCTTAGGCTTTTTCTACCTGAGCAAAGTCCAGCTCGACCGGGGTCGCACGGCCAAAGATCGAAACAGAAACCTTCAGGCGGGACTTCTCGTAGTCAACTTCTTCAACAACGCCGTTGAAGTCAGCAAACGGACCATCGCTGACGCGAACCATTTCGCCCGGCTCGAACAGCGTTTTAGGACGCGGCTTATCGCCAACCTGCTGAAGACGGTTCATGATCGCGTCAACTTCTTTGTCGCTGATCGGCGCAGGACGGTCGGATGTACCGCCGATAAAGCCCATTACGCGCGGTACGCTGCGCACCAGGTGCCAGCTTGCGTCGTTCATCACCATCTGGACCAGAACGTAACCCGGGAAGAATTTACGCTCGCTCTTGCGGCGCTGGCCACCACGGATTTCGACCACTTCTTCGGTCGGTACCATGACTTCGCCAAACAACTCTTCCATATTGTGCAATTTGATATGTTCACGCAACGAGGTAGCTACGCGACCTTCAAAACCGGAAAACGCCTGAACGACGTACCAACGTTTTTTAGGAGCTTCAGACATCTCAGAACCTCAGGCCAGTGATAAAGGATACCAGGCGAACCAGAATACCATCCAGTCCCCACAGGATCAGTGACATTACCGCAGTTACCGCGGCAACAATCAGCGTGGTGTGCAACGTTTCCTGGCGAGTTGGCCAGATTACCTTGCGGACTTCGGTTCTCGCTTCACGGGCGAAAGCTACGGTCGCCTTACCTTTTGTGGTTAACAGCGCGACGCCACCGGCAGCAGCGATCAGAATCACCACGGCCAGCGCACGCACCGCCAGCATAATGTCACGATAAAGGAAGTTGCCTACGATGGCCACAATCAGCAGCACGGCAACGATCGTCCACTTCATCGCTTCCAGGCCGCGCCCGCTCCCTTGAGCTTCGGTATTCGCACTCATAAACCAACCTGTCACAAGAATTCAGACAAATAATTTTGCCCCGCGAGAGCGAGGCAACCAAACCGAAATGCTCTGCTGCGTTTCGGATTTAACGCCCTCTACAGAGCCTGTCTCAGCAATGATTATGACAAAAAAAATCACTGATGAGCCAGGTTCTGGTTCGAAAGCGTGCAAAAAGGGCATCAAATGATGCCCTTTTATTGCGCATTGCGTCAAATGTTATCAGCGATTAGCTGAGAACTTTAGCAACAACGCCCGCGCCAACGGTACGACCGCCTTCACGGATTGCGAAACGCAGACCGTCGTCCATCGCGATCGGGTGGATCAGGGTAACAACCATTTTGATGTTGTCGCCCGGCATTACCATCTCTACGCCTTCCGGCAGTTCGATGGTGCCAG
>NZ_WQRE01000018.1:0-28135 GCF_009758445.1 Klebsiella sp. 10-1
CTCATTCAGAGTCAAGCGTTTATTTTGCTTTTCTCCGTCGGCTTTCGCGGCTGATATTCAGCGCTGAAGCCTGCTGACCCGGCGGCGTGCTGGCCGTTGTTCCGTGTCAGTGGAGGCGCATTATAGGCGGTAATTCTGAGGTGACAAGTATAAATTCAAAAAAATGATGCGTTCGATTACTTTTCACACAAAACCACGTTCAGACTTTAATTCTTGCCTGGTTTTTAAACAAAAACGAGCCCGTCGGGCCCGTTTTTGTCGTTTTGTGATTTACTGCACTGCCACTATCCGATCATCTTTCACCACCAGCTGCACTTCTTTACCGGGAATAAGTTCACCGGAAAGGATTTGCTGCGCCAGCGGGTTTTCGATCTGCTGCTGGATGGCGCGTTTTAACGGCCGCGCGCCATACACCGGATCGTAACCGTTCGCACTCAGCAGCTTCAGCGCCTCATCTGACATGCGCACTTCATAGCCGCGCTCTTCCAGACGTTTGTACAGACGCTGCAGCTGGATCTGAGCAATAGAGGCAATGTGTTTTTCACCCAGCGGGTGGAATACCACGACCTCATCTATACGGTTGATGAATTCCGGACGGAAGCTTTGGCTGACAACGCCCATAATCACATCTTTCATATGACTATAATCCAGCTCACCAAACCGTTCCTGAATCAGGTCGGATCCAAGGTTAGAGGTCATAATGACGACCGTATTACGGAAATCGACCGTTCTCCCCTGCCCGTCCGTCAAACGCCCGTCATCCAGCACCTGCAGCAGAATGTTGAACACATCAGGATGCGCTTTTTCGACTTCATCCAGCAAAATTACCGAATAAGGACGACGGCGCACGGCTTCCGTCAGATAGCCGCCCTCTTCATAACCGACGTATCCCGGAGGCGCACCCACCAGCCGCGAGACGGAGTGTTTCTCCATAAACTCGGACATATCGATACGCACCATCGCGTCATCGCTATCGAACATAAAATTCGCCAGCGTTTTACACAGCTCGGTTTTACCGACACCGGTCGGCCCAAGGAACAGGAACGAGCCGATAGGACGGTTAGGGTCGGACAAGCCGGCACGGCTACGGCGAATCGCGTTCGATACCGCTTCAACCGCCTCGTTCTGACCAATCACCCGGCTATGCAGCTCCTGCTCCATGCGCAGCAGTTTTTCACGCTCGCCTTCCATCATTCGCGCTACCGGAATACCGGTCCAGCGCGCCAGCACTTCCGCAATTTCCGCATCCGTCACTTTATTACGCAACAGACGCATCGTTTTACCTTCAGACTGCGTAGCCGCTGCCAGCTGTTTTTCCAGCTCCGGGATTTTGCCGTACTGCAGTTCAGACATCCGGGCCAGGTCGCCAACGCGTCGCGCCTGCTCGATGGCAATTTTTGCCTGTTCCAGCTCAGCTTTAATCGTCTGGGTTCCGGAGAGCGACGCTTTTTCCGCCTTCCACTCTTCTTCTAATACAGAATACTGACGTTCTTTATCCGCCAGCTCTTCATTCAGCATATCCAGACGCTTCAGGCTTGCCTCGTCGGCTTCTTTCTTCAGCGCCTGCTGCTCCAGCTTGAGCTGAATAATACGTCTGTCGAGTCGGTCGAGCTCTTCCGGCTTCGAGTCAATCTGCATACGAATACTTGAAGCTGCTTCATCAATCAGGTCAATCGCTTTGTCCGGCAGCTGTCGGTCGGCAATGTAGCGATGCGACAAGGTTGCGGCCGCGACGATAGCCGGATCGGTGATCTGCACATGGTGATGCAGCTCATAGCGCTCTTTTAAGCCGCGCAGAATCGCAATGGTGTCTTCCACCGAAGGTTCGGCCACGAAGACTTTCTGGAAACGCCGCTCCAGGGCTGCATCTTTTTCAATATATTGCCGATACTCATCAAGAGTGGTCGCGCCGACGCAGTGCAGTTCACCGCGCGCCAGCGCGGGCTTCAGCATATTGCCTGCATCCATCGCGCCGTCCGCTTTCCCCGCCCCGACCATAGTGTGCAGCTCATCGATAAACAGAATGACGTTGCCTTCCTGCTTCGAGAGATCGTTCAGCACGCCTTTCAGACGCTCTTCAAACTCGCCGCGATACTTAGCTCCAGCCACCAGCGCGCCCATATCCAGCGCCAGTACCCGGCGGCCTTTTAGCCCTTCCGGCACTTCGCCATTGACGATGCGCTGCGCCAGACCTTCAACAATGGCCGTTTTACCGACGCCAGGCTCACCGATAAGCACCGGGTTATTTTTAGTTCGCCGCTGCAGTACCTGAATAGTACGGCGAATCTCTTCATCACGACCAATGACCGGATCCAGCTTGCCCTGTTCAGCACGCTCGGTCAGATCGACGGTAAATTTTTTCAATGCCTGACGTTGGTCTTCGGCACCCTGATCGTTCACGCTTTCACCTCCACGCATTTGTTCAATCGCCTGAGTCACATTGGCGGTTGTTGCACCGGCGGATTTCAAAAGATCGGTTAGCGTACCGCGTGATTCAAGCGCCGCCAGAACGAACAGTTCCGACGAAATAAAGTTGTCCTTCCGCTTTTGCGCCAGCTTGTCGCAAAGGTTCAGAATACGCACCAAATCCTGGGACGGCTGCACGTCGCCGCCGGTGCCTTCCACCTGCGGTAAACGGCTCAAGGCCTGAGTAATACTGGTACTTAACTCGCCGGCGTTAATGCCCGCAGAAGTTAATAAAGGACGTACCGATCCCCCTTCCTGATTAAGCAAGGCGCTCATTAGATGAAGAGGTTCGATGAATTGGTTGTCGTGCCCTAGCGCGAGCGACTGGGCATCGGCAAGAGCAAGCTGGAATTTATTGGTAAGACGGTCCAGACGCATAACTCCTCCCATAACAGGTCAAATTTGCTACTGGAGATTAAATGAGGTCATCCCTCAATTATTCAAGGTTAAAGACCTGAACTATGCGAAAAATAAGTCTGCCTTCCGGACCGTCTTGATACACCAGGTTATATCAGCCAGATAAAACTAGCCATACGACCCGTCGTCCTGTCGCGACGATAAGAGAAAAAATCATCCTTTTCGCTTAGCGTGCAGCGATCGCCGCCGAAGATTTGCTCCACGCCGACGTTAGCCAGGCGCTGGCGAGCCAGCTGATAGATATTGGCAAAGTATTTCTCACCAGCCGGACGAAAAGCGCTGTCGGCCTTCGCGTCTTTGCTCATAAAGGCTTCACGAACTTCCGCGCCGACTTCAAAAGCGTCGGGGCCGATAGCCGGACCGAGCCACGCCAGGATATTCTCCGGCTTATCAGCGAAGCAGGCGACCGTTTCCTCCAGCACGCCGTCGCATAATCCGCGCCAGCCAGCGTGAGCCGCCGCCACTTCGGTACCGGCACGGTTGCAAAAAAGCACCGGCAGGCAGTCAGCGGTCATGACGGCGCAAACGGTGCCCGGCGTATTACAGTATGACGCATCCGCGCATTTTGAGGCATACGGCCCGCCGTCGAGTTTCAGCACCGCCGTACCGTGAACCTGTTCGAGCCACACCGGATACGCGGGGAGCCCGCCTGCGGCAAACATCCGCCGGCGGTTTTCCTCAACGTCCGGCAGATTGTCTCCGCAATGGGCGCCCAGATTGAGCGAGCCATACGGAGGCAGGCTCACGCCGCCAACGCGCGTGGAGCTACAGGCCGCCACGCTTTCCGGCATTGGCCACTGCGGTACAATCAGTTTAGTCATAGCCAGTCAATACGATCCTTATGCTCTTCATAATCGGCGCGCATGGCATCGATCAGCTCAACCATATCCTGAGGGATCGGCGCATGCCATTCCATCTCAATACCGCTAACCGGGTGATACAGACGCAGCATGGTGGCGTGCAGAGCCTGACGATCGAACTGGCGCAGTGCGGTAATGAACTCCTCTGACGCCCCTTTCGGCGGACGTGGACGGCCGCCGTATACCTGATCGCCGACCAGCGGATGGGTGATATGCGCCATGTGTACGCGGATCTGGTGAGTACGACCGGTTTCCAGACGCAGGCGCAGGCGCGTATGAATACGGAAATGCTCCATAATGCGGTAATGCGTTACCGCCGGTTTACCCATCGGGTGCACCGCCATATGCGTACGCTTGGTCGGGTGACGACTAATCGGTTCTTCTACCGTACCGCCAGACGTCATGTGACCAATCGCTACCGCTTCGTATTCGCGGGTAATTTCGCGCAGCTGCAGTGATTCCACCAGACGCGTTTGCGCCGGGATAGTTTTCGCCACAACCATCAGGCCGGTGGTGTCCTTATCCAGTCGGTGGACAATGCCCGCACGCGGAACATCGGCAATCGCCGGATAGTAGTGCAGCAGCGCATTCAGCACAGTACCGTCAGGATTGCCCGCTCCTGGATGGACGACCAGGCCGCGCGGTTTATTGATCACGAGGATGTCGTCATCCTCGTAGACGATATTGAGCGGAATATCCTGCGGTTCGAAGCGCACATCTTCTTCGATTTCAACATCGATAGAGACGCTTTCTCCCCCTAAAACTTTTTCTTTCGGCTTGTCGCTGACAGTGCCGTTTACCAGCACTCGCTGGTCAAGGATCCATTCTTTTATGCGCGAACGCGAATAATCCGGGAACATTTCGGCCAAAGCCTGATCTAAGCGTTGCCCGAGTTGATTTTCGGACACCGTTGCGGTGAGTTGTACTCGTTGTGCCATATACAGCTTCTTCGTTTAACGTTGGGTTTTACGGCTTTGCCGTATAATATAGTGTGCTATTGTAGCTGGTCTTAATCGGGAGCAGGAACAGAGATTCTCCCGCATAAACATTTTGAGGAAGTCAAAACGTCATGACGCGCATGAAATACCTGGTGGCAGCTGCCACACTGAGCCTGGCTTTGGTGGGTTGCTCCGGCTCAAAGGAAGAGGTGCCTGATAATCCGCCGAATGAAATCTACGCGACTGCCCAGCAAAAACTGCAGGACGGTAACTGGAAACAGGCGATAACGCAACTGGAAGCGTTGGATAATCGCTATCCGTTCGGCCCTTATTCCCAACAGGTACAGCTGGACCTGATTTATGCGTACTACAAAAATGCCGATCTGCCATTAGCTCAGGCGGCCATCGACCGCTTTGTTCGTCTGAACCCGACCCATCCTAACATTGATTACGTCATTTATATGCGTGGTCTGACAAATATGGCTCTGGATGATAGTGCGCTGCAAGGATTCTTCGGTGTCGATCGCTCCGATCGCGACCCCCAGCACGCACGCGATGCCTTCAATGACTTCTCGAAGCTGGTGCGCGGCTATCCGAACAGCCAGTATTCGACCGACGCCTACAAACGTATGGTGTTCCTGAAGGATCGTCTGGCGAAGTACGAACTGTCGGTGGTTGATTACTATACCGACCGCGGCGCGTGGGTTGCCGTCGTAAACCGCGTTGATGGCATGCTGCGCAGCTATCCTGATGCGCAGGCTACCCGCGATGCATTGCCGAAAATGGAAAACGCCTATCGCCAGATGCAAATGAATGCGCAGGCAGATAAGGTGGCCAAAATTATCGCGGCTAACAGTAAAAATACCTGATCGCTTTTGATGTAAGCAAAACGGCAGCCCCAGGGCTGCCGTTTTTTTATTCATCTGACTTATAAGCTGAAGCGTTTTAGCGTCAGGTCATCCCATCAAATATGACTCTCTTTCCGCGGTTCGACAAGTAAAATCTCCCCCGTTCCTGCCCTGCCTCACAAATTGCATTTGTTGACAAAAAGTGACATTAAAATGTGATTTAGATCACGCATTTTGACATTGGGCGAGGTATGCTGAGTTCACCAAGACGGGAAAGACAAGAGGTAAAATTTATGACAATGAACATTACCAGTAAACAAATGGAAATTACTCCGGCTATTCGCCAGCATGTCGCAGACCGTCTCGCCAAATTGGATAAATGGCAAACCCACTTAATCAACCCGCACATCATTCTCTCCAAGGAGCCGCAAGGTTTTGTCGCTGACGCAACCATCAATACGCCAAATGGTCATCTGGTTGCCAGCGCGAGAAGTGAAGATATGTACGCCGCGATCAACGAATTAATCAACAAGCTGGAACGGCAGCTGAACAAAGTGCAACACAAAGGGGAAGCCCGCCGCGCCGCAACATCGGTGAAAGAGGCAGGCTTTGTGGAAGAAGAAGAGTAATCCTGAACTTTACTGTCCTTAACTTAATATTGTGTAACGCCACGCGCCTTCGGGCGCGTTTTTTATTGACAGGATGAAAACAGTCCGGGTACTGTAATCCCAGCCGATTAAAGGAATTTATCTTGAAACTACTGCCGTTCTTCTTCGCATTCTTTTTTACCTTCCCCTAACCGGGAGGCAATTCGTCGTGTGATAAAGAATGCGAAGACGAACTACAAGGCCTCCCACCAGGGAGGCCTTTTTTATTTATGCCCGCTATTTTTCAGGTTGCACGCGCGCCGTCGGTAGCTCGAACGATTTAGGGTATCTACACCAATAACAAGAAAGGCAACACATATGACCGAGGAAAACCCATTACTGGCCCTGCGCGATAAGATAAGCGCCCTGGATGAAAAGCTGCTCGCGCTGCTGGCAGAACGCCGTGGGCTGGCTGTCGAAGTCGGGAAGGCAAAGCTGGCGTCGCATCGCCCGGTACGCGATATCGACCGTGAGCGTGACCTGCTGGACCGCCTGATGACGCTGGGTAAAGCCCACCATCTGGATGCGCACTACATCACCCGGCTGTTCCAGCTGATCATCGAGGATTCCGTTCTCACCCAGCAAACCCTGCTGCAGCAGCATCTGAATAAGATCAACCCACATTCAGCGCGCGTGGCTTTTCTGGGGCCAAAAGGGTCATACTCTCACCTTGCCGCACGACAATACGCGGCCCGCCATTTTGAACAGTTCATCGAAAGCGGCTGCGCCAGGTTTGCCGATATCTTCAACCAGGTTGAGACCGGTCAGGCTGACTACGCGGTAGTGCCAATCGAAAATACCAGCTCTGGCGGGATCAACGACGTCTACGATCTGCTGCAGCACACCAGTCTGTCGATCGTTGGCGAACTAACGATCCCTATCGATCACTGCGTTCTGGTTGCCGCCTCTACCGATCCGCAGCAAATTACCACCGTCTACAGCCATCCGCAGCCGTTCCAGCAGTGTAGCCAGTATCTAAGCCGCTACCCGCACTGGAAAATCGAATATACCGAAAGTACCTCGGCGGCGATGGAGAAAGTCGCGCAGGCCAAATCGCCAACCATCGCGGCGCTGGGCAGCGAAGCCGGCGGTGCGCTGTACGGACTGCAGGTGCTTGAACACTGCGAGGCAAACCAAACGCAAAATATCACCCGCTTCCTGGTACTGGCGCGCAAAGCGGTGAATGTTTCCGATCAGGTTCCGGCAAAAACCACCCTGCTCATTGCGACCGGCCAGCAGGCGGGTGCGCTGGTCGAAGCGCTGCTGGTACTGCGCAACCACAACCTGATCATGACCAAGCTGGAGTCGCGCCCAATCTACGGCAATCCGTGGGAAGAGATGTTTTATCTGGATATCCAGGCGAACCTGGAATCAATCCCCATGCGCAAGGCGCTCAAGGAGCTGGCGGAGATCACCCGGTCAATGAAAGTTCTGGGCTGCTATCCTGGCGAAAACGTGGTTCCCGTTGAGCCAATCTAACGCTCGATAAAGGCCCGCTTCTTCATCCCTGCCACCGCAACCGGCAGGGTGAAGATAGCCCCGGAGAGCGGGTATTTCTCAACTTCATCCGCAGCCATATTTTCCCGGGTAGTGGTGATAAACAGCGTACGCATATCCGCACCGCCAAAACAGACCATCGTCGGGCAGCGTACCGGCAGACGATACTCGGCCAGCTGTTCACCGGTTGGCGAGAAGCGCGCTATACGCCAGCCGTCAAACATCGCGCTCCAGTAGCACCCTTCCACATCGATAGCCGCGCCGTCAGGAATGCCTTCCCCCGGCTGAAAGCGACGGAAAACCTCGCGCGTGCCCGGCTCGCCCTGATTATCCAGCGGCGTACGGTAGATAACGGCGTTCGGCGTATCCGAGGTATACATCCAGCGCCGATCCTCGCTAAAGGCCAGGCCGTTAGCGCCGTGGATATCGCACTGGATGACCCGCGGGGTAAGATCGCTATCGATACGCACCAGCAGCGCACCGTTATAATCTCCCGGCGCCCAGAAGGTTCCGGCGTAAAAGCGTCCGTCGCGATCCGTCCCGCCGTCATTAAAACGAGCCAACTGCGGGTTGCTTGGGTTATCGCAGATTTTACGCCGCAGCAGGCCGTGCGCATCGGTTAACCAGATAGCGCTACGCAGCGCCACGATAAAGCCGCCCTTCTCGCGCAGAGCAAAGCAGCCGACCTCTTCAGGAAATTGCAGGACCTGATGCTCCCCGCTGCGGACGTCGTAGCGGTGAATTTCGCACTCCATAATATCGGCCCAGTACAAGGCTTGCTCAGCGTCGTTCCAGGTCGGGCATTCCGGCAGGTGTCCGGCGTAATCAAACAGCGGTTGCGGTTCAGCCATCGTTTTCATCCCTATAAAAAAAGCCAGCGGGTTTCCCCTCTGGCTTTGATTATATACGGTTTTCAGCTACTGCCGATTATCATTCGCCTGGCGGAGCAGCGTACGGCTTTCGCTCTGGAAGCGCTGGGCATAATCGCCAAACCAGTGCTCAACTTTGCGGAAGCTGTCGATAAACGCCTGTTTATCCCCCTGCTCCAGCAGGCCAATCGCCTCACCAAAACGCTGGTAGTAGCGCTTAATCAGCGCCAGGTTACTCTCCGACGACATAATAATGTCGGCGTAAAGCTGCGGATCCTGGGCAAACAGCCGGCCCACCATCGCCAGCTCAAGCCGGTAGATCGGTGATGACAGCGCCAGCAGCTGCTCCAGGCGAACGTTCTCCTCCGCCAGGTGCAGGCCGTAGGCAAAGGTCGCAAAGTGGCGCAGAGCCTGAATAAACGCCATATTCTGATCGTGCTCGACGGCGCTGATACGATGCAGACGAGCGCCCCAAACCTGAATTTGCTCAAGGAACCACTGATAGGCTTCCGGCTGACGGCCGTCGCAGTAGACTACCACCTGCTTAGCGAGGCTGCCGCTGTCCGGGCCGAACATCGGATGCAGGCCCAGCACCGGGCCATTATGCGCCGCCAGCATCGCCTGCAGCGGTTCCGCTTTAACTGACGCCAGGTCAACCAAAATGCAGTCTGCCGGCAGCGAAGGAAGCCGGGCAATCGTTTCAACCGTTGCGTGAATGGGTACGCTGACGATCACCATCCCGGCGTCGGCGACAATCTCCGTCGCCCGCGGCCAGTCTTCTTTCTCCAGAATACGTACCTGGTAGCCAGAAAGCGTCAGCATTTTCTCGAACAGGCGCCCCATCTGCCCGCCGCCGCCGACAATCACCACCGGGCGCAGGTTCGGGCAGAGCGTTTTAAAGCCTTTGTCGTTTTCGCTGGAATAGGACTCGCGCATCACTCGGCGCAGCACGTCTTCAATCAGATCCGGCGGCACGCCAAGCGCGGCCGCCTCTTCGCGACGGGAGGCCAGCATCGCCGCCTCCCGTTCCGGGACGTAAATAGGCAGGCCGTATTTGCTCTTGACCTCGCCAACTTCCGCCACCAGCTCCAGGCGCCTGGCCAGCAGGCCCAGCAGCGCCTTATCAACTTCATCAATTTGATCGCGCAACGCGGTCAGTTCAGCAACCATACAATCCTCTTACGCCAGACGAGCCGCCAGATGGCCGCGCAGATCCTTATCAAGTTCGCGGAGCAACGCATCGGTGGTTTCCCAGCTGATGCAAGCATCGGTGACGGATACGCCGTATTTCATATCACAACGCGGCTGCTCAGAGGACTGGTTACCTTCGTGGATATTACTCTCAATCATCAGACCAATAATGGAACGGTTGCCATCCTTGATCTGCGCGACGACGGATTCTGCCACCGCTGGCTGACGGCGGTAGTCTTTATTGGAATTACCATGACTGCAATCTACCATCAGCGACGGTTTCAGTCCCGCCTGAGTCATCTCTTTTTCGCATTGCTCAACATCTTCCGGGCCGTAGTTTGGCGCTTTACCGCCGCGCAGAATGACGTGACCATCCGGGTTGCCCTGGGTTTGCAGCAGGCAGACCTGACCCGCCTGGTTAATCCCAACAAAGCGGTGCGGCATCGCTGCGGCACGCATGGCGTTAATCGCCGTCGCCAGGCTACCGTCGGTACCATTTTTAAAGCCGACCGGCATCGACAGGCCGGATGCCATTTCGCGGTGCGTCTGGGATTCGGTGGTACGTGCGCCGATCGCGGACCAGCTGAACAGATCGCCAAGGTACTGCGGGCTGTTTGGGTCCAGCGCTTCGGTCGCCAGCGGCAGCCCCATATTTACCAGCTCAACCAGCAGTCGACGCGCAATCTTCAGACCGCCTTCAACATCAAACGAGCCATCCATGTGCGGATCGTTAATCAGCCCTTTCCAACCGACGGTGGTACGGGGTTTTTCAAAATAGACGCGCATTACCAGGTAGAGGCTATCGCTGACCTCAGCGGCAAGTGCTTTAAAACGATGAGCGTACTCAATTGCCGCTTCCGGATCGTGAATTGAGCAAGGACCGCAGACGACCAGCAGACGCGGATCGCGGCCGGCAATGATCTCAGAAATTGTCTGGCGAGACTGCGCGATTTGCGCTTCCTGCTCGATATTCAGAGGAAACTCAGCTTTCAGCTGGTCCGGGGTCAGTAAAACCTGTTCATCGGTAATATGTACGTTATTCAGCGCGTCTTTTTGCATGATTGCGATCCTGTGTAGCTCGTTTGCGATAGTGTTTTCCTCACTGAGGAGGACGTAACGATACCACACAAAGTAAAGATTTCAATCCATATTACGTAAATTTTACGTTACACCAGCAAAATAAATGGCCTTTCATCCATCACTAACCGTAAAGTTAACTTAACACCACCCATATTAGCCGCCAAAAACTTATCCTCCGGGCCGCCTTTTCTTTACGAAAAATCCTGGCCAAAATTAACGCATTGCACGGGCGACGGCTAATGACGGTTTTCACCAACAATGCTATCCTTCGGCCAGGCATCAGCGCACTGCAATTCACGTACTATGACGAACCAGACGGATCCGTTAATGAAACAGTTGCACCGTCTTTTTTTGATTTCTTTGTTATTCATCGTGAGCTATCCCGCTTTTGCCGCCGGGCAGTCGACAAATGTGCGAGCCATTGTTTCGGGGATCGTGACGTATACCCGCTGGCCAGAACTATCCGCCCCGCCCAGACTGTGTATTTTCTCTACGTCACGCTATACCCACAGCCTGACCCAGCAATCGCCTGAGGCTTTACCCTACCAGCCGGTGGTTGTTCACAGTACAGAAGAAGCGTTGAATACGGTTTGTGATGGTTTTTATTTTGGCAGCGAATCGCCGTTACAGCAGTCCGAATTCACCTCTAAATACCGGCCAAGGCCCCTATTACTTATTGCGGAACAGAATACCGATTGCGCTATTGGCAGTGCTTTTTGCCTGATCATCAATGACGACAGGGTCAAATTCTCCGTTAATCTTGATGTCCTGACGCACAGCGGTGTGCGGGTCAATCCAGATGTACTGATGCTTGCCCGGAAAAACGCACATGAATAAGGATTATCCTCAGGGCCCGCGCCCCACCTTCAAAAGAGCGTTACGCCGTATCAGCATGATAAGCGTAATCATATCGATGACTTTGGTCTGGCTGCTGCTCAGCACCGCCTCCGTATTCACGCTGAAACAATACGCGCAGAAGAATCTGGAGCTGACTGCCGCGACGATGAGCCGCAGTCTTGAAGCAGCGCTGGTGTTTGGCGATAGCGCGGCGGCAGAAGATACGCTGGCGACGCTGGGGAAGCAGGGACAGTTTTCCGAAGCGCTGGTGCTTGATAGCCAGAAAAAGCATTTTGCCCTCTGGCATAACCACGATCTGGTAAGCCAGGAAAAACTCAGCGGCCTTATCAGCAGGTGGCTTTTCCCACTGCCGACCACGCAGCCCATCTGGCATGAAGGGAAAATTATCGGCGAGCTTCGCCTGACGGCGCTGGACCGGTTGATAAGCCACTTCCTCGGCATTTCGATTATCGTCCTGACCAGCAGCATCCTGCTGGCGTCCTTTATCGCCCTGCTGCTGACCCACTCTCTGCACCGCGGCATCGTCACCGCGCTGCAGAGCATTACCGAAGTGGTGCACGATATCCGGGAAAACCGTCACTTCTCGCGTCGCGTTCCCGAAGAGCACATTGAAGAGTTTCATCTTTTCGCCCAGGACTTTAATAGCCTGCTCGGCGAGATGGAGGACTGGCAGCGGCAGCTACAGGCCAAAAACGCCCAGCTCCTGCGCAGCTCTCTGCACGATCCGCTGACCGGGCTTGCCAACCGCGCGGCGTTTCGCAACGTCATCAACAAACTCATGAACGACGACGTTACCCACCGTAGCTCCGCGCTCCTGTTCCTTGATGGCGACAACTTCAAGCTCATCAACGATAACTGGGGGCACGCGACGGGCGATAAGGTCTTAATCGAAGTAGCCAGCCGGCTGATGACGTTTGCCGGTACCGAGCATCAGGCATGGCGACTAGGCGGCGACGAATTTGCGATTCTGCTGCGCAACGTTCACACAGAGGCCGAAGTCCAGGCGCAGTGCGCTTTACTCTCGGCACAGTTTCTCCAGCCGTTCAATCTGCACAACGGCCATACCGCTACCCTGTCGCTCAGTATTGGTTACGCGCTGGCGTGGGAGCATACTTCTGCCGAAAATCTGCAAGAGTTTGCCGATCAAAATATGTATCGGATGAAAAATCAACGTTTGCAGCAAGTACAAAAATAAAAGGAATCATCATGCTCAGGAAATATTTTGCTCCCGCCCTGCTGGCCGCGGTTTTTCTCACCGGCTGTCAGGCTCCGCAAGGAAAATTCTCTCAGCAGCAGGTTGCGGCGATGAAATCCTATGGCTTTACGGAAAGTAACGGCGACTGGTCCCTCGGCCTATCTGACTCCATCCTGTTTGATAAAAACGACTACCACCTGCGCGCTGATAGCCGGCAGCAAATTCACAGCATGGCTTCCCGCCTCGCCTCAACCGGGATTATGCACAGTCGTTTAGATGGTCATACGGATAACTATGGCGAAGATGGCTACAACGAGATGCTGTCGCTGAAACGAGCAAACAGCGTCGCGGACGCCTGGGCGGAAGGCGCCGGCATTCCGCGCGGCAATTTAACGACCCGCGGGCTGGGCAAAAAATATCCTATTGTCAGTAACGATACGGCAAAAGGACGTGCCGAAAACCGCCGGGTTACGGTTGTTATCAGCACGCCTTAGTTCCCTTAGTTCCCTTAGTTCCCTTAGTTCCCTTAGTCTACTGAACTGGCGAGCGTCACGGCCGTGGCCGCACGCCAGCGCAGATAGTCAACGGTAATACACAGCAGCAGGCTGGCGCCCATCAGCGGCAGCCCCAGCCCCAGCAGGACGGCAGCCACCAGCGTAAGCGTACGGGCCGGCCATGCCAGATTAAGCCATGCCTGCACCAGCGTACTTGCCGGGTTAAACGCCGCCTTCGGCGGACGGCGAATCCACCATAAGCGATACCCAACGACAATCATCACGCACAGCGCCGAGCCAAAGGCGATCAGCAGCAGCTGATTAGCCAGGCCAAAGAGGATCCCCATGTGGAAATCGACGCCCCAGCGGGTGAGTTTCGCCATCAGCGGGAAATCGGCAAAGCGCGTACGGTCAACAACCTGCATCCGTTCGCCATCAATCGCCACCGCGTCAACCTGGGTCGGCCAGCTTCGGTCTATTTCGTTCACCGTCCAGGCGAACTCCGCCCCCTTCGGTGGACGAATCTCAAGCTTGCTGGCATCGAGACCTGCGCTACGCGCGAGCGTCAGCACCCGATCAAACTGCTCGCCCTTCAGAGGCGGCATAGTTTCGGGCATCGCCATATTCCCCATATGATGCTCAGCATGGGCATCATGAGCCATCGGCAGCGTGGCATGCAGGCGGGCGTTGACCTGCGGCGTCAGCCAGCCGAAAGCGGCGCGCATCTTATCGACATTATCCCCGGCCCACTGCGACCAGGTTAAGCCGGTCGCGGAGAACAGCAGCATTCCCGCCAGCAGCACCCAGCCGAGAGAAGCATGCAGCCGGCGCGTATTTTGCTGGCGGTTATTGATACGCCGCCGGGGCCGGGTCATTGCCCACAGCGCAATGCCCCCCAGCGCGGCAACCCACATCCAGGACGCCGCCAGCTCGCTATACAGCCGGCCGATATTACCTGCCAGCAGCGACCTGTGCGCGTAATCAATCCACTGGCGCAGGGGCAAAATACCGCTGGTGCCATAGACCGTCATATCGCCTTTAACCCGTAAGGTCACCGGATCGATAAACAGCGCCCGGGATTCAGATTCTCCCAGCTGCGGGTCGGCGAACATCACCCGTGTCGTCTCGCCGTCGGCAATGGCCGGTCGCACCGCCTGCAGGCGAAGACTCCCCTGAGTCAGCCCCTCCGCGACCGCTATTTGGGCGCTCAGCGGCTGCTTCTCCCCACCGGCTGTCGCGCTCAGCGCGTCGTGATACAGCCAGTTCTCCAGCTGCGGCGTGGCGACATACAGCGTACCGGTTAGCGCAGCCACGAAGATAAACGGCCCGATAAACAGACCAATATAAAAATGAAGACGTCGCAGCAGGTTCAGCCATGCCGCGCGCGAGGTGCAGGTTGTCATACTTTTCCTTTCCGAAAGCAAAAAGAGAACGTTGCGCGGTGCGCACATTATTTTTTTATCAACAGGAAACAGCAGACTGGCGCGGCGGCGCGCGGGTATCGGGATAGAGCCAGGGGAAGTAGTGCCAATGCTTCTGCACCGGGCGAGCCGTAAAGATACGCAGCCGACGCAGGATGAAGGTGATAAGCAGCGCCAGCGCCAGCAGCAGGCCCGGCACGTGGGCTAACAGCACGCAGTAGCCGCAGGCCTCGGCGTGGTCAGCCGGCATGGTATGCGAAGGCGCAGACGCCTGTGGAGCAGAATGGGACATCGTCATGGCGTGAGGCGTTTCCGCCATCATCATCGCGTGATGCATCCCGGGCATCGCGCCCATCGGATCTTTTTGCAATGAGATAGAGATCAGCGGCGCGACGACGATCAGCAGGATCGAAAACAGCGCCAGCCACGCGGCCCGCCGTTGATGTGCTGACTGTCGATAAATATTGCCGGCCACCGCCCCTCCATCGTGAGGGCGATATTGTAAATGATTTACATCAAGATAGTTAAAACAAAGATAAAAAAAGGGCCAGCCTATCAGGCCAGCCCTTTTTATCAGGATGTCGCGAAAGCGAATCTTAGTTAAGACGCTCTTTGATACGAGCAGACTTACCGGTACGCTCACGCAGATAGTACAGTTTAGCTTTACGTACAGCACCACGACGTTTAACAGCAATGCTGTCAACTACCGGAGAGTGAGTCTGGAAGACACGCTCAACGCCTTCGCCGTTGGAAATTTTGCGAACAGTGAATGCAGAGTGCAGACCGCGGTTACGAATAGCGATAACCACGCCCTCGAATGCCTGCAGACGTTTTTTGGAACCTTCAACAACCCATACTTTCACTTCCACGGTATCACCCGGACGGAAGGAAGGTACGTCCTGCTTCATCTGTTCTTGTTCAATTTGCTTAATAATGTTGCTCATAATTTAATCTCTTATCCTGGGTAAACTGATATTGGGGGCGTTACGCCATCCCATCATGTTTATGCTGCTGTTTTGCGTGTTCAGTTTTGAACTGCGCCAGCAACTTTGCTTGCTCTTCAGTCAGAGCCAGGTTTTCCAAAAGTTCAGGTCTTCTAAGCCAGGTGCGGCCCAGCGACTGTTTCAAACGCCAGCGACGTATCTCAGCATGGTTTCCCGACAGCAATACCGGCGGTACTTCCATCTCTTCTAACACTTCAGGGCGGGTATAGTGTGGGCAGTCCAGCAAACCGTCGGCAAAGGAATCTTCCGTTGCCGAAGCTTCATGACCCAGAACCCCCGGAATGAACCGGGAAACGGAATCAATCAGCGTCATTGCTGGTAACTCACCACCGCTGAGAACGTAATCGCCGATTGACCATTCTTCATCAATTTCGGTCTGAATTACGCGCTCGTCTATCCCTTCGTAGCGACCGCACACCAAAATCAGCTTCTGATTTGTTGCCAGTTCGCTGACGCCAGCTTGATCAAGCTTGCGTCCCTGAGGCGACAGATATATCACCTTAGCGCCTTCACCTGCCGCGGCTTTTGCTGTATGGATGGCGTCCCGCAAGGGTTGCACCATCATTAACATCCCCGGTCCGCCGCCGTAAGGACGATCGTCCACGGTACGGTGCCGGTCATGCGCGAAGTCACGAGGACTCCAGCTCTGGATGCTCAGCAGGCCATTTTTTACTGCCCGGCCAGTTACCCCGTAATCGGTAATTGCGCGGAACATTTCAGGAAACAGGCTAATTATGCCAATCCACATAGCGCCGTCTTTTACCGTTTATCCGGAGAATTTAAAAACCAGGATCCCAATCTACTTCGATTGTACGAGTAGCGAGATCGACTTTCTTGATAACCTGCCCATCGAGGAACGGAACCAGCCGCTCCTTGATGCCAAACGCATCTTTCAGGTTTGCCTTGATGACGAGAACGTCATTTGACCCGGTTTCCATCATATCGATGACTTTACCCAGGCCATAGCCTTCAGTGGTGACTACCTGGCAGCCCATCAGGTCTTTCCAGTAATAGTCGCCCTCTCCCAGCTTCGGCAGCTGCGAGGAATCCACGATAATTTCGCAATTAGTCAGCAGATTCGCAGCATCGCGATCGTCAATGCCCTTCAGCTTGATGACGATATCCTGATTGTGGTGGCGCCAGCTTTCCAGCTCAACGGCCTGCCACTGACCCGCCTTCTGGATTAACCAGGGCTGATAGTCAAAAATGCTTTCGGCGTCTTCGGTGGAGGAAAACACTCTGAGCCAACCACGGATACCGTAGGAAGAACCCATTTTGCCCAATACGATCGGATCAACAGGTGCTTGTGCGGTGTGTTGCTTGCTCATCATGACCACCGTGACAGATTAAGCTGCTTTGTTCGCTGCTTTGATCAGCGTAGCTACGCGATCGGAAACGGTAGCGCCCTGGCCAACCCAGTGAGCGATACGATCCAGATCCAGACGAGTTTCTTCTTCTTTCGCGGAAGCGATCGGGTTGAAGAAACCAACGCGCTCGATGAAGCGACCGTTGCGTGCATTACGGCTGTCGGTGACAACAACCTGGTAGAACGGACGCTTTTTAGCGCCGTGACGAGCTAAACGAATAGTTACCATAACATCCTCTTGTGTGAATAGAACACCCGGGCCCCATCGAGGAACGGGGCCCGGGTGTCATATTAAAAGCCCGAAAATTTTACTCATTTTTGGGGAAATTGCAATCAGCAGTTGATAAGTCTGCTATAAAAGGCCGTCGGCGGTGCGGTCAGTTCGGTGCCGACGTGCGCGCAGCCACCGGAACGTACACGTAGTACGTGAGGATGGCGAGCACACCCCGGTGCCGAAATGGCAAACAAGCCAGGCCGATTAGCGACCAGGGAAGCCCGGCGGCATCATCCCTTTCATACCGCGCATCATCTTCATCATGCCGCCTTTCGACTTCATCTTCTTCATCATGCGCTGCATATCGTCGAACTGCTTGAGCAGACGGTTAACGTCCTGCACCTGCAGCCCGCAGCCCGCGGCGATGCGGCGCTTGCGCGAACCTTTGATGATCTCAGGCTTGGCGCGCTCTTTCAGCGTCATCGAGTTGATGATCGCTTCCATCCGCACCAGCACTTTATCGTCCATCTGCGACTTAACGTTGTCCGGGATCTGCCCCATGCCCGGCAGCTTGCCCATCAGGCTAGCCATGCCGCCCATGTTCTTCATCTGGCGCAGCTGCTCGAGGAAGTCGGTGAGGTCAAAGCCGTCGCCCTTCTTCAGCTTGGAGGCCAGCTTTTCAGCCTGCGCGCGGTCAACCTTGCTCTCGATATCTTCGATCAGCGACAGCACGTCGCCCATGCCGAGGATACGGGAGGCAATACGATCCGGGTGGAACGGTTCAAGGGCTTCGGTTTTTTCGCCGACGCCGAGGAATTTAATCGGTTTACCGGTGATATGACGAATCGACAGCGCCGCGCCGCCGCGGGCGTCGCCGTCCACTTTGGTCAGCACAACGCCGGTCAGCGGCAGCGCTTCGTTAAACGCTTTCGCCGTGTTCGCCGCATCCTGGCCGGTCATCGCATCGACGACAAACAGGGTCTCTACCGGGTTAAGGGCAGCGTGAACCTGCTTGATTTCGTCCATCATCGCTTCGTCGACGTGCAGACGGCCGGCGGTATCCACCAGCAGCACGTCGTAAAACTTCAGCTTCGCTTCTTTCAGCGCGGCATTAACGATATCGATCGGTTTCTGGCCGACGTCGGACGGGAAGAAATCAACGCTCACCTGCTCGGCCAGCGTTTCCAGCTGTTTAATCGCCGCCGGGCGATAAACGTCCGCGGAGACAACCAGCACCTTCTTCTTGTGCTTCTCGCGCAGGAATTTACCCAGCTTCGCGACGCTGGTGGTTTTACCCGCACCCTGCAGGCCCGCCATCAGCACAACGGCCGGCGGCTGAGCGGCTAAATCCAGAGCCTGGTTCTCTTCGCCCATCGCCGCAACCAGCTCGTTGCGCACAATCTTGACGAATTCCTGGCCCGGGGTCAGGCTTTTGTTAACTTCATGACCCACCGCGCTCTCTTTTACGCGGCTGATGAAATCACGCACGACGGGCAGAGCAACGTCCGCCTCCAGCAGCGCCATGCGCACTTCGCGCAGGGTTTCTTTAATGTTGTCTTCGGTAAGGCGTCCGCGGCCGCTGATGTTGCGCAGCGAACGCGACAAACGATCGGTTAAATTATCAAACATTGTCTCTCGCCTGAGGTGGAAACTGTCGGTCGCCGCAGCGACACCACAAATACAAATTTGCGGCAGTATAACACGACATGTACCGGGATGTGATGCAACGGTTGGAGCAGACGTCGCGTAACGCTATACTGCTTCTCTTTCTTGTTTAGTCAACAGTCGACGCCCATATGCCTGTTTTTGCTCTACTCTCGCTTGTCGCCTATTCCGTCAGCCTGGCGCTGATCGTCCCCGGCCTGCTGCAAAAGAACAGCAGCTGGCGGCGGATGGCGATACTTTCCGCAACTATTGCGTTGATTTGTCATGCTTTTGCGCTGGAGTCACGCATTTTCCCCGGCGGCGGTAGCGGGCAAAATCTCAGCTTACTCAACGTCGGCTCGCTGGTCAGCCTGATGATCTGTACGGTGATGACCATCGTCGCCTCACGCAACCGAGGCTGGCTGCTGCTGCCCATCGTCTACGCTTTTGCGCTGATTAATCTGGCCTTCGCCACCTTCGTTCCAAACGAATACATCACGCACCTGGAAACAACCCCGGGCATGCTGGTGCACATTGGCCTGTCGCTCTTCTCTTACGCAACGCTGATCATTGCCGCCCTGTATGCCCTGCAGCTGGCCTGGATTGACTACCAGCTGAAAAACAAAAAGCTGGCTTTTAGTCACGAAATGCCGCCGCTGATGAGCATTGAGCGTAAAATGTTTCATATCACCCAGGTCGGCGTGGTGCTGCTGACGCTGACGCTGTGCACCGGGCTGTTCTACATGCACAACCTGTTTAGTACGGAAAATATTGATAAAGCCGTGCTGTCGATCGTGGCGTGGTTCGTTTATATCGTTCTGCTATGGGGACACTACCATGAAGGCTGGCGCGGTCGCCGGGTCGTCTGGTTTAACGTCACCGGCGCAGGGCTACTGACGCTGGCTTATTTTGGCAGCCGCGTCCTTCAGCAGTTTATTAGCTAAATCCAGACTACGAGCAACCACACCGGGCAGCATTACGACAGGTCATCTGAACGCCGGCAGCGCTGAGCAACCGCCGCGTACTCTGAGTACGCGAAGGTTCCGGGCTCTGCCGGATCGGGCCGGTAATCGCCCGGTGGGACAGGCTTTAAGGAGTCCCTCCTGGAACACATTTCTACCACCACGCTAATCGTGACCTTGATTATCATGGTGATCATTTCAGCCTATTTCTCCGGCTCTGAGACCGGCATGATGACGCTAAACCGCTACCGTCTGCGCCATATGGCGAAGCAGGGCAATCGTCAGGCCAGGCGCGTCGAAAAGCTGCTGCGCAAACCCGATCGCCTAATCAGCCTGGTGCTGATCGGCAACAACCTGGTCAATATCCTCGCCTCTGCTCTGGGGACTATCGTGGGTATGCGCCTGTACGGCGATGCCGGGGTGGCGATCGCCACCGGCGTTCTGACCTTCGTGGTGCTGGTATTTGCCGAGGTCCTACCCAAAACTATCGCCGCGCTGTATCCGGAGAAAGTCGCCTACCCGAGCAGCTTCTTACTGGCGCCGCTGCAGGTGCTGATGATGCCGCTGGTGTGGCTGCTGAACACCATCACCCGCCTTCTGATGCGAATGATGGGCATCAAAACCGATATCATTATCAGCGGAGCGCTGAGCAAAGATGAGCTGCGCACCATCGTAAATGAATCGCGCACGCAAATCTCCCGCCGCAATCAGGACATGCTGCTCTCGGTGCTGGACCTCGAGAAGGTCAGCGTGGACGATATTATGGTTCCACGTAATGAGATCATCGGTATCGATATTAACGATGACTGGAAATCCATCGTCCGCCAGCTCACCCACTCGCCGCACGGCCGCATTGTGCTCTACCGCGGTTCGCTGGATGACTCCATCAGCATGCTGCGCGTCAGGGAAGCCTATCGCCTGATGACCGAGAAAAAAGAGTTCACCAAAGAGGTGATGCTCCGCGCCGCGGACGAGATTTACTTCGTGCCGGAAGGCACGCCGCTGAGCACGCAGCTGGTGAAGTTCCAGCGCAATAAGAAGAAGGTGGGACTGGTGGTCGATGAGTATGGCGATATCCAGGGCCTGGTGACGGTTGAAGATATTCTGGAAGAGATTGTCGGCGACTTCACCACCTCGATGTCGCCCACCCTGGCGGAGGAAGTGACCCCGCTAAACGACGGCTCGGTGATTATTGACGGCAGCGCCAACGTTCGTGAAATCAATAAGGCGTTTAACTGGCATCTGCCGGAAGACGAAGCCCGAACGATTAACGGCATTATTCTCGAAGCGCTGGAAGAGATCCCGGCTCCCGGCACCCGCGTGCGCATCGAGCAGTACGACATCGATATTCTCGACGTTCAGGACAATATGATTAAGCAGGTGAAGGTGATGCCGGTGAAGCCTATTCGTGAAAGCGCGGCGGAATAATCGCCCGCCCGATGGAGCGGTGAAACTCGGTTCGCCGTTTTTTGCCGCCAAACCGGCGCCAGCGCAGGGAAATAAAGCATAAAAAAACGGCCACCCGCGGGCGGCCGTTTTACAGCGAATTACTTCGCCTTCGCCACGGTCACCATCGCTGCGCGAATAGTACGGCCGTTCAGGGTGTAGCCTTTTTGCATTACGCCCAGCACGTTGCCCGCCGCCACGTCTTCAGACTCAACCATCGCGATAGCCTGATGAACGTTAGGATCCAGCGGCACGTTGGTATCGGCAATCACTTCCACGCCGAATTTATGGACAACGTCCAGCATCGACTTCAGCGTCAGCTCAATACCTTCAACCATTGAAGCCATGTCCGGGTTGGCTTTATCGGCCACTTCCAGCGCGCGGTCCAGGCTATCGATCACCGGCAGCAGTTCGTTTACGAACTTCTCCAGAGCGAATTTATGCGCCTTTTCCACGTCGAGCTCGGTGCGACGACGCAGGTTTTCCATTTCCGCTTTTACGCGCAGGACACCTTCGCGTTCACGAGTCTGGGCTTCAACCAACTGCGCTTCCAGATTCGCAATTTTTTCATCGCGCGGATCCACCTGGTCAGCAGAAACCTCAGGCTCAACCGCCTCAACGTTCTCGTGCTGTTCCGTGATAATTTCTTCCGGGGCTTGCCCGTCAGGCGTTTTCTGTTCTTTACTACTCATGAATTTCTCCGCGTTTTTTTCGCATTCATCTCGCTAACTTCGCTTATTATGGGGATCAGTTTCCGGGTTTCAAGGGAAGCAGTCAGATTGTCATCATTCATTTAACGCAAGGACATCCAGAACATGAAGAACCATTTCAAGTGTATAGGCATTGTGGGGCACCCTCGTCACCCGACCGCGCTGACCACACATGAAATGCTCTGGCGCTGGCTGTGCAGTAAAGGCTACGAAGTTCTGGTCGAACAACAGATCGCCCATGAGCTACAGCTTAGCAACGTCAAAACGGGAACGCTGGCGGAAATTGGCCAACAGGCGGATCTGGCGGTCGTCGTTGGCGGTGATGGCAACATGCTCGGCGCCGCGCGCACCCTGGCGCGGTATGATATTCAGGTCATCGGCATCAACCGCGGCAATCTCGGTTTTCTGACCGACCTCGACCCGGATAACGCGCTGCAGCAGCTTGCCGACGTGCTTGAAGGCCACTATATCGCCGAAAAACGCTTTCTTCTGGAAGCCCAGGTATGCCAGCAGGATTGTCAGAAACGCATTAGCACGGCAATTAACGAAGTGGTTCTGCATCCGGGCAAGGTCGCGCACATGATCGAGTTCGAGGTCTATATCGACGAGGTTTTTGCCTTCTCCCAGCGCTCCGACGGCCTGATTATCTCCACCCCGACGGGCTCAACAGCCTACTCGCTGTCCGCCGGAGGCCCCATTCTGACGCCTTCGCTCGATGCCATCACCCTGGTGCCGATGTTCCCGCATACGCTCTCGGCCCGCCCGCTGGTCATTAACGGCGACAGCACCATTCGCCTGCGCTTTTCCCAGCGCTGCAGCGACCTTGAGATCAGCTGCGACAGCCAGATAGCCCTGCCGATTCAGGACGGTGAAGATGTCTTAATCCATCGCTGCGACTACCACCTGAATCTTATTCACCCGAAAGATTACAGCTATTTCAATACATTGAGCACCAAGCTCGGATGGTCGAAAAAATTATTCTGATTTTATAATCTGCCTCTTTACTGGATAAAAAACCAGTCTATACTGTACGAAAACACAGTAATGGTTTTTCATACAGGAAGGCAGCTATGTTGGCGCAACTCACCATCAGTAATTTTGCTATCGTTCGTGAACTGGAGATCGATTTTCACAGCGGCATGACCGCCATCACCGGGGAAACCGGTGCGGGGAAATCGATAGCCATCGATGCGCTTGGGCTGTGCCTTGGCGGCAGAGCGGAAGCTGATATGGTGCGAAGAGGCGCCAGCCGCGCAGACCTGTGCGCGCGCTTCGCGTTAAAAGATACGCCCGCGGCGCAGCGCTGGCTGGAAGAGAACCAGCTGGAAAGCGGACGTGAGTGTTTACTTCGCCGCGTCATCAGCACCGACGGCCGTTCGCGCGGCTTCATTAACGGTACCGCCGTTCCCCTCTCCCAGCTTCGCGAGCTCGGTCAGCTGCTTATCCAGATCCACGGCCAGCACGCGCACCAGCTGCTAACCAAGCCAGAACACCAAAAAACGCTGCTCGATGGTTATACCGGTGAGTATGCGCTTACTCAGCTCATGGGCGGGCATTATCGCCAGTGGCACCAGAGCTGCCGCGAGCTGGCGCAGCATCAGCAGCAGAGTCAGGAACGCGCCGCTCGCGCCGACCTGCTGCAGTATCAGCTAAAAGAGCTAAACGAGTTCTGCCCGCAGCAGGGTGAATTCGAACAAATCGACGAAGAGTACAGGCGTCTTGCCAACAGCGGCCAGCTGCTGAGCACCTGTCAGCATGCGCTGACGGTGATGGCGGACGGCGAAGAAGCGAACCTGCAAAGCCAGCTCTACGCAGCTAAGCAGCTGGTGGGCGAGCTGATCGGCATGGACAGCAAGCTATCCAGCGTGCTGGATATGCTGGAAGAAGCGTCAATTCAGCTAAGCGAGGCAACCGACGAGCTGCGCCATTATAACGACCGTCTGGATCTCGACCCAAACCGCCTGTTCGAACTGGAGCAGCGTATCTCGCGGCAGATTTCCCTTGCCCGCAAGCATCAAATTACGCCGGAAGAGCTGCCTGCGTTCTATCAGGCGCTGTTAGAAGAACAGCGCCTGCTGGACGACAGCGCAGGCTCGCTGGAGTCGCTCAGCCAGACGGTGGTTGAACATCACCAGCTGGCGCTGGAAACGGCCCGGCAGCTGCACGCCGCGCGGCAGCGCAGCGCCGATGAGCTGACCCGGCTGATCACTGAGAGTATGCACTCACTTTCCATGCCTCACGGGGTGTTTGCCATCGACATCGTCTTTGATGAGCGTCATCTGACTGCCGAAGGCGCGGATCGCATCGAGTTTCGCGTGACCACCAACCCCGGCCAGCCGCTGCAACCTATTGCTAAAGTGGCCTCCGGCGGCGAGCTATCCCGTATTGCGCTGGCGATTCAGGTCATTACCGCACGGAAGATGGAAACGCCGGCCCTGATTTTCGATGAAGTCGATGTCGGCATCAGCGGCCCGACGGCCGCCGTGGTCGGCAAGCTGCTACGCCAGCTGGGGGAATCGACCCAGGTAATGTGCGTCACCCACCTGCCGCAGGTAGCTGGCTGCGGTCATCACCACTTCATCGTCTGCAAAGAGACCGATGGTGAGATGACCGAAACCCACATGCATCCGCTGGATAAACGCGCGCGTCTGCAGGAGCTGGCCCGCCTGCTGGGCGGTAGCGAAGTCACGCGCAACACGCTGGCGAACGCGAAAGAGTTGCTCGCGGCGTAAACTTTTTGATTTCCGCAGAGTCATAGTGAACAGCAAATTGCCGCAAGACCTGCAGTCGAAGGTTTCCAACTGGGCAAAGGTCTATTATTATCGGCATATTACAGATGAGCCACGTACTGCTCGGGCCCGAAAAGGAATCAAATCACTATGCGCTGTAAAACGCTGACTGCTGCCGCAGCGGTTCTTCTTATGTTGACCGCAGGCTGTTCCACTCTGGAACGAGTGGTTTACCGTCCTGACATCAACCAGGGTAACTATCTGGCACCTAACGATGTAGCAAAAATTCGTGTCGGCATGACGCAACAGCAGGTTGCTTATGCTCTGGGTACTCCAATGATGTCGGATCCGTTTGGCACTAACACCTGGTTCTACGTTTTCCGTCAGCAGCCTGGGCATGAAAACATTACCCAGCAGACCCTCACTCTGACCTTTAACAACAGCGGTGTGTTAACCAACATTGATAACAAACCGGCGCTGACCAAAGAGTAATGCACAGGCGGCGGTAGCCATACCGCTCCGGAAACGCAAAAAGCGCTCAATGAGCGCTTTTTTTATGCCAGCCGGCCCTACTTCTCGTCGTTCTTTTTCTCTGCCCTCTGGCGCCGTAGCTCTTTCGGGTCTGCAATGAGCGGCCGGTAAATCTCCACCCGGTCGCCATCATGGACTTCATCGTGCAGTTTGGCCGGGCGGCTATAAATTCCCACCTTGTTTTTCGCCAGATTTATATCGTCGCGTAGCGCCAGAAGCCCGCTGGCAATAATCGCCTGTTCGACCGTCGCCCCCTCCTCCAGCCTTACGCTTTGCAAATACTGCTTTTCAGGCAAAGCATAGGCGACTTCAACGACGATTTTAGCCGACACGATAAACCTCTTTCGCCCGGGTGGTAAACGCCTGCACCATATTGAGCGCCAGCTCTTTAAAAATGCGGCCAAACGCCATTTCAATCAGCTTGTTGGTGAATTCAAAATCGAGGTGGAATTCGATTTTGCACGCATCCGGACTCAGCGGAATAAACCGCCAGCCGCCAATAAGCGATTTAAACGGACCATCGACCAGACTCATCAGGATGCTCTGGTTGCTGGTTAACGTATTCCGCGTTGTGAAAGTCTTGCTGATGCCTGCCTTGGACACATCAACCGCCGCCATCATCTGCGTCGGTCCGGACTCCAGCACGCGGCTACCGGTGCAGCCTGGCAAAAAATCAGGGTAGGACTTCACATCGTTTACGAGTTGATACATCTGCTCCACGCTGAACGGCACCAGCGCGGTACGGCTAATCTGAGGCATAGCAAGTTCCACATTTAAACACGGCGCAAATAATATCATTTATCTGCTGCTAAAAAAAACGCTGTGCCACAACTCGTGCTAAGATAACGCGTTACACCTCGCAGGATGGATTGAGGTAACTATGTATAAGATAAGCGATGACTTCAGGACACTATGACTAAGAAAAAAGCACACAAACCTGGATCAGCCACCATTGCGCTGAATAAACGCGCCCGTCATGAATACTTTATCGAAGATGAATACGAGGCGGGTCTCGCCCTGCAAGGGTGGGAAGTCAAATCTCTGCGCGCAGGTAAAGCCAACATCGGCGATAGCTACGTGATCCTGAAAGACGGCGAAGCCTATCTGTTTGGTGCCAACTTTACGCCAATGGCCGTGGCTTCAACCCACTACGTCTGCGACCCGACTCGCACCCGCAAGCTGCTGCTGAATCAGCGCGAGCTCGATGCGCTGTACGGCCGTATTAACCGGGAAGGTTATACCGTCGTTGCCCTGTCGCTGTACTGGAAAAACGCCTGGTGCAAAGTGAAAATTGGCGTGGCGAAAGGTAAGAAACAGCACGACAAGCGTACCGATCTGAAAGACCGCGAATGGGCGGTGGATAAAGCGCGCATTATGAAACACGCCGGACGTTAACCTCCTTCTCCAAGGGCCAGCTAAGCTGGCCCTTGTGCTATATCGTTGTTGATGCTGATTTTTTACCCAATCAGGCGCTATAAACCACCGAACGAGGGCTGGTAAGCCTGTTCATAAATCTGTTATACTTGTTCTAACACATTGGGGCTGATTCTGGATTCGACGGGATTCGCGAAACCCAAGGTGCATGCCGAGGGGCGGTTGGCCTCGTAAAAAGCCGCAAAAAAATAGTCGCAAACGACGAAAACTACGCTTTAGCAGCTTAATAACCTGCTCTGAGCCCTCTCTCCCTAGCTTCCGCTCTTAAGACGGGGATCAAAGAGAGGTCAAACCCAAAAGAGATCGCGTGAATACCCTGCCTGGGGTTGAAGCGTTAAAACTAATCAGGCTAGTCTGGTAGTGGCGTGTCTGTCCGCAGGTGCCAGGCGAATGTAAAGACTGACTAAGCATGTAGTGCCGAGGATGTAGGAATTTCGGACGCGGGTTCAACTCCCGCCAGCTCCACCACTTTTTAGTAAAGTAAAGTCTACTAAAGACTATCAAGGCCGCACCTCACAAGGGTTGCGGCCTTTTTCATGTCCAGTGAAGTCTACTGAGAATTGCTAACCAAATAATGATCCGGATACGTCCGGTGAAGTACAGAAAGCCCGCATGGCACAAGCCCTGCGGGCTTTTTTGTATCTGTTGTTGTCCGAGAACATCCGGCTAAATCCGGTGATTATTGGTATACGTTTAGGTATACGGTAGGATGTATACCTAAAAGCGTATACCAATTCATGAAGGAGCGGCCACAGTGGCACGGACAACACGCCCCCTGACCAACACCGAAGTTCTGCGCGCTAAGGCGCTAGAGAAGGATCTAACGCTGCATGATGGCGACGGGCTTTTCCTGATAGTGAAAACCAGTGGCAAAAAACTCTGGCGTTTCCGTTATCAACGTCCGGCAACTAAACAGCGAACAATGATGGGGCTCGGTGCCTTCCCCGCCCTTTCGCTTGCTGATGCCCGAGGGTTGAGAGCGAATTACCTTGCCTTGTTAGCTAATGGTATCGACCCCCAAGTTCAGGCCGAAGTTGTTGAAGAACAGCAACAGATAGCTCTAGACAGTATTTTTTCGACTGTTGCGACAAACTGGTTCAAGCTCAAAAGCAAAAGCGTTACCCCTGATTACGCAAAAGACATTTGGCGTTCACTGGAGAAAGATGTATTCCCTGCCATTGGTGAGATGTAGTGGTTTACTGAATTTGGCCACCTGAACAGAGGTGATATGCTCACCTCAGAACATTACAGGTGCCTCAATGAAAAAAAGAAATTTCAGTGCAGAGTTTAAACGCGAATCCGCTCAACTGGTCC
>NZ_WQRE01000019.1:0-220 GCF_009758445.1 Klebsiella sp. 10-1
TCACCCGTCCGCCACTCGTCACCCGAGAGCAAGCTCTCTGTGCTACCGTTCGACTTGCATGTGTTAGGCCTGCCGCCAGCGTTCAATCTGAGCCATGATCAAACTCTTCAATTTAAGTTTGATGCTCATGAATTAAACTTCGTAATGAATTACGTATGTTCACTCACTGAGACTTGGTATTCATTTTTCGTCCGAGGACGTTAAGAATCCATGTCACTTT
>NZ_WQRE01000019.1:264-26564 GCF_009758445.1 Klebsiella sp. 10-1
AACGCGGCTTTCGCTCAGCGTTGCGAGGTGGCGTATATTACGCTTTCCTCTTTCAGAGTCAACCCTTTAATTCAGGATTTTTCTCTTCAACCGAACCGGCCATCTGGTGTGAAGTGATTCACATCCGCCGTGTCAGTGGGAGCGCATTATAGGGATCCCATTCTATTGCACAAGTCTTTTATCGATCTTTTTTTCCGGATGATGCTTTTTCGCCCTTTTCGCAGCGTTATTGTTCGATCTGCTCAGTTTTTACCACAATAAAGGGTTGCAGGTGGCAGAGAAAGCCACCAAAGTCTTCGCACAACCCTGACTTATCGAGGTAAACATGTCCGCAAATTTACGTCCCTACAAAGATTTATTCCCACAAACAGGTCTGCGCGTGATGATCGATGCCACCAGCGTAGCGATTGGTGATGTCAGGATGGCTGATGATGTCAGCATCTGGCCGCTGGTTGCCATTCGCGGCGACGTTAACTATGTGCAAATTGGTCCTCGCACCAATATCCAGGACGGTAGCGTGCTGCATGTCACCCATAAATCATCATATAACCCACAGGGTAATCCCCTGATCGTTGGCGAAGATGTCACCATCGGCCATAAAGTGATGCTGCACGGCTGCACTATTGGTAACCGGGTGCTGGTCGGGATGGGGTCAATTCTGCTGGATGGTGTAGTAATAGAGGATGACGTGATGATTGGTGCCGGTAGTCTGGTACCACAGAATAAGCGACTGGCAGGTGGCTATCTTTATTTTGGCAACCCGGTGAAACAAATCCGCCCCCTGACGGAGGCGGAAATAGCGGGTCTGATCTATTCAGCAAACAACTACGTGAAATGGAAGAACGATTACCTGGATCAGGAAAACCAAACCCAACCCTGATCGTCTTCCTGCTGGTCGCGGATCATCTCATCCGCCTCTTCTTCCAGATCCCAGCGATGTTCGCGAAATGCAGCCAGCCAATGCGCTGGCTCTTTTCCACCAAACCGTTTCTCTAGCGTTACGCTTCTCATTGCACAGGTCAGCTGCATACCATGAACCAATGCGGGAAAAGTAATGCACTGTTTTTCAGTATCCCACTCTTCCCTGTCAGGAAACTGAATCGCCTGATTCACGGGTTCAATTCCTTATGCAAGGTTTGAATCACCGGAGTAATGTCTGGCAGTACACCATGCCACAGCAGTACAGCATGAGCGGCCTGGGCCACCAGCATACCTAAACCATCAGCGCACTGTTTCGCCCCATGCTGCTGGCACCAGGTCAGAAATGGCGTACTGCCCTGCTGATAAAACATGTCGTAGCAATGGACGTGCGTATTAATTAGCGAAGCGGGTATCGCAGGTACCTCACCGCCAATACCGCTGGAGGTCGCATTAATAATAAGATCGAACTCATGTTCAGCCAGCGCATCCATTTCCAGCGCACGAATACTGCCGGTGTGAGAAAAGAGTGCCGCCAGTTCATGCGCGCGGGAGCTGGTCCGGTTCACAATCGTCACGGCGCAATCGAGGGACAGAAGCGGTAACAGCACGCCGCGCGATGCCCCTCCAGCCCCGATAAGCAGGACACGAAAGCCAGGTTTAATAAAACCGAGCCGCTCCAGATCGCTCAGTAACCCGATGCCATCGGTGTTATCCCCCAGCAAACGGCCATCTTCCAGGCGTTTCAGGGTATTCACGGCCCCGGCCAGCGCGGCTCGCTCGGTGAGCTCATCGGCGCGAGCGAACGCTTCCTCTTTAAACGGAACGGTAACGTTGGCGCCTCGCCCCCCTTCATTAAAGAAGGCATTCAGGGTACTGATGAATTCATCTCGCGGCGCCAGAATACGCCCGTACGGATGTGCGATATGCAGCTGCTGCGCAAAAAGCTGATGAATGGCGGGCGATTTGCTGTGGGCGATCGGATTTCCAAAGACTGCGTAGCTTTCCATCACTTACCCCTGGCGGAAAAGTTCGCCCGTCAGGGCGTCGCGAATTTCAGACGGATTCTGACGGCCGCCGGTGACCCCATTAACCACCGGAAAATCGGCGCCAAACTGGGCGTGAACTTCAGCCGTGGTACGACAGGGAGGCAGGCCGGATAAATTCGCACTGGTCGAGACCAGCGGTTTTCCATAGGCCTCGCATAGCTCAACCACCAGAGGGTGATCGGTAACGCGTACCGCCAGCGAGTCAAAACGCCCGGTCAACCAGCGTGGGGTCGTTTTACGCGCCGGGAAGACAAAGGTCACCGGCCCTGGCCAGCAGCTAAAAATCTCCGCCAGCTGCGCCGCGCTAAGCTGAGAGTCATCTATATAAGGAAGTAACTGTTCAAAGCGGGCGGCGATAAGAATCAGGCCTTTCTCAACCGGCCGCTGTTTGAGGTCCAGCAGACGCATGACGGCGGTTTCGCTGTCAGGATCGCAGCCAACGCCAAAAACGGCTTCTGTGGGATAGGCGATGACGTGTTCATTATTCAGAACTGCCACAGCATGGGCGACGGCTTCTGATTGCAGGTTATTATTCACTGATTTGTTCCGCCGATATCGGCTTTCCACATTGTTTACTGGCACAAAAGCATTTAGCGCCCTGCGCCGTTTTCTTTTCGATTAATAGCGGATAGTGGCATTCAGGACACTCGCCCGCTATCGGTTTGAAGTTAATGACGAACTGGCAATCGGGGTAACGATCGCAGGAGTGAAAAGTTTTGCCGAAACGAGAGCGACGCTGAACCAAATGCCCCTGACCACACTGCGGGCACGCGATAGCTGTCTCATCAGGCTTATCAATAAGTTCAGTATGCTGACATTGCGGATAGCTGCTGCAGCCAATAAACATACCGAAGCGTCCCTGACGCAGCACCATCACGGCGCCACAGGATGGACACTCCTGCCCCTCCAGCACTTTAACGATATGTCCGTCCGCCTGACTTTTCAGGGGACGGACGTAGTTACAGTCCGGATAGTGCGAGCAGCCAAGAAACGGTCCATGCTTCCCGGAGCGGATTACCAGTTCAGCCCCGCACTGTGGACAGGGCTCATTTTTACGCACCTGAAACAGTGCTGATTTGGTCATAAATACTCGACGTTGCCGCAAAAAGATTAATGCAGCATACCTTCATTTACTTCGAAGAGTAATTCTTCCATCTGCTGATAGGCGTTTTCACAGCCCGGAATATTAAACAGCACCATCAGGATCACCCATTTAAGGTCTTCCAGTTCGAACTCTGCAGTATCCAGCGCCAGAACGCGCTCTATTACCATTTCTCGCGTTTCGAGGTTCAACACCTGAATTTGCTCGAGGAATAACAAGAATCCTCGGCAACTAGCATCCAGACGCTGACACTCTTCTTCGGTATAAATCCGTAAAGAGAGTGGATCAGAAGCCAGCTGCATGGGCGCGACAAGGCCCTCCTGATAATCAGCCAGTTTCTCGAGCCACATCAGCGCGTTATAAATATCTTCCCGTTCAAAACCGGCGTCGGTGAGATCCCGGGTCAGCTTATCCTGGTCTACGCGCATTTCTGCTTCGTTATGGATGTAAGTCTCAAACAAATACATGAGTACGTCGAACATGGCTTGCCCTCCTTAATCGGACATAGCCGCCGGGTACAGCTGCGATCCAGCCTGCTAACTCCAGTTCAAGTAGCTGAGCTACGGTCACTGGTACAGATTGGCCGGCACGTTCAGCGACAACGTCAACAGGTGTTACCTCATCTCCTACGTTAGCCAGGAGCTCAGGAAATGGCAATGCTACGGATGGCCGATCCGTGCAATTATTTATGTCGTATGGCGCATCACCCAGCCATAGCAGCTCATGCTGCCAGTATTCGACGATATCCTCTGGTGCCGTAACCGGGACTGCGCCCTGCTTGATGAGCCAATGCGGCCCCTCTGAGCCCGGGCTGCCTATCGGCCCGGGTAGCGCAAAAACCTCCCTTCCCTGTTCAAGCGCACAGCGGACGGTAACCAACGAGCCGCTTCTCAATGCAGCTTCAACAACCAATACTCCAATACTTAAGCCACTGATAATTCGGTTACGACGAGGGAAATTTCCAGGTAATGGAAGTGTGGCAAGAGGAAACTCCGAAAGCAGCGCCCCTCCGCTATCCACAATCTGCCTTGCTAAAGCGCTATGCCGACGCGGGTAAATATCGCCTAACCCATTCCCGAGCACAGCAATGCTTTTCCCATCTGCGGCAAGCGCGCCGCGATGGGCAACGCCGTCAATACCAATCGCCAGGCCGCTGGTAATCGTGACGCCATAGCGTGCCAGAGCTTCGCAAAACACTCTCCCCCAGCGTTCACCGTACCAGGAATGCGCGCGGCTCCCGACAACCGCTAGCTGCCTGCTGTGCAAAATAGCGGGGTCCCCCTTAACCAGAAGCGCGCCGGGATAATCAACGACTGCGCGCAGCTGCGGTGGGTAGAGAGGGCTGTCGGCCGACAGCAGATGATGTTCTGGCTGCTCCAGCCATTCCAGAGTGGCGTCGATATCCCGCTGGCCAAAGGTCAAAAATTGCCTCGACTGCGCCGCACTCAGGCCACAGAGACGTAAAGCCTCACTATTAAGCGCGGAAGCCGCGCCTATCCGGCGAGCGATGGTCAACATCGCCTCACCATACAGGCCGTTTACCCTCATCAGGCGTAGCCAAATCTCTGCGGGCGCCATCCATACTCCCCTGCCATAAGCGGCTTTAACAATCCTTGCGATTGGACAGTGAGACTGTCAATTAGAGGGGGTTTTGTCTAGAATAGAGGTAATAATCTTATCCACTCCTGAATACGAATCTGGATCTTTATGGCAGTTTTGCAAGTGTTACATATTCCGGACGAGCGCCTTCGCAAAGTCGCCGAGCCGGTAAAAGAAGTCAATGCAGAAATTCAGCGTATCGTCGATGATATGTTCGAGACGATGTACGCGGAGGAAGGTATTGGTCTGGCGGCAACCCAGGTTGATATCCATCAACGCATTATTGTTATTGATGTGTCGGAGAACCGTGAAGGTCAGCTGGTGTTAATTAACCCTGAGCTGCTGGAAAAAGACGGCGAAACCGGTATTGAAGAAGGCTGCCTGTCCATTCCGGAACAGCGTGCGCTGGTACCACGTGCCGAAACCGTGAAAATCCGCGCGCTGGATCGCGAAGGCAAGCCATTCGAACTGGATGCTGACGGCCTGCTGGCTATCTGTATTCAGCATGAAATGGATCATCTGGTAGGCAAACTGTTCATCGATTATCTGTCGCCGCTCAAACAACAGCGCATTCGTCAGAAAGTTGAAAAACTGGATCGTTTGCGTACGCGTGCCTGAGGACAAGGATTAACGTGTCACAATCATTACGTATTATTTTTGCGGGTACACCCGATTTTGCAGCGCGTCATCTTGACGCGCTGTTGTCGTCTGAGCACCAGATCGTTGGCGTTTTTACTCAGCCCGATCGCCCCGCTGGCCGCGGTAAAAAGCTCATGCCGAGCCCGGTAAAAGTGCTGGCAGAAGCTAACAATTTGCCGGTATTCCAGCCGGCATCCCTGCGACCACAGGAAAACCAGGAGCTGGTCTCCTCGCTTAATGCCGACGTCATGGTCGTCGTCGCTTATGGGCTGATCCTGCCCAAAGCGGTTCTGGATATGCCACGCCTTGGCTGTATTAACGTCCACGGTTCTCTTCTGCCTCGCTGGCGCGGAGCCGCTCCCATTCAGCGCTCGCTATGGGCCGGCGATGCGGAAACAGGCGTAACGATTATGCAGATGGATGTCGGTCTCGATACCGGCGATATGCTGTATAAGCTCTCCTGTCCGATTACCGCAGAAGATACCAGCGCCAGCCTGTATGACAAGCTGGCCGACCTCGGCCCGCAAGGGTTGCTGAACACCCTGGCTCAGTTAGCTAACGCAACCACTCAACCTGAAGTCCAGGATGAAGCCTTAGCCACCTACGCTGAGAAGCTCAGCAAAGAAGAAGCCCGTATCGACTGGTCGCTTTCTGCCGAACAGCTCGAACGCTGTATCCGCGCCTTCAATCCGTGGCCGATGAGCTGGCTGGAAATTGACGAGCAGCCGGTGAAGGTTTGGCAGGCATCGGCTATCGCCGAAATAAGTTCCGCTGAACCTGGCACCATTGTGGCTGCCAGCAAGCAGGGTATTCAGGTGGCAACCGGCGATGGCATTCTGAATCTGGAATCTCTGCAGCCTGCGGGTAAAAAAGCGATGAGCGCCCAGGATTTGCTCAATTCTCGCCGGGAGTGGTTTATCCCAGGTAACCGTCTTTCCTGACGGTAGTCACTTCTAAAGCCCGGATCTACCGGGCCTTTTTATTTTCGCGGTTATGAAAAAAAATCTTAATTTACGTAGTCTGGCGGCCCAAGCCGTTGAGCAGGTTGTCGAGAAGGGGCAGTCGTTAAGCAACGTGCTGCCGCCGTTGCAGCAGAAAGTCGGTGAAAAAGATAAAGCGCTGCTGCAGGAGCTGTGCTTTGGCGTCCTGCGCACTCTTAGCCAGATGGAATGGCTGATCAATAAGCTGATGGCTCGCCCTATGACGGGAAAACAGCGTACCGTTCACTATTTAATTATGGTCGGCTTTTATCAGCTGCTGCACACCCGTATCCCCGCCCATGCGGCGCTGGCGGAAACGGTTGAAGGTGCGGTAGCTATTAAGCGTCCGCAGCTCAAAGGGCTGATTAACGGCGTGCTGCGCCAGTTTCAACGCCAGCAGGAAGAATTGCTTAACGAATTCGCCGAAAGCGACAGCCGCTTCCTGCACCCCGCATGGCTACTCAAACGCATCCAAAGAGCCTGGCCCCAGCAGTGGCAGGCCATTGCGGATGCCAACAACCAACGTCCACCAATGTGGCTACGTGTTAATCGCAATCATCACTCACGCGATGAATGGCTGGTGCTCCTTGAAGAGGCGGGCATGCAGGGGTTCTCTCACCCGGACTATCCGGATGCCGTACGTCTGGCGACGCCGGCATCTGTACAGGCATTGCCCGGTTTTGAGCAAGGCTGGGTCACCGTTCAGGATGCTTCAGCCCAAGGTTGTATGCGCTATCTGACCCCGGAAAATGGTGAAAGGATCCTCGATCTTTGCGCCGCGCCCGGCGGCAAAACAACTCATATTCTGGAAGTCGCGCCACAGGCCAGCGTACTGGCTGTCGATATCGATGACCAGCGTCTGTCCCGTGTCTACGACAACCTGAAGCGTCTGGGAATGAAAGCCCAGGTAAAACAGGGGGATGGCAGATATCCAACCCAGTGGTGCGCTGATGAAAAGTTCGATCGTATTCTGCTCGATGCGCCCTGCTCTGCAACTGGCGTAATTCGCCGCCATCCCGATATTAAATGGCTGCGTCGTGACCGCGATATCGCGGAGCTGGCACAGCTTCAGGCGGAAATTCTTGACGCCATCTGGGCACATCTGAAGCCCGGCGGTACCCTGGTCTATGCGACCTGCTCAATTCTGCCGGAAGAAAATAGCCAGCAAATTGCGGCATTCCTGACGCGCACGCCTGACGCAGAACTTAGCATTACCGGGACGCCTGAGCAGCCTGGACAGCAAAATCTGCCCGGAGCGGAAGAGGGTGATGGGTTCTTTTACGCTAAGCTGATCAAACATCGGAAATAATGGATCACTGCTGATGAAGATTATTATTCTGGGCGCCGGACAGGTTGGCGGGACTCTCGCGGAAAACCTCGTCGGAGAGAACAACGATATTACCCTGGTCGATACCAATGGTGACCGCCTGCGCAGTCTGCAGGACAAGTTTGACCTGCGTGTTGTTCAGGGACACGGCTCCCATCCGCGCGTACTGCGCGAGGCCGGAGCTGATGATGCGGATATGCTGGTTGCCGTCACCAGTTCTGATGAAACCAATATGGTGGCCTGCCAGGTCGCCTATTCCCTGTTTAATACGCCTAATCGCATTGCCCGTATTCGTTCTCCGGACTACGTACGTGACGCCGATAAACTGTTCCACTCCGAAGCCGTACCGATTGACCATCTGATCGCGCCGGAACAGCTTGTTATCGACAATATTTACCGCCTGATTGAGTATCCAGGTGCGCTGCAGGTCGTAAACTTTGCCGAAGGGAAAGTGAGTCTGGCGGTCGTTAAAGCCTACTACGGTGGTCCGTTGGTAGGTAACGCGCTCTCGACAATGCGTGAACATATGCCGCATATCGACACGCGCGTAGCGGCTATTTTCCGCCACGATCGCCCTATTCGGCCCCAGGGTTCGACCATTGTTGAAGCCGGCGATGAAGTGTTCTTTATCGCCGCATCCCAGCATATTCGCGCCGTGATGAGCGAGCTGCAGCGCCTGGAGAAACCCTATAAGCGCATCATGCTGGTTGGCGGCGGAAATATTGGCGCGGGTCTGGCCCATCGGCTGGAAAAAGATTATAGCGTGAAGTTAATTGAACGCGATCAGCAGCGCGCCGCCGAGCTGGCTGAAAAGCTACAAAATACCATCGTCTTTTATGGCGACGCCTCGGATCAGGAGCTCCTCGCAGAAGAGCATATTGATCAAGTCGACCTCTTCATTGCCGTTACTAATGATGACGAAGCCAACATCATGTCGGCAATGCTGGCCAAGCGGATGGGGGCCAAAAAGGTCATGGTTCTTATCCAGCGAAAAGCCTACGTTGACCTGGTTCAGGGCAGCGTCATCGATATCGCTATCTCCCCTCAACAGGCAACCATTTCAGCGCTGCTCAGCCATGTCCGTAAAGCCGATATCGTTGGCGTCTCTTCCCTGCGCCGCGGCGTAGCTGAAGCTATCGAAGCCGTCGCCCACGGAGATGAAAGCACCTCGCGCGTAGTGGGTCGATCGATCGATGAGATCAAGCTTCCCCCGGGGACGATCATTGGCGCCGTGGTTCGCGGAAATGATGTAATGATCGCCAATAATAATTTGCGTATTGAGCAGGGCGACCACGTAATTATGTTCCTGACCGACAAAAAATTTATCTCCGATGTCGAACGGCTGTTCCAGCCAAGCCCTTTCTTCCTGTAATTTATTTGGGCGCCGGTAACGCGCCCATGTCCATTAACCTTTATTTAGCAATGGATAATATTTTTATGCAATTATTCAACAATAATGGAAAATGGAAATACATTTGATAAACTTATCCCTGTCAGCTGGTTCAAGGAGAATAGAATGAGTATTTTAAAAGAGTTTCGCGATTTCGCGATGCGCGGGAATGTGGTCGATCTGGCAGTGGGTGTCATCATTGGTGCAGCATTCGGTAAAATTGTATCGTCACTGGTTGCCGATATTATTATGCCGCCGCTTGGCCTGCTTATTGGTGGGATCGATTTTAAATCTTTCGCCGTCACGCTGCGCGATGCTCAGGGAGATATCCCGGCCGTTGTGATGCATTATGGCGTGTTTATTCAGAACGTTTTTGACTTCGTCATCGTAGCGTTTGCCATCTTTATGGCAATTAAACTGATGAATAATCTGAACCGTAAAAAAGCAGAGGCCCCTGCAGCACCGCCGGCACCGACTAAAGAAGAAGTGCTGCTGAGTGAAATTCGTGACCTGTTAAAAGAGCAGAATAACCGTTCTTAATCAGGCTACCGAAAGCAGAAAGCCAGTGGTAAAAAAGTGATTCACTCTCTTGCCACTGGCCTCCCGGTCACTCCGTCCTGCATATTTTTCTTTTCGCTGATAGCTTCCTTTCCCTTTCTTGTTTTTCTCAACGCGTTGTCTGAACAGCGGATCATGAAGCAGTGCCTCAATGGCATTATCTTTTATTTGCCCTTTTGTATGCTGATAGCGACTCATAGTTACTCCTGATGGTGAGTGAGATCGACGCGAGTGTAGATCTACACGCGCAAAAAATCAACGCCCTGCATTAGCGCTGCTGGCCCCCTGCTCAAGCGCTTCAAGAATGGAACAGTAGACGCTGCTGTGAGCGCTGCCGCAGCATGCATCGTTAAGTCTCTGTAAGGACCGGCGCATCGCTTGTAATTCCTTAATACGCGACTCAACTTCGCTCAGGCGCGCCTGCACGATTCCCTTTGATTCCTGGCAGGTATGATGCTCCGGATCGATGCGGATCGATAGCAGTTCACGGATCGATTCGAGCGTAAACCCGAGCTGCCGCGCGTAGCGGATAAAACGTAGCCGCTGAAGGTCATTGTCGGTATAAAGACGAAATCCGCCCTCAGTACGAACGTCGTGGGCCATCATCTGCTGCTTTTCGTAGTAGCGAATGGTATCGGGAGTGACATCCGCCAGCTTTGCGAGCTCACCAATGCGATACATACTTACTCCTCACTTATCTTGTGTTGCAGCCTCGCAGAATACTCACCGCGCAGAAAATCAGTATTTAACCCAGCCTGGCGTAGCTTCAGTTCGAGCAAAGCAAGTCTTCGGCTCAGTTCGACATGCTGCGGGTCATCCTGACGAATGACTTTAAGCAAATCAACCAGCGCAACGGCTTCTCTGCGATGTTCCAGCTCAGGAGGTAAACAGCCGGCGTTCTTGAGTAAACGGTAGCTGACGCGTAGTTCAGGTGGCACATGCAGATCGTCATCCAGTGTCAGCGGTTCACCGCGGCCAGGAAGATTATCAAAGTCACCTTTGTTTTGTGCATCAAGGATATGGCGTTCTGCCCACTGATCCAGCAACCACATCATACGGCTCCGGGGATGAACAAAAAGAATACAGATAGTGTAATGAAGCAGAGATGGCGAGGATATAAAAAAACCCGCCGAAGCGGGTTTTTTTACGTTACTACAGATTACTCTGCAGCAGCTTCTGCTTTCGGCTCAGCACGATCAACCAGCTCGATGTATGCCATCGGCGCGTTGTCGCCTGCACGGAAGCCACACTTCAGAATGCGAGTGTAACCACCGGCGCGGCTCGCGAAACGCGGGCCCAGCTCGTTAAACAGTTTTGCCACGATCTCGTTATCACGAGTACGGGCGAATGCCAGACGACGATTAGCTACGCTATCAGTCTTGGCAAGAGTAATCAGCGGCTCAACTACGCGACGCAGTTCTTTCGCTTTCGGCAGGGTCGTCTTGATGATTTCATGACGAACCAGCGAACCAGCCATGTTACGGAACATAGCCTGGCGATGGCTGCTGTTGCGGTTCAGTTGACGACCACTCTTACGATGGCGCATGACCTTATCCTTCTCAGTAAAACCTTAACCTGTGATCCGGTTACTCGTCAGCAATGCTTGCCGGTGGCCAGTTTTCCAGGCGCATGCCCAGAGACAGACCACGTGAAGCCAGCACGTCTTTAATCTCAGTAAGAGATTTTTTACCCAGGTTCGGCGTTTTCAGCAACTCAACCTCGGTACGCTGTACCAGATCACCGATATAGTGGATAGCTTCTGCCTTCAGGCAGTTAGCAGAGCGGACAGTCAATTCGAGATCGTCAACAGGGCGCAGCAGGATCGGATCGAATTCTGGTTTCTCTTCTTTCACTTCCGGCTGACGTACATCACGTAAGTCAACGAAAGCTTCAAGTTGTTCTGCCAGGATGGTTGCCGCACGACGAATCGCCTCTTCAGGATCGATTGTGCCGTTGGTTTCCATTTCGATGACCAGCTTGTCCAGGTCGGTACGCTGTTCTACACGCGCTGCTTCAACATTGTAGGCAATACGCTCTACGGGGCTGTAGCATGCGTCGACCAGCAGACGGCCGATTGGGCGCTCATCTTCTTCCGAATGAATTCGGGCAGAAGCCGGCACATAACCACGACCGCGCTGAACTTTGATACGCATGCTAATAGCAGCGTTCTCATCGGTCAGGTGGCAGATCACATGTTGCGGCTTGACGATTTCGACATCACCATCATGGGTGATGTCGGCTGCGGTCACAGGGCCAATGCCAGATTTATTCAAAGTAAGGATAACTTCATCTTTACCTTGAACTCTCACCGCAAGCCCTTTCAGGTTGAGCAGGATTTCAAGGATATCTTCCTGAACGCCTTCTTTGGTGCTGTACTCGTGCAGTACACCATCAATCTCAACCTCGGTCACCGCGCAACCCGGCATCGATGAGAGCAGAATACGGCGCAGTGCGTTACCCAGAGTATGGCCAAAGCCACGCTCTAAAGGCTCAAGGGTCACCTTGGCGTGCGTCGAACTCACTTGCTCGATATCGACCAGGCGCGGTTTTAGAAACTCTGTCACAGAACCCTGCATTGTGTCCTCTCTTTGGTACTAAGCTTTACTTGGAGTAAAGCTCGACGATCAGGTGTTCGTTAATGTCCGCAGACAGATCAGAACGTTCCGGCTGACGCTTGAACGTACCTTCCATCTTGCCAGCATCAACTTCCAGCCAGGTTGGCTTTTCACGCTGCTCAGCCAGCTCCAGAGCGGCTTTCACGCGAGATTGCTTTTTCGCTTTCTCACGAATGCTGACGACGTCATTCGCTTTAACCTGATAAGAAGCGATGTTAACAACACGACCGTTTACCATGATAGCTTTATGGCTAACCAGCTGACGTGATTCAGCACGAGTAGCGCCGAAGCCCATACGGTATACAACGTTGTCCAGACGACCTTCCAGCAGAGCCAACAGGTTTTCACCGGTGTTGCCTTTCAGACGTGCTGCTTCTTTATAGTAGTTACGGAACTGACGCTCCAGCACACCGTACATACGGCGAACTTTTTGCTTTTCACGCAACTGCACACCATAGTCAGACAGACGCGGTTTACGCGCACCGTGCTGGCCAGGAGCTTGTTCAATTTTACACTTGGTATCGATCGCGCGAACGCCAGACTTAAGGAACAGGTCTGTGCCCTCACGACGGCTCAGCTTGAGCTTAGGACCCAAATATCTTGCCATTTTCTTTCTCCAACAATCCTAGAAACGAGCGCGTTATACGCGACGTTTTTTCGGCGGACGACAACCGTTATGAGGGATCGGAGTCACATCAGTAATATTAGTGATGCGGAAACCAGCGGCGTTCAGAGCACGAATAGTAGATTCGCGACCCGGACCCGGACCTTTGACCATAACTTCCAGATTCTTGATGCCGTATTCTTTTACGGCTTCAGCGCAACGCTCTGCTGCAACCTGAGCTGCAAACGGAGTTGATTTACGAGAACCACGGAAACCGGAACCACCGGCTGTTGCCCAACCCAGCGCGTTACCCTGACGATCGGTAATGGTAACGATGGTGTTGTTAAAAGACGCATGGACATGAGCCACGCCATCAGAGACTTGTTTTCTTACACGTTTACGTGCACGAACTGGTGCCTTTGCCATTATTCAATCACCCCGATTATTTCTTGATCGGTTTACGCGGACCCTTACGGGTACGTGCGTTGGTCTTAGTACGCTGACCGCGAACCGGAAGACCACGACGATGGCGTAAACCACGATAGCAACCAAGGTCCATCAGACGCTTGATGCTCAGGGTGATTTCACGGCGCAGATCACCTTCAACGACAAATTTACCTACTGCTTCACGCAGGGATTCAATTTGTTCCTCAGACAGCTCACTGATCTTAACATTTTCAGCGATACCCGTGTCAGCACAGATGGCTTTAGAACGGGTCTTGCCGATACCGAAAATAGCAGTTAATGCGATTACGGTATGTTTGTGATCAGGAATGTTAATGCCTGCTATACGGGCCACTATGCACTCCTACTATTTAATATGTACGCACCATGCTGAAAAGCCCGTTTTCAGGATACTCAAATGGAAACGCACAGACATACAAAAGATTGGCTGGCTAATCTAGCCAGCTCAATCCAACTTTGCAAGAAAAATATGCGAAAAAATCAGCCTTGGCGCTGTTTATGCTTTGGCTCGGCACTGCAAATCACACGGATGACACCATCACGCTTAACGATTTTGCAGTTACGGCATAATTTCTTGACGGAAGCACGAACTTTCATTTTTACTCTCCGTAACTTCTCAGGCGACCAGTTATCGGCCGTAGCCTTTCAGGTTCGCCTTCTTCAATGCAGACTCGTACTGACTTGACATCATCAGAGTTTGCACTTGAGCCATAAAGTCCATAATCACGACGACAACAATTAGCAGCGAGGTTCCACCGAAGTAGAACGGCACCTTCATTGCATCACGCATGAACTCCGGGATCAGGCAGATAAAGGTAATATACAGCGCACCAACCAGAGTCAGACGAGTCATTACTTTATCGATATACTTCGCCGTTTGCTCTCCCGGACGAATTCCTGGTACAAATGCACCGGACTTCTTCAGGTTATCTGCTGTTTCACGCGGGTTGAAAACCAAAGCCGTGTAGAAGAAACAGAAGAATATGATTGCAGACGCATAGAGTAACACATAAAGCGGTTGCCCAGGCTGCAAATACAGCGAAATTGTTGTCAGCCAGTTCCAACCGGTTCCGCCCCCGAACCATGACGCGATGGTCGCAGGGAACAGAATAATACTGGAAGCGAAGATTGCAGGGATTACACCCGCCATATTCACTTTCAGCGGCAAATGTGTGCTCTGTGCAGCATAGACGCGACGACCCTGTTGACGCTTCGCGTAGTTCACCACAATGCGGCGTTGACCACGTTCAACGAATACAACAAAGAAGGTCACGGCAAACACTAATACTGCAACCAATAGCAACAGGAGGAAGTGCAGGTCGCCTTGACGCGCTTGCTCGATAGTATGGGCGATGGCCGGCGGGAGACCCGCAACGATACCAGCGAAGATAATGATCGAGATACCGTTACCGATACCACGTTCAGTAATCTGTTCGCCGAGCCACATCAGGAACATCGTTCCTGTGACCAGACTTACAACAGCGGTGAAATAGAATGCAAAGCCCGGATTCATCACCAGGCCCTGCATACCAGGCATATTCGGCAGACCGGTAGCAATACCGATCGACTGGAATATCGCCAGCACCAGAGTACCGTAGCGGGTGTACTGGCTGATCTTACGACGACCAGACTCCCCTTCTTTCTTCATTTCTGCTAACGGCTGATAAACAACCGTCAGCAGCTGGACAATAATCGATGCCGAAATATACGGCATGATGCCCAAGGCAAAGATAGAAGCACGGCTGAGAGCACCACCAGAGAACATGTTAAACATTTCAATGATAGTGCCTCGCTGTTGCTCAAGCAGTTTGGCAAGTACAGCGGCATCAATACCAGGGATCGGAATAAAAGAACCAATACGGAATACGATCAGCGCACCGATAACAAACAAAAGTCTGCGTTTCAGTTCGCCAAGTCCACCTTTGGCACTTTGAAAATCTAATCCCGGTTGCTTAGCCATCTGCTACTTATTCCTCAATTTTACCGCCAGCAGCTTCGATAGCAGCACGAGCACCTTTAGTCACACGCAGGCCACGAACAGTTACCGGACGAGCTACCTCGCCAGAAAGAATCACTTTCGCGAACTCAATCTGAATACCGATAATGTTTGCTGCTTTCAGCGTGTTCAGGTCGACTACATCGCCTTCTACGTGAGCCAGATCGGAGAGACGAATCTCTGCAGTGATCATTGCTTTACGAGAAGTGAAGCCGAATTTCGGCAGACGACGGTACAGAGGCATCTGACCGCCCTCGAAACCGCGACGTACGCCACCGCCAGAACGAGAGTTCTGACCTTTGTGACCACGACCACCGGTTTTACCGAGGCCAGAACCGATACCACGACCCAGGCGCTTACCCGCCTTTTTAGAGCCTTCGGCCGGAGACAGAGTATTTAAACGCATCTCTTACTCCTCAACTTTAACCATAAAGGAAACCGCGTTGACCATACCACGAACAGCAGGAGTATCCTCGCGTTCTACGGTGTGACCAATACGACGCAGACCCAGGCCAAGCAGCGTTGCCTTGTGTTTCGGCAGACGACCGATTGCACTGCGGGTTTGAGTAATTTTAATAGTCTTTGCCATGGTTTATTTCCCCAGAATTTCTTCAACGGATTTACCACGCTTGGCAGCGACCATTTCTGGAGAATTCATATTTTCCAGGCCATCAATAGTTGCACGAACCACGTTAATCGGGTTGGTGGAACCATATGCTTTGGCCAGAACGTTATGAACTCCAGCAACTTCCAGAACGGCGCGCATTGCACCACCGGCGATGATACCGGTACCTTCGGAAGCTGGCTGCATGAATACACGAGAACCCGTGTGAACACCTTTAACCGGGTGCTGCAGGGTGCCGTGGTTCAGCGCGACGTTAATCATATTGCGACGGGCTTTTTCCATCGCTTTCTGGATCGCTGCTGGAACTTCACGCGCTTTACCGTAACCAAAACCTACGCGACCGTTACCGTCACCAACTACAGTCAGAGCTGTGAAGGAGAAAATACGACCACCTTTAACGGTTTTAGATACGCGGTTAACCGCGATCAGCTTTTCCTGCAGTTCGCCAGCTTGTTTTTCGATGTGAGCCATCTTACACCTCTACCTTAGAACTGAAGGCCAGCTTCACGGGCAGCATCTGCCAGTGCCTGGACACGACCATGATATTGGAACCCGGAACGGTCAAAGGAAACATCTTTGATGCCTTTTTCCAGAGCGCGTTCAGCAACAGCTTTACCCACAGCTGCAGCCGCGTCTTTGTTACCGGTGTACTTCAGTTGTTCAGCGATAGCTTTTTCTACAGTAGAAGCAGCTACCAGAACTTCAGAACCGTTCGGTGCAATTACCTGTGCGTAAATATGACGCGGGGTACGATGTACCACCAGGCGAGTTGCACCCAGCTCCTGGAGCTTGCGGCGTGCGCGGGTCGCACGACGGATACGAGCAGATTTCTTATCCATAGTGTTACCTTACTTCTTCTTAGCCTCTTTGGTACGCACGACTTCGTCGGCGTAACGAACACCCTTGCCTTTATAAGGCTCAGGACGACGGTAGGCGCGCAGATCTGCTGCAACCTGGCCGATTACCTGCTTATCAGCGCCTTTCAGCACGATTTCAGTTTGAGTCGGACATTCTGCAGTGATACCCGCCGGCAGCTTATGTTCAACAGGATGAGAGAAACCTAAAGCCAGGTTTACTACATCCCCTTTAACCGCTGCACGATAGCCTACACCAACCAGCTGAAGCTTTTTAGTGAAGCCTTCGGTAACACCGATAACTACTGAGTTAAGCAGGGCACGCGCGGTACCAGCCTGAGCCCAACCGTCTGCGAAACCATCACGCGGACCGAAAGTCAGTGCATTATCTGCATGTTTAACTTCAACAGCATCGTTGAGAGTACGAGTCAGCTCGCCATTCTTACCTTTGATCGTAATAACCTGACCGTTGATTTTTACATCAACGCCGGCAGGAACAACGACCGGTGCTTTAGCAACACGAGACATTTTTTCCTCCGATTAGGCTACGTAGCAGATAATTTCGCCACCAAGACCAGCTTGGCGCGCTGCACGATCAGTCATAACACCTTTAGAGGTAGAAATAACTGCGATACCCAGACCCGCCATAACTTTCGGCAGCTCATCTTTACGTTTATAGATGCGCAGACCTGGGCGGCTGACACGCTGAATGCTTTCTACAACAGCTTTACCCTGGAAATACTTAAGAGTAAGTTCCAGTTCCGGCTTGATGTCGCCTTCAACTTTAAAATCTTCAATAAAGCCTTCTTCCTTCAGCACGTTGGCAATTGCCACTTTCAGCTTGGAGGAAGGCATGGTGACCGCAGCTTTATTCGCGGCCTGACCGTTACGGATACGGGTCAGCATATCCGCGATCGGATCTTGCATGCTCATCTGTCTTTACTCCCGTGATTCAATTGGTGACAATTACCAGCTAGCCTTTTTCAGACCCGGGATTTCACCGCGCATAGCGGCTTCACGGACCTTAATACGGCTCAACCCGAACTTCCGCAGGAAACCATGCGGACGACCTGTTTGACGGCAGCGATTACGCTGACGAGACGGGCTGGAATCACGCGGCAGAGTCTGCAGCTTGAGAACAGCATTCCAACGATCTTCGTCGGTTGCGTTCACATCAGAGATGATAGCTTTCAGTTCAGCGCGTTTAGCGAAGAATTTATCAGCTAAAGCCACGCGCTTTACTTCGCGTGCTTTCATTGATTGCTTAGCCATTAAGTAACCCTACCTTACTTGCGGAACGGGAAGTCAAAGGCAGCCAGAAGAGCGCGGCCTTCTTCATCAGATTTCGCAGTAGTGGTAATGGTAATATCCAAACCACGAACGCGGTCGACTTTATCGTAGTCGATTTCTGGGAAGATGATCTGCTCACGGACACCCATGCTGTAGTTACCACGACCATCGAATGACTTAGCGGACAGGCCACGGAAGTCACGGATACGCGGTACAGCAATAGTGATCAGGCGCTCAAAGAACTCCCACATGCGTTCGCCACGCAGGGTTACTTTACAGCCGATCGGATAGCCCTGACGGATTTTGAAGCCTGCAACTGATTTGCGTGCTTTGGTGATCAACGGCTTTTGACCGGAGATTGCTGTCAGATCCGCTGCTGCGTTATCCAGCAGTTTCTTGTCAGCGATCGCTTCACCAACACCCATGTTCAGGGTGATCTTCTCGACCCGAGGGACTTGCATGACAGAATTGTAGTTAAACTCAGTCATGAGTTTACCAACTACTTCGTCTTTGTAGTAATCATGCAGTTTCGCCATCGTACTACTCCAAATTACTTGATAGTTTCGCTGTTAGACTTGAAGAAACGGACTTTTTTGCCGTCTTCGAATCTAAAGCCTACACGGTCAGCCTTGCCGGTTGCCGCATTGAAGAGTGCAACGTTAGAAACCTGAATTGCTGCTTCTTTTTCAACGATGCCACCTGGTTGGTTCAGGGCCGGAACCGGCTTCTGATGTTTCTTAACCAGGTTGATACCTTCAACAATGAGCTTGCCGGAAGACAAGACATTCTTAACTTTACCGCGTTTACCTTTATCTTTACCGGTTAACACGATAACTTCGTCATCACGACGGATTTTCGCTGCCATGATTCGCTCCTTAGAGTACTTCTGGTGCCAGAGAGATAATTTTCATGAACTTCTCGGTACGAAGCTCACGAGTTACCGGCCCAAAAATACGCGTACCGATGGGCTGCTCGCTGTTATTGTTGAGAATAACGCATGCATTACCATCGAAGCGAATGACAGAACCGTCCGGGCGACGAACACCCTTCTTGGTGCGCACCACTACCGCCTTCAGCACATCACCTTTTTTGACCTTACCACGCGGAATTGCTTCCTTGATGGTGATCTTGATGATGTCGCCTACGCCTGCGTAGCGACGGTGCGAGCCACCCAGAACCTTGATACACATTACGCGACGTGCACCGGAGTTGTCGGCGACGTTCAGCATAGTCTGTTCTTGGATCATTTTAGTGCTCCGCTAATGTCAACTACTACTGAGACCCAAAATCGGGCCGTTAAATATCCCCATATCGAGGGCGCGGCATTATAACACCGGAAATCGGATATGGGTAGAAAAAATAAACGGCTCATCGCTGAGCCGTTTATTCGTTGAGAATACAGCTCTATTAAAGAACTGCTTTCTCTACGACGCGAACCAGCGTCCAGGACTTAGTCTTGGACAGCGGACGGCATTCGTGGATTTCGACCACGTCACCGATACCGCATTCGTTGTTCTCGTCATGTACGTGCAGTTTGGTCGTACGCTTGATGAACTTACCGTATACCGGGTGTTTCACCACACGTTCGATAGCAACAACGATGGATTTCTCCATTTTGTTGCTAACTACGCGACCTTGCAGAGTACGGATTTTATCGGTCATTACGCACCCGCCTTCTGAGTCAGTAAAGTCTTAACGCGTGCAACATCACGACGCACTTGCTTCAGCAGATGAGTCTGTTGCAGCTGGCCACTTGCAGCCTGCATACGCAGGTTGAACTGCTCACGCAGCAGGTTCAGCAGCTCAGCGTTCAGCTCTTCAACGCTTTTTTCACGCAGCTCTTTTGCTTTCATTACATCACCGTCTTAGTTACAAAGGTGGTTTTGATCGGCAGTTTCGCTGCTGCCAGGCCGAATGCTTCACGGGCCAGCTCTTCCGGTACGCCGTCCATTTCATAAAGGACTTTACCCGGCTGAATCAAGGCAACCCAGTACTCCACGTTACCTTTACCTTTACCCATACGAACTTCCAGCGGCTTCTCGGTAATCGGTTTGTCCGGGAAAACACGGATCCAGATTTTACCTTGACGCTTAACTGCACGGGTCATAGCACGACGTGCTGCTTCGATCTGACGTGCAGTCAGACGACCACGGCCAACAGCTTTCAGACCGAAAGTGCCGAAGCTAACATCCGTACCCTGCGCCAGACCACGGTTGCGGCCTTTGTGCACTTTACGGAATTTTGTACGCTTTGGTTGTAACATCAGCGACGCTCCTTATTTACGGCCTTTACGCTGCTGCTTTTTAGGTTGAGCAGCCGGTTCCGGTTGTTCAACAGCAGCCATACCACCCAGGATCTCGCCTTTGAAGATCCATACCTTAACGCCGATTACACCGTAAGTGGTGTGCGCTTCAGAGGTGTTGTAGTCGATGTCAGCACGCAGAGTGTGCAGCGGTACGCGACCTTCACGGTACCATTCGGTACGTGCGATTTCCGCGCCGCCCAGACGGCCGCTAACTTCAACTTTGATACCTTTAGCGCCCAGACGCATTGCGTTCTGTACAGCACGCTTCATAGCACGACGGAACATAACGCGACGTTCCAGCTGAGAAGTGATGCTGTCAGCAACCAATTTAGCGTCCAGTTCTGGCTTACGAACTTCGGCGATATTGATCTGTGCAGGAACGCCAGCGATATCCGCTACGACCTTGCGCAGTTTTTCTACGTCTTCGCCTTTCTTACCGATGACGATGCCCGGGCGAGCAGTGTGAATAGTCACACGAATGCTCTTAGCCGGACGCTCGATAACGATACGAGATACGGACGCTTTAGACAGTTCCTTAGTCAGGAACTGACGTACTTTAAAATCGCTGTCCAGGTTGTCAGCGAATTCTTTGGTGTTCGCGAACCAGGTAGAGTTCCATGGTTTGACAATACCCAGGCGAATACCATTAGGATGTACTTTCTGACCCATTGCTAGTCTCCAGAGTCTCAGCGATCGGACACAACCACAGTGATGTGGCTGGTGCGCTTCAGGATGCGATCTGCACGACCTTTCGCACGCGGCATAATGCGCTTCATGCTCGGGCCTTCGTCTACGAAAATTTTCGCAACTTTCAGATCGTCAATGTCAGCGCCATCGTTGTGTTCAGCGTTAGCAATGGCAGATTCCAGTACCTTCTTGACCAGTACAGCAGCTTTCTTGTTGGTGTAGGTCAGAATATCCAGGGCCTGCGACACTTTCTTACCGCGAATCAGGTCAGCTACGAGGCGAACCTTCTGAGCAGAAGAACGAGCATGGCGATGTTGAGCTAAAGTTTCCATCTCTTCCTCCTACCTTATTTCTTCTTCGCTTTTTTATCAGCAGCATGGCCGCGATAAGTACGAGTCGGTGCGAATTCACCCAGTTTGTGACCAACCATTTCGTCGGAAACAAAAACTGGAACGTGCTGACGACCATTATGGACAGCGATGGTCAAACCGATCATGTTAGGAAAGATCGTTGAACGACGGGACCAAGTGCGCAGGGGCTTCTTGTCTCCGCTTTCCACCGCTTTCTCTACCTTCTTCAGCAAGTGCAGGTCAATAAAAGGACCTTTCTTGAGAGAACGTGGCATGGCTTATCCTCTAAAATTATTTGCTACGGCGACGTACGATGAATTTATCAGTACGCTTGTTGCTGCGGGTCTTCTTACCTTTGGTCTGCAGGCCCCACGGGGAAACCGGGTGCTTACCAAAGTTACGACCTTCACCACCACCATGTGGGTGGTCGACTGGGTTCATCGCAGTACCGCGAACGGTAGGACGAATACCACGCCAGCGTGCAGCACCTGCTTTACCCAGAACGCGCAGCATATGCTCAGCATTGCCAACTTCGCCCAGAGTAGCGCGGCAGTCTGCTTCGACTTTACGCATTTCACCAGAACGCAGACGCAGTGTGACATAAGCACCATCACGAGCAACGATCTGAACGTAAGTACCAGCGGAACGTGCCAGCTGACCGCCTTTACCTGGTTTCATTTCTACGTTATGAACGGTAGAACCAACCGGGATATTGCGCATCGGCAGGGTGTTGCCTGCTTTGATTGCAGCATCAACGCCAGACTGAATCTGGTCGCCAGCTTTCAGGCCTTTAGGGGCCAGGATGTAACGGCGCTCGCCATCTTTGTACAGAACCAGCGCGATGTTCGCGGAACGGTTCGGATCGTACTCAAGACGCTCAACAACTGCCGGGATACCATCTTTGTTGCGTTTGAAGTCAACAATACGGTAAGCCTGCTTGTGGCCACCACCGATATGACGGGTGGTGATACGGCCATTGTTGTTACGACCACCGGATTTGCTGTTTTTTTCCAGCAACGGAGCAAAAGGTTTGCCCTTGTGCAGCTCAGGGTTAACCACTTTAACAACGTGGCGACGACCCGGAGATGTCGGTTTACATTTAACAACTGCCATTGTATTACTCCTCCGACTTACTCAGCGCCGCCAACGAAGTCCAGATTCTGGCCTTCCTTCAGGGTGACGTAAGCTTTTTTCCAGTCGCTACGACGACCGATACGCTGTCCGTGACGTTTAACTTTCCCTTTAACTACCAGGGTGTTAACGACTTCGACTTCGACTTCAAACAGTTTCTGCACAGCAGCTTTGATTTCTGCTTTAGTCGCGTCTTTAGCAACTTTGAGAACGATGGTATTTGTTTTTTCCATCGCAGCAGACGCTTTTTCAGAAACGTGCGGTGCACGCAGCACCTTCAGCAGACGTTCTTCACGAATCATGCCAGCATCTCCTCAACTTGCTTAACAGCATCAGCAGTCATTACGACTTTGTCGAAGGCGATCAGGCTAACCGGGTCGATACCAGTTGCATCGCGTACGTCAACCTTGTGCAGGTTGCGCGCAGCAAGGAACAGGTTCTCGTCCAGCTCACCGGTGATGATCAGCACATCTTCCAGAGCCATGTCTTTCAGTTTCTGTGCCAGCAGCTTAGTTTTAGGCGCTTCTACAGAGAACGTCTCGACAACGATCAGACGATCCTGACGTACCAGTTCGGACAGAATGCTTTTCAGCGCGCCGCGGTACATCTTTTTGTTAACTTTTTGACTGTGGTCCTGCGGGCGAGCAGCGAAGGTTACGCCACCGGAACGCCAGATCGGGCTCTTGATAGAACCTGAACGCGCACGGCCGGTACCTTTCTGGCGCCACGGCTTTTTGCCTGAACCAGTTACTTCAGCACGAGTCTTCTGAGCACGAGTACCCTGACGAGCACCAGCTGCATAAGCAACAACAACCTGGTGTACCAGCGCTTCGTTGAAATCACGACCGAAGGTAGTTTCGGAAACAGTCAGCGCGCTCTGCGCGTCTTTCAATACTAATTCCATTGCTATCTCCTCACGCCTTCACAGCTGGTTTAACGATCAGGTCGCTACCGGTAGCACCCGGGACCGCACCTTTAACCAGCAGCAGGTTGCGCTCAGCGTCAACACGTACTACGTCCAGGCTCTGAACGGTGACACGTTCGTTACCCAGCTGACCTGCCATTTTCTTGCCTTTGAACACTTTGCCCGGAGTCTGGTTCTGACCGATAGAACCCGGAACGCGGTGAGACAAGGAGTTACCGTGAGTAGCGTCCTGGGTACGGAAGTTCCAGCGCTTAACGGTACCAGCAAAACCTTTACCTTTAGAGGTACCGGTTACGTCAACTTTTTTAACGTCAGCAAACAGTTCAACGCTAATGCTCTGACCTACGGTGAATTCTTCACCGTCGGCAAGACGGAATTCCCACAGGCCGCGGCCAGCTTCAACGCCAGCTTTAGCGAAGTGACCAGCTTCCGGCTTGGTTACACGGTTAGCTTTTTTAGCACCGGTGGTAACCTGGATTGCGCGGTAACCATCGTTAGCCAGGTCTTTAACCTGTGCAACACGGTTTGCTTCAACTTCGATTACGGTTACTGGGATAGATACGCCATCTTCAGTGAAGATGCGGGTCATACCCACTTTTTTACCGACTAAACCAATCATTGTTTCAACCTCTCAATCGCTCGATGACCTGATTAACCCAGGCTGATCTGCACGTCTACACCGGCAGCCAGATCCAGACGCATCAGAGCATCAACGGTTTTCTCAGTTGGCTCAACGATGTCAACCAGACGCTTGTGAGTGCGGATCTCGTACTGATCGCGCGCATCTTTGTTGACGTGCGGAGAGATCAGAACGGTAAAGCGCTCTTTGCGGGTCGGCAGCGGGATCGGACCACGGACCTGCGCACCAGTGCGCTTAGCAGTCTCGACGATTTCCGCGGTTGATTGATCGATCAGACGATGATCAAACGCTTTAAGACGGATACGGATTCTTTGGTTCTGCATGAGACCAGAGCTCCAATTATTTATAGACGAAATGATTACTCCTCATACCCATTACGATTGATGGGAGAGTGTAACCGTTCTTACATAGTTCCCCGATTGGGAACATTGTTTGATAGCTAAAAGCTCTATCAGGGTTCATATCGAACCGGCCTGCCAATTTTGACAGGCCCGCGCATTATACGCAAATTCGGACCCAACACAAGGGCTGCGTAGAAAATCGTCATTTATATTTGCGAGGCTGCCGGGAAGAGCGGTGTTGCCGGCTGAAAAATAGCAAATTAAGCGGATTGCCGCGCGCAAAACCAGCTATCGTTCTTTGCCGCTCGCTCCTCGCCGGGTCAAAATCGGCGCATACGACTCATCTGTCGGGGTATCCCATGTACATGACTCTCCCCTTCCTGCTTTTCTACTGCGGGTTTTCTCTGGCGCTCTGCTGGCATGACCTGCGACATGGGCTGCTTCCCGACCGTTTAACCTGTCCCCTACTCTGGGTTGGCCTGCTTTTTTATCTTTGTCGAATGCCGATCGGTCTGGAAAATGCCGTCTGGGGTGCTATCGCGGGGTATCTGGCTTTTGCTTTAGCCTACTGGCTTTACAGAGGGATTCGCGGGTATGAGGGGTTAGGCTATGGCGATGTGAAATTTCTTGCGGCTCTTGGTGCCTGGCACGGCTGGCAGTCGCTGCCGCAGCTGGTGTTCATGGCGACGCTAATCGCCTGCGCCACGCTGCTACTGCGCATCGTTATCTGGAATCGCCGGGAGGTCCTGAACAACCCGCTGCCGTTTGGCCCTTTTTTGGCTGCAGCGGGTTTTTACTGTGGATGGCAAACGTTGTCAGTCAGCAACTTTAATCTGTGACTGGAGATAATTCTGCAGGCCAATTTTACCGATAAGGTCCAGCTCGGTTTCCAGCCAGTCAATATGGCCTTCCTCATCGGCAAGGATTTCAATCAGCATATCGCGGCTGACATAATCATGGACGCTGTCGGCATAGGCGATTGCCTCTCTCAAATCTTTGGCGCCTTCCAGCTCCAGCCTTAAATCGGATTGCAGCATCTCCTCGACATCTTCACCGATACCCAGCTTGCCGAGATCCTGCAGATTGGGCAATCCTTCAAGAAACAAAATACGCTCGATATATTTATCGGCGTGTTTCATTTCATCAATGGATTCATGGTATTCGACGTCGTTGAGGCGCATCAGGCCCCAGTTCTTGAACATCCTGGCATGGAGAAAGTACTGATTTATTGCGACAAGCTCATTTCCCAATAATTTATTGAGATAACTTATGACTTTGACATCACCTTTCATTATATAGTCCCTCCGCTTCCACTCATTGAAGCGTAGTTCGCACTATATAGATGTCAAAGAAAAGCCGGAGGTCTCAGGCGATCTCTTTATATTCCGGCATGCGAGTTAATTCATCTTCCATGATCTCGCGGGCGGCGCGGACACATTTACCGCATTGATTTCCAACGGGAATAAACTTACGTAACTGCTGAAAAGATTGAGGGTGAAATTGACGCACGGCCTGACGAATTTTTTTATCGTTTACACCATTACACAAACAAACGTACATATTCACTCCCGTTCAATTTATGCTCAAAGTGTAAATGAGAATAGTTATGATTACAATAGGCTGTCTATATAATAGATCTGATAACGCACTTTTATATTGCTCACTCTCGGGCCTATCGGGTCTAAATGACAGGCAGCAAAAAGGGCGCCGAAGCGCCCTTTTTAATTCAGAACTAAAGAATTAGCTCAGAACTTTAGCAACAACGCCCGCACCTACAGTACGGCCGCCTTCACGGATTGCGAAACGCAGACCGTCGTCCATCGCGATCGGGTGGATCAGGGTAACAACCATTTTGATGTTGTCGCCCGGCATTACCATCTCTACGCCTTCCGGCAGTTCGATGGTGCCAG